>JBEKJP010000159.1:0-17197 GCA_050011155.1 Streptosporangiaceae bacterium
ACCCGTTACGTCGGCTTCGACACCTAGGGCGTCGAAGCGCTCCGCGACGAGCTCGCCCGCTTCACGTTCCTGCTCGACGAAAGCGACGGCGAAGGCCTCTTCTCGCCACGCGCTCTCGAGTAACTGTCCCATGCTAGATAAATTGGCCCGTTGACGGTCCATCCGGCCCGCTCGCTGTCGTGTTGTGGTCATCGTCAGGTGGCCAGCGCTTTCGGAGGGCTCGGCGGGCATCGGCGAGTTCCCGCCTGGCCACTTCCTGGACGATCAACTCGTAGTTCCCTGAGCGCTGCATCAGCTTGACCGTTACCGGCAGGCATTCGATAACCAGGAACAACAGGAACAACAGGAATCGCGCGGTGTTGAGAGTGAAGTTGTCGGCGGACAGTTGGCTAAGCGCCTGCAGTCTGGTCAGCAGGCCGCTCGTTGCCTCGTTCGTGGCATTGAAACTGTTCTGCAGTGCGTCCTCGCTGCCGGTCGCGGCTGTGAGCTGCTGCTGCGCGGCAGGCAGTTCCCTGACAGCCTGCTGATAGATCTGACTGGCAAGAGTGGTGACCTGTGCCCTGGCCTGGAGATAAGATGCCTCGCTCGCATGGGCGAGCACCCCATTCCCCGTCGGGCATCCGCTCCCGCCGTAAAGCTGGCACTGCCACGCCCGGAAGTACTGCTGCTCAAGTGATAGTTCGGCGGACCTCTGCCGGGTCAGCGACTGAATGAGCGGGTCGCTGGATGAGTTGATGACCGCGGCGCCGCGGGTGTCGATGACCTGCTGCAAGTTGCTGACGGTGCTGGTCCACCTGGTGACCTGCTGCGCCGCCGAACTGTGCTGCTGGGCAGAGCTGAAGGCCGCGGCCCGTTGGTCCTTGATCACCGTGATTTCGCCGTTGATCTCCGGCTGGAAGACCCGTAGCACGATCGGAGTCGAGATGAGGGTACCCAGCAACAGCGCGAGCACCAGTCGCGGGACCGCGATCGCCCATTTGTGGGAACCGCCGATCGGCATCGAGGCGATGAGCCAGCGGTCAATGCCCATGATGACCAGGCCCCATAGGAGGGCGAGGGGAATTGCCGCCAGCGCGTTGATTCCCATCACGCTGGCGAGCGCGAACCACATGGACACCATGGCCATGGCGCATGTGATCAGAATTGCCCAGCCGAGGCTTTGGAACTTGACCCGTTCCGTCGGGCAGCGTGCGAGGATCTCAGGCCGGGCCCCAGAGAGAGTGATCAAGAAATGTCGTGCTCCTGACGGGAAGGAGCGGAAGCTCTCCACTGCTTCTGGTGGACTTGCTGAGGCATGGTCAGGCTGTCCGGGTGCGGGGCGGTGAAGATGACGGGCGATGCGGCGGGAGCTGGCGAAGATGCCGAGTGCGAACCGTGTTCCGGTGATGATCCGGGTGATGGGACGGCCTTCGGCTCGTTCGAGGATATGCGCGAGCTCGGGGAGCCATTCGGCCTGGTAGACGGTGGCACGCTGGCCTGCGTCGAGCCGCCGGGCAGCAAGGCGGAGGATGGCGTGGGGGATGTGCTCCAGCCGGTCCCGCGCTTCTTCGCTCGCCATGTCACTCAGGATCGTCATGGCGAGAGCGGCGGCGATGCTGAGGGCGGCCCCGAGGATACTGAGGACGGCCCAGAGATAGCCGCTCACGCGGTGCTGCCCTGGGAACGGAGACGTCCTGGTGCGGGAGGCCGGTACTGGTCGCTGAGCGCGGCCATCTGCAGGCGGGCGGCGGTGGCGGCCGCCCCGGTGATCGTGTAGTGCAGCCGTGGCGGCCTGCCTTCGGCATGCGGATCGATGTTCTCCTTGCCCCTGGTGAGCCACCCGGCTTCCTCAAGCCGGGCGAGCATGGGATATAGGGAACCGCTGGCCAGGCCCGTGAGCTTCATCAGCTCGAACCCGTACCTGGGCTGGCCGGGGTCTTCGAGGAAGCTCTTGAGAACCCGAGCCATCTTAGGCGTGATATCGAGGTCTCTCACGCCTCCCAGTGTACATCATCTACATAGGGTCTGGGTGTCCACCGAGCACGGGTCACCGACTTGCCCGCTGCGCCGCCGTGAGCGGGACGGCCCGGACACCGAAGACGTCGCCCGGCCGGGTCGACTGGCAGGAACACGGGGGTACCATCTCGCGGGCCGGATGCCGGATTAGCTGACGACCGGAATTGGGCGGAAATGAGTGCCCCAGGCTGGAGGAACCAGGACTGACCAGCCGCGCATCTGACTTGTCAGTGTCGGATCTACGCGCTGCCCGGCACAGGATCGGATAAGCGAAACTATGATCGGCTGACGCTGGTATAGGTAGAACGTACTAACGAGTGGGGCTTTGGGAGGCGGTGAAGGCCGCGCGTGTAGCGGTGCCAGTGGTCCCGCATTGCGGCGCAGGTCAGGATCAGTGCGGCTGCTGCGATGGCGTACCAGCCGATGGTCACGCTGTGCGGGTTGGCGGGCGGTTTGACCAGGAATTTCGCGCTCAATGGGGTGTACCAGGCGAGCGCGATGACCGCGAAGCTGATGGGGGCGGCGATGGCGCCGCCGAGGTCGGCGAAGCGGGAGCGGGCGGTGCAGGCGGCGGCCGCCACGATGATCGCGGACCATCCGATGAGCTGGGCTATCAGCGCGTAGAACGGTTCATGCGGGTCCTGGGCGGCGTGCAGGGGGATGACCTGGGCCATGATGCGCAGTTGCGCCCAGAAGGTTATGGCCAGGAAGGGGGCGGCGAACAGGAGGTGACCGGCCGGGGTCACCCAGGCCGGGACGGGGATGGCCAGGGTCAGCGGCCGGAACGGGACGTAAGAGACGAAGGCCAGCGCCGCGGCGGCGGGCAGCAGGGACAGGCGGACGGTGCCCTGGTCGAGCCAGAAGGCGGCATGGTCGTCGGCCACGACGTAGACCAAAATGGTGAAGATGGCAAGGCCGGCCAGGCAGCCGGTAATCAGCGTGACCCAGGGCATCGTCCGGGTGATGTACCGGGCGAGAAGGGGCAGCGCGCGGAGCCAGCACAGGCGAGGCCGCCGGGTGCGGCGGGCTGGCTGGCCGGGAGCGCCCGGCGCGCCCTGGGCATGTTCGATGTCTGGGACCCGCGATGTCACCGGTACCTCCGGATAGGGTTCGCTTCGTCAATGGGCCATGGTGTTACGGGCGCTCTCAGGTCGTGCCCGCCGGGAGTCGGCGGTGGTGACCCGTTGAGCATCCGCGATCAGGGCTTGGGGTTAGGGGGTGCGCTTGGCACCTGGATGCCGAGTGCCGCGGCGAGCTGGGCGTCGGCGGTCCGCCCGTTCAGCCAGGTGGCCCATCGGTCCTTGAGGACCTGGCTGACCTTCCGTTCGGGCAGGCCGGTCATGGCCTTGGCCATCAGGTACACGGCGGCGGGCAGTGGCCGCGGCGTCCCGGGCGCCGTGACCCCGCCGGCCGCCTGGCCGGGATAGGTCCAGACCCAGACGAACGGGATTCCGGCCCGCTGCGGACCGACCCACGGCCACTGCACGCCCTGCTGGAGTTCGCCGGCCGGGGGGTGGGTGGCGAGGATGGCCAGCCAGATCGCGATGGCTTCCCGCGCCTGGGTCCCTGGCACGTAGGGCGGGTAGGGAGGTGTGTCCTCGCTGGCGGGCGTGAAGCCCACCGCCCATTCGGCGGTGGCCAGGGCCACGTTGAAGTCCGCATCGGTCAGCGACCCGCCCGCCGGCGGCCACGCCCCGACGGTCGTGTAGATCACAGATGCCGCGGGGGCATTACCCGGCGCGTGCTGTATCTGCGCGTTCCACTGGGACACCTGCTGCTGCGGCTGGCTGCGGGTAAGGGAGGAGTCGGTGAAGCTTACCGACAGGACCTGCTGGACCGTCAGCGGCCGACCGGGCCGGCCGGGCAAGAGCGCGAGCACCCCGTCGACCGGCGCCTCGATCGTGGACAGCTCGCGGCGGAAGCCGGGGTAGAGGCAGTACCGGACCTGGCTGGCGGTGGTGCAGTGCTGCACCGAGGTCTGATCGGCCATCTCGGCGGCCAGGTGGTTGAGCCCGGCGGCCGGGACGGGCTCCAGCTGCACGGCCCCCGCGAAGAAGATAGCGGCCACGGCCAGGACGCCAGCCGTCGCCAGCAAGCCTCGGGCACGGCCACTGCGGACGGTCACGACCAGCGCCACGATCGCGGCCAGGACGGCAATGCCGGCCAGCTCCACCGCGTGCGCGCCGACCGGCGGGTACCCGGCCAGCGGGCCGGGCAGCGAGCCCAGCTGATCTTCGAAAAGTTCCCACGGGATCAGCCAGATGCTCCATCCCGGGATCAGGTGAGCCGTCGCGGTGGGAAGGAACAGCGCCAGGGCGCCGAACAGGCCGGCCAGCGAATGCGGGAACCGGGTGCCGATCGCGGTCCCGGCCGCCCCGGCGGCGATCACCAGCACCACTCCGCCCGCCAGCACCGTGATGCCCGGGACGCCAATGGCGCCATGCTGTTGCTCCATCACGACGCCGACGCCGAGTAGCAGCAGGCTAGCGGGCACCGCGCCAGCCAGGCCGGCCAGATGGGCCAGGGTGCGGGTGCCGGCCGTGACAGGAAAGCTGGCATACAGGTCCGCCATGCCGTTCCGCCGGGCTCGCCCGGCGGCCAGCTGCGCGGCGGCCAGGACGGTCATGCCGAGGAAGAGCTGGCCGCCGCCGATCCGCCAGTCAGCCGACCACCACAACGGCTGCGCCGAGACCAAGAACCAGTCCCAGAACGCCAGGACGCCGGCCAGCAAACCGGCCAGCACCAGCACGCTGCGGGCCATGAGCAGTGCCTCAATCCTGGCCAGCTGAAGCGCCATCCGCAGCCGGGGCGACTGGTGCAACCCTGTGCCGTATGGCCCGCCGCCGGCGGGGGCGGCGGCGTCCGTGCCATGGAGCGCGGGTCCGGTCATCGGGCGCCTGCCGCGTGGGAGAGCAGCAGATAGCCGTCTTCGACCGTCGCCGTGACGAGCTCGGCGCCGGCTGGCGGGTGCTCGCCGATGTGCCGCCACCGGGCATCGCCGCCGCGCCAGGATAGGTGGGCGCGGTCGTCGCGTTCGTCCGCCGCCCACACGCGCCTGGCGGCGGTACCGGCCAGCCCGGCCGGGGTGCCAGAGAAATGCACCCGCCCTTGCAGCAGCACGACGACCTGAGGGCAGATCGCGGCGATGTCGTCGGCCTGATGGGTGGACAGCACGATCGCCGGGTTACCCGGCAGGTCCGACAGGAGCTCCCGGAACCGCAGCCGCTACTCGGGGTCAAGCCCGGCCGTCGGCTCGTCCAGGATCAGCAGCTTAGGTCCGCCCAGCAGCGTCTGGGCGCAGCTTAGGTCCGCCCAGCAGCGCCTGGGCGATGCCCAGCCGCTGCCGCATCCCGCCGGACAAGGCCCGGATCCGGGTGCGGGCCCGGTCTTCCAGCCCGGTGATGGCCAGCACCTTGGCGACCTCTTCGGCGCGGCGGCGCCGGTTGGCGATCTCCTTCAAGATCGCCACGTAGTCCAGGAACGCGGCGACGGTGAAGTGCCGGTGATACGACAGCTCCTGCGGGAGGTAGCCGAGCCGCCGGCGGATCTCCACCCGCTCGGCGCCGTCCCGCGGGTTCAGGCCGAACACCGAGATCCGGCCCGCGTCCGGCTCGGCGACCGTGGCCAGGATCGACAGCAGCGTCGTCTTGCCCGCGCCGTTCGGGCCGAGCAGGCCGGTGATCCCTCGCTCCAGCGTCAGGTCGATCCCGTCCAGCGCCCGGATGGCGCCGTACCGCCGGGACAGGCCATCGACGCGGACGGCTATGGTGCTGACGTTCAGGGTCATCTCATCCATCCCAGCTCGAAGCGGTCACGACGCAGGTACAGCACCACCGCGCAGCCGCACAGCACGGCGGTGCACGCGACCTGGGCACCTGGCGCCACGACCAGCAGCGGAACGTGAGCCGAGGCCAGCAGGAGCACCGGCAGCGCCCACAACACCGCCGTGGCAGCGGCGGCGGCGCGGGGATCCATGACGGTCGCGGCCGCGAGCGCGACCGCGGACAACGCCAGCGACGGCAGCAGCAGGGCGACGGGCAGCCAACCAGGCCCGGGCAGCGCGAACGCGATGCCTGTCACCGGGACCAGCGCGGCGCCCAGCGCGCAGACCGCGCGGACCAGCAGCAGGGTGACACCGGAGAACGGGGCCGCGGCCGCCAGCCGCCAGGCCGGATCGAATACGGGCAGGAACGCCGCAGCCACACCCGCCAGCACCAGCAGGGGCGCCGCCAGCAGGAACGGCGCCAGGGCCGCCGGGCCCGGATGACCGGCCACGGGCTCGCCGCCCGGTATCCAGCCGTAGCCGACCGCCGCGGCTTCCCCGGCCACGACGCGCACCACGGCCATTACGGACAGCAGCCACGACGCCCGCAGCGACGGGGTCGCCGCGAGCAGGCTCAGCACATGGTCAGGGACGCCGCACCGGCGCAGTAGGCGCCGTACCAGCCCCCCGTCGCCGATCGCTGCACGCACCAGGAGCGCCGAGCGGTTACGTGCCAGCCGCTCCGCGTCCACATGCGCCGACAGCGCCGAGCGGCAGGACGCGCAACCGGTCAGGTGGGCCTCCACCGACCAGCCGGCGACCGCCCCGGCTGTCCCGGCGGCGTAACTGGCTAGCAGGTCTTCGCCCGCGTGCCAGGCTGCTCCGGCCGCAGGCCCGGCCGCTCCGGGAAATGAACTCGTCATGGTGTCCCCCAGGCTTCCTGGTGGTATGCGGTTGTCCCAGGTCCGGCTTGCTGCCCGGCGAGCGCGGCGCGCAGCGCCGCCCGGGCGCGGTGACAGCGGGACTTGACGGTCCCTTTCGGCACGCCGAGCAGGACGGCCGCCTCCGCGCAGGTCAGGCCGTCCAGCACGGTCGCCTCGAGCGCGCCGCGCAGTTCCGGGGACAGCCCGGCCAGCGCCTGGCCCAGGCGGCCATGCTCGAGGCCGGCCAGCACCTGGTCCTCCGCCGAGACGACCGTCTCCGGCTCCGCCGCGGGCCACCGCAGCCGACGGGAGCGGTTCTCCCGGCGGATCGCGTCGACCAGGCGGCGGATGTCGATGCCCCAGATGAATGCGGCCACGTCCGCGCCCCCGCGGTAGGCGCCCGCCTGCCGCCACACGGCGAGGAAGGTGTCCTGGACGGCGTGGTCGACTACATCCGGCATCGCGCACCGCCGGGCCAGCCGGACCGTCAGCCAGCCGGCGTGCCGGTCGTACAGGGCGGCAAGCGCCGTCTCGTCACCGCGCGCCACTGCGCGAAGCAACGCCGCGTCATCGCGCTCCCCGGCCTCCGGCCTCATGGCCGGAGCCGTTCAGGTGCTCCCATACTCTCCCTGTCGCAGAAGCAGACCCGTCCGGTTCCCATCATGCAAAACAAACCCAGCAGGACACCGGGCCGCCGGGATACCCAAGATCCGTCGTCCACTGCGGACGCGGGCGCCTGCCCCCCATGCGCCCGCCCGCCCCCGGGCCACTTGGCGCGTGCAACCCGCAGACTCCAGCACGGCATGACTGGACCTGGTAACAGCAGTCTTACCGACACCCCTATGCGCGCCGCAGGCCGGCTGACCGATAGCGCTCGAGCTGATCAGGCTCCCCTAGCCCGCTTCTTGCTGTTATCTTCAAGGCCGTTCGCTCGGCATGCCTGAAGACCGAGAGCCTGCGAACCAGAAAACCCCTGGATCGCCGGCGGGCGATCCAGGGACGGATGACGCCGGTACTGCCCGGTCAGGGTTTGCGAGCGAGCCCGCAGTAGGCGGGTACCTGCTGGCCGGCATCCGGCGCGGCGGTCCCCGGCTCCCAGCGGTGCAGTTGCACCACCCCCGGCGGCAGCAGTTCCAGCCCGTCGAAGAACCGCGATATCCCGGCCCGGGTGCGGAGCGTCGTCGGGGTCGCGGAGCGCTGGTTGAGGTGCCGCGCCATCGTGACGAGTTCCGGCACGACGTCGCTGGCCGGGTGGGCGATGGCCAGCCAGCTGCCGGACGGGACCGCGTCCAGCAGCCGGCCGACGATCGCCTCCGGTGCGTCGGCATCCGCGATGAGCTGCAGGATCCCGATCAGCAAGATCCCGATCGGTTTGGTGAAGTCGAGTGTGTCCGCCGCCTGCTCGAGGATGGAGTCCGTGTCCCGCAGGTCGGCGTCGAGGTAGGCGGTGGTGCCCTGTGGCCCGCTGGCCAGCAGCGCCCGCGCGTAGGTGAGAACCAGCGGGTCGTTGTCGACGTACACCACGCGGCTTTCCGGCGCGATGGCCTGCGCCACCTCATGCGTGTTGTTCGCGGAAGGCAGGCCGGTGCCGATATCGAGGAGCTGGCGGATGCCGACCGGTCCGGTCAGGTAGCGGACGGCCCGGGCCAGGAAGGCCCGCTGTTCCTTCACCCCGGTGACGATGGCGGGGAAATCACGGATTGCCTGCTCGGCGGCTTCGCGGTCGGCCGCGTAGTTGTCCTTCCCGCCCAGCCAGTAGTCATAGACGCGGGCCTGGTGCGCCACCGTGGTGTCGAAGGGCACGGGCGGGCGCGCGGATGTGTCCGTGGCGATCTCCTACCGGTCCTGGCGTGGCCTCAGCCACCCCTGTCAGCGGTCCCCCCGGTCCTGGCGTCGTCCCGTGGTCCACCGGACAAAACGGGCCGAAATGATTCTATGGCCACGGGGCCCGCGCGGGAGCCGGTGAATTACAAGCCTGTCGTCCGCTTGCCTATGAGTGGGGTCCGACGCTCGCGAGGATCGCCTCGCCGAGGCCGGCGGGCCGGGTGAACTGCGGCCAGTGGCCGGTGGGCAGGTCGATGTACGCGACCTCGCGGATCCTCGCGAGCTCCCGCACGGCGGGGTGATCCTGCTCGACCCACTCCTTGACCCGGGCGGAGGGGAACTCGCACGCGATGATGGTGACGGGAACGTCGTAGCGCCGCTCGTCACCGAGACGCTGGCGGTCGGTTGCGACGTGCTCGGGCGTGGGGATGGCGCGCGCCCGGAACGCCGCGCGCAGGTCGTCGTCGAGGTCGACCAGGTCCTCCTCCTCGAACAGCGACCAGTCGGGCAGCGGGATCTCGCCGTTCTCGGCCGGGAGCTCGTCGTTGATGAGCCCGCCTTCACCGAGCGGCCCGCTGTCGACGTAGACGACGCGGGCAACGCGGTCCGGCCTGGCGTCGGCCGCGCCGTGGGCGACCGCGCCGCCGCCGGAGTGCCCGACCAGGACCACCTGCCCGCTGTCCGGGCCGAGTGAGTCGATCACCCGGACGACCGCGTCGATGTGGTCGCGCAAGGTAATGGAGGCCCGGTCGGCGTCCCCTGACTCCATGCCGGGCAGGGTCAGCGCGTGCGCGCGGTGCCCGGCCCGTTCGAGGGCGGGGACGATGCCGTCCCAGGACGAGGCGTCGAGCCAGAAGCCGGGGATCAAGATGATGTCCATGGCCCGAGGCTAGACCGGGCCGCTGACATTCCGAAGGTCCCGCGGACGCGCTATAGTCCGCGCGGAGCCGGGTAGCTGAGGTGACGGACACATCAAGAGGCGGTTCAGCCCAGCCCCCTCAGGAGGAAGCCGTCATGTTCCGTCGTAGTGCCCTGCCCGCTGCCGTGGCCGGAATCGGGGTCGTGCTGCTGGCCTTGGCCGGCTGCAAGGTTCAGGTTCAGAGTGCCTCCGCGGGAGGAACCTCGGATGCTTCCGGAGCCGCGGTCACCGGGGCGACGAGCATCAGCCACGCGGGCTCGCTGACCATCGAGCCCAGCGGGGGCTTCTCCCCCGTCTACAGCCTGATCAGCCGGGCCCGGCACAGCATCAACGTGACCATGTACGAGTTCTCCGACACGACGGCCGAGCACGACCTGGGTGCCGCCGCCCAGCGCGGCGTGCAGGTCCGCGTGATCCTCGACCGCAAGGAGCAGAGCGTCAACTCGGACGCGTACTCCTACTTCCGCTCGCACGGCGTCAAGGTCACCTGGTCATCGTCGGACTACACGTACACCCATCAGAAGACTGTGACCGCCGACGGCTCCGAGGCGATCATCATGACCGCCAACCTGACCAGCAAGTACTACGCGACCTCGCGGGATTTCCTGGTGACGGACACCAACCGCGCCGACGTCGCCGCGATCACCACGGTGTTCGACGCCGACTTCGCCAAGCACTCCGTCCGGCCCGGCGACGGGAGCGATCTGGTCTGGTCGCCCACTGACTCGCAGGACCAGCTGATCGGCCTCATCAACGGCGCCAGGAAGAGCCTGCGCATCTACAGCGAGGAGATGGGCGACACCACGGTGGAGAAGGCGCTCATCGCGGCGGCCAAGCGGGGCGTGGACGTGCAGGTTGTCGGGGAGAACCAGAGCGGCGAGTACGACAAGGCCTTCGCCAAGCTGGCCAAGGGCGGCGTCCGCATCAGCTACTACAGTTCCTCGACCGGCTTCTACATTCACGGCAAGGTCATCGAGGCCGACTACGGCGCCAGCGGCGCCAAGGTCTTCATCGGGTCGGAGAACTTCTCCAGCACCTCCCTCAACCAGAACCGCGAGCTCGGCCTGATCACCTCCAATGACGCCGTGATGTCGGCGATCGCCAGCACCTTCGCCGCCGACTTCGGCAACGGCAAGCACTGGTCTTAGCGATCATGGAAGGCTCTGGCCATGGGTATTAACCTGATCCGGTCCGGCAGCCTGTACCCCGGGGTGCCTTATGCGTACGCTGCGGTGACCCCGCCCGGTGCCCTGGTCTTCACCGCCGGGGCCTGCCCTCTTGACGACCGCGGGGAGGTCGTCGCCCCGGACGACGTCCGCGCGCAGGCCAGCCTGGCCGTAGCCAACCTCGCCACCGCCCTGGCCGAGGCCGGGGCCACCCTCGCCGACGTGCTCAAGACCACCGTGTTCGTCGCCTCGGCCGAGCGCGCCGACCTGGTCGCGGCCTGGGATGTCGTCAGCGCGGCGTTCGGTGAGCACGACGCGCCCAGCACCTTGCTCGGCGTGGCCGTGCTCGGCTACCCGGGCCAGCTGGTCGAGATCGAGGCCGTCGCCGTGGCCACGAATGGACCAGGTCATCACCAAGTCGCCCCAGTACCGCGCGCCCGGGGAGTCGTGACCGCTTAGTCTCGGAGCATGCTCGGGATAGTCACCACGCTGCGCCGGTACCCGGTCAAGTCGATGCTAGGCGAGGACCTGAAGGCCGGCGAGGTCAGCCCGGCCGGGCTGGCCGGGGACCGGCGGCTGGCGGTGGTCAGCCGCCGGACCGGCAAGGTGGCGAGCGCCAAGTACCCGCGGCTGTGGCGGGACCTGCTCACCCTGTCCGCCGAAGCCCGGTCCGCCGAAACCCTGTCCGCCGGGAGCGGAGGCACGGCTGGCCACCAGGTGGCCGCTCTGATCACGCTGCCGGACGGCAAGACCGTGAGCAGCACCGACGTGGACGTCGATGACGTTCTTTCGCACCTGCTGGGCGAGCCGGTCACGCTGACCGCCACGCCTCCGCCGGGGGCTTCGCTGGACCGGGCCGTGCCCGAGGCGGTGCTCCGGGACGGGATAGCCGCGCCGGTCCCGGCGCGGCTCATCGAGATCGGCGCGGGCGCCCCGCCGGGCACCTTCGTCGACTTCGCGCCGCTCCACCTGCTGACCAGCTCGACGCTGGCCCGGATCGCCGAGCTCAGCCCGTACCGGCGCGCCCACCTGGAGCGGTACCGTCCCAACATCGTCATCGGCACTGGCGCGGACGGCTTCACTGAGAACGACTGGCTGGGCCGGGACCTGCGGGTCGGCGACGAGCTCGTGCTGCGCGTGATCGCCCGCACCCCGCGGTGCGCGGTGCCGACCCTGGCTCACGGCGACCTGCCCAGGGACGCCGAGGCCCTGCGCGTGCTGGCCCAGCACAACCGGGTGAGCCCGCTGCCGGACGGCGACCCCGAGCCGTGCGCCGGCGTCTACGCCCAGGTGCTGCGTCCCGGCCGGATCAGCACCGGCGACCCGGTCCGCTGGCATTAGCGTCACGGATGTGTCACCAGGGGCAAACGAGCGCGACCAAGGAGCGTTGGGCGGTCGGGTGCCGATGAGGGCGTCGTAGCGCTTTTCCGCCGTGCGGATACCTCAAGTTTGCGCGCTGGCTGCCTGGGATGTGCGGGTGGGTGTGTCACCAGGTCCGGGGGCCAAGGTCCCGGGAGAGCGCCGCGCCGTGGCGGGCAGGGTGAGGATTACCGTCCGGCCGCCGCCAGGGTTAGGCTCGCGGCGGAGCGTGCCGCCCATGGCGTCCGCGAGATCGCCGGCCAGCCGGAGGGCCAGGCTGCCCGGGTCCTCACCCTGATCAGGACCCTGGTCGGTGATGCGGATCTCGACCAGGCCAGTCAGGCCGTAGGCGGTGAGAGCGGGTGACAGGCCGCCCGGGCTGCGCGCCACAGCGTCGGCCAGCAGGCTAGTCAGGATCCGGGTGAGGAGCGCGGCATCGGCGATCACTTCGGGCAGGTCTTCAGCCATGGTGAGCATGACGTGCTGGCCGCCGGGACCCAGGTCTTCGAAGGAAGCGGCCATCACCTCGTCAAGATCGACAGGCCGGAGAAAAGTCTCAACCGCCCCGGCGTGGAGCCGACTGAGATCCCTGAGGTCATCGACGAGCCTGCTGACCGCGTCCACCGCGCCGCGCGCGCTGGCCAGCAGTGCTACGCGATCACCGGGCGAGTCGCACTCGGTCAGCGCCGCCAGCGCTGCCTGGGCCGCGGCGAGCTGTTCACGTGCACTCTGGCCGGTGGCCGCGAGCAGCGCCGCCCGGGAGCGCAGTTCTGTGGCGTGCCTGGCGGCCTGGGCCGCCCGCTCTTCCTGACGTCGGCAGCCGACGTTGGCCATGACCTGGACGGCGCAGGAAGAGAGCACCCGCAAGTCCTCCTGGCTGGGCACGCGTCCGCGGCCGGCCAGTGTGAACGTATCGCTGACCGGCAGCTCCACGTCTGCTCCGGGCCCCTCGGGCGGCCGTTCCCCAGCGCTGGCCAGGACGTAACAGGCCGGGCCGACGCCGTTGTGCCGCCATTCCAGCAGGCTGACCGCGTCCAGTCCGAACATCTGGCGCATCTCCTCGAGCAGGGCGGGCGGGTCACCGTGGCCGCGCAACACGCAGCCCGCGAGCCGGGTGAGAGCCGCCGCCTCCGCCCTCTCCCGCGCGGCCTGCATCTTGCGGAAGCGAAACGCGGTAAACACCCAGGCCAACGCAGCACCGCGATCGGCCTTTCCGTCGCGGCTGACCAGGTGAACGTCGATGTGTTCCGCCCGGCCCGCCAGCTTCGTCGGGATGCTCTTGCCCGCGATGAGCGTGAAGAACCGGCTGCGCCGGCTCGCACCGAGAACCATCTGGGTCGCGTTTTCGGCGCGGGCGAAACTCAGCAGCGTCGCGGCCACGTCTGCACCTGGTAGCTGGTGGAAGCTGCCGCCGAGTGAGGCGACCAGCGTCCGCTGGGGCTCCAGCGCCGCGGCATCACCGGCCGCCAGGCCATCGTCGCTGACCACGTGGACCGCTAGCAGGTCGCTGCCCGGCGTCCGGGCCGCGATCCTCGCGGCGCGCCGGACGATCTTCTCATCGTCCGTCTCGCCCGCGACACCCACGACGATCCGCTCGCGTGTCTCCCACTGGGTGGCGATACCGTGCTCGGCCCGGTACCGCTGCAGGCCTTCCTCCACCCGGTCGGCTACCCAGAGCAGGGCCAGCTCACGCAGCGCGGTGAGGTTGCCCGGCCGGAAGTAGTGACTGAGCGCGGCCTCGATCCGGTTCGGCGGATACACATTGCCGTGCACCATCCGCCGCCGCAGCGCTTCGGGCGTCATGTCGACCAGCTCGATCTGGTCGGCGCGGCGCGCGATCTCGTCGGGTAGCGTCTCGTGCTGCACCACGCCAGTGATCTGCCTGGCCACGTCGTTAAGCGACTCCAAGTGCTGGATGTTCAGCGTGGTGATCACGTCTATGCCCGCGTCGAGCAGCTCATCGACGTCCTGCCACCGCTTGGCGTTCCGGCAGCCTGGCACGTTGGTGTGCGCGAGCTCGTCCACCAGCGCGACCTCGAGATGGCGGGCGAGCACCGCGTCGAGGTCCATCTCGGTGAAGGTAGCGCCGCGGTAGGTCATCGTGCGCGGCGGCACGATATCCAGTCCTTCGGCCATCGCCGCGGTCAGTTTCCGGCCGTGCGTCTCGATGAGCCCGGCGGCGACGTCCGTACCGCGCGCCCGGCGGCGCTGGCCCTCGGCGAGCATCGCGTAGGTCTTGCCGACACCTGGCGCGGCACCGAGATAGATGCGGAGCTTTCCTCTAGCCATGCCTGCGATGCTCGCCGGGACGTAGGGCCGTCTGGCAGGGGCATTACGCCCTGTCCCGCGGGCCGAATGGCCCTTTGTGAACGGCGTGAGCGGCCACGGGTCTACTCGCTGTGCAGCTCGGCCCAGACGACCTTGCCGGGCCAGCCGGGGACGGCCTGCCAGCGCCAGCGATCGCACATCGCCTCGACCAGCATCAGGCCCCGGCCGCCCTCGTCCTCCGGGCCGGGGTGGCCCGCGGCCGGCGCGCCGGGAATCGCGTCCCAGACCTCGATCAGCAGCCGGATCCGGTCGCTGGCCATGCGCAGGACCACGACCGGCATCGAGGCCCCGTCGTACCGGGGCCGCTCGTCTTTCCCGGTCGAGGCGCGGACGGCGTTCGTGACCAGTTCGCTGACGATGAGCTCGGCCGCCTCGGCCAGGTCATCGAGGCCCCACTCGTGCAGCACGGCCCGGGCGTGCAGGCGGGCACACGGAGTAGCGCCCGGCAGGGCGCCTAGCGGCAGCGTCGTCGACAACGGCCACGAAGCCGACATGCCGGGTGGGTCCGCTACGGCGTCCGGCCAGGTCACGACGCTGCCCTCGCCCATGGTCCGGGGTGCCCCCCTTTCACCTTCCAGTGTGCATGCTGGGTGCCCCGCGCGTTGAGAGAATCGCGGGTTACATCGCCCTTACGATCGCGGCACGGGCGATACCCAGGCAAAACGACACGCCGATGGCTGCGGAAATGGCTGCGGAAATGGCTGCGGCGAACCCGGCTCCGCATCAGCCGCGGAACCGGCGGTGCAGCTCGCGGACCTGCTCGTCGAGGCCGGGCACGGGGCCCTGTACCGTCAGGCCGGGAGCGACCTCGCGGACCGCCAGCGCGCGCACCGGCGACGGCGGGACGCCCAGTTCGGCCAGCCACGCCGTCAGCTGCTCCGACGAGCTCACGTACACGATGCGGCCGAGCCCGACCCAGGCGTGCGCGGCCGCGCACATCGGGCAGTGCTCCCCCGACGTGAACACGGTGGCGGCGGCCCGGTCGGCCACGGTCATGTGCGCCGCCGCCCAGCGGGCCAATTCGAACTCCGGATGGCGGGTGGCGTCACCCGCGGTGTTCTCCCGGTTGCGGTCCTCGGCCAGGACCTGCCCGCCCGCCGCGACGAGCACCGAGCCGAACGGGTAATCCCCCGCCTCCACCGCCTCGGCCGCCAGCTCCACGCAGCGACGCAGGTGCGGGAGGTCTTCCGGGGCGACGCCGCCGGGATGGCCGTCCGCGCGCTCGGTAGATGATTGCACTCCTTCAACCTACCTAGTGGCCAGGCCTGCCTCCGGCACCGGGGCGGTATGATAAGGCAATGAACAGTTCCGGACGACAGGTCATGATGCCCCGCGCGCGGGGCCGCTGACACGTTCGGACGCTAAAGTTTCCGAGGCCCTGCGACGGGGCCTCGATGTGTTTCCAGGCGATGCGTTCGCGGCACAGCCGGAGCCCCCGGGAGGAGGCTGCGATGACCGCGACCTACATCACCACCACCATCCCCTACGTGAACGCGCGCCCGCATATCGGGCACGCGCTCGAGCTCGTCCAGGCCGACGTGCTGGCCCGCTACCGGCGCGGCCGCGGCGAGGCGGTCCGGTTCCAGGCCGGCACCGACGACAACTCGCTGAAGAACGTGCTCGCCGCCGAGGCCGCCGGGACCGGCGTGCGCGAGTTCGTCGACCGCAACGCCGAGACGTTCGCTGCCCTGCGCGGCGCCCTGTCACTGACCGTCGACGACTTCATCCGCACCAGCCGCGACCCCCGGCACCGGCCCGGCGTGGAGCGGTTCTGGCGGGCCTGCTCCCGGGACCTGTACCGCCGGCGGTACGAAGGTCTTTACTGCACCGGATGTGAGCAGTTCTACACCCCGGCCGAACTGCGTGACGGCCGCTGCCCGGAGCACGAGGCCGTGCCGCAGCAGGTCAGCGAGGAGAACTGGTTTTTCAGGCTGTCCCGCTACGCGGAGCCGCTGCGGGCGGCGATCACGTCCGGCCGGCTGCGCGTCGAGCCCGCCGGGCGCCGGAACGAGGTGCTCGCCTTCATCGACGCGGGCCTGGACGACTTCTCGGTGTCCCGGCCGGCCGGGCGGGCCGGCGGCTGGGGCATCCCGGTGCCCGGCGACCCCGGCCAGGTGATCTACGTCTGGTTCGACGCGCTGTGCAACTACGTCACCGCGCTCGGCCCCGGCGAGGAGGCTTACCGGCGGTGGTGGTCCGGCCGGGGTGAGCGCATTCACCTGCTCGGCAAGGGCGTGCTGCGGTTCCACGCGGTCTACTGGCCGGCCATGCTGCTGTCGTCCGGGCAGCCGCTGCCGACCGCCGTGTTCGTGCATGACTACCTGACCGCGGACGGCCGGAAGATCAGCAAGTCGGGGGCGGCCGGAGCTGCCCTAGAGCCTGCCGGGCTGGCCGCCGCGTACGGGACCGACGCGGTGCGCTGGTGGCTGCTGCGCGAGGTGCCGCGGACCGGCGACGCCGACTTCACCACCGGGCGCCTGGTCGCCCGGGCCGACGACGAGCTGGCCAACGGCCTGGGCAACCTGGTCAACCGGGTCGTCGCCATGATTCACCGCTACCGCGACGGCCGGGTCCCCGGCGTTGCCGGGGACGCCGTGGCGCCCGGCGGGGGGCGCCTGGCGGCGGCGTGCCGTGAGGCGAACGCGGCGGCCGGCGCCGCCCTGGAGGATTTCGACTTCCGCCGGGCGACGGCCGCGGTCTGGCGTGTCGTCGACGAGGCGAACGCCTTCGTCAGCCAGGCCCGCCCCTGGGAGCTGGCGCGGGCCGGGGACGGGCGGCTCGACGTGGTGCTCGCCCAGCTGCTCGGGGCCTGTTCGGTGCTCGGCCGGGAGCTGGCGCCGTTCGTGCCGGACCTGGCCGGGCGCGTCGCCGCCCAGTGCCGTCCGGGCGGTGACGGGCGGCTGCCGGTCCCCCGGCCGGT
>JBEKJP010000160.1:0-23975 GCA_050011155.1 Streptosporangiaceae bacterium
GGAGTCGTCTACGGGTGGACCCGCTCGGTCCGCGGCGCCGCGGCCTGCCTGGCCGTCTTCGCCGTCTTCGTGATCGCCTACCCGCCGATCCTGAACTCCGACTGGATGCCGTACATGTACGTGGCGGCGTACATGGTGTTCGTCATAGCGGCGGCCTCGGTGGCGGCCGGGCGGATGCAGGACGCCTGGATCTTCGCGCTGACCGGCTGGTTCCTCATCCACGGGCACGCCTGCTTCCTGCTCTTCGTGCCGGCCGTCACCGCCGCCGTGCTGGCCGCCGTGATCTGGCCGCGCCGGCGCCGGCTGCCGGCGGCGGCCGGCCGCTTCTTCCGCGAGCAGCGCCGGAACTGGATCCCGGCCGCGGCCATCAGCGCGCTGTTCCTGCTGCCGATCGCGGTCAACCTGGTCCTGCACTGGCCGGGTGACTTCGGCAAGTACATCTCCTACGGCGGCTCCGGCCGGGCCGGCGGCCACAGCCCGCGGAAGATCATCGAGTACGCGCTGTGGTTCTGGTGGCCGCACCAGCACGCCTGGCTGGCGCCGCTGCTCGGCTACCCGGCCGCGCTCGCCGCCGTCCGCTGGCTCAGCCCGGTGCGGCTGCGCGGGTTCCTGCTGGCGTTGCTCGCCGTCAACGTGATCTCCTCGCTGGCCTTCCTGGCCTACGCGGCGGTCGGCATCGACGACCTGACCGAGTACTACATCGGTTACTTCTACTGGTCCGCGCCCCTGGCCACGGTGCTGGTCATCGTGCTGGCCGCGTTCGAGGCACTCCCGCTGCGGGGAACCCTGGCGGCCAGGTGCGGCACCGGCGCCGCGCTCGCGGCCGCGGTCGCGGGCATCGCGGTGCTGGCGGTGATCCCGGGCACCCGCACCAGCACCAACGACATCGACCAGGCGCTGCCGCGGGTGGTGGCCACCCTGGCCGCGCGGGCGCCAGGCCAGCTGATCGTGCTGCACATCGACCACCCGGCCTGGGTCGAGACGACCGGCTTCCTGGTCCAGGCGGAGCGGTCCGGGGTCCGCGCCTGCCTGGACGACCCGTGGTTCACGTTCCTGATGACCAAGCAGTTCATCTGCACGCCGGCCCAGGCCGCGAGCGGCCGCGCCTACTGGTTCTACACCCCGGGCGGCCTGCCGTCGCACGCGCGGGTCCTCCTGCGCTTCAGCGGCGTCGCGGTTGTGCCCGCCTCGCCGTGACCAGTGTCGGGCGCGAACGGGAGACGCCCGCCCTGACTGCCCCGACCGCCCGTACCCCGGCGGCCGCGCTCGCCCGGCGGGCGGTCCAGGCCGGGCTCGTCGTGCTGGCGGCCGTGGCGCTGTACTTCTGCTACTGGCGCCAGTCGCAGGCGGTGGGACTGTCCTCGGACGGGTCGGGGAACGTGCTGCAGGCCTGGGACATGCTCCACGGCAACCTGCTGCTGAGCCACTGGTGGGTGTCGGACGTGTCCTTCTGGACCACCGAACTGCCGCAGTACGCGCTGATCGAGGCGATCAGCGGGCTGGGCCCGTGGGTGGTGCACGCGGGCGCGGCCATGACCTACACCCTGCTCGTCCTGCTCGGAGCCCTGCTAGCCAAGGGCAGCGCCCGGGGCGGGGCGGGCTGGACCCGGGCCCTGCTGGCCGCCGGGCTGATGGTGTCGCCCCAGCTCAGCGCCACCCAGATCGTGCTGCTGTCGCCGGACCACACCGGCACCGCGGTGCCGCTGCTGGTGATCTGGCTGCTGATTGACCGCAGCCCGCGGACGCGGCCGCGCTGGTACGTGCCCGTGCTGGTGGGCCTGCTGTTCACCCTGACCATGGTGGGCGATTCGATCGTGCTGCTCACCGGCGTCGCGCCGCTGGTGCTCGTCGGCACCGGGCGCGCCGTCACCGGGCTGATCAGGCGCGGGCTACGGCACGTACCCGCGTGGTATGAGCTGAGCCTGGCCATCGCGGCCGCGGCGGCCGGCCTGGCCGGTTCGTACGGCCCGCGCGTGCTGGCCGCCCTGGGCGGGTACCAGCAGTCGCCCGTCGGCGCCGACACGGACCTGAGCCAGTTGCAGCACGGGTCGTGGGTGACCCTGCAGGCCTTCCTCGAGCTGTTCGGCGCGAACATCGTCGACCCGAGCTTCTTCGGCACCACGTCGGCGCTCGAGGTCGTCCTGGTCTGGGCGCACCTGGTCGGGGCGGTCGTGGTCGCCTGCGCGCTCGGCGTCGGCGTGGTGCGCATCTTCCGGCCCGGCGACCTGATCGTGCCGGTGTTCGCGGTGGCCATCTTGGCCAACGTGGCCGCCTACATGATCAGCACGCACGCGCAGGACCTCCTGGGCGCACGCGAGATGGCCGCGGTGCTGCCGCTCGGCGCGGTCCTGGCCGGACGCGTGCTGGGGGACCGGCTCGCCGCCTGGATCCTCGCCGCCTGGACCAGGGCCGCCAGGTACTGGCTGGCCCCGGTGCTCGTCGTGCTGGCGGCCGGCTACCTGGCCGCGCTCGGCCTCGGCGCCGCGCAGCCCGTCCGGCCGGCCCCGAACGAGCCGCTCGCCGCCTGGCTGACCGCCCACGGGCTCACCGACGGGCTGGCCACCTACTGGCAGGCCAACAGCACGAACGTGGACAGCCACGGCCGGGTCGTGCTCAGCGCCGTGGTGCAGGACATCCGCGACCGGCTGGTGCCGTACCTGTGGGAGACCGACGCGGCCAACTACGAGCCGGGCCGGCGCTACGCCAACTTCGTCGTGGCCGACGGCCCTTCCGCGCTGCCCGGCATGGAACTGTCCGCCCAGCTCACCTTCGGCAAGCCGGCCCGGACCTACACCGCCGACGGCTACACCATCTTGGTCTGGGACAAGAACCTGCTCGCCGAGCTCGACGGCCCCGGCCTCACCTAGCCGCCAGCCGGCCTACATGTACAGGGTGCGACGGCGGATCACGATGGCCAGGGCAGGCAGGACGCACGCCACGATCATCGCCAGATAGGTCCAGGACATATAGCGCCGTGGCGTCGCCAGCAGCAACACCAGCGCCATCAGGTAGGGCTCGATGAGCGAGCGCCCGTCGCCGAACGTGCTGGTCCAGATCTGGCTGGACAGCAGGCCGAGCTGGAGTACGAAGAACACGAACGCGAGGCGCTCGTGCCCGGGCGCGGTGGTGACGGCGAGCACGGCCAGGCCGGCCACGACGAAGATGGCCAGCGTGGCGTACTCGCCCATGGCGATGTCGATCGGGCTCAGGTGCGCGGTGTCGATGTGGTGGGCGTTGTACTTCAGCGCGTCGACCAGCGCGGTGAACGGCGCGGCGAGGTTCCGGCTGCCGTTCGCCAGGAGCGGGAACTCGCCTTTGACCACGAGGTGCACCGCGACTTCCAGCAGCCCGTAGATGGCGGCGGGGACGACCCAGGTCAGGTCGGCCAGGCCTGGGTTGGCCCGGCGGCGGGCGATCGCGATGACGCGGGTGACCGCGATCGCGGCCGGGGCGTACAAGATGGTTTCCCTGGTGATCCCGCCGTACATGAACAGCGCCGTGGCGAGCAGGTACATGCGCTCGGACCCCTTGAGGCCGCGCCGGTAGGCGAGCAGGCCGCCCAGCATGCAGGCCTCGGCCAGCGGCTCGGCGGTGTCCCGCCCCACGCTGATGGCCAGGCCGAAGTAGAGGGCGAAGGCAAGCCCCCACAGGGCGTGCCGACCCGACTGGCGGGCGAACGCGCCGCCGAGCATGGCCATCGCAGCCACCCCGAAGAGGTTGAGCACGACCAGCACGACCGGCACGAGCTGGTGCTGGCCGAGGGAGAAGATCCAGGCCAGGAGCGGATACCCGATGCGGGTGTAGCGGTAAGACTGGTCCATCGTGATGCCGAACGCGGTGGCGTGCCAGTTGAACGGGGCCAGCGCGAGCCGGAAATAGAACTGCCCGTCGTAGCCGTCGGACGGCACCAGCAGCAGTCCGCGGGGCAGCTGCGGCCGGTAGGTGTAAACGTGGCCCGCCATGATGAACAGGTTGAGGTGTCCTCTGGCCCAGAGCTGCCAGCGGGCCAGGGCGAATCCGAGCCAGCCGAGGAAGGCGATGATCCCCGGCACCAGCGGCCGGTTCAGCGTGGACCATGACGAGCGCTGGCTTGGCCGGAGCGACCTATTCTCTTCCGACGTCGACGTGAGCTGCAAAAGCAAGCCTCCACCGGGACGGTCTCAGCTGGGAGGAAATGATCAATGGCCAGGCGCGGGCAGCTTACCAGAGCTGTGCTGTTACCTGTTACAAGAGCAACGAAGACGGTCTGCCGGCCGGCAAGGATATGGTGGCTGCCATGCCGAGAAGCGGTACGCCGGAGAAGTCTCCCGCATTTCCCGCGGCCGCGGCGGCCGGGCGTGACGAGGGAATCGCGTCACGGCCGGGACCACGCGGCCGGCGGATGCTCACCGTCCTCGCGGCCGTCCTGGCCGTTGCCCTGATCTTCGTCGCCTACCTGCGGATGTCTCGGACGTACCCGGAGAACTCCGACGAGTCGAACGACCTGCTGATGGCGTGGGACATGCTGCACGGCAACGCCCTGCTGCACGGCTGGTACCTGTCCGACGTCTCGTTCATCACCACCGAGCTGCCGCAGTACATGGTGCTGGTGGGGCTGTTCGGGCTGCACACCGATACCGCCCACATCGCCGCGGCGATGACGTACACCCTGGTGCTGGTCCTGTCGGTGCTGCTGGCCGGCGGCTCCCGGCGGGAGGTAGCCGCCGGCGAGGGCCGGGCGCGGATGCTGCTGACGGCCGGCCTGGTGTTCGCCCCTCAACTCGGCGTCGGCGTCTTCATCGTGCTGCTGTCCCTCGGCCACGTCGGCACCTCCGTGCCGCTGCTGCTGACCTGGCTGGCCCTCGACCGCTTCCCGGCGCGCTGGTACACCGTGGCGGCCGTCGGGCTGCTGCTGGCCTGGGTGCTGGTCGCCGACCCGCTGGTCCTCCTGGTGGGAGTGGTGCCGCTGGTGGCGGTGTGCGCGCTGCGCGTCGCCCGGGCGCTCGCCCGGCGGCAGGACACGCCGGCCCCGGCGATCCTCCGGTCGAGCTGGTACGAGCTGTCCCTGGCGGTGGCGGCCATCGCCGCCCAGGGCGTGGCCTCGCTGGCCGGGCGGCTGCTCCAGGCCTACCTGCACCCGGTGCCCTATCGGCTGGCCCCGCTGCACACCTGGCCCAAGCACGCCTACGTGACCGCGAAGGGCCTGCTCGCGCTGTTCGGGGCCAAGCCCGAGGGGCCGCCCGCCGCGCTCGCCTTCGCGCTGCTTCACCTGGCCGGGGTCGCCCTGGTCGCGTGGGCGGTCTGGCGAGTGGCGCGGCACTACCTGTCCTGGCCCGACATGATCAGCCAGATCCTGCTCCTGGCGATGGTCGTCAACGTGGCCGCGTACGTGCCGAGCACGCTGGCCAACGCGACCGACCTGAACGCGCGGGAGTTCGCCGTGGTCCTCCCGTACGGAGCGGTGCTGGCCGGCCGGACCCTGGCGCCCGGCCTGCGTGACCGCTGGCTGGCCGCCGGCGCCCGCGGGCGCCGGCGGACCGTCCCGGCCGTCGTGGCCGGCGTGCTGCTGGCCGGATACGGGGCCAGCCTGGGCTGGGCCGCCGCCCAGCCGTCCGTCCCCGCGATGAACGCGCGCCTGGTCACCTTCCTCCAGGCGCACCACCTGACCAGCGGGATCGGCGGCTACTGGGAATCGAGTGTGGCCACCGTGGGCAGCGGCGGGGCCGTCACGATCCGGGCCGTGCTGCCCGGCACGCTGGCGCCGGACCTGTGGGAGGCCAAGAGCGCCTGGTACGACCCCGGCGCCCACCAGGCGAACTTCCTGGTCGCCAGCTCCACGCCCGGGTTCTTCAACCACTGGCAGCCGAACTCGGCCGCGCTAGCGGCCCTGGGTAAGCCGGTCAGGATCTACCGCACCGGCCCTTACACGGTGTACGTCTACGACCAGAACCTGCTGGCCGAACTGCCCCGCCCGTGAGTCAACACGCGGGTGATGCTGTTGTCATGGGGCGACGGGACGTAGCCTTGGCGTGTGGACCGGCGAATATTCGGGGTCGAGAACGAGTACGGCGTTACGTGCACCTTCCGCGGGCAGCGGAGGCTATCGCCGGACGAGGTAGCGCGCTACCTCTTCCGGCGCGTGGTCTCGTGGGGCCGTAGCAGCAACGTCTTCCTGCGGAACGGGGCGCGCCTGTACCTCGACGTGGGCAGCCACCCCGAGTACGCCACCCCCGAGTGCGACAACGTGCTCGACCTGGTCGCCCACGACAAGGCGGGCGAGCGGATCCTGGAAGGCCTGCTCGTCGACGCCGACCGGCGCTTGCGCGAAGAGGGCATCGCCGGGGACATCTACCTGTTCAAGAACAACACCGACTCGGCCGGCAACTCCTACGGCTGCCACGAGAACTACCTGGTCGGCCGGCACGGCGAGTTCGGCCGCCTGGCCGACATCCTGATCCCGTTCCTGGTCACCAGGCAGATCATCTGCGGGGCGGGCAAGGTCCTGCAGACGCCGCGCGGCGCGGTGTACTGCGTCAGCCAGCGGGCCGAGCACATCTGGGAGAGCGTGTCCTCGGCCACCACGCGGTCCCGGCCGATCATCAACACCCGGGACGAGCCGCACGCCGACGCCGAGCGGTTCCGGCGGCTGCACGTGATCGTCGGCGACTCCAACATGAGCGAGACCACCACCTTGCTCAAGGTCGGGTCGACCGACCTGGTGCTGCGGATGATCGAGGCCGGCGCGATCATGCGCGACCTGACCCTGGACAACGCGATCCGGGCGATCCGCGAGGTCAGCCACGACATGACCGGCCGCGCCCGGGTCCGGCTGGCCAACGGGCGCGAGATGTCCGCCCTGGACATCCAGTACGAGTACCTGAACCGGGCCAAGGATTTCACCGCCAAGAACGGCGCCGACCCGGTCAGCAAGCGGGTGCTCGACATGTGGGAGCGGGCGCTGGCCGCGATCGAGACGGGGAACCTCGACCTGATCGCGCGGGAGATCGACTGGGTGACCAAGTACCAGCTGATCGAGCGGTACCGGGCCCGGCACGACCTGCCCTCGCCGCGGGTGGCCCAGCTGGACCTGGCCTACCACGACGTGCACCGCGGCCGCGGCCTGTACTACCTGCTCCAGCGGGCCGGGGCGGTGGAGCGCGCGGCCCGCGACATCGACATCTTCGAGGCCAAGTCGGTGCCGCCGCAGACCACGCGGGCCAAGCTGCGCGGCGAGTTCATCCGCCGCGCCCAGGAGAAGCGGCGCGACTTCACCGTCGACTGGGTCCACCTCAAGCTGAACGACCAGGCCCAGCGGACGGTCCTGTGCAAAGACCCGTTCCGCTCGGTCGACGAACGAGTCGAGAAGCTCATCGCCGGCATGTGACCGGGACCGGCCGGTAACCGCGCGGGCAGCCGGGTGCGGTGAGCTGGCCCGGCTGTCGGCCGGGTCTATTTCTGATAAATTCGGTGGGAAAAATATTCTTTAGTGACAGCCGGGATTCCTGGTAATTCCTGGTAATGGAGCGGGATGGCGGAACTGACCTCTCGGGAGGATTCTGCGCCGGACCTCCAGCCGGCCGGTACTGGGCCAGATACTCGGGCGCGAGGAACGGCGGCCGCGCCGGATCAGGTCACGCGCGTGCTGGGCTGGCTGGCCGTCGGCGCTATCGGCGCGGCCGTCCTGGTCATGATCGGCGTGTCGGCGGCGGGGCCGAGCGCCGGCGTAGCGGCGATGCCGCGACCGGCCGCCGGACCGCCCTGGTGGCTCGACTTCCGGCTCCGGCCCGGGACAGTGACCGTCGTCTTGTGGGCGGCCGCGGCGGCGGGCTGCGCAGGTGTCATGGCCGGGCTCGCCGCCGTGGCGCGCGGCGCGCGTCCGTCCGTCCGGCCGCTCCTCGCGGGCGCCTTGCTGGCCGCGGCCGCGCTGACCGTGCTGCCGCCGGCCGGATCCACCGACGCGATCAGCTACGCGATCGACGGCAGGATCGTCACGGCCGGTCACAGTCCCTATGTGATGACACCGGGACAGCTCCGGCGGGCCGGGGATCCGGTCGCCCGGCTCGCGCCGCCCGCCTGGGTGAACACCCCGTCGGTGTACGGGCCGCTGGCCACGGCGGAGGAATGGGCCGCCGCCGGGCTGGGCGGTGCGTCCGCCGCCCGGATCACCTTCTGGCTGAAGCTGTGGAACGCCCTCGCGTTCGGTGTCGTCGCGCTGGCGCTGGACCGCCTGCTTCGCTCCGATCCCGCCCGGCGGGCGCGCGCCCACCTGCTCTGGTCGGTGAACCCGCTCTTGCTCTGGGCGATGGTCGGGGGCGGCCATATCGACGGCATGGCCACAGCCCTCGGATTCTGCGGCCTGCTCGCGCTCCGGATGCGGCCGGGATCCGCCGTCAGCGGGCCGAGGGCCTTCGTGGCCGGCCTCCTGACCGGGGCGGCGACGGCCTGCAAGGTCTCGTTCGGCGTCTACGGGCTCGGCGTGGCGTGGGCATCCCGGCGGTCGCCGCTCGGGCTGGCCGGAGCGGCGACCGGGTTCCTGGTCGCCCTGCTACCCGGGTACCTGATCGCGGGACGGCCCGCGGTCAGCGCGCTCGAGGCGCGCACGCAGGGCGTGACCTGGGACAATTTTTACCAGTTCGCGTATCGTCCGCTCGGGTATTCTGCGTCCGCGAACTCGGCGCCACCTGGCCTGACGATCGCCGCGGTGATCGTTGTCGCCGGCCTCGCGATCCTGGCGCTGCGAAGGCTCCCCGGGCCCGGCGGCTTCGCGGACCTTCCTGCCATCCGGCCTGCGCTGGCCCTCAGCCTCGCCTGGCTCTTCGCCTGGCCCTTCCAGCGGCCGTGGTACGACGTCATGATCATCTGCCTGATCGCCGTCTATCCGGGATCCCGGCTTGACGGGATCGTCTTGGCGCGCTTGCTCGCCGGGACGACCGTTTACATTCTCGCCGTGGACGAGGCCCTGTCCCCGCACTGGCTGAACACCGTGTTCCAGGAGAACGTGAGCTACCTGGCGCCCGCGGTCCGCCTCGCCGCCGTCGTGGCGCTGGCGTGGCTGTGCCTGTCGGGGGCATGGCGATGGCAGCGACAGCCGGCGCTGCCGCCCGGAGGCTCCTGAACGCGACGCCAGGCTAACGGGTCATCCCGCGGCGGGTACCCGGTTAGTTCCACGCCGACATGGCGACGGCCCTTTCCTGCCGGGAGAGGTCGGCGACGGCGATATTGCGCGCCACCACCTGGCCGCCGCGCAGGACGATCCGGTCGGCGGCCCGGCTGGCGACCGCGTCCCATAGATCAGGGGCGCGGATGGCCACCAGGTCCGCCGGCGAGCCCGGGACGACCTCGACGTCGGGAAGCCGCATGATCCTCCGTCCGCCCGCGCCGATCGCGATGATGGCCTCGGCGGGGGTCAGGCGCCCCGCGACCAGTTCCGAAGCCGTCCCCAGCGGGTCGGTATATTCCGCCCGGCCGGACGCCGCATGCGGGCCGCCGCCCGCCGCTACCGGCACTCCTGCCGCCAGCAGTTCCCGTACGACCGACGGGCCTCGAGGGTCGGCGGGAGCGGCCGAGCCGAGGTCGGCGCCGGGCCGGAACGGTGCTGAGCGCGGCACTACCACCACCCCGATTCCGGCGTCCGCCAGCGACCGCGTCATGCGCCGCTGCTCCTTCCGCTTGGCCCCGAGGCTTGCTAGGTGGCTGACCGTGAGCGGATAACCGAACCCGGCCCTGGCGATCGCGGCCAGCCGGCCCAGCGATCCCGGCTCGAGGCCAGCCGCTGCTCCGATATGCAGGTCGATGCCGACGCCCGCGCTCGCGGCCGTTACCGCCAGGGCCTCGACCGCGCGTCCGGTCCCGTCGCCGAGCCCCGGTCCCGACCCGGCGAGATCGGCTCCCGCGGCCAGTGCCTGCCGTAGCAGCGCGCATCTGGCCGCCCCGGCGAGGCCGGTGAGCGGGCCCGAGACCGCGGCGACTATCTGGATGTCCAGGATTCCCGCCAGGCCGGCCCGCACCTCGAGCAGCGCTCCGACCGCCTGCAGCCCGGACTCCTTCCCGACGTCGACGTGGACCCGGATCGCAGTCGTCCCGGCCGCCAGGTAACGGGCCGCTTTGCTCCAGGCCAGGGTGGCGATGTCCGCGGGCACAAGGCCGGGAGCCGCGGCCGCCCACCTGTCAAGGCCGGCCGCGTGGCCGCTCAGTTCGCCGGCACCCGTGACCGGGCCCGCCAAGGGCAGGTGAGCGTGCGGTTCCACCAGGGAAGGCAGGAGGAGGTAGCCCCGCAGGTCCAGTACCTGCGGGGGCGGCCGGCCGGCCGGATCGCCGCCGACGGAAACGATCACGCCGCCCGCGATCGCCACATCCTCGATACGGCCGTCGGGCAGGCGCGGGCCGCGGAGCAGCAGCGGGTGCGCGACGGAACGACCACGGACGACCTCAGGAGACGGGGGCGGAATGATCAGCACACGGGCCTGCCAATCGGGGGAGAGGCGTCCGTAGCGAGCGGCATCAGCGGACGACCCGGCCTCCGTGAACGAGAAGTGAAGCGCACGGATCATTCTCTATAAAGTCGATCTATATTGTCAAGATAGGGCGACCCTGATATCCAGGACATGGTCATCCGGCGGGATGCCGTCCTGGCGGTCCGGCTGCCGGGGCGCGCCGCCCCCCCGGCGGCCGCGCCAGGAACCGCGAGCATGGCCGTCAGGCCGGTCACGGAGTGGTAATTTCCTATAATTCTGATTGCCTATGCTGGTTAGACTCACCGGCACGGATAGTGGCAGCCCTCGCACCAGGCGGGCGAGGGCCGGCCAGGGCGTGGCCCGCGGCTGGGCGGCAGCGAGTGACCGTCCTGCGCAGGAACTATGCCCGAATGCAAGACCACCCCCTACCGATAGGTCCCGCGAGTGACTGTGGAAAGCGTTTCAGCCGCCATCCGGCAGCACGCCGGTGGCTGGGTGAGCAGCAGGCCTGCCACGCACAAGGTCGCCGTGGCGGCGCTGACCGCGCTGATGGCCGCGGGCTACTCGGTGTTCTCGCTCACGCTGAACTACACCTTCCAGACCTCGTCGTACGACCTGGTCATCTTCGACCAGGCGGTGCGCTCGTACGCCCATTTCCAGCCCGGCATATCGGCTATCAAGGGCCTGCACAACAACTTCGGGCCGCATTTCTCCGTTCTGGGTGACCACTGGTCGCCGATCCTCGCGGCCCTGGCCCCGTTGTACTGGATCTTCAACAGCCCCCAGACCCTTCTCGTGGCCCAGGCGGTGCTCTTCGCGCTCGCCGTCCCGCCGCTGTGGCTGTTTACCCGCCGGGCGTTCGGCGGCGGGCGCAAGGCCACCATCGCCGCGTACCTCGTCGCGGTGGCGTACGCACTGAGCTGGCCGATCGCGTCGGCCGCGGCCTTCGACTTCCACGAGGTGGCGTTCGCTCCCGTGCTGATGGCGGTGGCACTCGAACGACTCCAGGCGGGCCGCTTGCGCACCGCGCTGATCGCGCTGGCGGCCTTGCTCCTGGTCAAGGAGGACATGGGCCTGTTCGTGGCCGGGCTGGGCTGCTACCTTGCCGTGGCGCGCCCGCGACTGGTGAACAGGCAGCGGCTCGTGGCCCTCGCCCTCATCGTCCTCGGCGTGGCCGACACCTGGGTGGCGACCTACGTGTTGATCCCGGCCTTCGGGGGCCGTTCCGATTATTACTGGGCCTATGGCGTGCTCGGGAACAACGTGCCGCAGGTCGCCGGGCATATCGTCGCTCATCCCGTCGGCGCCCTCCGGCTGCTCATTACCCCCCGGGTCAAGCTCTACACCATGCTGTGGCTGCTGGCCCCGTTCTGCTTCCTGCCGCTGCTGTCACCCATCACGATCGCGGTCATCCCGCTCCTGGCGGAACGGATGCTCCAGGACAAGTTCCCCAACTGGTGGCTGACCGCCTACCACTACAACGCCTATCTCGTGATCATCCTCGCGTGCGGGGCCGTGGATGGTGCCGCCCGCCTGGACCGGTGGGTGAGCCGGACGCGGCAGGCCCGGACGCCCGCGGAACTTCGGGACGGCCGGGGCGGGGGCATGGTGGCACTCGGCAGTGCGGTCGCGATCTGCGCCGTGACGCTGTACCTCGTGCCTAGATTCGCACTCGGACCTGCCCTGCACCCCTCGTTCTACCAGCGTAACGCCGAGCAGACGGCCGCGGCCGCCGCGGTGGCCGCGGTCCCGGCGGGCGTGACGGTCGAGGCGGTCAACCGCCTCGGCCCGCACTTGTCCGGACCGGACGCCGTCCTGCTCTGGGACGGTGACGGCGGGTCCCCTCTGTATCCGCCCTGGGTGCTGGCCGCCACCGTCGGGCGGCAGTTCACCTTCCACTCCGTCAGCCAGCAGGAGCAGCGCATCGCGTTGCTCGAGAAGCACGGCTACCAGACCGTCTTCGACCGTGGAGGTTTCATCGTGCTGCACAGCCCTGGCGCGAGCGCGCCCACGGCAGGTCCCACGGCGAGCAACGGATGAGCGTCGGCGCCCAGCCGGAGACGGCCGGTCCCCCCGCGGCCAGCGCCGCGGGCGGCGAGCAGGCGACCGGCCCGGCGGACCCCGCGGGCCGCCTGCTCGGGCGGCTGTCTGTGCTGCCCGCGCTGCTGGTGATGTCTTGGCTGCTGGCCGGATTCCCGCTGCTCCTGATCGGCCATTTCACGCCGGTCCTCACGCTGGCGCTCGCGGTTCCCCTCGCCGCGGTGCTGGTACCGCTCGGCTTGCGCTGGGTATCCGCGCCGTCGTCGGCCGCCTGGCCCGCGGGCCGGGCCGGATACGCTCGCACGCCCTGGTGGGCGGTCGCCGCCGTGCTGGCGGTCGTGGTCGCGTTCGGTGCCGACCAGGTGATCTATCACTCTCAGTTCATCATCGTGATGCGTGACCCGGCGTCCTACTTCCAGTTCGCCGAGTGGATCTCCCGGCACGGCTCGCTGCCGATCCCGCAGGACCGCGCGGCCTTCGGTGACGCGCACAGCAACCTCTTCGATTTCAGCAGCTTCGCTTACTACCAAGTGGGCAGCACGGTCGTCCCGCAATTCATGGCCGGGCTGCCGATGGTGCTGGCCGGCACCCTGTGGCTGGGGGGCGGGAACGCCGCACTGCTGGCGGCTCCGGTGCTCGGGGCGGCCGCGCTGCTCGCCTTCAGCGGGCTGACCGCACGGCTCGTCGGGCCCCGGTGGGCGCCGCTCGCGGCTCTCGCCCTCGCCGTCTCGCTGCCCGAGCAGTTCACCAGCCGCTCGAACTACAGCGAGCCGCTGGCGCAGATCCTGTTCCTGGGCGGCCTCTGCCTGGTCATCGACTCGCTGAGCCGTAATGGGGCGGCTGGGGGCCGTATCATCGCGGCCATCGCGGGGCTCGCGCTCGGCCTGACCGTGCTCGTGCGCGTCGACGGGGCCAGCGACATCCTCCCGCTGGCCCCGTACTGCGGCCTGCTGCTCCTCGGCCGCCGCCGGCAGGCCCTGCCGCTGATCGGGGGGGTCGCGCTCGGCGCGGCCTATGGCCTCACCGACGGGCTGGTGTTCTCCCGGCCCTACCTCCAGACCAACAAGTCTTCCCTGGAGTTGCTGGCACTGGCCGGAGCACTGGTACTGGTCGCGACCCTGGTGGCCCTGCCGCTGCTATGGAACCGGGGCCTGCCGCAAGTCAAGGGACGATGGCTTCCGGATGCCGCCGCCGCGCTGGCCGTGCTGGTCATGATCGGCTTCACCGTCCGCCCGTACCTGCAGACGGTGCACGCGGCCATGTTGCGCGTCACCGAGCAGTCCATCGCCGGCTACCAGCGGGCCAACCATGTGCCTGTCGACGGATCGCGTACCTACGCCGAGCAGAGCCTGCACTGGGTGTTCTGGTACATCGGCGCGCCCGCGGTGATCCTCGGCACCGTCGCGGCGGCGCTGCTGACCCGGCGGTGCCTGCGCGGGGAGGTTCCGCTCTGGACGCTGCCGCTGATCACCTTCGCGTGGACCATCGTCACGTTCTTGTACCGCCCGGCCATCACTCCCGACCAGCCGTGGGCCAGTCGACGGCTCGTCCCGGCCGTCCTGCCGGGCTTTATCCTGCTCGCCGCGTGGGCCTCGTCCTGGCTGGTCAACCGGCTCAAGCAGCATGGTTACGCCGGAGTGGCCAGCATCGGCTCAGGTTTCGTCCTATCGGTCGCCCTCGTGCTGCCCGCGGTGATAACCAACTTCGGCCTGGGCATCAAGGCCGGCGGCCCGGTCGGGGTCACTCTCACGGCGGATGGCGTCGCGTTGAAGACGACGTACAGCGGCGAGCTGGCCGCGGTGGACGGAATGTGCGCGGCGATCCCGCCGAACTCGGCGGTCGTCATCGTCGACGGCCCGGTCGCCGACCGGCTCACCGAGGCAGTGCGCGGCATGTGCGGCGACCCAGCGGTCCGGGTCACGCCCTCAGGCCGTCCCCCGCCCGCCTCGGTCATCCGGGAGATCGCCCGCGCTATCGAGCGGGCCGGCCGGCAGCCGGTGCTGCTCGCTGGCGAAGCATCCCAACTTCAGTCCTACGGAGGCCTGGTGAGGAACGTCATGGCACTGAAAACGACGATGGACAGCAGCATCCTGACGGGACCACCGCACACGACCGGACCGCTCAAGCTGAACGTGTGGCTGTCGGAGCCCGCGTCGTGACCGCCGCTCCGTACGTCTCGATCATTCTCCCGTGCTACAACGAGCAGGGACACGTGACCGCGGAGGTCGAGCGGATCTGTGCCGCGATGGACGGCAGCGGGTACGAATACGAGCTGCTTGCCTTCGACGACGCGTCGACCGACCAGACGCTGGCCCGTCTCTACGAGGCCGCGCCCAGGTTCCCTCAGCTGCAGGTCGTGCCGTTCCACCGCAACAGCGGGTCGGGTACCATCCGCCGGATCGGCACCCAGCGGGCGCGCGGCGAGATCGTGGTGTGGACCGACGCCGACATGACGTACCCGAACGAGCGGATTCCCGAGCTCGTCCAGCTGCTCGAGAAGGATCCGGGCGTTGACCAGGTCGTCGGGGCACGGACCAGCGAACAGGGCTCCCACAAGCTGCTGAGGGTACCGGCCAAGTGGCTCATCCGTAAGCTCGCTGAACGGCTCACCAACGCTCAGATCCCCGACCTGAACTCCGGGCTCAGGGCGTTCCGGCGCCAGGTCGCGCAGCCGTACCTGAGATTGCTGCCGCCGGGATTCTCCTGCGTCACCACGATCACCGTGGCGTTCCTGGCCAACCAGCACGAGGTGCGGTATGTGCCCATCGACTACGCCAAGCGGGCGGGAACCTCCAAGTTCAGGTTCGTCAAGGACGCTTACCGGTACATCCTGCAAGTGCTGCGGATGGTGATGTACTTCAATCCGCTCAAGGTGCTCATGCCCGTGGCGCTCTCCCTGCTTCTGCTCGGGATCGGCAAGGGCGTCTTCGACATGGTCGTGCACCCGCTGCTCTTCGCGGTCAATACCGTGCTGATCTTCGTGACCGGGTTGCTCATCGCGTCCCTAGCTCTGCTTGCTGATCTCATCGTCCGCTCGAGGGGAGACGTCTGATCGACGCGAAAACCGACCACACCGACCCGGGCAGCCGCGTCACCGTCATCGGCACCGGGTATCTCGGGCTGACCCACGCGGTGTGCCTAGCCGAGCTCGGGCATGATGTGCTCGCCGTGGATAATGACGCGCGCAAGGTGGCTCAGGCAGCGGCCGGGAATGCGCCGTTCTTCGAGCCGGGACTCGATGAGATGCTGCGCAAGCAGCTGGACGCGGGGCGGCTGCGCTTCACGACCAGCCACGCCGAGGCCGCAGCCTTCGCCGACGTCCACTTCCTGTGCGTGGGGACGCCGCAGGCGCCGGACGGCTCGGCCGATCTGGCCCAGGTCTACGCGGCGGCTGATGCCCTCGCCCCGCATCTGACCGCACCGTGCCTCATCGCCGGGAAATCCACGGTACCGGTGGGCACCGCGCGCGCCCTGGCGGCGCGGATCGCGGCGCGGGCACCGGCCGGAGGCGGGGCGGAGGTCGTGTGGAATCCGGAATTCCTGCGCGAGGGATCGGCCATGCGAGACAGCCTGATGCCCGACCGGATCGTGCTGGGCACCGCATCGCAGCGCGCGGCTGACCGGCTGAAGCGGGTGTACGCCAGGCTCATCGGGCAGGGCGTGCCGGTACTAGTTATGGACCTGGAAACGGCGGAGCTGGTCAAGGTCTCGGCGAACGCGTTCCTCGCCACCCGGTTGTCGTTCGTGAACGTCCTGGCCGAGGTGTGCGAGGTCACCGGAGCCGACGTGACCTTGCTGACCCAGGCTCTGGGCTACGACGACCGGATCGGCCGCCGGTTCCTGACGCCGGGTCTCGGCTACGGCGGCGGGTGCCTGCCCAAGGACGTCAGGGCGTTCGGCGCGGTCGCGGCGGAGCTGGGCGTGAGCTCGCTGGCTACCCTGCTCAGCGAAGTCGACGCGATCAACCTGCGCTGCCGGTCCCGCACGGTGGACCTGGCCAGGGAACTGGCGGGCGGTTCGCTCACGGGCTGCCGGGTCGGCGTCCTCGGCGCGGCGTTCAAACCGGGCAGCGACGACGTGCGTAATTCGGCGAGCCTGGATGTGTGCGGCCGTCTGCACGCCGAGGGCGCGGTCGTGACCGTGCACGACCCGGTCGCCCTGTCCAGCGCGGCACTGGTCCAGCCCGAGCTGCGGTACGCCGAGTCGGCTCTGGTCGCGGTGGCGGGCGCCGACCTGGTCCTGCATCTCACCGACTGGGACGAGTACCGCCTGATCGACCCGCAAATCCTCGGTGCGATCGTCTCCCGCCGCTTGGTGATCGACGCCAGGTCCGCTCTTGACGAGCGGCGGTGGCGGTCAGCCGGCTGGTCCTTCCACGCTCTGGGACGCCCCTGAGCGGGCCAGCACGATGAGTCCCGTTCCGGTATGGGGGAACGCCCGTTGCAGTATGCGGAACGGAGCGGTTCCCCACCGGGCTGCCCGGCCGCGCAAGCCGCTTGATGGCTGGAGCAGTCGGCCGGACCCCGCCGTCCGCTCGGCCGCCGACAGGCCGCCCGCTCTGGACAGCCGCCGCCGGGCTATCCGGTTACGCCCGGCCTCCAGCAGGTAGCCGAGCGGGAATCCGTACTGCCGCAGCTGGATCTGGGTGAACCCCAAGCCGGCCAGCAACGCCTTCATGGCATCTGGGTCGTAGCGCCTGAAGTGGCCGACGAGATCGTCGGCCGGGCCGAACCGACGCTGGTGCGCCGGAACCGACAGGAGCAGCCAGCCGCCGGGGCGGAGCCGTTCGGCCCACTCCTTCAGCGCCGCGGCGTCGTCTTCGACGTGCTCGAGGACCTCGAAGGCGCAGATCAGGTCGAACGGGCTGTCACCGAGCTCGCGTACCGCGACGTTGCGGACCTCGCCAGTTCCGGCCGCGCTGACCCGGTTATGAGCCACCGTCCAGGAGGCCCGGTCCGGCTCCACGCCGACGTACCGGTAGAACCGCGCCAGGCGGACGCCGAGCGCGCCCTGACCGCAGCCGACCTCGAGCACGTCGGTCACGTCAGGCGGCAGCATCCGCCTGATCAGGTCATACCGCAGCCAGGCGTTCGGGGTCAGCGGTGCCACCGCGTCCAGGTCCGCTCGCGACTTCGAGGGGCCCAGGAAAGCGGACGCCTGGCGGCCCGGCCGTGCCGTCGCGGCGAGGGCCTGGACCAGCGGCACCACGACCCGCTCGGGTACGAACTCCTCCCCGGCCAGATCGCGGGCCCGCCGCTGCAGGCCAGCTAGCTCACCACGGTCGCGGGCCAGCCCGAGCAGCGCCGCCGCCAGCGCGTCCGGGTCACCGGGCGGGACGAGCACGCCTGCTCCCGCGATGGCCCGTCGCTGCGGAGCGGTGTCGGAGGTCACGATCGCGCACCCGGCGGCGGCGCCCTGGAACACCTTGTTGGGCACCACCCGGAGCGCCTTGTCGCCGCTGCCGAAGATGCCCAGGCAGACGTCATGGTCGGCGACCAGTCCGGGCAGCTCGGCGGCTGACACCCAGTCCAGCCAGCGCACCCCGCTCGCCCCGGCCGCCGCCGCCATCGTCGCGGCCTTGTCCTGCCCGTGGCCGATCATGGTGACCTGGATGGGCTGCCCGGCCAGCGCGGCCAGCGCGCCGCCGATGACCGGAGCGCCCTGGAGGGGCGTGTACAGGCCGTAGAACACCACCCGCAGCGGTCCGTCCGCGGACTCGGTGCCGGCCGGCCTGGCCGCCTGGTGCCAGGCCGTCGGCGCGCCCACCGGTACCACCAGCGCCCGGGCCCGGTGCTGGCCCGGCAGCCGGCTCAGGTGCTCCTCGGTGTCCACCAGGATGACGTCGGCCGCCCGGAGCGCGGCGGCGTCGATCATCCGCAGCACGGCCTGGCGCGCGATGCCGCCCAGGCGCCGGTCCCGGGCGGTGTCGCTGGCGCCGATCAGGTGATCGAGCACGAGCGGCGTCCTGCGGAAGAGCAGCCGGGCCAGGTGGACATCGAAATGCCCGAGGTAGCCGACTAGCACCACATCGGGCGCGGGCAGCCGGCGGGCTGCCCGCGCCAGGATCGTCCAGCGCCGCGCCAGGCGGGCCAGCAGCACCGGAACACGCCACGGGCGCGCCAGTATCTCGACCCGGGCCGCGGTGTCCAGGCCCAGCGGTGCGTTGCATTCCGGTACCTCGATTCCGTGGGCCCGCAGGCCCTCGGCGACCGTGGCGACTCTCGGATGCAGCGAGGTGTCGTAGGTGCCAAACAGCAGTACGCGCATGATCCCCATACCCTAGTATTCCGATCGTATCGATAGGTAGCCATTGGCGGATTGATGTGGCCGGATAGTGAGGGGGGCGCCGTGCCGGATAGCTCCACGGTGCCCGGCGTCCTGGCTTCCGCCGCCATGGCCGCGCCGTCCGGACCTGGCGGCCGGATGGCCACCGTGCGGACGAGGCTCGGGCGGATCGCCAGTGGCCGGCCCGTTCGCTGGGGGTTCGCGGCGGTCGCGGTCGCCCTCGGCGGCTATGCGATCGCGCGGGAGTGGCCGGACGTGCGGGCCGCGCTGGCCAGCATCGGGCCCGTGGCGGCGGTCGCTGCCTTCGTCAGCGTGCTCGCGGCCATGTTCGCGGCCATGCAGGTGTGGCGGGTGCTGCTGGCCGCGGTCGGGTCACCCGTGCCGGTCCGGGTCGGGGCCCGGATCATGTTCGTCGGGCAGCTGGGAAAATACCTGCCCGGATCGGTCTGGCCGGTCCTGGCGCAGATGGAACTGGGCCGCGCCTACCGTGTGCCACGGCACCACTCGGCCAGCGCCGCGCTCCTGGCCATGGTCGTGTCCTTGCTCAGCGGGCTGCTCACCGCCCTGCTTACGCTGCCTTTCGTGGCCGGGTCGGCGCCCTACTTCTGGGCCTTCCTGGCCGTGCCGGCCCTGCTCGCCTGCCTCTACCCGAGGATCCTCAACGCGCTCCTTGGCCGGGTGTTCCGCCTGATCAGGCGGCCTCCGCTCGAGCAGCGGCTGACCGCCCGGGTCATCGCTACCTCGCTGGCCTGGTCGTTCGGCTCGTGGATCTGCTACGGACTGCAGATCTGGCTGCTCGCGACCCGGCTCGGCGCCCCGCACGGCAAGGCGGCGCTCCTCGGACTGGGCGGTTTCGCCTTTGCCTGGTGCGTGGGTTTCCTGGTCGTACTCGCGCCTGCCGGGGCGGGGGTGCGGGAGGTGCTGCTCGTCGCGTTGCTCAGCCCGGTCCTTGGCACTGGCGCCGGCACTGCGGTGGCCCTGCTCTCCCGGGCTCTGACCACCGCCGGCGACCTGCTGGCGGCGGCCGGGGCGGCCGGGTTCTCCCGGCCGTCCCGGGCCTATCCGGATCCCGCCGAACCCGGCCAGGACACGGAGCAGGAGGGTTAGATGGAGCCCGCCGGGATCGACGGCGCCTGGATATTCACCCCGCGCGTCTTCCACGACACCAGGGGGCACTTTCTCGAGTGGTTCCGGGCCGGGGACCTGGCCGCGGAACTGGGATATCAGCCGCACATCGCGCAGGCCAACTGCTCGGTCTCCCGGCGCGGCGTGATCCGGGGCATTCACTTCGCCGATGTCCCGCCCGGCCAGGCCAAGTACGTGGTCTGCGCCAGCGGCGCCATCCTCGACGTGATCGTCGACATCAGGGTGGGCTCGCCCGGCTACGGGCGCTGGGCCGCGGTACGGCTGGACGATGCCGAACGGCGTGCGGTCTTCCTCTCCGAAGGACTGGGGCATGCGTTCGTGGCGCTCAGCGACGAGGCGACCGTCATCTACCTGTGCTCGACCGGCTACGCGCCCGAACGCGAACACGGCGTGCACCCGCTCGACCCGGACATCGGCATCGCCTGGCCGGACGACGTCGAACCGGTCCTGTCCGGTAAGGATGCCGACGCCCCGTCGCTGGAGCAGTCGCGCCGGGACGGGCTGCTGCCCGCCTACGCCGACTGCGCCGCCTATCTGGCGCAGTTGCGCCGGGTAGCCGCCGCCGAGGTGTAAGTCGGTGACGATCGCCGGGGCGGCTACGTCGGCGAACGCCCGCTGGAGCGCGTCGCGCCAGTCTCCGATCGGCGGCAGGCCCGCCCGGGTCGAGGCACCGTGGCCTAGCACGCTGTAAGCGGGCCGGGGCGCGGGCCGGCTCAGCGCGCTGCTCGGAATCGGCCGTACCCGGGCCGGATCGGCGCCGAGCAGGCGGAAGACCTCGCGGGCCAGCCCGCACCACGTCACCTGCCCGTAACTCGTGGCGTGGTAGACGCCAGGACTGGCCCCGGCCCGGATCAGCCCGAGGATCTGGCCGGCCACATCAGCCGTCCAGGTGGGCTGCCCGTACTGGTCGTCGACGACGTCGACCGTCGGGCGACGGCGCTCCATGGCGATCATGGTCCGGACGAAGTTCGCGCCGTGCGCTCCGTACAGCCAGGCCGTCCGCACCACGTAGCCGGAGTCCGGCAGGCGCTCGAGCACGGACCTCTCGCCGGCCAGCTTGGTGCGCCCGTAAGCGGTCCGCGGCGCGGGCGCGTCGTCTTCGGCATAGGGTCGGCCAGCTGTCCCGGCGAAGACGTAGTCGGTCGACAGCTGGACCAGCCGCGCATTCCCGGTCGCACAGGCCGCGGCCAGGTTGGCCGCGCCTGTGCCATTGACCGCCAGCGCCTCGCCTTCGTGTCCCTCGGCGTCATCGACGGCGGTCCACGCCGCGCAGTTGACCACTACGTCCGGCCGGAGTGCGGCCAGGGCGGCTGCGACGGAGTCGGGATCGGTCACGTCGAGGCCGGCCCGGTCCAGGCCGGTGACGGCTTCTCCGCGGCGGCTCAGCAGGCCGACCAGATCCCGGCCCAGCATGCCGCCGGCCCCGGTCACCAGCCAGCGTGTCACGATGGCCGCCCGGCGGCGGCCGCCGCCGGCCGCTTCAGCGGCTCCCACCAGTCCCGGTTGGCCTGATACCAGCGCACGGTCGCCTCCAGTCCCCGGCGGAACGGGATCCGCGGGGTGTAGCCCAGGGCCCGCAGGGCGTCGTCGTTCAGGGAGTAGCGCCGGTCGTGGCCCTTGCGGTCGGTGACCCGGGCGACCATCTCCCAGCCGGCCTCGCAGCATTCGAGCAGCACGGAGGTCAGCTCCAGGTTAGTCAGCTCGGCGTCGCCGTTGATGTGATAGGTCTCCCCGGCCTGGCCGCGCTCCAGCACGAGCTGGATGCCGCGGCAGTGATCATCGACGTGGATCCAGCCCCGGACGTTACCGCCGTCTCCGTACAGCGGGACCGGCCGCCCGTCGAGCAGGTTGGTCACGAAGAGCGGGATGACCTTCTCCGGGTACTGGTAGGGACCGTAGTTGTTGCAGCACCTGGTGATCCGGACGTCCAGCCCGTGCGTGCGGGCGTAGGAGCGCGCCATCAGGTCGCCGCCGGCCTTGGCCGCCGCGTACGGGGAGTTCGGCTGGAGCGTGGCCTGCTCGGTCCAGGAACCTGATTCCAGGCTTCCGTACACCTCGTCGGTGGAGACCTGCACGACTCGCCCGACCCCGGCCTCGAGGCACTCCTGCAGCAGCACCTGCACCCCCGCCACGTTCGTGGCGACGAACGGCGCGGCACCCTCGATGGACCGGTCCACGTGCGTCTCGGCGGCGAAGTTGATCACCGCGTCATGGCCGGGAAGGATCGAGCGCAAGAGCGTGCCGTCGGCGATATCGCCTCGCACGAACCTCAGCCGGGAACTGGCCGCGACCGGGGTCAGGTTGGCCAGGTTCCCGGCGTAGGTCAGTGAATCCAGCACGGTGACAGCCGCGTTCTCATAGCCGGGATAACCGCCGGCTATGAGCGTACGGACGTAATGCGAGCCGATGAATCCGGCACCGCCGGTCACCAAGATCCTCATGCGGCCATCTCCCGGATCTTCAGGACGAACTGATCTGGACCCGGCTGTGATCCCCGAGGATCAGCCGGTGCGCCCCGCGGACCCGTGGCGCGGGGGTCACTTCGACGTCATGGCCGATCAGGGACGCCTCGATCCGGCGCACCCCGCGGATGGAGGCGCCGGCCAGCACGATGGAGTACTCGATCTCGCTGTCGGCGATCAGGCAGCCCGGTGCCACCGACGTGAACGGGCCGATATAAGAGCCGGTCACCGTGGTTCCGGCGCCGATGATGGCCGGACCCACGATCCGCGACCCGCTGACCCGGGCCCCCGGCTCGATCACCACCCGCCCGATCAGCTCGCTCGCCGCGTCCGCCGTGCCGGCCAGCCGCGGCTCGGCGCTTTCGAGCACCATCCGGTTCACTTCCAGCATGTCCGCGACATTGCCGGTGTCCTTCCAGTACCCGGTGATGGTGGTGGCCGTCACCTTGCGGCCGTTGCGGATGAGCCATTCGATGGCCTCGGTGATCTCGAGTTCGCCGCGCGGGGACGGCGCCAGCGCCGCCACCGCCTCGTGCACGGCCGGCGTGAACAGGTACACGCCCACGAGCGCGAGGTCGCTCTTGGGCCGCTCCGGCTTCTCCTCCAGGCTGACGACCTGTCCCGCCGCATCCAGCTCGGCTACACCGAACTGGCCGGGATCGGCCACAGTGGTCAGCATGATGTACGCATCTGGCCGGATCGAGCGGAATTCCTCCACCATCGCGGTGATCCCGCCCACGATGAAGTTGTCGCCCAGGTACATCACGAAGTCGTCGTCACCCAGGTAATCCCGGGCGGTCAGAACCGCGTGGGCCAGCCCCAGCGGGGCCGGCTGCCGGATATAGGTGACGCTCAGCCCGAACGCCCCGCCGTCACCGACCGCCGACTGGATCGCCTGCGCCGTGTCGCCGACCACGATCCCGACGTCGGTGATTCCCGCGTCCCTGATGGCCTCGAGGCCATAAAACAGCACGGGCTTGTTCGCGACCGGGAGGAGCTGCTTGGCCGAGGTATGCGTGATCGGCCGCAGCCGGGTGCCTGAACCTCCCGCTAGGACCAGCGCCTTCACGGATCGTGATCCTAACAGAAACCTAGTATTCCTATCTTCTTAATCGGCAAAGGGCGGTGCGCCCGACCTCGCCACGACCCGCGGCTCAGCGTGACGACGGCGGGCCGCATCCGCTGCCTAGCGCGCGCAGCAGGTCATGATTCCAGACCATGACCTCGTAGTCGCCGATCCGGACGGTCCGCTGCGCGGCACCGAACTGGGCGGTGGCGTTGGCGGAGTTCCCGTTCGCCCCGGCCGCGCTGGTCAGCGCGAGCAGCAGAAACGTCGCGGTATCCGGAGGCTGGTACCACGACTGTTCGGACTCCCAGGCGTACGGCGCGAACCGGCCGCAGGAGACGGCGACGGGACGCACCTCGACCCGGCCGCTCGTCGCGACGGTGGTGATGTTGGCCGTCCAGTAAGCGCCGATCCCCGAGGTCAGGTGGTTGGCCGTCAGCCAGGCCGCCACGGCTTGCGTCGTCGGCGGCCGCGCGGGCCTGGTCGCGGCGTAGCCCAGCGCTGCGGCGTAGACCGCCAGGATCGCGACCCCCGCGACCGCGA
>JBEKJP010000161.1:0-16855 GCA_050011155.1 Streptosporangiaceae bacterium
GCCAACGTGGCCGACGGGCTGCTCTACGCCGGCGTGCGCCGGGCCGAGCGGCGGCGGCTGGCCGCGCACGCCCTGGCCGTCGTCGGGCTCGGGCACCGGGCCGCCGCCCGGCCGACCGAGCTGTCGGGGGGCGAGCGGCAGCGGGTCGCGATCGCCCGGGCCATCGCCGGCCGCCCCCCGGTGCTGCTGGCCGACGAACCGACCGGGAACCTCGACTCGGCCACCGGGACCTCGATCCTGGCCCTGCTCGAGGAGCTGAACGCCGCCGGGACCACGATCATCGTCGTCACCCACGACCAGGCGGTCGCCGCCCGGATGCGGCGGCGCATCGAGATGCTCGACGGCCACATCACCGGAGACCGGTCATGATCGCCTTCTCCGACCTGGCCGCCCTGGCCAGCGTCGGGCTGCGGACCCGCAAGCTGCGGGCCGCGCTGTCGGCGCTGGGCATCGCGATCGGCGTCGCCGCCATCGTCGCCGTCCTCGGCCTGGCCGCCTCCTCCCAGGCCGCGCTGCTGGCCCAGATCAGCCGCCTGGGCACCAACCTGCTCACCGTCACCAACGGCCAGACGTTCTCCGGCGCCACCGCCGAACTGCCGGTGGCGGCGCCGGGCATGATCACCCGGCTGCCCGGGGTCACCGCGGTGCAGGACACCGGCACCGTCGGCGGTGTCGACGTGTACAAGTCCCCCTACGTTCCGGCCATCGAGACCAACGGCCTCAGCGTCGACGCCGTCACCCTCGGCCTGCCCGCGGTGGCCGGCACCAGCCTCGCCCGGGGCCGCTACCTCAATGCCGCCACCGCCCGCGAGCCGGTCGCGGTGCTCGGCGCCGCCAGCGCGCGGCTGCTGGGCATCGACCGGATCTCGCCCGGGATGCGGATCTGGGTCGGCGGCCAGTGGTTCTACGTCACCGGCATCCTCAGCCCGGCCGCCTATGCGCCGGAGATCGACTCGGCCGTCCTGGTCGGCTTCCCCGCCGCGGCGACGTACCTGCACTTCGACGGCCACCCGTCGGATATCTACGTCCGCACCGTCGATACCCAGGCCGCCGTCCTCGCCGTCGACAACCTGCTCGGCGCGCAGGCCAACCCGGAAAACCCCGGCCAGGTCGACGTCTCCCGGCCCTCGGACGCGCTCACCGCCCGGGCCGACGCCGAAGGCGCGCTGGACACCCTGTTCCTCGGTCTCGGCGCGGTCGCGCTGCTGGTCGGCGCGATCGGGGTGGCCAACATCATGGTCATCTCGGTGCTCGAGCGCCGCTCCGAGATCGGGCTGCGCCGCGCGCTGGGCGCCACCCGCGGCCAGATCCGCGCCCAGTTCCTGGCCGAGGCCGTCCTGCTGTCCCTGGCCGGCGGCGCCGCCGGCGTCGTCATCGGCGCGGTCGCGACCGCCGCCTACGCCCGCGGCCACGGCGAGGCCGTCGTCATCCCGCCCGCCGCCTGGGCCACCGGCCTGGCCGCCGCCGTCGTCATCGGCGCCCTGGCCGGCCTGCTGCCCGCCATCCGCGCCGCCCGTCTGTCCCCCACCCAGGCCCTCCTGACCCCCTAACCGGATACGCGGAACCTGTCACGGGCATCACCTTGTCTTTGTCGGCAGTTTTGGTCGTTATAGCAACCATTTCTGCAGACAAAGACGGGTGGGCGAGCCTCCCTGACGAGGCCGGCCATGCGCGCGCAGGGTTCCGGGCGGATCGTGAACATCAGTTCCGGCACCACCCGCCGGGTCGCGGTCGGCGTCGGCATGTTCACCCTGGGCGCCTCGCCCCGTCCGGGCATGGTGGTGCACAGCCCGGACTACGCGGCCGGCTTCGTCCTGCGGCTGCTGCGCACCGGCGAAGAGTCGTTCGGCATCCCGCACGGCCCCGAGCAGCCCGGCCTCGCCCTCGTGCCCGAGTCCGCCCCGCAGTATCGCGTCACCGGCTCGGAGCCCCGAGGCGAGCAGTTCCCTGCCTGTGTGCAAGCGGATACCTCTAAATGCTCGCTGACCTGTGGACGGACAGGTCCGAGCGTGGCCGCTCACGTCCTGCTAAGCAGTAGGTCGCAGATTGGAATCCTGATCGACAGCCTCTGGCGAGTTGCCTGGCGGAACGTAGCTCTGGCACGGGCAGCGCCACCCCAGCTGGAGCCAGCCCAGCCGTACTTTGCACCCCCGCTTACTTCGATGGAACGCAGGCTTATGCCCGCATCGGAAACACTCTGACGCGTTCCAATCAGTAGGCGGAGGCGACAATGGCGGAATGAGGGGCATAGTTCCCTCCTCTTTCCTGCGTCATCCCCAGAATGACGCTGATCATGCGCCCACTCCAGGCGGGAGCCACGCTGGGAGCCACACCGACGAACAACCTTCGGATGATCCGGACCCGCTTGGACAACCGGAGGCGACCTTGTGGCCGGCGACCTGTCCCGCCACGGCATCTTGACCCGCGCGGAAGACGACGCCGACCGGCGCCGCCGGATCGTCGCGATCGCGCCGGACTACGCCGCCCCGATCGCCGAGTGGCTCTCCGGCAGCGCCGCCGCCTGGACCGAAGTGCTAGCCGCGCTCACCCCCGCCGAACGAGCAACGGTCGTAGCCACGATGCGCGCCTACGAAACCGCCCTGGACAACCACGCGAGCCCGTTATCGCTCTATGGTGATATCACCAAAGAGCGATAACAGCTGCCTGCGAGCGCGCCGCTGCTCCACCGCGGTGCCCACCCCGTGGGTCGCGAGGCCGAGCCCCGTGAACAGGGTGAAAAAAGCCACCAGAGCGCACAGGCGGCTCCACGGATGATAGGGATTGCCCAGGCCATCCGGATCGAGGACGTTAGCGGCGAACATGACGAGGCCGAACGCGATGGCCAGGCCGCTGCCCGACGCGGCGAACGCGAAGACCAGCGGCCGGCGCTGGACCAGGCTCGCCCGGTCTCCGGCTGGCGGCCGGACCAGGGCTGGCCCGGCGGCCAGGTCGACCGGGATGTCGGCGGTGAGCGCGTCCAGCTCGGCGCCGGTCCGCGCGGTCAGCGCCCGCCCCGTCCGCGTGTCGAACTCGTCCCTGGTCAGCCGGTCCTGCACGAACGCGTCCTTCAGCGCCTGGATCACCTGCTCGCGGTCGGCGTGACCCGCTCGGAGCCGGCCACCGCCCGCCGCTGCCTGGTCCTCCGGTCCTGTCATCATCAGGCCCCCTCCCGCAATACGCGCCAGCGTAACGCGGCCGGTTCCGGCGGCCAAGGGCCGTCAGAGTTGCGGAGCCCGCGGGCGTCGCACTCGGCGGCGCGCCGCAGCAGCTGTTCGGCCCGCCGGGCAGCCAGCTGCCGCTGAAGCTCCTCGGCTCCGCCCCGTTCCCGACCGGCGTCGTGCACCTCACCTACGCCAAGGCCTGACCGCCCACTCGCGGCGTTCTATCCTTACCTCGTTTGTTGTAGCGCAAGAGTTACAATGTAGTCATGACGACTCCGCTTTCCATCCGCTTTTCCCCGTCGTTGCTGACCCGGCTGCGGCAGCGTGCCAATGCCATCACGGGTGCCAGCGCCGCCGGGCTGGCGCAACGGCTCATCGATGAGGGCCTGCGGATGGCGGATCACCCGGGCGTGATCTTCAAGGACGGGCCGTCCGGCCGCCGGGCCGCGCTGGCCTACGGACCCGATGTCTGGGAGGTCATCAAGTTCCTGCGTGAGGTCGACGAGCGCGGACCGGCCGCGATCGCCGCCGCCGCGGAGGTATTCGCGGTCGATGCCAGCCGGATCAGCACGGCGATCAGCTACTACGGGGATTACGACGGCGAGATCGACGCCGAGATAGCGGACGCCGACGAGGCCTCGGCCCGGGCCGAGGCGGCGTGGCGGGTCCAGCAGCAGCTCATCGCATGAACCGGCGGCCTGATGCCAGGCTCCTGCTGGATGAGATGTTCTCGCCCGGCGTCGCGGCGGAGCTGCGCGACCGCGGTCACGACGTGATCGCGGTCGCGGAGCGGCCTGACCTGCGCTCAAAATCCGACGAGGAGATATTCGCGTGGGCCAGCGCGGAACGGCGGTGGCTGCTGGCGGAGAACGTGAAGGACTTCAGGCCGGTCATGCTGCGCGCCTTGCCGGGCGGCCCGCCCGGCTGCGGGCTGCTGTTCACCAGCAGCCGGGCCTTCCCCAGATCCAGGAAGAACCCCGGCCCGCTGATCAGCGCCCTGCACGCCTGGCTGACCGCCGGGCCGCCAGCTCCCCCGGTGACGGAATCCTGGCTTCTCGGCGCATCAGACACGGCCTGAGACTCGTTACCTTCCTGTTGCGGATGTCCAGGAACCCGGTGCGCGAGCTCGTACGTCTGACTCACGATGAACGTGATAGCCGCCCAGTAGCGGTCACTCGTGCCGCTCGAGCAGTCCGAGGTCGCGCAGGCTTTCCGCGGTTTCCACGATCGTGGTCTCGGCCGGACGCGGCCGCCAGTTGAGCACGCGCTTGGCCCGTTCGTTATGAATGGTTAGCTGTGGCAGTTCGGGCCCGGGCGCTTCCTCGGCCGGCACCCGGGCCGCGAGCGGGCCGAGCCGGTCGCGCAGGATCTGGGCCAGCTGCAGGTAGGTGATGGTCGGGCCGTCGGCCAGCACCAGGAAGCGCTGGCCGGCCGCCGCGGGCGTGGCCATCGCCTTGATGTGCGCGTCGGCCACGTCGCGCACGTCGGCCACGCCGAAGCGGTGGCGCGGCACCACCGTCATGGTCCCGTCCAGCATCACCTTGAACAGCTGCAGCGTGGACCGCGCCGCCGCGGTCAGGGTCGGCCCGAAGATGCCGGTCGGGTTGACCGACACCAGTTCGGTGCCGCCGCCTTCGTGCTCGATGAAGTCCCAGGCGGCGCGCTCCGCGATGGCCTTGGAACGCGGGTAGGGCGGCAGGCCGGGGGTGTCCGGGTCGGTCCAGTCCGCCTCGGTGTAGTCGCCGCCCGGCTTGGGCGTGTACCCGACCGCGGCAAACGAGGAGGTCAGCACCACGCGCCGGGCCCCGGCGGCGCGGGCGGCCCGCAGCACGCGCAGCGTGCCCTCGCGCGCCGGCGCGATCACGTCGTCCGGGTCCTGCGGCTGGATCATGGGCGAGGCGACGTGGTAGACGTCCGCGCAGCCGGCCATCGCGCCGGGCCAGCCGTCGTCGGCCATCAGGTCGGCGGTGACGACCTCCAGGCCGGCGTCGTCGGCGTCGCCCCGGCCAACCGCCTTGCGCAGGCCGGCCTCGCGGTCCAGCGACCGGACCGTGGTCCGGACCGCGGTCCCGTCCCGCAGCAGCGCGGCGATCAGCTGCGTGCCCACGTAGCCAGAACCGCCGGTGACCAGAACCTGGTTCATCGTGCTACCTCCATCCGCTCGACCACGATTCGTATCCGTTCCCAGGCCGCGGCCTCGGCGAGCTCGTCGCCGCGGTCGCGGGCGTCCCACATGGCGGCCTTCTCGCGCAGGTAATCGAGGTGGGTGCGCAGCGTCTCGAGCTGTGCCTCGACCCGTTCGGCGTGGCGCAGCAGCAAGTCGCGCTGCTCGGCCGCGGCCGCCCGCCCGCGGGCCCGGTTGGCCTGGTACGTGCGCATGTCGTCGATGCCCATGCCCATGGCGCGCAGGCAGGCCAGGATCTGGAGCGCGTCGACATCGGTGTCGCGGTAGCGGCGGTGCCCGCTGCTGACGTCCCGGTCGATCGGGCCGATCAGCCCGACCTCCTCGTAGTAGCGCAGCGTCGGCTCGCTGAGCCCGCTGCGCCGGGAGACGTCCTGGATGGTGAAAGCCGTCATGACTGCAGCTAAGCAAACCTCAAGCGCTTGAAGTCAACTCAGCCGAGCGTGGTTATCGCGGTCTGGGCTGGCAGCCAACCCACCCCGGCCTGATCGCCGACCTCGACCAAGGCCACTACTTCACCACCCGAAGCTGCCTTTCCATGATCGCGAAGGATTTACTACGGAATACCGTATAAAAGCCTTCGCGATCATGAAGCACCTGCTCCTGACGCCGCGCGTGGAAATAACATCCGTCTCTGCAGGCCCATTCGCCTCGAATTCCAGACCCCTCCAGGAATGGTCACATTATCGTGTGCCTTCGGACCCGCGCGAAGGCACCGGAACATGCGGATGCCAGGACAGCGAGCTCACCCCCGTTCACGTCCCCTTCCCGCCCAGCGCGGTAACCCCTGCTCAGCTGATATCGCGGATGTTGTGCTCGCTGAAATCGGAGGCATGCCGCGCGACCGTGCGGTAATCAGCGTCGTCGTGCAGGACGGTCAGCCCGTGATGAGCCGCCGCGGCGGCGATCATGAGGTCCACCGCCGAGGCGCTGCGGTGCTCGCCCGCCATGGCCATGTGGTGCTGGACCGAGGCGATCCAGCGCCCGGCGTTCTTCGGCACGGACACGTCGGGGTACAGATCATCGAACATCTCGGTGATCTCGTCGTATTCGGCCCGGCCCTTGGCCGTGTACAGGAACTCGGTCCGCTGCGGGTAGCAGGAGCCGATGGCCTCGGCGTCGACGGCGTCGTACCAGGCCTCCTGCAGCCTGGGCTCGCGCAGCAGCCGGACCAGGCCGGAGGTGTCGAGCAGGTAGATCACCGGATCTCTTTCTCACCCCGGTGCAGCCGCTCGGCGTCGTCGAGGGCCTGCCAGTGCTGCGCCCGGTCGAAGTGCCGGGCGATGCGCGCCGCGCGCTCCTGCTTGTCCGCGTAGAACCGCAGGGCCAGGTTGACCGCTTCCTTCTTGGTCTTCGCCCCGGACATGGCCATCGCCCGCTCGAGCGCGTCGTCGTCGATGTCGATCTGCGTCACGCCCACGAGCCACCCCCGGCCATGTTGGCAATATACATCAGAACGTATGTTACCAACATCCATCCCGGATTGCCGCCCCGACCCGCGGACCGTGCCGCTAACCCAAACCAGCCGGCTTCTGGCACGTCACCCCGGACGGCTTCCGCGACCTGTTCGCCACGAACGTCCTCGGCCTTCTCGGTCATGCTCGCGTCCCGCGCCTCCGACGGCCAGACCGGCCAGCGCATCGTCGCGACGGAGTTTCAACCGCGAGGTTGACGAGAAGACAGCCCGTGCCTTACCGTACTTTCAACCGATGAGTTGAAACGGGGGAGGGCCGATGGCCACGGCCACGTTGTCCCGCGTCTTCGCCGCCCTGGCGGACCCGACCCGGCGTGACATGGTGGCCCGGCTCTCGGACGGCGACGCGACCGTGGGCCAGCTAGCCGAGCCGTACGAGATGTCGCTGCAGGGCGTCTACAAGCACCTCAAGGTGCTCGAGGACGCCGGGCTCGTCAGCCGCCCGCCGGGCCCGCAGCCGCGGATCGTCCGCCTGGACCTCCAGGCCCTCGACCTGATGGACACCTGGATCGAGCGTCACCGGGCCCGCGCCGAGCAGCGTTACCGCCGCCTGGACGCACTGCTCGATGAAATAGGGCTCGATGAAATAGGGCTCGACGAACTGAGGGGACAAGAGCATGAACAAGATCACCGCGACGGTCATCGAGGCCGACCCGAAGCTGCCGGTCATCCGGATGGCCCGTGACTTCACGGCCACGCCCGCCCAGCTGTTCCGCGCCCACACCGATCCGGCGCTGTTCGCCCGGTGGGCGGGGCCGGACGCCATGGCCACCCGGATCGAGCACTGGGACGCGCGCACCGGCGGCAGCTGGCGCTACGTCTCGGTGCACGACGGCGCCGAGTACGCGTTCCGCGGCTGCTTCCACGAGATCCGGCCGGACCGCATCGTGCAGACCTTCACGTTCGAGGGCGATCCCGACGGGGTCGCGCTGGAGACGCTGTGGTTCGAGGACCTGGGCGACGGCCGCACCCGGCTGCGGACCCAGTCGCTGACCGACAGCTTCGAAAGCCGCGACGCCTGGCTGCGCAGCGGCATGGAGACCGGCGTCGACCAAGGCTACGCCAAGCTGGAGAGGATGCTCGCCGATGACGCTGTCTGAAATGGCACTGCCCGAAATGGCACTGTCTGAAATGGCACTGCCTGAGATGGCACCGGCCGACCGTCACCGGCACGTCACAAGCCTTTTTACCGAACGCGTTCTTGCCACGCCATCCTGGGACGCTCCCGCCCCGGTCGAAGGATGGACCGCCCGCGACGTCGTACGCCACCTGACCGAGTGGCTGCCCGCGTTCCTCGCCGCCGGGGCCGGCGCCGACCTGCCGCACGGCCCCGGCCAGGACGACCGTCTCGACCCGGGCTTCTGCGCCCAGCTCCTGGCCGGCCTGCAGCCGATCGAGCAGATCCTGCGCTCCTCCGGCCAGTACGGCCCCCGGGTCGAGGTGCCCGCCGGCGCGGACACCCAGACCCGGCTGCTCGGCTTCATCGGCCGCGACCCGTACTGGTCCGGCCAGTAAGCTGCCCGCTGCCAAAGTGGACGCCATGCACTACCGCGTTCAGCAGCACCCGCATTTCCATCCGGGCCAGGTGCATCCCCGGCACGTGTGAATCCCGGTACCGAACGAGATGGCCTGCCCGCCCTCCCTCATGACGTCGAACAAATCCGGCGAGGAGTACCGTTCCGGAACCCACCACGATGCCGTGGGGTAACCGCTCCCTGCTGTTCCGCGAGCCCGACGGCAACCTCGTCAACTTCTTCACCCCCGTCACCCCCGCCGCCCTCAAAAAGTTCGCCCCCTAACCACCCCCGCCCCCGTAACCACACCCACCCCTGTCGCCCCGTCCGGAAACATCCCCCGCCGAATAGGGGATCACACCAGGCGTAGCTCTTTTAACATCGCTCGTTATCGTGGGCCAAAACACCCCTTCCTGTGGGCCTGTGGGGGTTTCGGCCCACGATAAGGCGATCCTTTCTGAAGGCGCCTGGAATGCGCAGCGGATGGGTCTGCGGTGGCAGATGTGATTGCCAACGCGGAGTCAGGACCCAATGCCGCTTAACTTGAGTTGATCATGAGGGTTGGCCTTGCGTCGTACGAGATGAAACTGGACTTTCAGTGCGCTAGAACGAGATCGATCCGGGGTTTCATCTCGTTCTGGCGGCTCAGGCTGTGGTGCTGGCGGTATTTGCGTGACTGAAGTCCGATTTCTGGGCCCGGCCACGCCGACCGCCAGCATCAAGCTAAGCGGCATTAAGTCAGGACCAGGCATTTCATGATCGCGAAGGATTTACTACGGAAAACCGTATAAAAGTCTTCGGGATCATGAAAAAGTTCCGCGGAAACGCAGTCAGGCCGCCAGCCGGGAGCGAGTTCAGTTGACCGGTCTGGGTATACAGGATGCCGTGACGGTGCCTGGACGCAGTGGCGGGCTGTTCGTGCTGGTGGCTGGCTGGCCGGGATCCGGCAAGAGCACGCTGGCGGCGGCGCTGGCCCCTCGGCTGGGCTTGCCGCTGCTGGCCAAGGACGAGATCAAGGAAGCCCTGATGGATGCGCTGGGCGACCCGAGGACGGTGGCCGACTCGCAACGCCTGGGCCAGGCCGCCATGCTCGCCATGCTGCGGGTCGCCCGCACCTGCCCGGGAGCGGTCATGGACAGCACCTGGTTCGACTACGCGCTCCCGCTAGCCCGCGTCCTCCCGGGCCAGGGCGAGCCGTCACCGTCACCCGGTCTCGGTCCCGTGGTCGAAGTCGACACCTCCGCCGAGGCTGACCTGGATCAGCTCATCGCGCGGCTGGACCAGGTTCGCCGGGACTGACGTCGATTTCGGGACCAGGCGTTCGCGTAGGGGGTGACGGGCCCTCGACCAGAGGACCCGCGACACGGAAGGATCAGGTTCATGCGCTCGATCACGGCCACGATGTGGATCACCCTGGACGGCGTGGTGCAGGGCCTCGGCCGCGCGGACGAGGACACCCGCGGCGGGTTCACGCACGGTGGCTGGGGCCGGCGGTACGACGACGAGGTGATGGGCCGCGAGATGGGCCAGGCCATGGCCAAGCCGGGGGACATGCTGTTCGGCCGCCGCACCTGGCAGGATTTCATCACCGCCTGGGCCCGCCAGACCGACGGCAACCCGTTCACCGCGCGCATGAACGCGACCACCAAGTACGTCGCCTCCCGGACCCTGGAGAACGCGGACACCTGGGAGAACTCCGTCCTGCTGCGCGGCGACGCGGCCAGCGCCGTTACCGAGCTGAAAGCCCAGCCGGGGGAGGACCTGGGGATCATCGGCAGCGCCGCGCTGGTGCGCAGCCTGCACACGGCCGGCCTCATTGACCGCTACGTGCTGGTCATCTGCCCGCTGACCCTAGGACGCGGCACCCGCTTGTTCGAGGATTCCGCCCCGCTAACCGAGTTCGACCTCACCAGCAGCGTCACCACCACCAAGGGCGTGATCATCGCCCAGTACACCCGCCACTAACGGGCCCCCTGCGCCTGGGCCCCCGCCGGGGCAGTTCCCCGGCTGGCAGAGTGATCAGCCCAAGGGACCGTTCACGCTGCCAGCGGAGCCGGGGCCTTCTAGTGCAGCGGCATCATGACCTTGTTGCTGATCCGGGCACTGTTCGCGCTAGCGCTACTGCCCGCAGGCGTGGCGCAAGCAATATCCGCCGTAATGGAAACGTCGGTGCCGGAATCGTTCGCCACCTCGATAAGCCAGCCGGTCATAGTCCCGCCCTCTGGGGACGGGCGACTCGCCTGGATGGAAACGCCAGCCTGGAACCCGCCCAGGTCTACGCCGCCGCTGACGGGCGTGCCGGTGTTGCAGGCGAGTATCGCGCCCAATTCATCGCCGACCGGAACGTCGAAGGTTGATTTGTCGCTGACGATGGAACCGAGCGTCCCGGCCGGTCCCTGCGGCCCGGTCGCCCCGGTAGCTCCAGTGTCTCCCTTAGGACCTTGCGCCCCGGTGGTCCCTGTAGGACCGGTGTCTCCCTTGGGTCCCTGCGGGCCCGCAGGCCCCTGGGGGCCAGCCGGGCCGGCGGGTCCTTGCGGGCCGGTCTGGTTCCAGCTGACGAGGGTGTCGCCCTTGAAGCACGTGGGCGTGCCGTTGACCTTGAAGTCGTAGAAAGAATGGCCGAACGCGGTGACGCAGACGCTGTAAACGGTGCCCGTGAAATACGCGGCGCGACCGCGCCGCCTACATTCTGGGTAATGGCGAGAAAACCGGTCAAGCGCCAAGATCAACTTGGCGATTCGAAATCATTAATGCTTGTTTCTCGTCTCTAGCCTTGAAACTTAAAATACCGCTGGCGAGGTCAGCGGTCATTCTTCGTAACTCGCTGCGAATTTTCGCGCTGGCGGTCCGCCTCGGCCGGCTTCCCGGCTAGTTTTCCCGTAGGCGAGGCAGCCTCCGGGTGCGGGCGGCCTCGACGTCCGCACCCCCGCCGGGTTCACCCGGACCCCGCCCCCGGGCTGACGGGCTCGCCGATTACGGAAAAGAGCCGTGCGATCACTGAAAGTTAGTGCACGCATACTCCTTGTAACCAAACCGGTCCCCGCGCGGGAGGTAGCAGGCGATGTCGGATCCGTGGCCGTTCCGCAGTTCGCTCGAACTCGGCGCCCTGTCCACCCCGCAGCCGCCGGGGCCGCGGCCCCGGCCGCGGCCGGGCGAACCCGGCGCTGAGGGCACGAGCGACGGAGTCCTCCTGATCGCCGCCCTCAGCACCCGCTGGGACTGGTACCCCACCGAGGATGCGCCCGGCAAGGTCGTCTGGTGCGAGCTGTCCGTCGACCCGCTCGCGCCCGCCGAGGACACCCTGGAGCTGCCGCTGCCCCGCCGGGTGCCGCGCGCCCGGCCCAAGCCGCAGGCCGAGATCGTGACCGATCTCGACATCCTGCGCCGCCTCCGCGACCACCTGCTGAGCTGACCCGGCCCTAGGGCATGATGCTGGGGTGGTCGCGTTCGCGGGCGGAATCCGGGCGCCGTTCTACCGGTACTGGCTGTCGGGGTTCGTCGCCGACTTCGGTAACGGGATCCGGCTGGCGGCGTTTCCGCTGCTCGTCGCCCAGCTGACCCGGTCGCCGACCGCGGTCGCGGCGGTCACCACGGTGCAGGGCCTGCCGTGGCTGCTGCTCGGCGTCGGCGCGGGCGTGGTGGTCGACCGGGTCGACCGCCGCCGGCTGATGGTCGTGGTCGATATCGCCCGCGCCGCGCTGGTGGTGGCCCTGGTCGCGGCCGTGCTCGCGCACAGCGCCGGGCTGGTGCTGATCTACCTGACGGCGTTCCTGAGCGGCGCCGGCTCGGCGCTGCGCAGTACCGCCGAGGTGACCTGCGTGCCCCGGCTGGTCGAGCCGGCCGACCTGGACAAGGCCAACGGCCGGGTCATCGCCGGCCAGATCGTGGGCAGCGAACTAGCCGGGCCTGCCGCGGGCGGCTGGCTCTTCGGCCTGGCCGCCGTCTTGCCGTTCGCGGTGAACGCCGGCACGCTGGGGATCGCGGTGCTCCTGCTGCTCACGCTGCCCGCCGTGTTCGCGCCCCCGCCGCGGCCAGCACCAGGCACCAGCCGGACGCGGCTGTCCTCGGCCAGGCACGACCTCGGCGAAGGACTGCGCTGGGTGTGGCGGCACCCGGCCATCAGGGACGTCACGATCATGGCGGCGGTCGTCAGCGCGATGGACGCCGCCTGGTTCGCGGTGTTCGTGCTGTACGTCATGCGGGTCCTGCACGAGCCGGCCGGCGCCTACGGCCTGCTGCTCGCCATCGGGGCCGTCGGCGGGATCACGGCCGGGGGCACCGCCGCCGCGCTGACCCGGCGCATCGGGCCGTGGCGCTCCCTGCTCGCCGCCGGGCTGGTCATGGCGGCCAGCCAGGCCGTCCTCGGCCTGACCGCCAATGTGGTCGCCGCGGCCCTGCTCCAGGTGTTCAGCAGCGGGGCGTTCGCCCTGTTCAACGTCACCGCGGTGACCATGCGGCAACGGCAGGTGCCCGAGGCGCTGCTCGGCCGGGTCACCAGCGTGTACGGCACCGTCGCCCAGGGCGCCGAGGCCCTGGGCGCGATCGCCGGCGGCGCCCTGGCCGCCGCCGCCGGGATCCGCGCCCCCATGCTGATCGGCGCGGCGCCGATCGCCGTCGTGACCATCCTCCTGGCCTGGCGGCACCGTGCCGCAAAACCCGAAGCCGCTGGGACGGACGCCTGACCATCTCCGCACTCCTTTTCAGGGACCAAGGTGCCTAGCGCGTCCGTCATCCGTCAGCTGGAGCGGGCCGGCCGGTCTCTACCCGCGACCGCTTTTATTCGCTGGCATCGCCTTTCGGCCACGTGCGAGGCTGGCAGCGTGCTCAGCCAGGCGGAGATTGACACGTTCGTTATGGATGGGTTTGTCGCCCTTCGCGGCGCGGTGCCGGCCGATGTCCTGCGGGCCTGCCAGGACGAGATCTGGTCCGAGCTGAGCCGCCGCGGCGTCACGCGCGAGGACCCGGCCACCTGGCGGGATCCGGTGGTGCGGATCGACTGCCCGGAGAGCGACGCGTTCGCCGCGGCCGGCACCCAGCCGATGCTGTGGGAGGCCTTCGACCAGCTGATCGGGGCGGGCCGGTGGTGGCGCAGGCGCGGCGTGGGCGGCACGATCCCGGTGCGGTTCCCCAGCCGGGATGACCCCGGCGACGCTGGCTGGCACATCGAGGGCAGTTTCGCCAAGAACGGGGACTCGTGGGTCAACTACCGGTCCCGGCAGCGCGGCCTGCTGGCGCTCTACCTGTTCAGCGACGTGGACGCGGACAGCGCGCCGACTCGGGTCCGGCCCGGCTCGCACCGCGACGCCGCGAGCGTCCTTAAGCCCGCAGGCGACGAAGGCATGCCGTTCCCGCAGGCCGCCGGGCTGGCCGCGCAGGCCAGCGCGGACCGGCCGACCGTCCTGGCCACCGGCCGGGCCGGGGACGTCATCCTCTGCCATCCGTTCCTGGTCCACGCCGCGTCGTGGCCGCACACGGGCCGGCAGCCCAGGATCATGGCCCAGCCCGGCGTGGCCCTGCCCGGCCAGTTCCCGCTGGAGCCGCCGCTGAGCCCGGTCGAACTCGCCATGATCGCGGACGCCTGACCTCCCGCTGAGGCCTGCCGCTTCGTGTCCCGCTTGGGAGAGCTAACCCGCTACCCGCCCGGCCAGCAGGTCGCGCACCGTACGCGGCCGGCGGCCGAGGAGTTCCCCGAGGAGCGGGTCGACCCCCGCGAAGCGTCCCTCGCGGGCCGCCTGGAAGGTCCCGAGCATGAAGCGCGCCATCAACTCCGGGGCGCCGTGCGCGACCTGCTCGCCCACCCACGCCTCGTCGTCCACGACGACGCGCCGGATGTCGCGGCCGGTGACCTCCGAGGCGATGCCCGCGATGTCGCCGAACGTCACGGCGGCGTCCGCGGTGAGCGTGACCGGCCCGTCGAAGGGCCGGCGGCCGGCCAGGATCACGGCGGCCGCCTCCGCCTCATCACCGCGATCGGTCCAGGACACGGGCCCGTCGGCCGGCGCCGCGATGATCTGAGTCTCGCGCCAGGGCCCGAGCAGCCAGTCGAGGCTGTGGGCGTAGAAGCCGTTGCGCAGCGAGGTCCAGGCCACGCCGGAGTCGGCCAGGAGCGCCTCGGTCGCGGCGTGATGGCGGGCGGGGCGGAACGGGCTGTCGAGTCCCGCGCCCTGGTGGCTCGTGTAGAGGATGCGGCCGGCGCCGGCCGCGACGGCGGTCTCGATGGCGACGCGGTGCAACGCCACCGCGTCGGCGCCAGGGTCGTTCGACGAGACCAGGAGCACCTGCTCGGCGTCCTCGAACGAGTCGAGCAGCGCCGCCGGGTCGTCGTAGCCGCCGCGGCGCACCCGGACGCCGCGCTCGGCGAGGTGCTGGGCCTGCGCGACGTCGCGCACGCTGACGCCGATCTGGTCCGCGGGCACCAGCTTGAGCAGATGCTCGACGGTGCCGCCGTTGAGGGCGCCGGTGGCGCCGGTGACGATGATCATGTGCTGCCGTCCTTCGCGCTATCAGTGATACGTTAAAGATGCTATCAAGGGAAATAGATTGTTAGCAACGATCTGTTACCATCGATAACATGAGGAAGCGGGATACCGGCTCACCGCGCGACCGGACGCGCGCGCAGCTCGTGCAGGTCGCCGAGAAGCTGCTGGCCACCCAGGGGCCGGACGCGGTGACCACCCGTTCGGTGGCGCTCGCGGCGGGCGTCCAGGCACCTGCCATCTACCGGCTCTTCGGCGACAAGAACGGCCTGCTCGGCGCCGTGGTCGAGCACGGCTTCGCCAGCTACCTGGCCCGCAAGCCCGCCGTCGACGGCAATGCCGACCCGGTCGAGGGCCTGCGCGCCGGATGGGAGCTCCACGTCGGCTTCGGGCTCGCGAACCCCGAGCTGTTCCGGCTCATGCACACCGCGCTGCGCACCCCGGACGGCCGGGCCACCGCCAAGGCCGGCGCCGACGTGCTGCGGGCCCGGGTGCACCGGGTCGCCGAGGCGGGACGGCTGCGGGTCACCGAGCGGCGGGCCGCCGACCTGATCAGCGCGGCCGGCACCGGCGTCGTGCTCACCCTCATCGACCAGCCCGAGGACGAGCGCGACGAGACGCTCGCGGACACGGCCTGGGCATCGGTCTGCGCGGCCATCCTCACCGACCCAGCCACCGACCCAGCCACCGACCCAGCCACCGCCGCCGTCCCGAGCCCGGCCGCCGCGGCCGTGACCTTGCGCGCCGCGCTCCCCGGCCTCACCGCGCTCACCCCCGCCGAGCGCACCCTGCTCGGCGACTGGCTCGACCGCATCACCGACTCCCAGCCGGAGCCCGGATGAACCGGGTGAGCTTCGCCGGCAAGCCGGTGCTGCCCGGGGACCGGGTCACGCTGAGGCCCGCACCGGATCGAGCTCGAGGTGCACGACTTCAACCCGCGCGCCCGGCACGTGTACGAGAAGGCCGGCGTGCACGCTGCTCGATCCGCCCATTTATGCCAGCCATAACCTCACCTTCGAGATAGGACTGATTGCTGTCAGCGCGGAACTGGATATTCGTGGCCCGGGAAAGCGGCATGCGTAATTCCCGGAAATCGGCAAGTGGGAGTATAAGTGAGCTCGCCGCTTCTTGGCGTCATGTCTTCGTCCTACCGCGTGATCAGGTACGACGCTCGCGGCTTCGGCCATTCACCCGCGCCGAAGGTGAAGTTCACCCTGCTCGCCGACCTGATCGCGGTGCTCGACCACTACGCGCTGGACCGCGTCGCGATCGTAGGCTGCAGTCAGGGCGGGGGGTCAGGGCTGGCCCTGGCCCTGGAACAGCCGGCCCGGGCCTCCATAGCGTCCGGCGACCTGATGCAGCCGGACCCGCCGGTCCTCGACCGCCTCGGCGAGATCGCGGTCCCCACGTCCCTGCTGGTCGGCGACGCGGACTACCCCCCGCTGATCGAATCGAACCGGCAGGCCGCGGCCCAGATCCCGGGCTGCCGGCTGACCGTGGTCCCCGGCATGGACCACCTCCCGCCGCTGCGCGACCCCGACCTCGTCCTGATCACCATCACCACCACCCTCTCCCGCGCCGGCTGGTAACGCCAACCGCCCCCTGGCTTCGGCCCCGGTGCCCGCGGAACGGGGTGGATCCGGGTTATGGGGTGGATTTGGTACCCCCCAGGGTCCCGGATCGGACCGGTAACCCGGATCAACCCCGTTAACTTCCAGCTGGGCGGATAAGTCTGCGCCTCGCGTGGCGAGTGGTGCTCTCGCGGCTGCTGTGGCCGTCGTGGGGACCGCACCGGTGGCACACCCCGCACGCAGGGCCATTTCGAGATCACCCAAAGTAGCTTCGATGTTACAATCCGCAGCGGAAGCGCGGGGCGGGTTCGCCGCCTGGCAGCGGCCGCCGTCCCGCGCGAATTAAATCCCAGCCGCAGTCCCTGATACTGGAAGATGGCCTTCTCTTTTCTGGAATGATGATTGTTGCTACGCAAGCATTCATCCCCGAGAGAAGGCCATCCCGTGTCATTCTGGCATTCCGCCTGCGGCCCGTCA
>JBEKJP010000162.1:0-16821 GCA_050011155.1 Streptosporangiaceae bacterium
GCGGCCGCCGAGGCGGCCAGCTTAGGAGCCAGCCGGGGAGGGAGCGTGGCAGGTCGCACGATGGCACCCATCAGGTAACGATCTCGGTGAAGCTGGGCAACGCCCAGGATAAACACGGCCGGTGTCACCGGCATCGTCCGGGTTGCGTCCTCACCCAACGTTCACGGTCCGGTAACCGCCGGTTCTCAGGTGTCACGCATGACTTCCCGCCGATTGCGCAGGGTGGTCCCGACACGCCGCTCACCTGCCGATGCCGAATCGTTAGCAAGATCATCTGAACCGGAAAAACGTGGCGTTAATTGCCTAGAACTCCCCATTCCGTCAGGGCCTCGATCAGGCCCTCGGTGACCTCAAGCCGAGCCAGTTCGGCGGCCGTCACCCAGCGCGCGTCGGCCGCGTCGTCGCCCGGGCGCAGCGTGCCGCCGATGACCGTGGCGGCGTAATCCCTGATGTCGATGATCGCCCCGCCCGGGAGCTCGCGCTGTACTGAGCCGACGATCTTACCCACCTCGACCTGCAGGTTTGTCTCTTCGAGCAGCTCCCTGACCAGGGCCCGCTCGTCCGTCTCGCCGGGCTCGATCCGGCCGCCGGGGATCGACCAGAGACCGGCCCCCGGGTCGTGCCCGCGCTGGATCATCAGCAGGCGCCCCCGCTCGTCGGTGACGATGGCGCCGACGCAGGGGATCACAGAGGCGGACACGCCGACCAGTATCCGTCTTGTCCCTTATCGCCGACAAGCGTGGTACGGTTCCTCACACGGTGCCGGCAGACACTGCCAACACGAGGGTCGGCGGGGTTCAAAAGTTGCGGTTTGGTCACGTAGAAAAATTCGGCCAAATGCATGTCAACCAGGATTCCGCTTACCGCGTCTTTCTAGCGGGATAAGGGACGAGAGCCCCGAATCCAGGCGAAGGACCCAGTGTCTGAAGTGCCGAAAGCTTCCGGGTTCGCCCGGCAGTCTTCCCCTTTCAATAGCACGACGATCAGGCAGCCGTTCCTGTCCTGATCGGGCCATGCCGATCCGGTTTGTTGCCGGGCGGATGGCCGGTAACAACAGCCATGCGCAGGGTATGGCTGTGGTTTCCAAGAAGGGAACATTAATGTCCATCAAGAGCAAGCTGCTCGCCGGTGCGGCGACGCTCGCCCTCGTCGGCGGCGTTGGCACCATGGGCGCGCTCACCGCGTCGGCTGCTACCCCGTCGGCTGGCCCGAACGCCATCGACTTCTTCAGCCGCGCGTTCGGGACCCACGCGACCCCGAACTACGTGCTGGACGTGCTCCGTCAGGGCGCCAAGGTCGGCCAGCCGATCATCCTCTACCGGACCAGCAACACCGACCCGGCTGAGGACTTCGTGCCGTCCATCCAGGGCACCACGGCCGATTTCTACGCGGCCGGCCTGGTCTCCTCGGCGCTCGCGCTGCACTACGGCTGCATCGCCGGCAGCAACTTCCCGAACTGTGGTCTGACCGGCGTTGACGACCCGGCGATCGAGCTCGAGTACTCGCCCTTCGGCGTGGACAGCGGCCTGTGCGTTGGCGTTGCCGCCACCGCGGTCGCCAAGGAGGGCGTCACCCTCCAGCCGTGTGGCGTCTCGTCCAAGACCGTCTGGGTCATCGACATCAACGACTCCCCGGCCACGCTGCGCGGCGGCTACGTGCCGCTGATCAACGGCTCGGACACGAACTTCTCGCACCCGTTCGTGCTGACCTACCCGGCCAACGGCTTCCCGACCGACAAGCCGCGTCCGCAGCTGTTCACCAGCAACCTGACTGGGTTCTCCAACGGCATCGGCACCCCGATCGCCTCGGTCGACGACACCCAGCTCTGGGGCGCTGACTTCGGCGTCCTCCGTTAAGGAGACGCTGAAGCTCGGAGCAACTTGAGCGTCAGGTAGCACGACAAGCAGTAACAGTGGCGCCGGTCCCCGCCTGGGGGCCGGCGCCACTGCTTTATCCACAGGTCACGGCCGTCGGGCGCATGCCCGAGAGCCCCGGAATCTCCGGCATCTCCGCGGAAATAAAGTCGCTGGCGTTGTCAACCAAACCATCGGGTACCGCGTCATCTATACGAGGTTGAGGGCGAAAGCCCTGAAACCCGGCGAAAGACCGGCGGATACGCCCGAACCGAGCGCCCGCTTATCGAATCACCGGATGCAACCTCTGAGCTTCCGGGTTCGCCCGGGGGTCTTCCCCTTTCTGAACAGCAATACCGGTCAGGTCAGCCGTTCCTGTCCTGACTAGGCGGAAGTGGTCCGGTGCAGGAGCCGGACGAGTCGGAACAGGAGCCGGCTCGGCACCACGGAAGCCTGCTTTACACAGCTGTGCGCAGGGCATCGCTGTGGGTTCCATGAAGGGAACGATCCATGTCTTTTAAGAGCAAGATGCTCGCTGGTGCGGCGACGCTGGCCTTGGTCGGCGGCGTTGGCACGATGGGCGCGCTCACCGCGTCGGCGGCCACGCCGTCGGCCGGCCCCAACGCGATCGACATCTTCAGCCGTGAGTTCGGGACCCACGGGACCCCGAACTCCGTGCTTGACGTGCTGCGCCAGGGCGCGAAGGTCGGCCAGCCGATCATCCTGTTCCGCACCAGCAACACCGACCCGGCCGAGGACTTCGTGCCGTCGATCCAGGGCACCACGTCGGACTTCTACGCCGCTGGCCTCGTCTCGGCCGCCGTGGCGCTGCACTACGGCTGCATCGCGGGCGGGAACTTCCCGAACTGCGGTGTGACCGGTACCGACGACCCGGCGATCGAGCTCGAGTACTCGCCGTTCGGTGTGGACAGCGGTCTGTGCGTGGGCGTTGCCGCCACCGCGACCCAGGGTGAGGGTGTCACTCTCCAGCCGTGTGGCGTTTCCGCCAAGACGGTCTGGATCCTGGACATCAACGACTCGCCGGCCACGCTGGATCACGGCTACATTCCGCTGATCAACGGCTCGGACACGAACTTCTCGCACCCGTTCGTGCTGAGCTACCCGGCCAACGGCTTCCCGACCGACAAGCCGCGTCCGCAGCTGCAGGTCAAGAACCTGACCGGGTTCTCCAACGGCATCGGCACCCCGATCGCCTCGGTCGACGACACCCAGCTCTGGGGCGCTGACTTCGGCGTTCTTCGCTAGGGAAACCTGACGCTCGATATCTGAGCGGCAAGCACCAAACAGTGGCGCCGGCCCCGGGGGCCGGCGCCCCAGCCAAGTCCAGGAATAGCGTGCCGAAGCCCGGCACCGGACGCGGGCGCGGGTAAGTCACCTCCGTGGAATTACCGAACGCCGGCAACCCTGGGCACCTTCCCGTGCGTCCTCCTGAGTGAACACGAATCGTGATCGTTCATTAACGTTTCGTGTCTAGTCATCGCGCGTGCGCAGGGCGGCCCTTATCGGCCGGCATCGCGCGGTGGCAGCTCGACAGCCGTGCGCAGGGCACGGCTGCCGTTCCAAGGAGGATCTATTTCATGTCTATGAAGAGCAAGGTCATCGCCACCGCGGCGACGCTGACCCTGGTCGGCGGCGTCAGCGCGGTGGCGACGTTCTCGGCCTCGGCGGCCACCCCGTCGTGCGATCACGAATGTATCGACATCTTCAGCCATGAGTTCGGGACCCACAACACCCCGGGCTACGTGGTGGACGTGCTGCGTCAGGGGGCGATGGTTGGTCAGCCGATCATCCTGTTCCGCACCAGCAACAGCGACCCGGCGGAGGACTTCACGGTCTCCTTCCAGGGCAGTACGTCGGACTTCTTTGCCGCCGGGCTGGTTTCCTCGGCGGTTGCACTGCACTACGGCTGCACGGTTGGCCCGTTCGTCAGCTGCGCCGACGGCGTGGACGACCCGGCGTTCGAGGTCGAGTACGCGCCTTACGGCGTGGACAGCGGCCTGTGCGTCGGCGTCGGCACCACCGCGGAGCAGGACACCCCGGTCGCCCTCGAGCCGTGCGGTGTCTCGTCCAAGACCGTCTGGATCCTGGACCTGAACGACTCGCCGCAGACGCTCAGGAACGACTATGTTCCGCTGATCAACGGCTCGGACACGAACTTCTCGCACCCGTTCGTGCTGACCTACCCGAAGAACGGCTACCCGACCGACAGGCCGCGTCCGCAGCTATTCACCCAGAACCTGACCGGCTTCTCGCGCGGCTTCGGCAGCCCGATCGGTTCGGTTCAGGACAACCAGCTCTGGGGCGCTGACTTCGGCGTTCTCGGTTAAGGAGCAGCCGAAGCTCAGCATCTGAGCGACCACAGTGGCGCCGGTCCCGCGCGGGGACCGGCGCCATTGTCGTGTACGGAAACGTGTGACTGGGTTCATACGGGATTTTGAATGGACACCAGGACACGAAACATGACAACCAAGCCGACATGTTGCGCGTCTGTTAATTGAGCGACCGGAACAGCCGCCCCTGTCCTGGTTATGGCCTGGCTCAGCTGTGGTGCACGGGGCACTACGGCAGGTCCTGAGGAGGAACCAGGAAATGTCCATCAAGAGTAAGTTCGTGACGGCCGCGGCTACGCTGACGGTAGTCGGCGGACTGGCTACGGCAGGAGCGCTCAGTGCGAGCGCGGCCACACCGCCGTGCGGTCACAACTGCATCGACATCTTCAGCCGTGAGTTCGGCACGCACACGCACCCGAACTACGTGCTCGATGTCTGGCGTCAGTCGGCTAAGGCCGGCACGCCGATCATCCTGTACCGCACCAGCAACACCGACAAGGCCGAGGACTTCACCATCTCTAACCAGGGTACGGTGGCGGACTTCTTCGCTGCCGGGCTGGTGTCGTCGTCGCTGAACCTGCACTATTCGGCCGACCAGGCGTACGAGTTCGAGTACTCGCCGAACGGCGTGGACAGCGGCCTGTGCGTCGGCACCGCCAGCACCGCGGCCAACCAGACGCCGGTCGTGCTGGTGCCCTGCGGCGCCTCCGCGAAGAGCGTCTGGGTGGTCGACTCGCAGGACGCGATCGGTCGCGGTTACGTGCCGCTTATCAACGGTTCCGACACCAACTTCTCGCACCCGTACGTGCTGCACTACCCGGGCAACGCGTTCCCGACGGACACGCCGCGGCCGCAGCTCAACACGTACGAACTGCAGAAGTACTCCAACAACAGCGTTTACGACAACGAACTGTGGGGCGCCGACTTCGGCGTGCTGCGGTAACCAGCCATTCCTCCTGAACGCCGGTCCCCGGAACCTCCGGGGACCGGCGTGCTGCATGTTCGGCCGCCAAACCGGGTATGACCATCACCTACCGTAACCGCGAGCGGAGGGAGCGGGCTGTGGGCCAGGACCGTCGTCGGCACGCCGCCTGCCCGCGCTGCGGCCGGCCCCTGCACGAGCCCACCGCGTGGTCCAGCGCCTGGCGCTGCGACTGGCACGGCGACGTCTGTCCGCTGCAGCCCGCGTTCAGTCCCTCCCGCGACGGCCTGGACGGGCTGCTCCGCATCTTGCGGCTGGGGACCCAGCCGAGCGCCGTAGGCCCGGATCCGGCCGGCGTCCCGGCCTGGCTGCCCTGGCCGCTTCCGTCCGGCTGGCTGGTGGCTGGCTTCGCCGGGGCGGGCGACGAACGTACCGGCGCTCGCGCCTGCGCCGTCGCCCTGACCGGTCCGAACCCGGTCGGCGGCCCGGCCGACATGGTCGTGGTGGCCGAAGAACCCGGCATCGGCCTAGGCGCGGGACTGGCCGGCCTGGACAGCGTCGACCCGGGAGCCGGATTCGCCTCATCCCCGGCGGTGGCGGCCGCGTCGTTCGGCAATCATGATTTTCCGCTCTGGCAGGTAGCCTCGCCGGACCGGGCGGTGTTCGCCGGCGAGGTGGAGGGCCTGTGGCTGTGGGTGGTGCTGTGGCCGGACACGGCGGGCGTCCTGCTCGTCGAGCCGATGGCGCTGCGTGACCTGCGGGATCCGGGCCAGGATCTGGACCTGCCGTTCGGCGCCGCCTCGCCCCGGCTGCCGGTCTGACGGTCTGACGGTCTGAGCAGCGTGCGAGCCGACCTGCATGTGCACAGCAGCGCCTCGGACGGGACGGATCCGCCCGCCGAGGTGATGCGCCGCGCCGCGCAGGCCGGCCTGGACGTGGTGGCGCTGACCGACCACGACACCGTGACCGGCCACGCCGAGGCCCGCGCGGCCGCCGGCCGGCTCAGCCCTCCCTTGGCCCTGCTGCCCGGCATGGAGCTGTCCTGCCGCCTGGACGGCCGCTCCCTGCACCTGCTGGCCTATCTCTTCGACGCGGATCAGCCGGAACTGGCCGCCGAGCTCGCCCGGATCAGGGACGACCGGGTGATCCGTGCCCGGGCCATGGTGGACCTGCTGGCCGACCTCGGCGTCGCCCTCACCTGGGAGCAGGTGGCCCAGATCGCCGGACCGGCCGTGATCGGCCGCCCGCACATCGCCCGCGCCATGGCGGCCAGCGGCGCCATCGCCTCGCCCCGCGAGGCCTTTACCCGCGACTGGATCGCCGACGGCGGCCGGGCCTACGTCGGCCGCTACGCCCTCGACCCGGTCCGTGCGATCGGGCTGATCCGCGCCGCTCGCGGCGTCACCGTGCTGGCCCACCCGCGGGCCGGCCGCGACACCTACGTGGCGGACGGGCAGATCGCCGGGCTGGCCGCCGTAGGCCTGGCCGGCCTGGAGGTCCATCATCCCGACCAATCAGGCAACGAACGAGGTCGGCTCCTCGCCCTCGCTCGCGACCTCGCCTTGGTGGCGACCGGCGGCAGCGACGACCACGGCTCCCTGACCGATCACCGCCTCGGCACCGAGACCACCCCCGCCGATGCCTACGAGGCCCTGGTATCGCAGGCCCGCCCGGGCGGCTCAGCCGTCTGAGGCCGGGTCTTCAGCGCAACCTAGAGTGACTGTGGTATGAAAGGTCGGCGGCCCAGCCAGGCAACCCAGCCAGGCAACCCAGCCAGATGAGGGAAGGATACGGCCGATGACGACGCGAATCGATCAGTTCTCGCCGCCGGGCGGCGACGTCAACACCTGGATTATCGGTGACGACGAGGAGGTCATCGTCATCGATCCCGGCACCGACCCGGCGGGCGTGCTCGACGCGGTGGGGGACCGCGAGGTCCTCGCCGTCATCTGCACCCACGGCCACGCCGAGCACGTCACGGCCGCGATCGACGTAGCCGAACGGGACGAGGCCGCCGTGGCCCTGCACCCGAGGGACCGCATGCTGTGGCGGGAGGCGCACCCGGACGACGCGGCCGATATCGAGATGGCGGACGGCGGCGTCTTCGAGGTCGCCGACGTCCGGCTCGAGGTCATCCACGCCCCCGGCCACACCCCCGGTTCGGTGTGCCTGTACTGCGAGGATCTCGGTGCGGTGTTCACCGGTCACGTCATGCTGGCCGAAGGCCCGGCCGCGCAGGACGAGGAGTTCCCCGACTTCTCCGGGCAGCTCAACGCGATCGGGGAGAACCTGCTGACCCTGCCCGCGGACACCCGCGTCCTGCCGGGCCAGGGGCCGGAGACCACGATCGGGACGGCGGAGAAGAAGTTCGACGCCTGGGCCACGGCCGGCCCCGTGACCTCGTCCCCGTCCCGCCTCGGCGACTAGCGCCGCCGATGGAGCAGCTCGGCTTCGAGGGGATGCCGCGGCGGCTCTACACGTGCACGCCGACCAAGCTGTCGGCCTGGCTGGACTGCCCGCGCCGGTACCGGATGACCTACCTGGACCGCCCGGCCCCGCCGAAGGGCCCGCCGTGGGCGCACAACAGCCTCGGCGCCAGCGTCCACAACGCCCTGGCGGGCTGGTGGCGCCGGCCGCGGGCGGAGCGGACCGTCGCCACCGCGGCCCAGCTGGTGGACCGCGGCTGGATCAACGAGGGCTTCGCGGACGAGACCCAGTCGGTGCGCCAGCGCGAGCGGGCCATCGCGATGGTCGAGGATTACGTGGCCGGCCTCGACCCGGCCGACGAGCCGCTCGGCGTGGAACGCACCGTCGCGACCCGTACCGACACGATCGCGGTCTCCGGGCGGATCGACCGCCTCGACGCCCGCCCGGCTACAGCACCCTCCGCTGGTGGCGGCACCGAGCTCGTCGTGGTGGACTACAAGACCGGCCGGCGCCCCCTCACCACGGACGACGCCCGCAGCTCGCTGGCCCTGGCACTGTACGCGCTGGCCGCGGGCCGGGCGCTGCGGCGTCCCTGCCACCAGGTCGAACTGCATCACCTGCCCACCGGCGAGATCCTCGCCTGGGCGCACAGCGACGAATCGCTGGTCCGGCACCTGGGCCGCGCCGAGGGGATCGCGCAGGAGTGCGCGGCGGCCGACGAACAGTTCCGCGATGCCTTGCCCGCCGACCGGTACGACGAGGTATTCCCGCCGCGGACCGGCCCGTCCTGCGGCTGGTGCGACTACCGCCGCCACTGCCCGGAAGGCACCCAAGCCGCCCCGCCCCGCCGCCCCTGGGACGGCCTATCCCCCGCCTGACCGACCCCCGTCCCCGCCGGACCGACCCCGTCCCCGACGCCACCCCGGCCCTCTAGCACGGCCGGACCGGCACCAGAGGTCAGGCGGGCTGGGTGGCGGCGGCGGGGTGGCGGGTCGGCGTGGCCTCGGCCATATCCCAGAACTTGGTCAGCGCGCTCGCCGTGGTAGCCGGCGCCTCGACGGCGGGGGAGTGCATGGCGGCCGGGATGCAGAGCCGGCGGGCGCCGAGCCGCTGCGCCATTCTTTCCTGGGCGGCGGGCGACCACGCGTTGTCGTCCTCGCCGTAGATGACCAGCATGGGCCGGTCCAGCTGGGCCAGTTCGGCCGTCCGGTCCGGGGCGGTCAGCATGTGCTGGGCCATCAGGACCAGCCCGGCCGGGTCGTTGGCCAGCATCCGGCGGCCGAGGAAGGCGACGATGGACGCGGGCACTCCGGCCGCGACGGCCTGCGGTTCCAGGTGGACGCGCCAGATCTCGGCGATGGCGGCCCGCAGCGTGGCCTGGTCGAGCTGGCCGCTGTCCCCGGGTGAGCCGCTGTCCCCGGGTGAGCCGCCGTCACCGGGTGAGTCCCCGAGGCCGAGGGTGGCGAGCATAGCGCGCAGCTCACCGGCCCGCGGGCCGGTGAGCGCGGCGGGCCCCGAGCTCATCAGCGTGAACGAGGCGAACGCGGTGCCGCCCGCGGCGAGCACCGCCTCCCGGCCGATCAGGCCTCCGTAGGAGTGCCCGACCAGGTGCCTCGCCCCGGTCTCGCGCATGACCGCGAGGATGTCCGCGCCGAGCGCGGCTGCGGTGTAACCGCCCGGTTCCCGGGCGCCCGGCGTCTCGAACTGGCCGCGAATGTCGATCGCGGTCACCTGGCGGCTGCCGTCGGCCAGCAGGTCCAAGATGGCGGTGAAGTCTTCCTTGCTGCCGGTGTAGCCAGGCACGAGCAGGGCGGGGTCCCGCTCGCACACCCCCGACGCCGGCATCGCCTCCAGGGCCGCGAACGCGCCGCGCGGGGTGCGTATGGTGGTGCGCCGGACGCCGGCGGGCAGCTCGAGGGACATGGGAGTGCTCACAGTGGCGAACCTTACCTGGCGACGTTGAACCAAACCTCTGGGTCAGCTCCGCACCCGCGCCGGGTCAGCGGAGAAATCCTGATCAGGAGGCCTTGCGCCGGGCTTCTCCCTGGTCGGCGCCGGCCTGGCCGGGGCCAGTCTGGCCTGCGCCGGTATGGACTGAGCCAGCCTCGCCTGGGCCGATCTCGCGTCCGGCCCTGGTCCGGCGGCGGCGGCGCGACGTCCTGGTGACCTCACGCGCCGTCGTCCCGTCGGCCGTCTCGGGGCCGTCCTTACGCGCCTGACCGGAACCGTCCCGCCCCGATCCGCGCCGGGACGAAGATTCCCGGCTCCGCCTGCTGGGCCGGGGCGTGCGGATCTTCCCGGTCTCGCCGATGTCCTCGAGGACCTCGGCCTCGAGCCCAGCCCGCTCCCGCATCGCGCGGGGCAGCGTTCCGGTCGCCTCGCGCGGGATGTCCAGCGCGAGGTAGAGGTGCTCGGAGGTGGAGTAGGTCTCCTCCGGCTCGGCCATACCCAAGTTCAGCGCGTCGTTGATGAGCTTCCAGCGGTGCATGTCCCGCCAGTCGACGAACGTGACCGCCACACCGGTCCGGCCCGCCCGCCCGGTCCGGCCGATGCGGTGCACGTAGGTCTTCTCGTCGTCCGGGCACTCGTAGTTCACCACGTGGGTGACGTCGTCCACGTCCAGCCCGCGGGCGGCTACCTCGGTGGCGGTGAGCACGTCCACCTTGCCGCTGCGGAACGCGCGCAGCGCTCGCTCCCGCTGGCCCTGACCCAGGTCGCCGTGGACGGTGGCCACCGCGAAGCCGCGCCGTTCCAGGTCGCCCGCGACCTGGTCGGCCGCCCGCTTGGTCTGGCAGAACACCATGGTCAGGCCGCGGTTCCTGGCCTGCAGAAGCCGGGCCAGCACCTCGATCTTGTCCATCTGGTGCGCCCGGAACACGTGCTGTTCGGTGTTGGGGGCCGGCGCGGGCTCGTCGTGCCCCTCGGCCCTGATGTGGGTCGGCTGCCGCATGTGGCGGCGGGCCAGCGTGACGACGTCTCCGGGCATGGTCGCGGAGAACAGCATGGTCTGCCGCTGGGCCGGGGTGAGCCGGACGATGCGCTCCACGTCGGGCAGGAACCCGAGGTCGAGCATCTTGTCCGCCTCGTCGAGCACCAGGGCGCGGACCGCGCTCAGGTCGAGGTGGCGGCGGTTGGCCAGGTCGAGGAGCCGCCCGGGGGTGCCGACGACGATGTCCACGCCGTTGGCGAGCGCTTCGATCTGCGGTTCGTAGGCGCGGCCGCCGTAGACGGTGAGCACCCGGGCGTGTACGTTGACCGCGGCGGTGCGCAGGTCATCAGCGACCTGGATAGCAAGTTCCCGGGTAGGCACGACGACGAGCGCCCGCGGCGTGCGGCCGCGTTCCTTCCCGGCCTCGCCGTCCTCGATCAACTGGAGCAGTGGGAGGCCGAACGCCAGGGTCTTCCCGGTGCCGGTCCTGGCCTGCCCGATGATGTCCTGCCCGCGCAGCGCGAGCGGCAGCGCCAGGGTCTGGATGGGAAAGGTGGTGAAGATGCCCGCGGCCTCGAGGCCTGAGCAGAGTGCTTCGTTGATATCGAAGTCACGGAACGGCACGGCGCGGGTGCCGCCCGGTATGGCCGCCTCGGGTCCGGGCGGCGGTAGCGGAGCTTGCGTCTCGTCTCCGCTGAACGTTTGAGTTGTCAGGGGTTCCATCCTTCATCGTGGCCCTCCCCAGCGGCTCCGGGGCCGGGGCCTGTCGTGTCTGCGGGCTGCCCGCAGTGCCCCAGTCACGACGCGAGCTGCGACCTGTAAGGGAGCCCGCCGTCGTCGCCCGGGACACTGCCGTTTACTTGGGATCCCCCCAGGAAAGCCGGACACGGCGCCCGGCGTAAACAGCAGCCGCTATGAACAACACGACCTTTGGTTATGTCATTCCAGTCGATGCCAAGTGTACCAGGAGTAGGCCCAGCCCACGCGGCAGCCCCGCCGGGCGTAATCAGATAGTCCTAACCGCGGTTGCCGAAACCGATCCGGCGCTCCTGATCGGCGCCGAATTCGATATAGGCGATTTTGTCCGCGGGCACCAGGATCTTGCCGCCCTTGGTCACCGGCAGCGCGAAGACGGAATGGGGCCCGTCGGCCAGCGCGTCGGCCAACTGGCGCTCGATGTCGTCCGCCGCGGCATCGGTCTCCACGACCAGCTCGCGCGGCACGGAATGAATGCCGATCTTGACTTCCACGGGACTCCTTAGTGCTCGCTGCGCGGCCAGCCGCTGATCCCGCGCCAGGCCAGCCTGGCCACCAGCTGCTCGGCGGCCTCGCGCGGGATGTGGTCCCGGGCGCTGAGCCAGTATCTCGCGGTGACCTGGGCCATGCCGACCAGGCCCACGCCGATCAGGTGCGCCTCGTCGTCGGACAGGCCGGCGCCTTCCTTGATCGCCTCGCTGACCATGTCCGCGCACTCGCGCTGGGCCACCTCGAGCCGGTCGCGCACGGCGGGCTCGTTGCTCAGGTCCGACTCGAACACCAGCCGGTAGGCCTGGCCGTTGCCGCCCACGTACTCGAAGTAGGCGCCGAAGGTGGCGGCCACCCGCTGCTTGGGATCCTCGAGGTTCGAGCCGAGCGCGTCGCGCATCGTGTCCACCAGGGTGCCCACGCTCTCGTCGAGCAGGGCCAGGTAGAGCTCGAGCTTGCCGGGGAAATGCTGGTAGAGCACGGGCTTGCTGACGCCCGCGCGCTCGGCGATCTCATCCATCGCGGCGGCGTGGTACCCCTGGGTGACGAACACCTCGAGCGCCGCGTCTAGTAGCTGCCGCCGCCGTTCATGCCGTGGCAGCCGGGTGCTGCGTGGCCTGGTCTCGGACGTTGCAGTCAAATTCGGTCTCCGCGGTTATGGCGCGCGGATGAGTTACCGCGCTCGACCCATCCTAAGCTGCCTTCAGCGATAGTCGTCATCGTCGTAGCCGACCGCGCGGTCCTGCTCAGCCGCGTCGGCCTCGTTCACGTCGAACGGCACCTCGCGCCGGACGCCGACCATGGTCTCGTCCGGGATCAGTTCCTGGTGCTGCTCGATGGCGTCATCCTCAGGCGTTTCCATGTCGAGTTCGCTCAAGGGTCCGATCCCCTCTTCTTCCTGGTCGGCCAAGCCCGCACTGGCGCTTGCGCTGGCGCCTGCCGCGCTGGCCTCAGTTCCGGCCAGCTCGCGGAGCGCTGTTTCCAGTGCTTCCCCGTAGGTCGGGAAGGCATGCACCACATCGGCGAGGATCGTCACGGGAATCTTAGCCCGGATGGCGAGCGTGATCTCACCCATCCAGCTGGCCGCGTCCGGCCCGACCGCCACCGCGCCGACCAGCACCCCGGATTCGGTGTCGGCGTACAGCTCGAGGCAGCCCAGGTCGTCTTGGCCGAGCTGGGCCCGGGTGGTGTCGCCGAGGCTGGCGCGGGCCGTGACCAGCCGCGGGCTCCCGCCCGCAGGGCCGGTCCCGGTCTCCGTGTGGTTTCGTGGCTGGCCCTCGGCCGGCATCGGGGCGATCCGCAGCATCCGGCGCGTCCGCTCGCCCGCCTCGGGAGCCGCCGGGCCGGCGCCGTTTCCGGTGCCGGAACCAGCGGCGGTATCCGCCTCCTGGCCGGCTTCAGCCGCCGCGGGCACGACGCCCACCGAGAAGACCGACGGGGTGGTGAACACGCAGCGCGGGAGCGCGCTGTAGTCCGCCTGGCGCGGCACGCCGAGGATGTTCGCCGCGACCACGCCGGCCTGGTAATGGCTGGTGTGCGTGTGCGTGGTGCCGGTGACGTCGCCCGCGGCCCACACCCGGCCGTCGGCGCCGGCCACCTCGCACCGGGTCGTGGTGGGCAGCGCCATCCCCGGGGTGATCTGCAGGCCGATCGCGTCCAGGCCCAGGCCGCCGAGCCGCGGCCGCCGGCCCGAGGCGAGCAGCAATCGGTCCGCGTCGATCCTGGTCCCGTCGGCCAGCGCGAGCGTGAGGCCGTCGGGCGTGCGTTCCGCCTTGGTGGCGCGGGAGCCGAGGTAGATCTCCGCCCCAGCCCGGCGCAGCGCCGCCGCGAGGATCTCGCCCGCGAAGGCGGGCTCGCCCGGCAGCAGCCGCTGGTCGGCCTCGACCAGCGTCACCTGCGAACCGAACGAGGCGTAGATCTGCGTGAGCTCGCACCCGGCCGGGCCGCCGCCCAGCACGATCAGGCGCCGGGGCAGGTCGGGGGAGCACAGGCTTTCCGCGGTGGTCCAGGCCGGTATGTCGGACAGGCCCTCGATCGGCGGCGCCACCGGCTCGCAGCCCGTCGCCAGGACCAGATCCGTGTACGCCAGCGGCACGAGCGTCCCGGCCGGCGCGGATTCCTCGCCCGGGGCCAGGGTCACCTCCACCGTCCCCGGCGCGGTGATCCGGCCGGTGCCGCGGATCACCGTCACGCCCGCGCGGCTCAGCCGCCGCAGCGCCGCCGAGTCGTCCAGGCCGCCGGTGACGCTGGCCCGCCGGGCCACCGCGTCTTCCCAGGTCTTGCCGCGGGCCGCGGAAAGCAGCAGCGAGTTCGACGGCAGGCAGGCCAGGTAGGGAGACTCGCCGCCGATCAGTCCCGCCTCGACGAGGGCCACCGCCTTACCGCCACCGGCGACCTCGGTGGCAACGTGCACGCCAGCGGTACCGCCGCCGAGCACGACCACATCGAAAGCGCCCATATCTCTCCGTCCCCCTCGAACTTCGAGTAGCTGTCCGGCCTGAACCCCATGCTGAGCCAGCCGGATCTACGGACTCAGGTCCGGGCATGCTCATCATCGCAGCCGAAGCTAAGCTCGCTGGGAGAGTTAGGCGAAATCCGCCCATGCTAGTCCTATCAACACTCGAACATATGATCTACTCCGGAAATGGGACAAGCGGGATGATCAACGCCAGCGTAACCGGGTAGGTGAGGACCATGCGCAGCATATGGGCTGGGGCCATCTCATTTGGCCTGGTCGTGATACCGGTCAAGCTGTACGCCGCGACCGAGCAGCGGGACATCACGTTCCGCCAGGTGCACCGCAAGGACGGGGCCAGGATCCAGTTCCGCCGGGTCTGCACGCTCGACGGGGAAGAAGTTCCTTACTCCGACATCGCCAAGGGCTACGAACTGCCCACCGGTGACATGGTGGTACTGACCGACGAAGACCTGGCCGACCTGCCGCTGGTGACCGCGCACCGGATCGAGGTGCTGCACTTCGCGCCCGCGGCCCAGGTCGAGCCGATCTACTCCAACAAGAGCTATTACACCGAGCCCGAGGCCGCTGGCACCCGCGCCTACGTGCTGTTCCGCGACGCCCTCGAGGCCTCGGGCAAGGTGGCGGTGGCCAAGGTGGCGCTGCGCCAGCGCGAGGCCCTGGCCGCGCTGCGGGTCCGGGAAGGCGTGATCACGCTCGAGACCCTGCTGTGGCCGGACGAGGTGCGCCAGCCCGAGTTCGCCTTCCTCGACGAGGACATCGAGGTCCGGTCGCAGGAACTGAAGATGGCCGCCTCGCTCATCGACACGATGACCGAGGACTTCGAGCCCGGCCAGTACCACGACGCCTACCGGGAGGCGCTCGAGGCCGTCGTCGAAGCCAAGGTCGAGGGCAACGACATCGTCCGCCCGGACGGCCTGGACGAGCCCGAGACCAAGAAGCAGCCGGCCGACCTGACCGAGATCCTGCGGGCCAGCGTCGCGGCGGCCAAGGGCGGCCGCGGCAATTCCGACACCAAGGAAAAGGACGACGCCAAACCAGCCGCCAAGGCCAAGCCCCGCCGCAAGGCCAGCGCATGACGCAGGCCCCCGACCCGATCCCGCACTGGCCTGGCCGCCTCATCGACCTCGGCGACCACGAGGTCTACGTCCGCAGCGCCCCCGGCGGCCAGAACGCCGAGCCCGCGCTGTTCGTGCACGGCCTGGAGGGTTCGAGCCGCAACTGGACCGACCTGATGGACCTGCTCCGCCCGGTCCTGGCCTGCGAGGCGGTCGACCTGCCCGGGTTCGGCGACTCACCGCCCCGGCCGGACGGCCGCTATTCGATCGCGGCCCTCGCGCAGACAGTCATCGCGCTGATCGGGAAACAAGCGGCTCCGGTGCACCTAGTCGGCAACTCCCTGGGCGGCGCGGTCTGCGTCAAGGTCGCCGCCGCCCGGCCCGAGCTGATCCGTTCCCTCACCCTCGTCTCCCCGGCCCTGCCCGACTCCCGGCCGCGGCTGGACCTGCTCCGCTTCCCGGTGATGAGCGTGCCCCGGGTCGGTACCCGGCTGATCCGGCAGTACCAGGTGCTCCCGCCGGAACGCCGGGTGGCCGACGTCATCACCACCTGCTACGGCGAGCCGGAACTGTTCCAGCAGGCCAGGTTCGCCACCGAAGTGGCCGAGCTCACCCGGCGCGACGAACTCGGCTACGCCGCCGCCGCCCTGGTCGGCAGCGTCCGCACGCTGACCGCCGAGTTCCTCCGCAAGGGCCGCCACTCGGCCTGGCGCGACGCGGCCCGCGTCACCGCGCCCACGCTGGTCATCTACGGCAGCCGCGACCGGCTGGTCGACGCGCGGATGGCCGGGCGGGCGGCGCACCAGTTCGCCGACTCCCGGGTGGTCGTGCTGCCCCGGACGGGGCACGTGGCGCACATGGAACGGCCCACCGCGGTGGCCGACGAGATAGGGATCCTGCTGGGAATTCCCGACCGCTTCCGCCGGTTGTCGCAGGAACGGGCGGGGGAGGGGAACACCCATCCCGTTCGGTCATAAAAGATAATTTCGGATCTTTGGAGAAGACAGTGTCGTTGCCGCCGCTGGTCGAGCCAGCCGCCGAGCTGACGGTCGATGAGGTCAAGCGCTACTCGCGCCACCTGATCATCCCGGACGTCGGGATGACCGGGCAGAAGCGCCTCAAGAACGCGAAGGTCCTGGTGGTGGGGGCCGGCGGCCTCGGTTCGCCGGCCCTGCTCTACCTGGCCGCGGCGGGCGTCGGCACGCTCGGCATCATCGACTTCGACGTGGTGGACGAGTCCAACCTGCAGCGCCAGGTCATCCACGGGCAGTCCGACGTGGGCCGGCCGAAGGCCGAATCGGCGCGGAACAGCATCACCGAGATCAACCCCCTCGTGCAGGTCAACCTGCACGAGGTCAGGCTCGACTCGGACAACGCCCTGGAGATCTTCGCCCAGTACGACCTGATCGTCGACGGCACCGACAACTTCGCCACCAGGTACCTGGTCAACGACGCGTGCGTGCTGCTCGGCAAGCCGTACGTGTGGGGCTCGATCTACCGGTTCGACGGCCAGGCCAGCGTGTTCTGGGCCGAGTACGGCCCGTGCTACCGCTGCCTGTA
>JBEKJP010000163.1:0-15914 GCA_050011155.1 Streptosporangiaceae bacterium
GTCAGGCCGGCCACCTTGCCTGCGGCGATGTCGTCATTTCTGGGAATTTCGCTAATTCAAGTACTTTTGGCCGGGTAAGTATCGCCAGCCGAGAATCTCCCACACGACCGTTATCGTCAGGCGATACGCGAGCCCGGGCGGCCACGCGCAATACGCAGCCTCAAATAATGAGAATTCGCTGGTTATAAGCGTCAGGCGAGGCGCCAAATTACTTGAACCTGCAAACGATCGCCCCGATGATGCCTGTAGTGCGCTTGGGCCTACCCGATTCGGGTCCCGCGGTTCCGGTGGGTCCAGTGGGTCCGGCTGGCAGCACCGGTGGCACATAGGGTCACCTAGGTGGCATCCCGAAATAACGTCAGTTCCCGGCCTGTCTCGTCACGAGGCCGCCACGGGCTGACGGCTGACCGGTTCGCGGCGGTTCATCCGGGTTCCGCCAGTCGCCGCGACCTGACCGGGAGGCGCATGCCCGTCTTTTCCGTCAGTTTTGGTCGTCACAGCACAATGCCACTTAGCTTGCCGTCACTGCCAGGCACGGGAACCCTGCGAACCGGGCCCAGGAACCACCAGCACCACCAGCACCACCAGCACCGTAACCTGAGCGTCCCGGGGCCCGCCATACGCCGTGAAACCCGGCTTCGAATGCGTTCAAACGCACCGAAAGCCCGGTTTCACAGCGTCCGCCGCCGGGCTAACGCCCATGATCAACTTAAGCTGAGCGGCATTGCGTCATAGCAACCGAAACTGCCGAACGATCCCCGGCCGCGTGACGCGAGTGGCATGAAACCACGTCCGGGAACCGCGGCACGCCGGAAGCGCACCTTACTCTGGAATGCTTGCAGAACAGCACCGATGGCACACCGGTGCTGTATGAGCGCTGTGCCGCCGACCACGGACCGGGGCTGGTGAGGGTGATCGGGCGGGCGGGCTGACGGTGCGGCAGGGTGCGCGCGGACTAGGCGTCCATTTTTCGCCGGGGATCGAAGTGTCTGGGTCCTAGCCTGGCGACGTGAGCGATAACTCTCGTGCGGCCGGGGCGGCCGCGGTCACCGTGGTGCTTTGGGCCTCGGCTTTCGTCTCGATCCGCAGCGCTGGCGGACACTTCTCACCGGGCGCGCTGGCCCTCGGGCGGCTGCTGGTGGCCTCGCTGGCGCTCGGCGTGCTGTGGCGGTTCAGCGGGGATGGCTGGCCGCCGCGGGCGGCCTGGCCCGGCATTGCCGGGTCCGGCGTGCTGTGGTTCGGGCTCTACATGATCACGCTCAACTGGGGCGAGCGCGAGGTGGACGCGGGCACCGCCGCGATGGTCATCACCATCGGCCCGATCCTGATCGCGCTGCTCGGCGGCTGGCTGCTGCACGAGGGGTTCCCGCGGCGGCTGGGCGCGGGGATGGCCGTCTCGCTGGCCGGCGCCATCGTGGTCGGCCTGTCTGAGGCCGGGGGCGGCCGGAACTCGGTCATCGGGGTAGCGCTGTGCGTGGTGGCGGCGGTCTGCTACGCGGCGGGGGTGGTGTTCCAGAAGCCGGCCCTGGGGCATGCTTCGGCCGTTCAGGTGACCACGTTCGGCTGCTTCGCCGGCACGGCGGCGTGCCTGCCGTTCGCCGGGCAGTTCGTCGCCCAGGTCGGCTCGGCCTCGGCTGGTGACCTCCTGAACGTCGTCTACCTGGGCCTGTTCCCGACCATGCTGGGCTTCACGACCTGGGCCTACGCGCTGGCGCGGACACCTTCGGGGAAGATGGGCGCGACCACCTACGCGGTGCCCGCACTGGTCGTCGTCATGTCGTGGCTCATACTCGGCCAGGTCCCGAAGTGGCTCACCTTGGCCGGCGGGCTCCTCTGCCTGGCCGGCGTAGCGGTATCCCGGGGCGGGAGACGACGGAGTCCGGTACCGCAGGAGGTACCGGACTCCGTAGGAAACGCCGCGGGTTAAGGCTGACCGGAGCGGACGGCGGCCTCAACCCGGTCGCCGAGGTCCTTGTCCACCTGGTGCCAGTACTCGAAGGCGCGCTGCAGGACCGGCTCGGACACGCCCTCGAGCAGGTGGCCGGCGATGTTGTCGACCAGGCGCCCGCGGGCGTCGTCGTCGAGGACCTCGCGGATCATGGTTCCGGCCTGGCCCCAGTCATCGTCCTCGGGACGCTGGGTGTAGGCCGAGCGCACCATGTCGCCGTCCGCGTACCAGCCGGCCACCGGGTTACCGACGGTGTCGGCCTTCGGGCCGCCCTTGGAGTTCGGCGCGTACACCGGGTCGGAGGCGTTCCTGACCCGCATCGCGCCGTCCTTGCTGTAGGCGTGGGTCTCCACCACCGGGGAGTTGACCGGGATCTGCTTGTAGTTCACGCCGAGCCGGGCCCGGTGCGCGTCGGAGTAGGAGAACCCGCGGGCCAGCAGCATCTTGTCCGGGGACAAAGCGATCCCGGGCACCAGGTTGTTCGGCTCGAACGCGGCCTGCTCCATCTCGGTGTGGTAATCGGTCAGGTTCCGGTCCAGGGTCAGCCGGCCCACCTCGGTCAGCGGATAGTCCGCGTGCGGCCAGACCTTGGTCAGGTCGAACGGGTTGAACCGGTAGGTCTTGGCCTCTTCGAACGGCATGATCTGCATCTTCAGCGTCCAGCTCGGGAAATCCCCGGCCGCGATGTGGTCATACAGGTCACGCTGGTGGTAGTCGGCGTCGGCCGAGGCCATCTGGTCGCCCTCGTCCTGGGTGAAGAACTCGACGCCCTGGTCGGTCTTGAAGTGATACTTGACCCAGAACTTCTCGCCGGTCGCGTTGACCCACAGGTAGGTGTGGGAGCTGTACCCGTTCATGTGCCGCCAGGTCCGCGGGATGCCGCGGTCCCCCATCAGCCAGGTCACCTGGTGCGCCGACTCCGGGGACAGGGTCCAGAAGTCCCACTGCATGTCGTGGTCGCGCAGGTTGTTGTCGGCGCGGCGCTTCTGCGAGCGGATGAAGTGCTGGAACTTCATCGGGTCCTTGACGAAGAAGACCGGGGTGTTGTTTCCGACCATGTCGTAGTTACCCTCGGACGTGTAGAACTTCAGGGCGAAGCCACGAGGGTCACGCCAGGTGTCGGGGCTGCCCCGCTCCCCCGCCACGGTGGAGAACCTGATCAGCGTGTCCGTTCGCGTACCCGGCTGGAAGAGCGCCGCCTTCGTGTAGGCGCTGACATCGTTCGTCACCTCGAAGCGGCCGAAGGCGCCGCCGCCCTTGGCGTGCGGCTGCCGCTCGGGGATCCGCTCGCGGTTGAAGTTGGCCATCTGCTCGATCAGGTAATGGTCCTGGAGCAGGATCGGGCCGTCCGGGCCGATGGTCAGCGAATGCTCGTCGCTCTCGGCCGGCGCGCCGGCGTCGGTGGTGGTTGCCTTGATCTCTGTCACCGTCGTTCCTCCTTGCTAACAGGGCGGCCGGCAGCAACTCCCTGAGCAGGTCTACCGGGTCGATGCTTTCGTCGTTGGCCAGAACGACGATGCTGGCGGCCTGCTCCGGGAACCAGACCGCGAAGGACCGGTAGCCCGGGTTGTCGCCTGGGTGGTAGTAGGCCGGCTGCCCGGCAAAGATGCCGGTAAACATGCCATAGCCGTAACCCGTTGTGATCAGGGTCTCGTCGTCATCGTCGAGGAGCGCATGCGGGGTGAGCATGGCGTGCAGCGACTCGTTCGTTATAAGACCTTTGGTGTGCAGCGCGACGATGAAGCGAGTCAAGTCGGGTGCGGTCGACCAGATGTCCCCGGTTCCGGTCATGGCCGCCAGGTCGAACGGCGTGACCGGCTTGCCGTCGCGGTAGCCGCGGGCGGCTGGTTCTGGCGGCGGGCCGCCGATGGTGGTGGCGGTGAGGTCCAGGGGGGCCAGGATGCGTTCGGTGAGGAATCGCGCGTAGGGCTGGCCGCTGGCCCGTTCCACGATCAGGCCGACCAGCACGAACCCGGGGCTGCTGTAGTGCCAGGCCTGGCCGGGGGCGGTGTCCGCGGGAAAGGGGCGCAGCGGCGCGGCCTGGATGGCCTTCAGGCGCTCGGCCGGAGGTGTCGGCACGGCCGGGTCCAGGCCGGGGGCCTCCAGCCAGTGCGGGACGCCGGCCGTGTGGGACAGCAGGTGGTGCAGCGTCACCCCGGACCACTGCGGAGGGCCGCCGGGCAGCCAGCGGTCCACCGGATCGTCCAGCGCCAGCCGTCCGGCTTCGGCCAGGAGCAGGGTGGCCACCGCGGCGAACTGCTTGCTGATCGAGCAGAGCTGGAACCGGGTCGCCAGCGTGCACGGCCGTCCGGCCGCCACGTCGGCCAGGCCCCCGGCCAGTTCTGTTCGTACTGTCCCGCCCCTGGTTACCAGGGCCACGCCGGGTAGGTCCATACGCCGATCTTAGGAGGGCGGCGCGGATCCGGACCCAGTCCCGCTCGGACCGATCTTGACATCTGCTGTTCACCTGAAGGGGTGGTTTCCAGGGCGGGCAAACGATTGGATTTGCGCGGGAAGGTGCCGATCTGAGGCCTGGAGAGGGATTATTGTGACCAAACGGGGACGGGCGGGAGCGGCCGCCATCGTGACAGTGACCGCGGTGTGCGCCGCCATGGTGGCTTCTGGGCCAGCAGCCAGGGCCGGGGGCATACCGGGCCTGAGCCCCGGTTTCATCCCGGGGAACCTGGTGGTCAGCGAGAGCTTCTACACCCCGGATGCGGGCATCGTGGCGGGGAAGACCCAGCTGCCGCCGGGGTGCGTGACCGGCTGCGTCACCGCCACCGCGGGCGGCGCTTACCCGCAGGTGTTCAACAACGACCTGGTAGACGCCAACTTCGGGGTCACCTCGCGGATCTTCCTGAGCCAGCTGACGCCGTCCGGGCGGCCGCTCGGCACCTTCGCGGTGCCCGGCCTGGTCACCAGCTTCTCGTCCAAGTCGGAGCTGGCGCTTAACCTGTCTCCCGACGGGCGCACGCTCTCGTTCATGGGCTACGTGGCCAAGCCGGACCAGGTGGACGTGTCGAACTCCAACACCCCCGGCGTGATCGACCCGACCAACCCGGTGCCGGGCGCTTTCTACCGGGCGGCGGCCCAGCTGTCCGGCGACGGGCGGATCCGGCTGACCGAGACCAACGCCTACAGCGGCAACAACGGCCGGGCCGCGATCACCGCCGAGGCGGGCGGCAAGCAGCTCATCTACACGGCGGGCAACGCCGGGAACGGCAGCAACCCGCAGCCCGACGGCGTGATCCTGGGCGCGGGCGCGCAGCTGATCACACCGGGCGCCCCGTCCGCGATCACAGGGCCGGGCACGCCCACCCCGGTCGGCAGCTTCAACATCACCGAGCTGGGCGACAAGGCGGACAAGATCGGCAAGGACGACAATTTCCGCGGCCTGACGATCTTCAACAACGTGCTCTACTACACCAAGGGCAGCGGCGGTAACGGCGTCAACACGGTGTACTTCCTGGACACGACGGGTAAGGCGTGCCCGAACGGGGTCGGCCTGCCGGCCGCGGGGGCCTCGCTGCCGGCGTCGCCGCTCAGCTACGACCCCTCGACCCTGCAGGCCAACGGGCTGCCGAGCAACATGTGCGTTCTCAGGGGCTTCCCGACCGTGCTGAAGTCGGCCACCTCGTTCCCGTTCGGCCTGTGGTTCGCCAACGCGGACACGCTGTACGTGGCGGACGAGGGCAACGACACCACCACGTTCTCCGGCGGCACCTATACCGCGGCGGCCGCGCAGACCACGGCCGGGCTGCAGAAGTGGGTCTTCGACGGGACCCAGTGGAAGCTGGCCTACACGCTGCGGGCGGGGCTGAACCTGGGCCAGCCGTACACTGTGCGCGGCTACCCGACCGGGACGAACGCGGCGACCGGGCTGCCGTGGGCGCCGGCCACTGACGGGCTGCGCAACATCACCGGCCAGGTGAACAAGAACGGCACGGTGACGATCTGGGCCGTGACCTCGACCGTGAGCGGCGGCGGCGACCAGGGCGCGGACCCGAACAAGCTGGTCGCGATCACCGACCCGGTGACCGCGACCGCCCCGGCGGCCGGGGAGAGCTTCCGCACGGTCCAGACGGCCAGGTTCGCCGAGGTGATCCGGGGCGTCTCGTTCACCCCGGGCACCCGGTAAGCCGTGGCACGATGGGCGGCATGGCACTCGACGACGGTCAGGGGAAGCTGAGCCGCCAGGAAGCCTCGGACGCGGTCACCGGGCTGGGGTGGCGGTACGTGCTGGGCGAGCTCAGGGCGGAGGTGCGGACCGGGTCGCTGCCGCTGGCGGCGGACGTGGCGGCCCGGGCCGCGGCCGTGCCCGGGGCTCAGGGGCACCTGCGGATGGACGTGCGCGAGGACCGGGTCCTGCTGTCCCTGCAGACGGCCGAAGTGGGCTGGGTGACCGCGCGCGACGTGGAACTGGCCCGCCGGATCTCCGTCGTGACGGAGGAGTTCCGGCTGACCACGGTCAGCGGGACCAGTTCGGGCCAGCACAGTGTCAGCCAGCACAGTGTCAGGACGGTCCAGGTGCTCGAGATCGGCATCGACGCGCTGGATATCCCGAGCATCCGGCCGTTCTGGAAAGCCGTGCTCGGCTACGCCGACGAGCCGGGCCGCTTCGGCCCGGAGGACGCCCTGGTGGACCCGTTCGGGCAGGGGCCTTCGATCTGGTTCCAGCAGATGGACGCGCCCCGGCCGCAGCGCAACCGGCTCCACTTCGACGTCTCGGTGCCGCACGACGAGGCGCACTCGCGCATCCAGGCGACGATAGCGGCGGGCGGCAAGCTCCTCAGCGACGCGGAGGCCCCCGCCTTCTGGGTGCTGGCCGACCCCGAGGGCAACGAGGCCTGCGTCACCACCTGGCAGGGCCGCGACTAGGTCTCTTTGGTGAGCTCGGTCCAGAGGTCGTGGTAGGCGCGGGCGGCGACGCTGCGGGGGGCGAAGGCGCTGACCGGGGCACGCTCTACGGACATGCGTTCGATCATCGAGAGTGCGGGGATGGGCGTGGCTGCCACATCGGCCCGTTCGTTAGAAAGATCTTTGATGATTTCCTGGTGCAGCCGCTTACGGCCGTCAACCATGGAAAAGAACGCGCGCACCTGGGGGCGGTGGCCGCGGAAGCCGGCCACGAACTCGGTGAGCTGGTCCAGGGTGCGCACCGACAACGTGGTCGGGATCAGCGGGACGACCAGCACGTCGGCGGCGTGCATGACGTTCTCGGAGACCAGCGAGATGCTCGGCGGGCAGTCGAGGAACACGTGGTCGTACTCGGCCGCCAGCGGGCGGAGCAGCTGGGCGATCCGGCGGGTGGCCTTGGAGTCGGCGTCGTCTTTGCCGGCCGTGCCTAGGAGCAGGTCCATGTTGCGGTAGGTGAAGTCGGCCGGGATCAGGTCCAGGTTGTCGAAGTCGGTGCCCTTGATCGCGTCGTCCAGGGCCTTGGTGCCGCGGATGAGGGCCTTCCCGCCGCCCTTGACCCGCGGCTTGATCCGGAACAGGAAGCTGGCCGCGCCCTGCGGGTCGAGGTCCCAGAGCAGGGTGCGGTTACCGTCGGCGGCGGACAGGTAGGCCAGGTTGACGGCGGCGGTCGTCTTGCCGACGCCGCCCTTGATGTTGTAGGTGGCGAAGATCTTCACGGGCGGCCCTCGAGCAGCATGCGAACCCGCTCCCGGCCGGCCGGGCCCGCGAACCGGGCGAACCGGGCGACGAACTCCGCCCGGGCCTCGACCTGGCTGCGCGCCAGCTTGGCGGCGATTTCACCCATGGCCAGCAGCGTAGCCGCCGGGGCGGCCCGCTCGGCCAGCATCGCGTCGGCCAGCGTCCTGATCTCGTCGCGCTGCACCTCGCTGTCCTGGAACTCGCCCAGGCAGTCCTGCAGCTGCTTGAGGTCGCCCACGACCTTGCGGTACGCGACCGGGTCGTGCAGCGGGGCGAAGAACTCCAGCAGGTAGCGCAGTTCCTTGGCCCGTTTGCGCAGGTTGTGCAGGGATTCCGGGGGCGATTCCGGAGTGATCGCGCTCCCCTGCGCGGCGATCCGGCGGAACGAGCGCCCGGTGGTGGTCAGGGCCAGCGCTGCCGCCGTCGGACGGCGGTGCCGCGGGCCGCCGGTGTCGCGTATCTCCAGCAGCGCCTTGCGCCAGTCGTCGGCGATGGCCCGGAACCGCGGCCCGCGCAGCGCCGCGGCCAGCCGCCGGAACTCGCGGGCGCGGCGCCGGGCCAGGAAGGCCCGCAGCGGCTCCAGGTCGGCCGGGGACGCGGCCTCAAGCTGGCCGGCCATGGCGTCGAAGCCGAGCAGGTGGACGTCGAGGTCCCGGACCGGTGTGGTCACGTCCCCCAGCCACTTGAACTCGGCTTGGTAGTGCTCGGCGAGTTCGTCCGGGAGGACCGCGCCGAGCAGCTTGACGGCCGAACGGGTACGGCGGACCGCCACCCGCAGGTCGTGCAGGAACTCGGTATCGATGTCGCGGAGCACGCCGTCGACGTTGGACTCACATGTGTCGAGCAGCCGCAGCAGCAGCCGGGCGACCGCGACCGGCGCCGGCATCTCGGCGGTGATCTCCGCCGCCACGCTGCTGCTGTAGTCGGCCGGATGGCGGCCGAGCGCGGTCAGCGCCGCGGTGAACACGCCCTGGCTCACGTGCGCGACGCCGGGCACGCTGGCCAGCAGCGCGGACGCCTTGCGGGCCGGTCCCTGATAACCGCGGACTTCGGCCACCGTGAGCCGGGGCGCGAGCACGGCGGTGGTGGCGGCCTGGCCGGGCGCGGTCACCGTGACCTGCTCGGCGACCAGCCGGGCGACGGTCTTGCCGTCGGCGTTGAGCAGCCGGCTCACGCGGGCCGTGCTGACCGCCCGGACGATCGGCAGCAGGGCCCGCGGCCGGATCAGCGCCGCGATCCGGTCTCGCACCGGCCCGTCCGGCAGGTCCAGCGGCGGGCGCCGGGGCCAGCTGGTCACGGCCTGTTCGGCCTGCGGTGTCCCGTCGGTCTTGGCCAGCCGCAGGCGGCCGCCCCGCCGGGCCTGCTCGAACTGGAGGGTCAGGCCGGCCCGGTACAGCCGCCAGTCGAAGGTGTCGAGCCAGATGCACGGGCGCGGGCCGGTGCCCGGCGCTCCGGCTTCATTTTGTACGGTTTGGGCCTGTACGGTGAATGATTGCGCGAGCGTGTCCAGGGCGGCGGCCAGGAGGTTCTCCTCGTCCCCAGGAGGAGCCTCGAGCACAAATCCCCGCAGGCCAGGCGCTGTCACGTCGGACTCCCATCTAGGCATGCTACCGCCCGCCCCCATAAACATCTGTATACGTTCCCGCTGGCCCGATGGTAAATCCCCCGAGCGCAATTGCCTAGCGTATGGGCCAGATGAGTCCGGTCACGGCGCGGATATCTTCCGGGCTCGGCATGCCCGCCTGGGCACCCGGCCGGGTGGCGGCGGTGGCGCCCGCCGCGGCGGCGGCACGGACCGCGTCGGCGGCCGGCACGCCCGCGGCCAGGGTGACGGCGAGCGCGCCGACGAACGTGTCGCCCGCGCCCACCGTGTCGACCGCGTCGACCCGGAACGCTCGCACGGTCGCGGCCGGGCCCGGGCCGTCGGCCAGCGCGGCGCCGTGCGCGCCCGCGGTGACCACGGCGTGCTTGGTGCCCGCGTTCAGCAGGGCCTGGGCGGCCATGGCGGCCTCGGCTAGGCCGCTGACCGGGCGGCCGAGGATAGCGGCGGCCTCGGTCTCGTTCACCACCAGCCAGTCCGGGCGGGCGCCCGCCACGACCTCGGCCGCCGCCGCTGGGGCCGGCGCCAGGTTGAGGATGCTGACGCGGTGCCGGGCCAGGGCCGCGACGAGCGCCGTGACCGGGATCTCGGCGCTGGCGACCAGGACGTGGTTCGGCTCGGCGAGGGCCGCGTAGACCTCGGCCCGGCCGACCTGGTGGTTGGCGCCGGGCGCGACCGTGATGATGTTCTCCCCCGCCTGGTCCACCGAGATCATGGCCAGGCCGGTCGGGGCGCCAGCGGTGACGCGGACGCCGGCCGTGTCCACCTTCTCCGCGCGCAGCGCGGCCAGCAACTGGCGGCCGAAATCGTCGTCACCGACGCAGCCGGCCATGCGCACAGAACCGCCGAGCCTGGCCGCCGCCACCGCCTGGTTGGCGCCCTTGCCGCCCGGCGTGAACCGGGCCGCCGAGCCGAGCACGGTGGCGCCCGGTTCCGGCAGCCGGGGCACGGTGACGGAGATATCCATGTTCAGGCTGCCCAGGACGGTCACCTGTGGCCGGTTTGGCATGCCCGCACCGTAGCGTAGGAAGGGCCTTTCGGCGCGGAATTGGCCCTGCCGCCGGGGACGCGCCGCCTCCTAGACTCGGCGTGTGCCTCTTCAATTCCGCCAGGTTGACGTCTTCACCGACACCCCGTACCTCGGCAACCCGGTCGCGGTGGTGCTCGGCGCCGTGGGGGTCTCGACCGAGCAGATGCAGTCGTTCGCACGCTGGACGAACCTGTCGGAGACCACGTTCGTGCTGCCGCCGCGCGACGCCGGCGCCGATTACCTGATCCGGATCTTCACCCCGGCCCGGGAGCTTCCGTTCGCCGGGCACCCGACGCTCGGCAGCTGCCACGCCTGGCTGGAGGCCGGCGGCCGTCCGGCCCGGCCAGACGCGATCGTGCAGGAATGCGGGGCCGGGCTGATCACGGTGCGGCGGGCCGCGGGCGGGCTGGCCTTCGCGGCGCCGCCGCTGGTCCGTAGCGGGCCGGTCGAGGATCTTATGAACGAACGAGTGGCCGCGAGCCTCGGTATCGCGCGCTCCGAGATCGTGGACATCGCCTGGGCCGACAACGGACCCGGCTGGATAGCGGTGCTGCTGGCCAGCGCCGAGGCGGTCCTCGCGGTCCGGCCGGGTGCCCTGGACCTGCACATCGGCATCGCCGGGCCCTACCCGGACGGGTCGTCCGAGGCGCTCGAGGTGCGCGCGTTCAGCCCGCTGATCAGCACGGTGGAGGACCCGGTCACGGGCAGTCTCAACGCCTCGCTCGGGCAGTGGCTGCTGGCTTCGGGACGCGTTGCCGCTCCGTACGTGGCCAGCCAGGGCACCGTCATGGGCCGCCGCGGGCGGGTGCACGTCACCCAGGACGCCGACGGGCAGGTGTGGGTCGGCGGCGGGACGGTCACCTGCATAACCGGCACCGTCACGCTGTAGTTGTATCCGCCGCGGCTCGTAACGTCATGGGGCGGTGACGACCGCCAGCGAGATCGTGGACGTGTACGAGCCGGGCTTAGCGTTGGCCGGAACGGCCAGCCACCATCCAACCGGATCATCGCTGCTTGACCCGCCGATGGTGACCGATCCCAGGCCGCTGTTGGCATCGGCGTCATAGATGACGGAGGTGGCCGGTGACGACGCCGCGGTGGTGATGGCCACCGGGTACGTGGTCGGCGCCGTGGTATGGGTCGGCATCGTGCAGGTGGACCCCGTGGCGCACGTGGTGCTCGGGTACCCGGTGGCGCCGATCGAGCTGAGGCTCCCGTTGGCCGAGAACGTTCCCGTATTCGGCAGTGACAGGGTCCCGGTCGTGAACGTCGTCGCCGAGACGGTGACGTGCCAGCCGGCCGCGGCTCCGGTGGCGTCATCGACGCTGTACGTCTCGTCCGCGGGGGTAAAGTCGACCAGCTGCTGGTCCAGGCCGGTCACCGTGTGGGACCAGCCCAGGGTGCTCGGTGTGGTCAGGGTCAGCGGGCCGGCCGTCAGGCTCAGCGTCCCCGTCATGGAGCAGGACGGGGACGCTGAGCCGCACGGGACCACGGCGCCCCGGGCAGGTGCCGCGAGCAGGGCAGGCGCGCCGATCCCCCCGATCAGCAGCACGCCGACCGTCATCAGAAGGCTAAGGCGCCCGCTACCTCGGCGCATTGAGTGGTCCATAGTTGCAACCTTCCCCCCTTAAGAGCATTAGAGACACTCAGTAGTCAAATGATTATTTACTGTTACGGTGACGTCCCTCCGGTCCGGCCGTCTCGGGGCCACGCCTGCGCCTGGACCTGCGAAGCAGCACGGCCATGACGACCAGGGCCAGCACACCGATGATCATCAGCGCGATGGCCCAGGGCGGGACGGACGACCCCGAGGGGACAACGGTGTAGGCGCCGAGCCCCGTGTGGTAAGTGCGAGTGGACGGGGCGCCGGGCACGGTGACGGTGCCTGCCCAGCGGACGGTCAGGCCGCGGCCGTATCCGAGCACCATGGTGCATGGCACGGCCGTTGCCTTCGGCAGCCCGGGGGCGTTGACGGGGATCGCCGCCTGGCCGTGCGGCAGGATAGTGCCGGCCACGACGGTATACGCGTGACGCCGGCCGTCAGCCGTGCAGGACGCACGGCCCCGGGCCCCGGTAAACGTCTGCCCGGTATTGCGCAGCAGGATGTTCACGCGGGCCAGCCGGCCGATGACCGCCCCCGTGACCGCGGGGATCCGCAGCCGCGTCGTCATCCGGTGCAGCGATCCCACCGTGACCGCCACGCCCACTGTCACCTGGTCGATGATGATGGCCCTGGCCATGGCCCCCGTTGCGGTGGAACCGATCTGCACGGGCCGCGGCCTCGCGTTGGATTCCACCGTGATGCCGGCCAGATACTGGCCGGGCGCCGCCCTGGCGGGCACGTGCACCGTGAACGACCGCCGCTCCGACGTGCCTCCCGGCAGCGTGACCGTGCCGGGCAGGCCGGTCACCCAGCAGCCCGGGCCAGAGCATCCCCGGAACGACGGGCTGAAGGCGCTGCCCCCGTTGCCTGCCGTGACGCCAGCGGACCGGCCGATCTTCAGCGTTACGGTCCTGGTGCCCAGGTTGCTGATGACCGCGGTGCCGACGGCCGACCGGCCTGGGGCCACGGTCATGATGAAGTACGGCGCCGCGATTCCGTTGCTGTCTGGCGCCGGCGTGATGCCGAACTGGCCGTTGCCGTCGGCGCGGGCCGCCGCAGCGGGCAGGGCGGGGATAACGGCGACCAGCGCGGCCAGGGCAGCGGCCCCGGCCAGGCTCCCCCAGCGGCGCCGGCCAGGACCCGCGCCGCAGCCGTGGCCGGGACGGCGTCGCGGCCCGGTCACGGGCCGGACACCACGGTGAGCCTCACCGTCGAGGTGTAGCTGCCCTGATGGGCATTGCCTGGCACGTTCATCCACCATCCAATCGGGTTCGCCGCGCTGCTGCCGCCGAGAGTGATCTGGCCGACGCCGGTGCCCGGCGAGGTGTCGTAGAGCGTGAAGGACGGCGGTGAGCTGGATGCCGTGTTCATGAGAACGGGATAGGTCGTCGTGTCGGCCGGCAGCACGCATGACCCGACGCAGGTCGCGCTCGGCGCGGTGCTGGCGACCGTGCTGACGCTGCCGGTGAAGTCGATGGCCCCGGTGCTGGGGATGGTGTAGGTGCCGGTGGTGAACGTCGTCATCGAGGCGGTGATGTGCCAGCCGGACGCGGTCCCGGTGCTGTCGCTGACCGTGAGCTGCTGGTCCGCCGGGTTGGTGTCGACCGCCTGCTGATTCGTGCCGCTCAGCGTGCTGGCCCAGGTCATCGAGCCCGATGCGGTCAGCAACAGGCTGCCGGTGAAGGTCACCGCCGGGGTCGTGCCCTGACCGACCGCGGTGCCACCGTTCTTGGTGGTGATCGCCGAGGTGTAGCTGCCGGGGACGGAGGTGTTGGTCAGGCCGGTGACCTGGATCGACACCGCCGTCCCGGACGGGATGCTCGCCGCGCTGAACGTGTAGGTCAGCGTGGTGCCCGACAGTGACACGCCGCCGCCGGCGGCCACCGAGGACGGGGTCACCGTGCCCACCGCCGCCGCCGTGGCCGCCGTCCCGGTCGGCACGGTCATCGTCACCGAGGACGGCACGGCGATCTGGGGGGTGAGGGTCGAGGTGGCCGGGGTGGTGAAGGTGAAGGTGTAGCTAACGCCAGTCGCGCCTGCCGCGGTGCTCGACGCCGACCAGCCCAGGCTGGTGAGGGTGCCTGTAGGCGCGGCCGACGCGGGCGGCGCGATCCACGCCAGCAGCCCGGTGATGGCGGCGGCGGCGACCAGCGCCACCGCCCGCCACGGGTGCCAGGGACGGGACGCCACCCGTCCCGCCCGTATCCTGCTCGTGACCAAAACCCTAACCGGCCAGTACCCAGCGAACCCAGTACCCAGCGAACAGGGCATTGCGTTCAATTCCCCCCAGTGCCATGCCCCGGGAACTCCGCGCATGTCAGGTGATTCATGAATAAGTCCCCGTGATTTTCCCGGAAACCATACTGACGCAACTCTTTCTCCCCCGAGACTTTACAGAAAAACCTCTAGAGGAAGATCATCTTCAGTTCGCTTTGATGGGATGATTGCACTGGTAATCGCATATCTTCGCTGGTCATCGGGTAGGGCTATTGCCCTGGATATGCCATTTATGCATCCGGTACCCGTCGGGGCAAATCCATGAAAGACGCCGTCGGCAAGGTTCGGCCAGCGGGGCGGGGCGGGGTGATCGGATCGGGAACCGGGATCGTTCGGCTTAATGATCTGTTTTAGGGCGGCGGCGGGCGGGGCGGTCCTGGCCGGCCGCCGTGGGCGCCAGCGGCAGCCGGGACGGGGGCTTGATCTCGGCCAGCCGGAGGTAGGTGACCAGCCGCTGGCCGCCGCGGGTGGCCAGGCTGGCCAGCACGGTCTGCAGGTCGGCGACGTCGCGGGCGACGACGGTGAGCAGGTAGTCGGTCTCGCCTGCCACGTTGTCCGCCGCGATGATCTGCGGCAGGGCGCGGATCTGGTCGTCGAACACCCGGCTCGAGCGCGGGTCGTGACGGGCCAGCGTGGCCGTGACGTACACCTGCAGCGTGAAGCCGGCCGCGGCCGGGTCGAGCTCGGCGCGGATGACCCGGATGACTCCTGTCTCCTTGAGCCGGCGGATCCGGTGCAAGGTCGCCGCTGGCGACAGGCCGGCCAGCCGGGCGAGTTCCACGTTGGTGCGGTCCGCGTCCTCCTGCAGCGCGGTTAGCAGTTGGACATCAACTTCATCAAGTGAAATGGCCATACTGCAAAATATTATCTCGCAGATGACATCGAGCGACGAATACTGTATGGCCATCGCCGAATATGAGTCATGAGCATCAACCGTCGTCACGCCGTCGCAGCCCTGGCCGCGGCCGGGCTGCTGTGGGGGACCACCGTGCCCCTGTCCAAGCTCGCCCTGGCCTGGCTGCCGCCGGGCTGGCTGACCGTGGCCCGGTTCGGCCTGGCCGCCGCGGTCCTGCTGGCGGTAGCCCGCCGGCGTGGTGGCCTGCGGGCGGCGTTCACGCCCGCGGTGCTGGCGGCCGGCGCGCTCGGCTACGGGGGTTCGGTCATGGTGCAGAACGCCGGCATCGCCCGGACCAGCGTCACCCACGCGGCCCTGCTCATCGGGGCGGTGCCGGTACTGGTCGCGGTGATCGCCGCGGTGTGGTACCGGGCCGTGGCGGCGCCGGTGGCGTGGTTCGGCTTCGTGGTGTCGCTCGGCGGCGTCGGCCTGGTCACGGTGGGCGGCGGCGGAGGCGGCGCCACGATGGCCGGCGACGGCCTGGTCCTGGCATCGCTGCTGCTGTCGGCGACGGTCACGGTGGCCCAGGGCCGCCTGCTGGCCGGCCGCGACCCGCTCGCGGTCACCGCCGTCCAGTTCCTGGGGGCCACGCTGGGCGCCCTGCCGGTGGCCGTTCTCACCGAGGGGATGCCCGCCATGCCCCACGGCGCGGGCCCGGTGCTGGTAGTGGCCGCGCTGGCGGCGGCGGGCACACTGCTGCCGTTCACCCTGTTCGCGTTCGGTCAGAGCCGGGTGTCGGCCGAGGTCGCCGGGGCGTTCCTCAACCTCGAGCCGCTGGTCGGCGCGCTTGCGGGCGCGGTGGCGTTCGGCGACCCGGTCGGGCTGGTGCAGGTCGCGGGCGGCCTGGCCATCCTGGGCGGGATCGGATTGAGCAGCCTGCCGCTGATCGCGGGCCGCCGCGCCGAA
>JBEKJP010000164.1:0-21613 GCA_050011155.1 Streptosporangiaceae bacterium
ATCGACCAGGTCCACGACGCCGACATCACCCCGGACACGATCATCCCGCCCTGGTACGGCGAACGGCTCGACCTGGACCTGGCCATCTCCACCTGCCTGGCCAACGAGAAGCTCCGCGCCGGGAGCGCGGCCGGCCAGGACCCCGGCGACCCCGAGAAACCCGACGAACCCGTCTTCGTACCGTTGCCCTGCCAGGACCCGTACTGCCAGTACTGCGCCGGCTAATCCCAAGGTGCTCACCAGCAGCAACCACGTCCCGCCGAACCCGTACCAGTCCTGAGCTGACCCCGCCGGCCACAATGGGCGCAATGCGCTACATCGTCATCGGGGCCGGGGCGGTCGGGGGAACCATCGGCGGGCGGCTGGCCCAGGCCGGGCACGACGTCGTGCTGGTGGCCCGCGGCCCGCACCTCGACGCGCTCCGCGCCCAGGGCGGCCTGCGCCTGGCCGCTCCGGAAGGCACGTCCGTGGTCAGCGTCCCCGCGGTGAGCGGTCCGGACGAGGTCGAGCTGACCAGCGACGACGTTCTCCTGCTGGCGGCCAAGACCCAGGACGCCGAGGCGGCCTTGGCGGGCTGGGCTTGGAAGCCGGTAAAAGGCAGTACCGTAGCGGCCGAGGCGCTGCCCGTGGTCTGCGCGCAGAATGGGGTGGCCAGCGAGCGGCTCGCGTTGCGCCGCTTCCGCCGTGTGTACGGGATGTGCGTGTGGCTGCCGGCCACCCACCTGGAGCCGGGGGCGGTCGAGGCGCAGGGCGCTCCGCTGTCCGGGCTGCTGCACGTCGGCCGGTACCCGTCCGGGACCGACGAGACCGTGGCGCGGATCGGCGCGGACCTGGCCGCCAGTCGCTTCCTGGCCCCGGTGGTCCCGGACGTGATGCGCTGGAAGTACGGCAAGCTGCTGGCCAACCTGGCCAACGCGATCGAGGCGGTGTGCGGCCTCCCCGGTGATGGACATAGCGCCGGGGTTGACGACCTGCGGCGGCGCGTGCGGGCCGAGGGGAAGGCGGTGCTCGAGGCGGCCGGGATCGCCTATGCCCGTAACGAGGAGAACGCCAGGTTCCGCGGCGACCAGGTGCAGATCGTCAAAATCAATGGGAACGAACGAGGTGGCGGTTCGTCCTGGCAGAGCCTCACGCGCGGCACCGGGTCGATCGAGGCCGACTACCTCAACGGGGAGATCGCGCTGCTCGGGCGGGAGCTCGGCGTGGCCACGCCGGTGAACGAGGTGCTGCAGCGGCTGGCCAACCAGGCGGCCAGGGACCACCGGACACCGGGGAGCGTCAACGCGGAAGAGGTTCTCGCGCTTCTCTGATGAGAAGAAAGCCTGGAATGGGTGAATCCAGGGGCACGCCGGGGACGGCGCCGGCCAGGAAGCTGCGGACCGAATCGGCGAACAGTTCCTCGGCCGTCCGGCGGTTGCAGGCCAGTTCCTGCGCGAGCATCGGCTCGGTGTCCGGGTCCGCGCTCGCGAACACCTGCCCGGCCTGGGCCGGGCTCTTGGCCGCCGCGGCCAGCGAGGCGCCCAGCGTCAGGGTGTCGAGCCCGTCGATGACCAGGATCCGCTGCCCGGCCGGGACGCCGAGCTCGGCCAGGACCTGCACGCCGATCTCGTAGTTGCGGACCAGCAGGTCCCGCGGCATGAACTGGAGCAGGATCGGCGCCGCGTTGCGATGGCTGAGTACCGCCCGGCGGAACGCCACGCTGATCCCGACGAACCAGTCCATCCAGGACGCGCACGCGGCCGGGTCGGGCAGCCGGGTCTGCCGGACGATGGCCCGCGCCACCGTGCGCAAGATGTCGGCCCGGTCGGCGAAGTGGTGATAGAGCGACGGCGCCGCCACGTTCAGCTCCCGCGCCAGCCGGGGCAGGCTGAACGCGTCGAGCCCCTCGCCGTCGATGATCCGCAGCGACGCCTCGACCACGGCGTCGTGACTGATCAGCGGACTGGCCGGGCGGGGCATGGCTCTATTATCCAGCCGGGAATCTCTGTGAGCCGGGTCACTGCCGGAATTTACCTACGACCGTTAGGATTTATAACGAACGAGTGCGGGCACGCCCTGGTCCCCGCCGGAGGGAGAAGCCATGCGGGACGCGGTCATCGTCGAAGCCGTCCGGACGCCGGTCGGCAAGCGGAACGGAGGGCTGTCCGGGGTTCATCCGGTCGAGCTGTCCGCGCACATCCTGAAGTCGCTGGCGCAGCGGAGCGGGATCGACCCCGCGGTCGTCGACGACGTGGTCTGGGGCTGCGTGTCGCAGGTCGGCGAGCAGACGCTGGACATCGCCCGCACCGCGGTGCTGGCGGCCGGCTGGCCGGAGACGGTCACCGGGGTCACCGTGGACCGGCAGTGCGGGTCGAGCCAGCAGGCGGTGCACTTCGCCGCGGCCGGCCTCATCGCCGGGCAGTACGACGTGGTCGTCGCGGGCGGCGTGGAGTCGATGAGCCGGGTGCCGATGGGCAGCTCGATCAACGGCCAGAACCCGCTCGGCACCTCGTTCCTCGAGCGTTACCACGGGGTCTTCCCGAACCAGGGCGTCGGCGCCGAGATGATCGCCGAGCAGTGGGGCTTCTCCCGCGCCCAGGTCGACGAGTTCTCCCTGTCCAGCCACGAGCGCGCGGCGGCGGCCCAGGACGAGGGCCGGTTCGACGCCCAGATCGCCCCGGTCACGCTGGACGACGGCACGGTGATCTCGAAGGACGAGGGCATCAGGCGGGGCGGCACGCTGGAGGGCATGGGCGCGCTCAAGACCGTGTTCAAGCCCGAGGGTGGCGTGATCACCGCGGGCAACTCCTCGCAGATCTCCGACGGCTCGGCCGCGCTGCTGATGATGACCAGCGAGAAGGCCGCCGAGCTCGGGCTCACCCCGATCGCCAGGATCCACACCGCGGTGCTGGCCGGGGCCGACCCGATCATCATGCTGACCGCGCCCATCCCGGCCACGCGCAAGGCGCTGCAGCGTTCCGGCCTGTCCGTGAACGAGATCGGGGCCTTCGAGGTCAACGAGGCCTTCGCCCCGGTGCCGCTGGCCTGGCAGGCCGACATCGGCGCCGACGGCAAGGCGCTCAACCCGAACGGCGGCGCGATCGCCCTGGGGCACCCGCTGGGCGGCTCCGGCGCGCGGATCATGACCACCCTGGTACACCACATGCGCGACAACGGCATCCGCTACGGGCTGCAGACCATGTGCGAGGGCGGCGGCCAGGCCAACGCCACTATCCTCGAGCTGCTATAGGTCTAGACCAGTCAGGACCAAAGACCCTGGGGAACTCACGGCTCGCCCGATAAGTTCGAGTTAAGAACAAAATCGGAGGGCGTACCGTGAGCATCACGACAGCATCGATCCCGACCGCAGCGCTGACCCCAGCCGCCACGGGCCAGCTCCCGGCTGGCCCGTGGCGGGGGTTCACCGGCGGCCGCTGGCCCGATCAGGTCGACGTGCGCGATTTCATCCAGGCGAACGTCACGCCGTACACCGGCGACGCGGCGTTCCTGGCCGGCCCGACCGACCGGACCAGCGCGCTATGGTCGCGGCTGACCGGAATGTTCGCCGAGGAGCGGGCGCGCGGCATCTACGACGCCGACCCGCACACCCCCGCCTCGATCACCAGTCACGCCCCCGGCTACATCGACCGTGAGCACGAGCTGATCACGGGCCTGCAGACCGACGCGCCGCTGCGCCGCGCGATCATGCCCTACGGCGGCCTGCGGATGGTGGAGGCGGGCCTCGCCGCCTACGGCTACACCCTGGACCCGGCCGTCCGGGATATTTTCACCCGGTATCGCAAGACCCACAACGACGGCGTGTTCGACGCCTACCCGGCCGACGTCCTGGCCGCCCGGCGGGCGCACATCGTCACCGGCCTGCCCGACGCGTACGGCCGCGGCCGGATCATCGGCGACTACCGCCGGGTGCCGCTGTACGGCGTGGACCGGCTCGTCGCCGTCAAGCAGGCCGAGAAGGCCGCCCTGGACGGCAGCCCGTCCACTGCCGACGTCATCCGCGACCGCGAGGAGCTTGCCGAGCAGATCCGCGCGCTCGGCGAGCTCACCGAGATGGCCGCCTCCTACGGGCATGACGTCAGCCGCCCCGCGGCCACCGCCAGGGAAGCGATCCAGTGGCTGTACCTGGCCTACCTCGCCGCGGTGAAGGAGCAGAACGGCGCGGCGATGTCGCTCGGCCGCACCTCGACCTTCCTCGACATCTACCTCGAGCGCGACCTGCGCGCGGGCCTGCTCACCGAGCAGGCGGCGCAGGAGCTGGTCGATGATTTCGTCATCAAGCTGCGGATCGTCAGGTTCCTCCGCACCCCGGAGTACGACCAGCTGTTCTCCGGCGACCCGACGTGGGTCACCGAGGCGATCGGAGGGATCGGCCGGGACGGCCGCCCGCTGGTCACCAGGACCAGTTTCCGCTACCTGCAGACGCTGTACAACCTCGGGCCGGCCCCGGAGCCGAACCTGACCGTCCTGTGGTCCCCGGCGCTGCCCGACGGGTTCAAGCGGTTCTGCGCTCAGGTCTCCATCGACACCAGCTCGATCCAGTACGAGTCCGACGACCTGCTGCGGGCCCGGTGGGGCGACGACACCTCGATCGCCTGCTGCGTCTCGGCCATGGAAACCGGCAAGCAGATGCAGTTCTTCGGCGCCCGGGTCAACCTGGCCAAGACCCTGCTGTACGCGATCAACGGCGGCCGGGATGAGATCACCGGTGCCCAGGTCGGTCCGGCCCTGCCGCCGCTGTCCGGCGAGGTGCTTGACTACGACGAGGTGCTGGCCAGGTTCGGCGTCATGATGGACTGGCTCGCGAAGACCTACGTCGACGCGCTCAACGTCATCCACTACATGCACGACAAGTACGCCTACGAGCGGCTGGAGATGGCGCTGCACGACTACGGAGTGCTGCGCACCCTGGCCTGCGGCATCGCCGGCCTGTCCGTCGCCGCCGACTCCCTCGCCGCGATCAGGTACGCCACCGTGCGACCGGTCCGGGACGAGACCGGCCTGGTCACCGGCTACCGCACCGAGGGAGAGTTCCCCGCCTACGGCAACGACGACGACCGCGCCGACGACATCGCGGTCTGGCTGGTGCGCACGTTCATGGACAAGGTGCGGCAGTACCCGGCCTACCGGGGCGCGGTGCACACCCAGTCGGTGCTGACCATCACCTCCAACGTGGTCTACGGCAAGCACACCGGCGGCACGCCGGACGGCCGCCTGGCCGGCCAGCCGTTCGCCCCGGGTGCCAACCCGGTGAACGGCCGCGACCGGCACGGCCTGGTGGCCGCCGCCCTGTCGGTGGCGAAGCTGCCGTACAGCCAGGCCGAGGACGGCATTTCGCTGACCGAGACGATCGTCCCCGAAGGGCTCGGCCATACCCCGGCCGAACGGGCCGGCAACCTGGCCGGCATCCTCGACGGATACGTCAGCTGCGGCGGTTTCCACATGAACGTCAACGTGCTGGACCGCGCCACGCTGCTGGACGCGATGGATCACCCCGAGCGCTACCCGCAGCTGACCATCCGGGTATCCGGGTACGCGGTCAACTTCGTCCGGCTCACCCGCGAGCAGCAGCTCGACGTGGTCAGCCGCACCTTCCACGCCAAGGCCTGATCATGGCCGAGATCACCGGCCCTGAGATCACAGGTTCGGTGCACTCCTGGGACCTGTCCACCGGCGTGGACGGCCCCGGCACCCGGTTCGTCGTGTTCACCGCGGGCTGCCCGCTGCGCTGCGTGTACTGCCACAACCCGGACACCTGGGCCGGCCGGGCCGGGCAGCGGATGAGCGCCGGCGAAGTGCTGGCCCTGGCGGCCAGGTACCGGCGGTTCATCGCGGCGGCCGGCGGCGGCCTGACCGTCTCCGGCGGGGAGCCGCTGCTGCAGCCCGCGTTCACCCGGGCCGTCCTGGCCGGCGCGAAGGAACTCGGCCTGCACACCGCGCTCGACACTTCCGGGTACCTCGGCGCCCGGGCCGGCGACGACCTGCTCGACGTTACCGACCTGGTCCTGCTCGACATCAAGTCGTTCGATCCCGCGATCGCCCGGCGGGTGACCGGACGCGGCATCGCCCCGACGCTCGCGTTCGCGCGACGCCTGGCCGCCCGCGGGCAGCCGGCCTGGGTGCGCTTCGTCCTGGTTCCCGGCTGGACCGACGACCCGGGCAACGTCGCGGCCCTGGCCCGGTTCACCGCCTCCCTGGGCAACGTGGAACGGGTGGACGTGCTCCCGTTCCACGCGCTCGGCGCGCCCAAATACGCCGCGCTCGGCCTGGACTACCCATGCGGCGCGGTAGTCCCGCCGAGCGCGGACCAGGTCGAGGAAGTCCGGGCCGCCTTCACCGCCGAGGGGCTGCGGGCGGGGTGATGCTGGCCGTCGAGGCCAGCTTGACGGCGGCGGTACGGTCCGGGGCACTGGCGGTGCCGCCGGGGGCGGCGGTGGACAGGGCGCCGGCGGCGCAGCCGAGGGCGGCGGCGCGGGGCAGGTCCATGCCGTCGAGCAGGCCGGCGATCAGGCCGGCGTTGAAGCAGTCGCCGGCGCCGGTGGTGTCGGCCGGGACGACCGGCGGCAGGCTGACCTGGTAGCGGGAGGGGCCATCGGCGCCCGAACCGTCAACGCACAGCGCGCCGCGCTCGCCCCGCTTGACGACGAGCCGGGGGCCGGCCGCGGTGAGCTTCCCGGCGGCTTCGTCCAGGGAGAGCGCGCTGCTCAGCCGGAGTGCTTCGGCCTCGTTGGGCAGCAGCAGGCCGACCTGGGCGATCGCGGTGGACAGGTGCTCGCTGGTCCATCGTTCGTTCGGATCCCAGTTGGTATCCAGCGAGGTGGTGGCACCTTCCGCCCGGGCCGTCGCGAACAGGCCGGCCAGGCCGGGGCCGAGCGAGTCCGCCAGCAGGAACCAGGAGCTAGCGTGCACGTGCCGCGCCTCGGCCAGCAGCTCACGAGGCACATCCGCCGCGGTCAGCGAGGCGACCGCGCCGAGCGCGGTCAAGCTGGCCCGGTCCCCGCCGCGGGATAGCGCCACCGTCATCCCGGTGGGCACGTTCTCGCGCACGGCCACCTGACTGACGTCCACGCCCTCGGCCGACAGCTGGTCCAGCATGAACCGGCCGGCCGGGTCGGCACCGACCGCGGCGACCAGCGCGACCCGCAGGCCGAGCCGGGCCGCGGCCACGGCGGTGATGGCCGCGGACCCGCCGATGACCAGGGAGATGCCGTCGACCAGCTTCTCCTGCTGACCGAAGGACGGGGTGACGTCGTCCCCCGTCACCAGCACGTCCGGGTTGCAGTCGCCCAGGACGACCAGGTCATACCGTGACAACGTCTACCCCGGCGGCTTCGAGCAGGGCCGCGTCCTCGGCGGCGATGCCGGCGTCGGTGACCAGGACGTCGATCTCGGCCGGGGTGCAGATCCGGGCGAACGCGCGCTGGCCCACCTTGGAGCTGTCGGCCACGATGACCACCTTGCGGGCTTGCCGCCCCATCAGCCGGTTGATGCTGGCCTCGCCCTCGTGGTGCGCGGTCGCCCCGGCCACGGCGTCGATGGCGTCCACGCCCAGGATGGCGATGTCCAGCGTGACCTGCTCCAGGACGCCGGTGGCGAGCGGCCCGGTGAGCTCGTAGGACTGCGGCCGGGCCACCCCGCCGGTGGTCACGATCTTGATGTGCGGCCGGATGGCCAGCTCGGTCGCGATGTTGAGGGCGTTGGTGACCACGGTGACCGAGGGCGAAGGACCCGCCGCCCCCAGGTCCGAACGGGTGGCCAGCGCACGGGCCACCTCGGTCGTCGTGGTCCCGCCGTTCAGGCCGACGGCCTGGCCGGTGCGGACCAGGCCAGCCGCCAGCGACCCGATGCGCTGCTTCTCGGACGGATGCCGTTCGGTTTTGTAGCGCAGCGGCAGGTCGTAGTTGACCCCCTCGGCCACCGCGCCGCCTCGGATCCGGGTCAGCATCTGCTGGCCGGCCAGCTCGTCGAAGTCCCGGCGGATGGTGGCCGCGGACACGTTCAGCGCCTTGGCGGCGTCTTCCACCTGGAGCTGGCCCGCGGCGGCCAGCAGTTCCAGCAGCTCGTTCCACCGGCGGTAACGACTCACCGGCTCCTCCTCCCCACACGCCCGCGGCCGCGGCGCCGATGACGCCGAGCAGCCGGGCTACCTCGGGCGCGATCGCATCGCGTCCCGCCGAACCGTACCTCCTGGGATCAACCACCGCGGGCTCGGCATTCAGGTAGTCCCGGACGGCGGCGGTGAAGACCTTGTTCAGCTGGGTCGCGATGTTGATCTTCGTCATCCCGGCCAGGACCGCGGCGGCCAGGTCCTCATCCGGGACGCCGGACGAGCCGTGCAGGACGAGCGGGACGCCGACGGCCCCGGCGATCCGCGTGATCAGGTCGAGGTCGAGAGCCGCATCGCGGGTCAGCATGGCGTGCGAGCTGCCCACCGCCACGGCCAGTGCGTCCACCCCGGTGGCGGTGACGTAGCCGGCCGCCTCGGCTGGGTCGGTGCGGGCCAGCGGCGAGTGCACGCCGTTCTTGCCGCCGATTTCGCCCAGCTCGGCCTCGACCCAGACGCCCCGGTCCCGGCACCAGCGGGCCACCTCGGCGGTGACTCGCACGTTCTCGGCGTAGGGCAGCGCGGACGCGTCGAACATGACCGAGCCCAGGCCGAGCCCGGCCGCGGCCCGGACCAGGTCCGCGCTGGACGCGTGGTCCAGGTGCACCGCGACCGGCACGGCGGCCGCGGCCGCGACGGCCAGGCAGGCGCGGGCGATGGGGTCCAGGGCGCCGTGCCAGGCGACGCAGTTCTCGCTGATCTGCAGCACGACGGGGGCGCGGACCGCCTCCGCGCCGGTGACGATGGCCTCGGCGTGCTCGATGCCGATGACGTTGAAGGCGCCGACCCCGCGGCCCGCGTCCCGGGCCGGCCAGGTGATCTCGCCCATGACGGCCAGTGGCATCAGGCGAGGATGACGGACCGGGTCAGGTTGCGCGGCCGGTCGGGATCGAGCCCGCGGGCCCGGGCCAGCCCGACCGCCAGCATCTGCACCCGGACCAGCTCGGCCAGCGGGTCCTCCGCACCCAGCCAGACGGTGCCGCCGGCCGCGGCGATCTCCGCGGCCAGCCCGTCCGGCGGGGGACCGAACACCCAGACCACGCTGTCCTTGCTGGTCACCGAGACGGGCCCGTGCCGGTACTCCATGGCCGGGTAGGCCTCGGTCCACATGCCGGCCGCCTCGCGCAGCTTGAGCGCGGCCTCGTTGGCCAGCCCGTACGTCCAGCCGGTGCCGAGGAAGGTGAACTGGCGGGCGGCCAGCAGTTCCGGCGGCACCGGGGTGGCCAGGACCCGCTCGGCCGCGTCGGCGGCCGGGCCGGGGTCGTGTCCCAGGTGCGCGCGGAGCAGGGCCAGCTCGGTGGTGGGGAACCGGGTCTGGACCACGGATTCCTCGTCCGCGAAGCTCAGCTCGATGACCGCGTCGGCGGCCTCGGCCACTGGGGTCCGGCCGGCCGCGGTGATCGCGACCGTGGGCACGCGGCCGCGCAGCCGGCCGAGCAGCTGGAGGATCTCGGTGGTGGTGCCGGACCGGCACAGCAGGAGCACCCGGTCGTAGCGCCGCCCGGCCGGCATCTCCGAGGCGGCGAACGCGTCGGTCTCCCCGTGCCCGGCCTCCTCCCGGGCCGCCGCGTACGACTGCGCCATGAACCAGGAGGTCCCGCAGCCCGCGACCGCCACCCGCTCCCCGGACGCCGGCAGCAGCCCGGCCAGCCCGCCGGCCAGCAGGCCCGCCTCGCGCCAGCAGGCCGGCTGGGAGGCCACCTCCTGCTCCGTGCGGCTGCCCGCGGCCATGTCCTCCTGCGTCACTTTTTTCCCTTCTGTAGGACGGTCACGTCCCGGCCAGCCCGGTGGCGGCGACCGAACGGATGAAGTAGCGCTGGGCCAGGAAGAAGATCGCCAGCATCGGCACCAGGCTCATCACGTTGGCCGCCATCAGCAGGGTCCACTCGGTCTGGTGCGCGCCCTGGAAGGTGGCCAGGCCGAGCGGCAACGTCATCTGGTTGGTCGAGGTGACCGCGATCAGCGGCCACAGGAAGTTGTTCCACGAGTCCAGGAAGGTCAGCGCGGCCAGCGTGGCCAGCGCCGGGGTGGCCAGCGGCAGCACGATCCTGATCAGGACCCGGAGGCGGCTGGCGCCGTCGACCCGGGCGGACTCCTCGTACTCGATCGGCAGCGTGCGGAAGAACTGGCGGAGGAAGAAAACGCCGAACGCGGTGGCCGCGTTGGGGAGGATGAGCGCGCCGATGTGGTTGATGCCCACCCCGGCCAGCACGTGTACGCCGAGCCATTTGACGATGATGAACTGGGGAATCATGGTCACCTGGAACGGCACCATCAGCGTGGCCATGATCGCCGCGAACAGCGCGGTCCGGCCGAGGAAACGGAACCGGGCGAAGGCGTACCCGGCCAGCGAGCACAGCACCAGGTTGCTCAGCACCGTGGTCACCGCGACGATCGCGCTGTTCAGGAAGAAGTGGCCGAACGGCGCGCTGGCCAGCGCGTCTGGGTAGTTGGTGAAGCGGAGCCTGTGCGGGGTGAGGATCGGCGGGAAGTGCAGCGCCTCGCGCGGGGTCTCCAGCGAGGTGACGAGCAGCCAGCCGAACGGGAACAGCAGCACCAAAGAGGCGGGCAGCAGCACCAGGTGCCAGGGGCTGAACGGCAGCCGCCGGCGGCGGGCGGGCGCCGAGGTCGCGGTCATGATCTGTAGTAGGTGTAGCGTCGGCCCACCCGGAACTGGATGACGGTGATCACGATGATGACGAGGAACAGGAAGTAGGCGATGGCCGAGGCGTAGCCGAAGTTGAAGTCCACGAAGGCCTGGTTGTACAGGTAGTAGACGAGCACGGTGGTGGCGTTCAGCGGGCCGCCCTGGGTGCTCAGGTACACCTCGTCGAACAGCTGCATCGCGTTGATCGTGAGCCAGACCGCCAGGAACAGCGAGGCCGGGCTGAGCAGCGGCAGGGTGATGCGGCGGAACGCCTGCCAGGGGCTGGCCCCGTCGATCGAGGCCGCCTCGAGCAGCTGCTGCGGGACCCCCTGCAGCGCGGCCAGGTAGATCACCACGGCGAAGCCGGTCCAGCCCCAGATCGTCATGATCACGATCACGTAGAGCGCCTCGGACGGCGAGTTGAGGAACTGCTGCTGCGGCAGGCCGATCAGGCTGAAGAAGTAGTTGACCACCCCGTAAGACGGGTCGAACAGCCAGATGAAGACGATCGCCTCGCTGATGGTGGAGATCGCCATCGTCGCGTAGGCGGCCGTCCGGTAGAACGAGATGAACCTGATCTTCCTGTTCATGGCCACGGCCAGGAACAGCCCCACCAGCATGGTGCCAGGCACGAACAGCACGGTGTAGACCAGCGTGTGCTGGATCGCCTGCGCCACCACCGGGTCGTGCACCATCTGCCGGTAGTTGGCCAGCCCGGCGAACGGCGTGCTCGGTGACAGCAGGTTGTTCCGCTGGAAGGACATCACCGCCGACCAGATGATCGGCACCGCGCCGAACAGGCCGATGATCACGACGCCAGGAGTGACGAACGTCCACCCGGCGAACTGCTCCGAGCCGATCGCCTTCCGCGCGAGCGTGCCGGAAGCCGTCACCTCAGCCCGCCGCCAGGATCTGGTTGACCTGCTGCGCCGCGGCGGTCAGGGCGGCCTGCGGCTGGGCCTTGCCGAGCAGCACCGACACGATCATGGTGCCGAGAGCCTGGGAGATCTTGGGGTACTGCGGGATCTGCGGCCTGGCCTGCTTCACGTTACTCAGGTTGGCGATGAAAGCGCCGACGTCGGGCAGGGCGGCGTTCATCTGCTGGCTCACCGCGGGCGTGTCGCCCACCGACTGCCTGGTGGGCAGGTTGCCTGTCTGCACTGAGAAGTACTTGTCCTGGGCCGGAGCGGTGAGCCAGAGCAGGAATTGCTCGGCCGCGGCCACCTTGGCCGAGCCGTTGTTGAAGATGACCCAGTTGTCAGGACCCGAGATGGTCTGATGGCCGCCGCTGGTCCCCGGGTACGACGGCATGATCTGCACCCCGTATTTGACGTTGGGGAACGCGGACAGGTCCCAGGGCCCGGTGACCAGCATCCCGATCTTGCCCGAGTTGAACAGGTTGGAGTAGGCCGAGTCGCTCGGGTCCAGGTACATGGACTTGTCGGTGACCGCCATCGTCCGCAGCGTGTTCAGCGAGGCCAGCCCGGCCGCCGAGTCGAACGCGGCCTTCTTGTTGTCCGGCGTGAGGATCTGGCCGCCGGCCTCCCAGAGCAGAGCCTCCCAGTGCCAGACGGTGTCCTCGGTGCCGGGGGTGACGTACGCGGTGCCGAACTGCTTGATCGCCGGGTTGGTCAGCTTCTTCGCGTCGGCCACGAACTGCGGCCAGGTCCAGCCCGGGCCAGGCGGCTGCAGCCCGGCCTTGGCGAACAGGGTCTTGTTGTAGACCACGGCCAGGTTGTCCACCACGGCCGGGATGCCGATCACCTTGCCGTTGACGGTGGCCACGGCGCGCTCGCCTGTCCAGAAGTCGTCCCAGTTCACCGCGGGCCGCTTGACCACCTGGGTGAGGTTCACTACCGAAGGGATCTGGGCCACGTTGGGTGCCCACGAGCCGTATAGGTAGGCGATGTCCGGCGGGCTGCCGCCGCGGACCGCGGTCAGCACCTTCTGCAGCGTGTCGTCGTTGTTGACGAACAGCGGGCTTACCTTGTAGCCCGGGTGCTGCGCCTCGTACTCCGCCACCAGGTGCGTGAAGGCCGTGGCCTCGGCCTGGGTGTAGCCCTCCCAGATCTGGATCGTGGTGCCGCCGCCTTTGCCGCTGCTCGACGACGTGCTGTCCGTGCCGCAGGCGGCTAGCACTGCCGCCCCGGTGACTACGGCCAGCAGCCCTGCCACGTATGCCTTCATAGCGCAGTATTGTGCAGCCTGATTTCGGGCGGATGCAAGATCTTGCAACAAAATGACCCCGATGGAACACTAACGAGCGTGACGACGACAGTTGCGTTCATCGGCGCGGGCAGCGTGGAGTTCACCAGGAACGTGGTGACCGACCTGTGCGGCTACCCCGAGTTCCGCGGCGGCCTGCACTTCGCGCTGTACGACATCAGCGCGGAGCGGCTGGCCCACGCCGACCGGCTGGCCCGGCGGATCTCGGCGCAGTCCGGGGCTCAGGCGACGGTGACCGCGACCACGGACCGGCGCACGGCGCTGGCCGGCGCTCGCTACGTCATCAACGAGGTCCAGGTCGGCGGGTACGCGGCCACCCGGGCCGACTTCGACATCCCGGCCCGGTACGGGGTGCGCCAGACCATCGGGGACACGCTGGGTATCGGCGGGATCTTCCGCGGCCTGCGCACCATCCCGGTGACGGTGGCGCTGGCCCGGGACATGGCCGAGGTCTGCCCGGACGCCTACCTTCTCAGCTACAGCAACCCGATGGCGATGCTGCCCTGGGCGGTGTACGAGGGGAGCGAGTTCAGCCGGGTGTTCGGCCTGTGCCACTCGGTCCGGGACACCCAGGCCTTCCTGACCGAGCTGACCGGCGCCGACCCGCGGCGGGTCCGCTTCCTGACCGCGGGCTTCAACCACCAGGCCTTCGTGCTGCGTTTCGAGCAGGACGGCGAGTCCCTGTATCCGAAGCTGGCCGCGGTGGTGGAGTCCTCACCCGAGCTGCGGCGGCGGGTCCGGGTCGAGATCTACCGCCGGTTCGGCTACTTCCCCACCGAGTCGAGCGAGCACTCGGCCGAGTACGTGCCCTGGTTCATGCGCCACGACGACCAGGTCGAGCGGTTCCGCATCTTCGTCGGCGACTACCTGGAGCGGTCGGAGGAGAACCTGCGCGAGCTGGAGGCGCTGCAGCGCCAGCTGGCTTCGGACGAGCCGCTGGACCTCGAGCCCACCAGCGAACTGGCCTCGGAGTTCATTCATGCCCTGGAGACCGGGACCGAACGCGAGCTGCACGTGAACATCCGCAACGGCGGGCTGATCACCAGCCTGCCGGACGCGTGCTGCGTCGAGGTGCCCTGCCTGGTCGGGGCGGGCGGCGCCAAGCCGGTGCCGGTCGGCGCGCTGCCGCCGCAGCTGGCCGCGCTGAACCGGACCTTCCTCAACGTGGTCGAGCTGACGGTGCGGGCCGCCCTGGATGAGTCCCGCGACCACGTGTACCAGGCCGCCCTGCTCGACCCGAACACCGCCGCCACCCTGACCACGGACCAGACGGTGGCGATGTGCGACGAGCTGTTCGAGGCGCACCGCGACCTGCTCCCTCCGGCCCTGCTCGCGCGATGAAGATCCTCGCGGCGGCGATTCTCGCGCTTGCCTCCCTGGTCACCGGTGTCACGGTCAGCTCGGCACCGGCCGCGAGCGCCGCCACGATCGCCGCCCCGGTGCACCACGGCACGCTGCGGATCTCCGGCTCCCCGGGCGACGGCGCCACCGTCACCGCGGCCGGCCTGAGCTGGCACGTGCCCCGGCTGCCGCGCGGGATGAGCCTGCTCAGCTTCGGTGTCGCCGACGCCTGGCAGAGCTGCGACGCCGCGGGTCAGCACTGCCGGGCCGGGGCGGACACGGCGGCCGCGCCGTTCGCGGCCCGGAGCTACGTCCCCGGCCAGGCCGAGGACGGCCGGCGGCTGCGGGTCACCGAGACCGCCGCCGAAGTCGTTGAGACCGAACGGGTGCCGTTCACCTTCCAGGTCATCAGGCGTGCGGTCACCGCGCTGGCCGCCACCCCGGTACGCGCCTACCCGGAGCGCCGGGCGCCCGTCACCGCGTTCGTCAACGGCACGCCCGAGCGGCACACCGTCTCGACCACGGAGTACTTCGATGTCGCGGCGCCGCACGCCAACGCGGCCGACGGCCCGGTCACGCAGTCGTACCGGGTCGACGGCGGCCCGTGGCGGGCCATGCCGAAGAACCACGTGTTCTACACCGGCACGCTGGCGCCCGGCCCGCACCGGGTGGCCGTGCGCACCGCCAGCCGGGCCGGCGCCACCGAGATCGGCTACGCCTGGCAGGTCGACCCGATGACGGCGGCGCTGCCCTGTCAGGGGAACTGCTGGTCCCCGCCGCACCTGGACCGCACCGGGCACCCGATGCGGTGGGACTGGCAGATCGGCCGGACCACGCCGCTGCAGCGGACCGGCCGCAACGCGGTGGACATCTACGACGTGGACGGTTTCCTCACCACCAAGGCCCAGGTCACCGCCATCACGACCCGCTGGCAGGCGGCCACCCTGCCGCACCCGAAGGCGGTCTGCTACCTGGACCTGGCCTGGGAGGACTACCGCCCGGACGGCACCCCCGGGCAGGCGTTCCCGGCCGCCACGCTCGGGAACATCTACTTCGGGTACCCCGAGGAGCGCTGGGTCGACCTGCGCCAGTTGGACGCGCTCAAGCCGATGCTGGCCGAGCGCATCGGCATGTGCGCGCGGAAGGGCTTCGACGCGGTCGAGCTGGACGACATCGACAGCTTCGACCCGCCGTCCACCACCGGTTTCCACCTCACCCCCGGCGACCTGCAGAACTTCCTGGCCTACGCGTTCAACCTGATCCACGCGGACGGGATGGCGGGGCTGTGGAAGAACTCGCCGCTGCTGTCGGCGTGGGGGCTCACGTACGCGGACGGCGCCATCGTCGAGGAGTGCTACTCCAGTCAGCAGTGCTTCGCCAGCCAGTTCGCCGGCAGCCGCCAGTACGGGATCACCTGCACCGCGCTGTCCGGTCCGACCCCGTGCGGCTGGGACGATTTCACCGCGGCCGGGAAGTGGGTCGGCGAAGCCGAGTACGCCGAAGACGGCTATGTGTGTAACCCCGGTCAGGTGTGCAAGGGGCCTGCTGCAGCCGGACCGGTACCGAGCCGAGGATGTGGTGCGCGGCGTGCCCGGACCGGCCCACCACGATGACCGGGGCGCCGCCCGGCCCGGCGGCCTGGGCGCTGGCCTCGGCCAGGATCGCGTCGGCGGGTGCGTCCTGGCGGCGCTCGAACGTGTACTCCAGGCCAGCCGCGGCGACGATCTCCGCGGCCGCGGCGGCTACCCCGGCCGCTTCGACGTCGCGGGTCGCCTCCATCTCGGCGTGACCGAACCCGGACAGGTCGCTGTCGACGACGACGTGATCGGAGTAGACGACGTGCAGTGCGCCCGGTTGCGAGCCGGGCTGGCCGGCCAGCCGCCCGGCGGCCCAGCCGAGCGCGCGCCGGGCCGGCTCGGAGTTGTCGAAGCCGACGACGAGGTTAGCCGGGCCGGCCGTGGCCAGCGCGGGCACCGGCTGCCCGGGGCGCTCCGGGGCCTGCCGCCGCCGGGCCGTGACCAGGGCGAGGGCCGCGACGCCGGCCACGGCCCAGACGGCCAGCGCCCACAACGGCCCGGCCGTGCCGTAGCCGCCGAAGTAGACGGCGTCGCGCAGCGCGCTGACCGCCGCCCCGAGCGGCAGCGCCGGGTGGAGGACCCGCAGGAAGCCCGGGGTGAACAGGGCCAGGTTGGCCGGGCCGCCGCTGACCGGCAGGCCGAACACCAGGAACACCAGCACGGCCGCCGCCACCAGGGGCGGCCAGACGCGGCCGAGCGCCGCCGTGGGCGCGGCCACGGCCAGCGAGAACAGGGCGGCGATGCCCGCGATCGCGGGGTAATGCCCCAGACCCGCCACGCCGTCCCCGAGGCCGGCCGCGACCGCGCCGATCGCGATGGCCGCCACCACGGGCGCGGCCACGCACCAGGCGGGGCGGGCGCGCCGGAACGCCAGGGCTGAGGCCGACCCGGCCGCCAGGCTCGGGACCAGCACGCCCAGCAGGACGAAGAACGGTGACAGGGCCTGGGTGTCGTCGGGCCCCGGCGGGGCCACGTCGGTCACCGCCAGCGGCTGGCCGGACCGGGCCGCGACGGAACCGAACGCGCTCATCAGGGCCTGGGTCGGGGCGGTGCCGGCGACCTCGGCCACCAGCAGCCGCAGGTGTCCCGGTGAGGCGATCAGCGCGCCGTCCACGTCGGCGTGCGCGATCCCGGCCCGGGCGGCTGCCACGCTGGGATACACCCGCAGGTCGAAGCCGTCCGGCTGGTGGCGGTCGAGCGCGTCCTCGACCTGCCCGGTCACGGTCGCGGGGGCGACGATGCCGACCGGGAGGCCGTGCGGGGACGGCGCGTGGAACGCGCTGAGCACCAGGGCCACGAAGATCGCTGTGAACAGCGAGCTGACCAGGACGAAGCCGACGTGCGGCCGGAACCTGCCCCGATAGCCGCGAGCGTGCCCGGCGCGCTTTCCCATGTCATGCCCCTTCCTATTTGCCAACACTTGTTGGCATAAACGTATGCGGGCTGGCGAGTGATGTCAACAACTGTTGGCCAACGCTTGTTGACGAAAGTTGCGGGAGGTGGGTAGGGTGGCCCGCATGGCAGGAGCACCGTGACGGACGAGGAGACGCCCGGGCCGGGTACCGGGGGGCCGCGGTCCGCGCGGACCCGGCGGGCCATCCTGGACGCGGCCCGGTCGGCCTTCGCGGCGCGCGGGTACGAGCAGACCACCATCCGCGCCGTGGCGGCGGCGGCCGGGATCGACGCCTCGATGGTCATGCGCTACTACGGGTCCAAGGCGGGCCTGTTCGCCGCGGCTGCCACCGCCGACCTGCAGGTTCCCGACCTGCGGGCGGTCCCGGCCGAAGGGCGGGGCGAGGCCCTGGTCCGGCACCTCGTCGAGCGCTGGGAGGACAGCTCGCGCGACGACGAGCTCATCTTGCTGCTGCGGACGGCTGTCACCAGCGAGGCGGTCGCCGCCCAGCTCCAGGCGGTGCTGGCCCGGCTGATCCTCGAGCCGGTGGCCGCGTCCGATACCGGAGGGGCCGAGCGCGGCGCTTTCGTCGGGGCCCAGCTGCTGGGGCTGGCGCTGTGCCGCTACATCCTGCGGCTGGAGCCGCTGGCCTCACTGCCGGCCGCCGACGTGATCGCCGCCGTCGCCCCGTCCGTCCAGCGCTACCTCACCGGCACGTTCCCGACGTCCCCACCGACCCGCTCCTGACGTGACGAAACTAGGCGTCGTGAGTTGAGCGCCGTTGTGGGACGATCCGGACACCGGGAAATTTCCCCGCGGCGTCCCCCGAGGAAGGAGGACCGGATGACGGCAACCGAGACACCTGAGATCAGCATCACCTCGGACGAACTGCTGACGTGGTACGAGCAGATGGAGGTGATCAGGCGGACCGAGAAGGCCGCGCACGACATGTTCCTGGCCGGCCTGGTCAAGGGCACCACGCACCTGGCCGCCGGGCACGAGGCGGTGGCGGTGGGCACCAGCGCCGCGCTGCGGCCCGGCGACTACGTCTTCGCCACCTACCGCGGCCACCATCACGCCATCGCCCGCGGCGCGTCGCCGGCCGAGTGCCTGGGCGAGCTGATGAGCCGGAGCACTGGCGTCTGTAAGGCCAAGGGCGGCTCGATGCACCTGACCAAGGCCTCGGCCGGGATGCTCGGTTCGTACGCGATCGTCGGCGCGCACCTGCCGATGGCGGCCGGCGCGGCCTGGTCGGCCAAGCTGCGCGGCAGCGGCGAGGTCGCGGTCGCCTTCTTCGGCGACGGCGCCACCAACATCGGCGCCTTCCACGAGGCGCTCAACCTGGCCGCGGTGTGGTCGCTGCCGGTGCTGTTCATCTGCGAGAACAACCTGTACATGGAGTACACCCCGATCGGGACCGTGACCGCGGTGGCCAGCCCGGCCGCGGACCGGGCTTCGTCCTACGGACTGGCCGCCGTGACGGTCGACGGCAACGACGTGGTGGCGGTGGCCGAGGTGGTGGCCCAGGGTGCCGCGCGGGCGCGGGCTGGCGGCGGGCCCGCGCTGATCGAGGCGCTGACCTACCGGCACTTCGGGCACAGCCGGACGGATCCGGCTAAGTACCGGCCGGCCGAGGAGGTCGCGGAGTGGATGGCGCGGGATCCGCTGGAACTGGCGCGGCAGCGATTGGCGTCGTCGGGGGTGCCGGCGGCTGACGTGGCCGCGGCGGCGGACCGGGCCGGTTCCCTGGTGGCCGCGGCGGTGGCCGAGGCCAAGGCGGCGCCGCCGCCCGATCCAGGCGAGGCATTCACGGACGTGTGGGCGGACGGAGGCTCGGCATGGCGGACCTGACCACGTACCGGGAGGCGGTGTCCGAGGGCATCGCCCGGGAGATGCGCCGCGACCCGTTGGTCGTGTGCCTGGGGGAGGACATCGGCGCGGCGGGCGGCGTGTTCAAGACGACCGCGGGCCTGTTCGAGGAGTTCGGGGCCGCGCGCGTCTGGGACACCCCGATCTCCGAGCAGGCCATCCTGGGCGCGGCCATGGGCGCCGCGATGACCGGCCTGCGGCCGGTGGCGGAGATCATGTTCTCCGACTTCTTCGCCTGCTGCTGGGATTACCTGGCCAACGAGATCCCCAAGGTCCGCTATATGACCGGCGGCCAGGTCACCGTGCCCCTGGTGGTGCGGACCGCCAACGGCGGCGGGCTCGGTTTCGGCGCGCAGCACTCCCAGGCGGTGGAGAACTGGGCGCTGACCGTACCCGGCCTCAAGATCGCCGCCCCGTCCACCCCCGCCGATGTGGTGGGCATGATGGCGGCCGCCATCCGCAGCGACGACCCGGTGGTGTTCTTCGAGCACAAGGGCCTGTTCGCCAGCAAGGGCGCGCCGGCTCCCTTGGATTATGTGGTCGAACTCGGCCGGGCAGCGGTGACCCGTGCAGGCTCGGACGTCACCCTGGTCGCGCTGGCCTCGACCGTGCCGCTGGCCCTGGCCGCGGCGGAGCAGGTTTCTGTCTCGGGTATATCGGCTGAGGTCATCGACCTGCGCTCGCTGATCCCGCTGGACATGGCGACCGTGCTGGAGTCGGTGGGGCGCACCTCGCGGCTGATCATCGTGGAGGAGAACCCCTACCAGGGCGGCTGGGGCGGTACGGTGGCCTCGATCGTCGCCGACGAGGGCTTCGAGTCCCTGGACGCCCCGATCCGCCGGGTCGCGGCCGCGTGCGTCCCGCTGCCCTTCGCCGACGCCCTCGAGCAGGAAGTAATCCCCACGACGGAGAAAGTGGTAACCGCCATCCGCTCCCTTGCCAGCTACTGAACTCAGGTCAATTGGTCGATTTGGACGGATGGGTAGCGGGCCTTCAGCTTGGTGTCGAGCGTTACCAGCGACGCACCGCTTGCCTGGGCGAACGCGGCGAGGTAGTCATCTGTCCACAGCTTGTGGCTGTTGTCGTCCCGAGCCGAGATGGCACGGAACACCGCCTCGAGCTGGTCGGGTTCTTCGGCCCAGAGCACGCGGTTATCCGACCAGATCTGATCGACGATGCGCCAGGCTTCGCTTCGCGTGACAGCATCCTTGCCCAGGATGGCGGGGTTGGTTATCAGGCGCAGCAAGCTCATCTGGGTGACCCGGCACAGGATGAGATCGTCCGTCTCTTCCTCGAACCACTGCCTGACGACGTGGTGATGAGCGTGCCTGCCCCAGGTCGCGGCGAGCCACACGCCCACGTCGACCAGGATCACTGGCCGTACCGTTCTATGTCCTCGGCCTCCAGGGCGGCGGCTATGTCAGCGTTGGTGACTTCGACTCCGGGATCGCTGTCCCTTCCGATCAGCGGGAAGGCAAGCCGGCCGGCCGGACGGGTTCGCCCGGCCGTGCCCACCTCATGCGCGATCGCGCGGGTGAACAGCTCCTTGAGCGATTCACCGCGTTGCGCCGCCCTGACCTTCGCGGCATGCATCAGGTCAGAAGGCAAGTCGATTGTTGTGCGCATATTCGCATATTAGCATCTCCCGCTACGATCGGCGGATACGGGGTCGCCGCGATCCGGGCCCTGGCCAGCTACTGACGGCCGGGCCGACCCGCGCCTATCCTTGATGACGTGAAGAGCGCGCACGACATCATCGAGATGCTGCCCGATGACGTCCACGCCGAGGTCATCGAGGGGGAAGTCATCGTGAACGCCGCCACGCCGGCGGGCCGTCATGCCAAGATCGTCCTCGCGGTGCGACGGGCGTTCGCGCGGCACGGCATCGACAACCTCTTCGAGAACACCACGCTGCTCATCGAGCACGACGAGGCCGAGTACGTGCCAGACCTCGCGCGCTGGCCCGAGCATCTCATCGACGGTGACACGTGGGAGTTTTCCGCCGCGGAGTGCACCTTCGCGCTCGAGGTCGTCTCTGGCGACCGGCCCGGGAGGCGGCAGCGGGACTACCGGAAGGCGTCGGGATACGCGCGCGGCCGGGTGCCGGTCTTGCTGCTCATCGACCCGGTCGAGCGCACCTGCACGCTGTTCACCGAACCTAAGGGCGGGGAGTACTCGATCCGGCAGATCGTCAAGTTCGGCGAGACCCTGACCATCCCGGCGAGCGACAGCGCGGTCGACCTGCCCACCGGGAACTTCTGAGCCTTCGTTCGGCTGATCAGGTCGGGAGGCGGGGAGTGAACGCTCGCACGTACGGGTACAGGCTGAAATCGTCGGCCACCTTCGTAACGGGGAAGTGGCCGGGCTGCTTGTCCTGGGCGGCGAGCGAGTAGACCATCGGCCGCCCATCCTGATCGGTCCGGCCGGACGCGGTCACGGTGTGGAAGGCCGCGCCACCC
>JBEKJP010000165.1:0-17115 GCA_050011155.1 Streptosporangiaceae bacterium
GAGGCCGGGCCGAGGATCAGCCCGAGGCACAAGACGATGGCCAGGATGAGGAAGGGCTCGAACTCCAGGGCGTAGTAGTAGAACTTGGTCCGGGTGACCAGGGGGAACCAGGGGCCCCAGCCTGCCAGCACGCCGAGCAGGACGGTGCCGGCCCGCCAGTCGCGGTGCAGCAGCCACCAGCCCAGGCAGAACAGCAGGGCCAGCATGGAGCCCCACCAGATGGCCGGGGTGCCGAGCGCCAGCACCTCCTGTTCCCAGGCCACCTGCCCTTTGGGGCACGGCTGGTAGTTCGCCGGGCCGGTGTAGCACTGGGCGAAGAACGCCACCGGCCGGGTGACCAGCAGCCAGTCCCACGGCTGGGACTGGTAGTGGTGCGGCTTGCTCAGGCCCAGACCGAAGCCGACCGCCTGCACGTGGTACTCGAACAGCGAGTACAGGGCCGAGATAACCGGGGTGTGCACGCCGTGGGTCGCGGCGTAGTCGCGGTCCCAGCCCGTGCTGGTGGCGAACCAGCCGCTCCAGGTGGATATGTACACCGCCAGCGGGATCACGACGAACGTCACCGGCAGCCAGGCCGCGTCCCGCAGCGCCCCGCGGACGAACGAGCGCAGCCCGGCCGCCCGCCTGGCGCCGATGTCCCAGGCGATGGTGAGCGCGCCGAACCCGATGATGTACCAGGCGGCGTTCCACTTGGTCGCCACGGCCAGGCCGAGGAAGATCCCGGCCGCCAGCCGCCACCGGCGGATCCCCAGCCGCGGCCCGCTGCCCAGGTGTCCTCCGGGCGGCATCGCAGCGGCCCGTTCGGCCAGGTCGGCGCGGGAGGCGTCGCGGTCGATCAGCACGCAGCCGAACGCGGCCAGCACGAAGAACATCAAGAAGATGTCCAGGATCCCGGTCCGGGACAGCACGAACTCCAGCCCGTCCAGCGCCATCAGCAGCCCGGCCAGGCAGCCCAGCAGGGTGGACCGGGTCAGCCGCCGGGCGATCCGGCACATCAGCAAGATGGCCAGCGACCCGAACAGCGCGCTGGCGAACCGCCAGCCGAACGAGTTCAGCCCGAACATCGCCTCGCCCCCGGCGATGAGCAGCTTGCCCAGCTCCGGCTGCACCACGTACTCCCCGCAGGCGGCCGTCCCGTTGCAGGCCGCGAAGAAGTTCGTGTGCCCGGCGGCGATGATCGCGTTGGCGTCGGGGACCAGGTTCAGCTCGACGCCGTGGTTGAGGATGCTCCAGGCGTCCTTGACGTAGTAGGTCTCGTCGAAGATCAGCGCGCGCGGCACCTGCAGCCGGTTGAACCGCAGGAACGTGCCGAACGCGGTGACCAGCAGCGGCCCCAGCCATCCCCACGGCCGGTCATCGGGCAGCGGGGAAACCAGCCGGGCCCGCAGCACCGCGAGCCGGCCGGCGCGGCGGGCATGTCCGCCTCGGTTGCCGTCATCGGCCACATGCTACTGGTGACCGTAAAATCCCGGTAGCCGGAGATGCCGTCCCGGAGCAAACGCGGAGGATCCCATTACCGAAAACTGGCCCGACAGCGACTCACAGGACGAGGCTCCGTTTGAGGACGAGGCCCCGCCTGGGACGGGCGGCGTGCTGATCCTGGCCGCGGTCCCCATCGGCCGGGCCGAGGACGCGTCGGCCCGGCTGGTGGCCGAGCTGGCCCGGGCGACCCTGATCGCGGCCGAGGACACCCGCCGGGTGCGCTGGCTGGCGTCGAGCCTGAACATCGAGCTCAAGGCGCGGGTGGTTTCCTACTACGACGCGGTCGAGGCCCGCCGCACCGCCGAGCTGCTGGGCGAGCTGGCGGCGGGCCAGGACGTCTTGCTGGTCACCGACGCCGGCACCCCGGGCATCAGCGATCCCGGCTACCGGCTGGTCACGGCCGCGGCCGCGGCCGGCCTGCGGGTCACCGCCCTGCCGGGCCCGTCGGCGGTGACCACCGCGCTGGCCGTCTCCGGGCTGCCCACTGACCGGTTCAGCTTCGAGGGGTTCCCGCCGCGCGGCCCGGGCCAGCGGGCCCGGCGGTTCGCCGAGCTGGCCGAGGACCGCCGGACCCAGGTCTTCTTCGAGGCCGGCCGCAGGCTAGCGGGAACGCTGGCCGAGCTGGCCGTCTCGCACGGCGCGGACCGGCAGGCCGTGGTGTGCCGGGAGCTCACCAAGACCCACGAGGAGATCAAGCGGGGCACGCTGGCTCAGCTGGCCGAGTGGGCGGCCCTGGTCAGTGAGGCGGACCCGCGCGCCACCCAGCGCAACCCACGGCGCAAGAAGACCTCAGGTGCCGTCCGCGGCGAGATCACCCTGGTCGTGGCCGGCGCCGCGCGCGCCAGCCGACGACTTGTCAGGGACCGGGAGGACGCCGGCGTCGTCGGCGCTCCCGTCCTCCCGCCGCTTCCGTCCCGGTAGCCGCCCGGCCAGCCGCCCGGCCAGGTCACCGCCCGCGGTGCCGGGCGCGAACGCCAGGGCCGCCGCGAGGCAGGCGAACGGCACGGCCACCAGCACGTACCGGTAGTCGAACTCGGCGGTGGCCGCGGGGATCACGATCAGCGCGAGCGAGATCGTCCACGGCAGCAGCGCCTCCCCGCCGAGCCGCCGCCAGGCCAGCACCATGCCGCCCAGGCCGGCCAGCAGGATGAGTCCGTACACCGTCCCGGGCAGCCACACGTACCGCTGGTAGCCCCGGATGACGTTCGCGAACGGCGCCACCACCTGGGTGAGCGCGTTGCCGTGGACGTAGGCCGAGGCGTAGGAGTCGTACGGCCCGAGGGCGGCCTGGTCCCAGGTCGGGATGGGCAGCGAGTGGTAGCCGAACAGGTACTCGTCGTAGGTCGCGGCCTGCGGGAAGACCGTCCGCTTCCAGGCGAACACCCGCCAGATGTCGTCGAACACGGCCTTGGCGTAGCTCAGCGGCTGGGCCTCGATGGCCTGGATGGCGAACTTCTCGGCCAGCTGGTTGGGGGCCGGGGAGAACTTCGCCGGCGTCATCCGGTCCAGCGGCGAAGGCGACGTCCAGATGTAGGCCTGCGCGATCGGCCGCTTGGCCGGCGGCGTGGCGTCGCACAGGAACAGCTCACTGGCCGGGATCTTGCCCATCTTGTCGCAGTCGGCGAACGTCATCACCCGCGAGTACAGGAAGACGCCGGTGCTGTCGGTCATCGCGAACTGGCCGTGCTGGATCTCGAAGGCCCCGGCGTAGGCGAACACCGGGAGCAGGCAGACCACGATGGCGGCCGCCACCCGCTTCCAGCTGATCCGCCGGATGATCATGTAAACGGCGAACACGGCCAGCAGCGGCAGGGCGACCGAGCGCAGGAGGTCGTCGACGCCGAGCAGCGCGCCGATGACGAGGCAGCGCCGCATCGACGGCTGCGGGTCCCACAGCAGCAGCGTGACCGCCAGTACCAGCACGAACAGGAACGGGATGTCGGACAGGATCAGGTGCTCGAGCTGGATCCCGAACCCGTCGTAGAGCAGCGGCAGGGTGGCCAGCGTGGCCACCCAGGCGGGCACGCGGAACCGGTGCCGGGCCAGCGCGTAGATCATGACCGCGGTCGCCAGGCCCATCAGATGTTGCAGAATCGTTATGATGGCGTAGGTATGGAATACCTGGAACAGCTTCAGCCAGAGCGAGTACCCGGAGACCCGGGTGGGGTCGAGGTTGAGGGTGACCGTGTTCTGCACGTACTGGAACGAGTCGTTGAACCAGGCCTGCCAGCGGTAGCCGAGCTCGGCGTCGAGCCGGAGCAGGGCGGCAGGAATGAGCACGATGATGAACAGACGGTTCCCCGCCCACGTCCGGGCGGCCCGCGCGCGCAGGCCGGACCAGCTGGGCTTCACGCCGCGCTTCATGGGGCGGATTGACCAGGCCCGCCGCGCCGATGGCTCACGCGACGGGGCCGCAGGCATTACCCTCAAGCCGTACCCTCCTGTGCTGGGTCGATGAACCCTGAACGATGAACAGCGGCCGGTTCGGTGCGTTCGTCCCTCGCCTACGGTAATACGAAGCGCGACCAGGACAGGGCCAGAGATGCGGATCCGCCGACGCTAATCAAAGGAGACGAAACGTGGAGCTGACCGTGGTCATGCCCTGCCTCAACGAGGCAGAGACCGTGGCGACGTGCGTCCGCAAGGCTATGGGATTCCTCGCCGACAGCGGTATCGACGGCGAGGTCCTGGTGGCCGACAACGGCAGCACGGACGGCAGCCAGCAGCTCGCCGAAGAGGCAGGCGCCCGCGTGGTCCCCATCAGCGACAAGGGGTACGGCAACGCGCTGATGGGCGGCATCATCGCCGCCAACGGCAAGTACGTGATCATGGGTGACTCCGACGACTCCTATGATTTCACCAACCTGATGCCCTTTGTTAACGAGCTGCGCAAGGGCGCGGACCTGGTGATGGGCAACCGGTTCAAGGGCGGGATCGCCCCGGGCGCCATGCCGCCGCTGCACAGGTACCTCGGGAACCCGGTGCTCAGCTTCATCGGCCGCCTGTTCTTCCGCAGCAAGATCGGTGACTTCCACTGCGGCCTGCGCGGGTTCAAGCGGGACAGCGTGATGGCGCTCAACCTGCAGGCCACCGGGATGGAGTTCGCCAGCGAGCTGGTGGTCAAGGCCGCGCTGTACGGCCAGCACGTGACCGAGGTGCCGACCACGCTGGCCAAGGACGGCCGCAGCCACCCGCCGCACCTGCACACCTGGCGGGACGGCTGGCGTCACCTGCGGTTCCTGCTGCTGTTCAGCCCGCGCTGGCTGTTCTTCCTGCCCGGCCTGGCGCTGCTCATCGCCGGGCTGGTCATCGGGAGCATCGTCGCGCCGCACCCGTTCAGCATCGGCAGCGTGACGTTCGACGTCGACACGCTGGTCGCGGCCTCGGCGATGGTCGTGATCGGCTTCCAGTCCGTGCTGTTCTGGCTGTTCACCCAGGTGTACGCCGGCTCCGAGGGCTTCCTGCCGGAGGAGCCGAAGGTCCAGCGGGTGCTGGAGAAGCTCAGCCTGGAACGCGGTCTGATCCTGGGCGCCCTCGTCGGCCTGGCCGGCCTGGCCGGCCTGGTCTTCTCGCTGCTCTACTGGAACACCCAGAAGTTCAGCCACCTCAACTACGAGCACGCACTGCGCCTGATGATCCCTTCGGTGACCGCGCTGATCGTGAGCTGCCAGGTGATCCTGGGCACGTTCTTCCTGTCCATCCTGGGCATCAAGCACACCCGCCACCCGGTCACCGCGCCGCCCGCCCCGGTCCCCGGCGACGGCGAGCCGAATACCGTCAAGCAGTCCGCGGCTGCCCCTAGGCTTTAAGCCATGCGTACCATCCTGTCTGCTCCGGCCTGGCCATATGCCAACGGCCCCCGTCATATCGGGCATGTCTCCGGTTTCGGGCTGCCCTGTGACATGTTCAGCCGGTACCAGCGGATGGCGGGCAACCGGGTACTGATGGTGAGCGGCACCGACGAGCACGGCACGCCGATCCAGGTCCAGGCCGACGCCGAGGGCGTGACCGCGCGGGAACTGGCCGACCGCTACAACCGGGTCATCGTCAACGACCTGACCAGCCTGGGCATGACCTACGACCTGTTCACCCGGACGACCACGCGGAACCACTACGCGGTCACCCAGGAGATCTTCACCGGGCTGCTGAAGAACGGCTACATCTTCCCCAAGACCACGCTGGGCGCGATCTCCCCGTCCACCGGCCGGACCCTGCCCGACCGCTACATCGAGGGCACCTGCCCCATCTGCGGCTACGACAGCGCCCGCGGTGACCAGTGCGACAACTGCGGGAACCAGCTCGACCCGGCCGACCTGATCGCCCCGCGGTCCCGGATCAACGGCGAGACGCCCCTCTTCCGTGAGACCGAGCACTATTTCCTGGACCTGCCGGCCTTCGCCGAGGTGCTGGGCAGCTGGCTGCAGGCCAAGGCGGGCCACTGGCGGCCGAACGTGCTCAAGTTCTCCCTCAACCTCCTGGACGACCTGCAGCCGCGGGCGATCACGCGCGACCTGGACTGGGGGGTGCCCGTTCCGCTCGACGGCTGGCGGGACCGGCCGGACAAGCGGATCTACGTCTGGTTCGACGCGGTCATCGGCTACCTGTCCGCGTCGGTCGAGTGGGCCAGGCGCACCGGCGACCCCGACGCCTGGCGGGCCTGGTGGAACGACCCGTCGGCCGAGGCCTACTACTTCATGGGCAAGGACAACATCGTCTTCCACTCCGAGATCTGGCCGGCCATGCTGCTCGGGTACGACGGCCAGGGGTCGCGCGGCGGCTCGCCCGGCGAGCTCGGCCCGCTCAACCTGCCGACCGAGGTGGTCTCGAGCGAGTACCTGACCATGGAGGGCCGCAAGTTCTCCTCCTCGCGCGCGGTGGTCATCTACGTCAAGGACTTCCTGGAGCGCTACGACGTGGACGCGCTGCGGTACTACGTGGCCGTGGCCGGCCCGGAGACCCAGGACACCGACTTCACCTGGAGCGAGTTCGTCCGCCGCAACAACGACGAGCTGGTAGCGACCTGGGGCAACCTGGTGAACCGGGCGGTCTCGTTCGCGGCCAAGAACATCGGGTCGATCCCGGCGGCGGGTCGGTTGACCGACCTCGACCAGGACCTGCTGGCCCGGTCCAGGCAGGCCTTCGGCCCGGTCGGGGAGCACCTGGGCGCGTCCCGGTTCAAGTTCGCGATCAACGAGGCGATGCGGACGGTGGGCGAGGCGAACAAGTACTTCTCCGAGCAGGCGCCCTGGAAGCTGCGCGAGTCCGACCCGGACCGGATGCGCACCGTGCTGCACGTGGCCCTGCAACTGGTCGACGACGCCAAGACGATGCTCACGCCGTTCCTGCCCCGTTCGTCCCAGCAGGTCCACGAGCTGCTGGGCGGCACCGGCACCTGGTCGGACATGCCGCGGGTCGAGGAGGTCGACGAGGAGGGCGACCCGTCCTACCCCGTGATCACCGGGACGTACGACGGCGCGGCCCGGTGGGCGTCGGTGCCGCTGACGGCCGGCACACCGCTGGCCGCGCCGAAGCCGCTGTTCACCAAGCTGGACACGTCAGTGGTGGACGAGGAACTTGCCCGGCTGGGCCCGTCATGAGGTCTTTTTTCAGGCCGAACGGGTCATGGTGACCGCCCCGGTTCAGCCTTCTCCGCTACCCCGGCCGGCTCTGGACAGCCATACCCACCTGGACATGGTGCGTGTTCCGGTCCCTGCGGTCGTGGCCGCGGCTCGTGCCGCCGGGATCGTCCGGATGGTCACGGTCGGCACTGACCTGGAGACTTCGCGCTGGTCGGCGCGGTGCGCTTCGGAGCATGACGCGGTGTACGCCGCCGTGGCCATCCACCCGAACGAGACCCAGGCCGTCTCGGCCGAGGTCGGCGCCGGGGCTCCGGCGCCGGGCAGCCCAGGGGCTGATGAGGTCTTGGCCGGCATCGAGGCACTGGCCCGTTCGCCGCGCGTGGTCGCGGTCGGCGAGACCGGGCTCGATTACTACCGCGATCACGCTTCCCCCGAGGTGCAGCGTTGGTGGTACCGCGAGCACATCGCGATCGCCAAGCGCACCGGTAAGGCGCTGATGATCCACGACCGGGAGGCGCACGCCGACGTGCTGCGCATCCTGGCGGAAGAGGGGCCGCCGGAGCGGGTGGTGTTCCACTGCTTCTCCGGCGACGTGGCCATGGTCAAGCAGTGCGCCGAGGCCGGCTACGTGATGTCGTTCGCCGGTAACGTGACGTTCGCCAAGGCCCAGCCGCTGCGCGACGCCGCCGCGGCCGCCCCGGCCGAGCTCATCCTGGCCGAGACCGACGCCCCGTACCTGACCCCGGTGCCCAACCGGGGCCGGCCCAACGAGCCCGCCCTGACCGCCGACACCCTGCGCTGCCTGGCCGAGGTCAAGGCCATGGACCTAGCCGCCCTGTGCGACACGGTAACCGCCACCGCCGCCCGCACCTTCGGCCCCTGGTGACCCTGATGCCCGCCCCGCCGCTCCTCGCGCCGCCGGGCTCGGTCGGCTCTCAACCGGGGAGCGGCTGGTCGTGGTAGCGATGGGGCCGGGGGTGCGGCTGCTCACTCCTGGGGATATCAGGGAGCTGGCCGGGCGGCTGGGGGTGCGGCCGTCCAAGCGGCTCGGGCAGAACTTCGTGATCGAGCCGGGAACGGTGCGGCGGATCGCGGCGCTGGCCGAGATCAAGCCCGACGACGTGGTGCTCGAGGTCGGGCCCGGGCTCGGCTCCTTGACGCTTGCCTTGCTGGAGGCTCTGGCCAGGGTGGTGGCGGTCGAGATCGACCCGGTGCTGGCCGCCGAGCTGCCGCTGACGGTCGCCGCCCGCGCGCCCAACCTGGCTGACCGCCTGACCGTCGTCACCGCGGACGCGCTGCGCGTGGCCGGGCCGGGGCCGGCGGCCGGATCCGGACGGCGCGAGGCTGGGGTCGAGCTCCCCGTGGCGCCGTCGGCGCTGGTGGCGAACTTGCCGTACAACGTGGCGGTGCCGGTGGTGCTGCATCTGCTGGCGGTGCTGCCGTCGCTGCGGCGGGGGCTGGTGATGGTGCAGGCGGAGGTGGCGGACCGGATGTGCGCCGGGCCCGGGTCCCGGGTGTACGGCGCGCCGTCGGCCAAGCTGGCCTGGTACGCGGCGGCCCGCGCGGCCGGGCCGGTGCCGCGCTCGGTGTTCTGGCCGGTGCCGAACGTGGATTCCCGGCTGGTCGCGTTCACCCGGCGCGATCCGCCTGGCGGCGCGGCCAAGCGCGAGGAGGTGTTCGCGGTCATCGACGCGGCCTTCCAGCAGCGGCGCAAGACGCTGCGGGCCGCGCTGGCCGGCTGGGCCGGCTCGGCGGCCGGGGCCGAGCGGCTGCTCCGGGCGGCGGGCCTGGATCCGGGGGCGCGGGGGGAATCGCTCGACGTCGGGGAGTTCGCTCGGCTCGCGGCGGTGCACCAGCCGGAACCGCGTACGATTTAGCCATCGTGACCGGTCTTACCGTGCGGGTTCCCGCCAAACTCAACCTCCAGCTCGCGGTGGGGCCACCGCGCGCTGACGGCTACCACGACCTGGTGACGGTGTTCCATGCCGTCTCGCTGTTCGACGAGATCACCGCCGAGCCGGCCGCCAGCGACGGGGTTTCTGTGCGCGGCGAGGGCGCCGACCAGGTCCCGGAGGACGGGGACAACCTGGCCCTGCGGGCCGTGGCCGCGCTGCGCGCGGCGGCGGCCCCGGCCGACGCCGGGGGCGTGCACATCACGATCGTCAAGCGGATCCCGGTGGCGGCCGGCCTGGCCGGCGGCAGCGCCGACGCGGCCGCGGCCCTGGTGGCCTGCAACGAGCTGTGGGACGTCGGCCTCGGCCAGCCCGAGCTGCTCGAGATCGCGGCCGGGGTGGGCAGCGACGTGGCCTTCGCGCTGCTGGGCGGGACCGCCGTGGGCCGGGGGCGGGGAGAGCGGCTGACGCCGGCGCTGGCGCCGGCCACGCCGTATCACTGGGTCCTGGCCTTCGCCGAGGGCCACCTGTCCACGCCCGAGGTGTACGGGACCCTGGACCGGCTGCGGGCCGCGGAGGCGGAGCGCTCCGGCCGGAAACGGATGCCGGGGCCGGTCCTGGCCCCGGCATTGGATGGCGCGCTCATGTCGGCGCTGCGCTCGGCCGACGCCAGGCAACTCGGCCCCGCGCTGAGCAATGACCTCCAGCCGGCCGCGTTGTCGCTGTTCCCCGCGCTGCGCAAGACGCTGGCGGCCGGGCTCGAGCTGGGCGCGCTTGGCGCCCTGGTGTCGGGCTCGGGACCGACCTGCATGTTCCTGGCGGCCAGCGCCGACCGGGCGCTCGACCTGGCCGCATCGCTATCCGGCGCGGGGGTGTGCCGCTCGGTGGCCCGGGCCACCGGGCCGGTGCCCGGCGCGGCCGTCGTGCCGACGGTAAGGTGACCCGGCCGCGGTGAACCTGATCAGCCTGGAGAAGGCGGCCAAGGCGTACGCGCACCGCACCCTGCTCGACGGCATCTCGCTCGGCGTATCGGCCGGGGACCGGATCGGGGTGGTGGGCCGCAACGGAGCGGGGAAATCCACCCTGCTGGCGATGCTGGCCGGGCGGGTCGGGCCGGACAGCGGGCGGGTGGCCATGGCGGCCGGCCTGCGAATCGGCTACCTGGCGCAGGCCGGCCAGCTGACCGGGACGGTCGGTGAGGTCGTGTTCGGCCCGTCGGGCGGTGCGTCGGCCACCCCCTGGGAGGCCGACCCGAAGGCGCGCGCGATCATGACCGAGCTGCTGCCCGGGATCGGCGTCGACGTCCCGGCGGCCGGGCTGTCCGGCGGCGAGCGGCGCCGGGTCGCGCTCGCCTCGCTGCTGGCGTCCGAGCGTGACGTGCTGCTGCTCGACGAGCCGACCAACCACCTGGACATCGAGGCGATCGACTGGCTCGGCCGCCACCTGCGCGACAGAGCCGAGAATGGGCACTGTGCCGTCGTGGTGGTCAGCCACGACCGCTGGCTGCTGGACCACGTCTGCGAGCGGACCTGGGAGGTCGATCGCGGCCAGGTGCACTCGGCCGAGGGCGGCTACTCGGCCTACGTGCTGGCCGAGGCCGAGCGCGAGCGCAGCGAGGAAGCCACCGAGCGCCGCCGCCGCAACCTGGCCCGTAAGGAGCTGGCCTGGCTGCAGCGCGGGGCCAAGGCCCGGACGACCAAGGCGAAGTTCCGGGTGGAAGCGGCCACCGCGCTGATCGCGGCGGAGCCGCCGCCCCGGGACAGCGTCGAGCTGACCCGGATGGCCACCGCCCGGCTGGGCAAGACCGTGATCGAGCTGGAGGACGTCTCGGCGTCGATCGGCCCGCGCATCCTGCTCGACCATGTGACCTGGCGTCTCGGCCCGGGTGACCGGGTCGGGATGCTGGGGGTCAACGGCAGCGGTAAGACCTCCCTGCTCAAGGTGCTAGATGGCGCTGGGCTTGACGGCAGCGCCCTGCACGTGGACGGCACGGTCATCAGGGGCAAGACGGTGCGGCTGGCCCATCTGTCCCAGGAGCTCGCCGAGCTCGACCCGGACCAGCGGGTCCGCGAGGCGGTGGAGGAGATACGGCTGCGGATCCAGGTGGGTGACCGGGAGCTGTCCGCCGGGCAGTTGCTCGAGCGGCTCGGCTTCTCGGCCGAGCGGCAGTGGACCCGGATCGGCGACCTGTCCGGCGGCGAGCGGCGCCGGGTCCAGATGCTCCGGCTGCTCATGGCCGAGCCGAACGTGCTGCTGCTCGACGAGCCGACCAACGACCTGGACATCGAGACGCTGACCGAGCTCGAGGACCTGCTCGACGGCTGGCCCGGCACGCTGGTGGTGGTCAGCCACGACCGGTATTTCCTGGAGCGGGTGACCGAGCATGCGGTGGCGCTGTTCGGCGACGGCGCGCTGTCCTTCCTCGGCGGCGGGGTCGACGAGTACCTGGACCGCATCCGGGCCATGCGTCCCGTTACCGCGCGCGGGGGAGCCGTCCACGGCCCGGCTCCTGCGGTTCCGGCGGACGGCGGGCCGGATGGGCCGCCGCGACTGTCGGCGGCCGAGGAACGCAACGCCCGCAAGGAGCTCCAGCGCCTGGAGCGCCAGCTGGACCGGCTGTCCGCCCGCGAGGCCGAACTCGCCGAGCGGCTCGCCGCCCACGCCACCGACTACGAGAAGCTCACCTCGCTGGGCGCCGACCTCAAGGCCACCCAGGCCGAGAAGGCCGACCTGGAAGAACGCTGGCTATCCCTAGCGGCGGACCTCGAAACCTAACTCGTTATCGAAGGGGGCGAGCAGGATCCGCATCAGGCTGGCCAGGTTGCGGCGCTCGCCCGGGTCCAGTCCGGCCAGCAGCGCCCGCTCCCGGCGCAGCAGGCCGTCCAGGGCCGCGTCCACCCGCTCCCGGCCCGCTTCGGTCAGCGTGACCAGGACCCCGCGCTTATCCCTGGGATCGGGTTCCCGGCGGACCAGGTCGGCGGCGGCGAGCCGGTCGATCCGGTTCGTCATGGTGCCCGAGGTGACCAGCGTCGCGCGGAGCAGGGCGCCCGGCGTGAGCTGGAACGGCGGCCCCTGCCTGCGCAGCGCCGACAGCACGTCGAACTCCCAGGATTCCAGCCCGTGCTCGGTGAACGCGCCCCGCCGCGCGATGTCCAGGTGCCGGGCCAGCCGGGAGATCCGGCTGAGCACCTGCATCGGCTCGACGTCCAGGTCGGGCCGCTGCGCTCGCCACGCGGCCACCAGGTCGTCTACCTCGTCGCGTAGCAGCGGCTCGCCCAGGATCTCGCCTTCGGCGTCCGTCTCGGTACCGGCACCGGCGGGCTGGCCCATTACTAGAGGGTATCTCTTGACGTCAAGACTCGCTCTCCTGTACAAGGGGAGCAGGTTCTCACGTGTCTCTCGGTATCAGAGAAGGATTGACCCACTATGTGGGACGCGGCCCAGTATCTGCGGTTTGGAGGCGAGCGCGCCAGACCGTTCTTCGACCTGCTCGCCCGGGTCGGAGCCGAACTTCCCAGGTACGTGGTCGACATGGGCTGCGGCCCGGGAAACCTGACCGCCATGCTCGCGGAGCGCTGGCCGGAAGCGGTCGTCTGCGGTGTGGACAGCTCCCCCCAGATGATCGAGGCGGCCCGCGCGCTCGTTACGAAGATCCCGCAGTCGGCCCTGAGGAGCGCCCCGCGCGCCCCGGCACCCGTCGGCCCGGTGGCGACCAATCATGCCCCTGGGTTGTCGTTCATGCTCGACGATATACGGCACTGGAAGCCGCAGAGCCTGCCCGACGTGATCATCTCCAACGCGGTGCTGCAGTGGGTGCCCGGCCATCGCGAGCTGCTGGTCCGCTGGGCGGATCAGCTGGCGAGCGGCGGCTGGCTGGCCTTTCAGGTCCCGGGTAACTTCGACCAGCCGTCGCACGCGATCATGCGCGAGATGGCGGCCTCGGCCCGGTGGCGCCCGCTGCTGCGGGACGTGGCGCTGAACCGGCAGTCGGCCGACCCGGCCGACTACGCGGACCTGCTCGCCCGGGCCGGCCTCGAGGTCGATGCCTGGGAGACGACCTACGTACACATCCTCCAAGGCGAGGACCCGGTGCTCGAGTGGTACAAGGGCACCGGGCTCCGCCCGGTCCTGACCACGCTCGACACGGACCAGGCCGGGGACTTCCTCGCCGAGTACGGCACGAGGATGCGGGAGGCGTATCCGCCTAGCTCGTTCGGCACCATCTTCCCCTTCCGCCGCGTGTTCACCGTGGCCCACCGCCCCGGCTGAACCTTCCCCCAATCCTACTTTCCCTATTGATTTAATAGGGAAACTCTGGCAGGATCGCCGCATGCGCCGTCGCATGCCTCTCTTGCCTCTCCCGTCAACGCCTGTCCATCAGCGCGTTTTCGTCGGCGCCTTCCCGTTGGCCCTTTGCGTCCAGCGATGTCGGGGCGGCGTGCCCTGACGGCACAGGCTTGTTCCAATCGGCCAGCCCAGACCTCGCCAGGCCCATAGGTCACCCAGTTTTACTGGCGTTTGCCGCCAGCCCTGTCAGCGTGAGGAGAGACGCGAAATATGAGCACAATGATCCAGCCGATATCGCAAGCCGGCGTGGGAACTGGCCGGCTTCTCGGTGCCCGGCAGCTAGGCGACGTGGTGCGGCGCCTGGCGGCGAGCCCCGCGGACTGGCTCGGGCGGGTCCGGCTGAATCCGGAGGGCCGCTGGTACGAGCGGATCCACCTCGACGACAGCCACGAGGCCTGGGTGATCAGCTGGCTGCCGGGCCAGGAGACCGGTTTCCACGATCACGGCGGCTCGGCTGGCGCGTTCGCCGTGGTCTGGGGCACGTTGGTGGAGCGCAGGGTGGTCGGGGCCAGCATCACCGGGCAGGTGCTGGCCAAACCGGTGGGAGCGGGCGGGTCGCGGGCGTTCGGCCCGCGCTACATCCACGACGTGGGCAACGCGGACGCCTCCTCGGTCGCGGTGAGCGTGCACGCCTACTCGCCGCCGATGCCGGCCATGACGCGCTACGACCTCACGCCCGCCGGGCTGGTCGTGCGCGACATTGAGGGAGCGGCCGCATGGTAGCGGTCCGGCCCGAGGGGGCCAAGACCATCGACGAGCTCCTGGACGCCGCGCGCACCCGGCTGATCCGCCTGATGCCGCGGGAGGCGTTCGGTGAGATGGCCGCCGACGGCGTGCTCATCGACATCCGGCCGGCCGCGCAGCGCGCCGTGCAGGGTGAGGTCCCCGGATCCACCATCGTGGAGCGCAACCACCTGGAGTGGCGGCTCGACCCGTGCTCGGACGCGCGGCTGCCCTGGGTCACCGGCTACGACCACCGGGTCATCATCATCTGCGAGGCCGGCTACACCTCCAGCCTGGCCGCGGCCGCGCTGCAGGAACTTGGCCTGCACCGGGCCACCGACGTGATCGGCGGGTTCCTGGCCTGGACGGCCGAGGGCCTGCCGTCCTCCCCGGCCAGCGCCGGGGAGGTCACGCTGGCCTTCGGCGCTGGTCCAGCGCTGGCGGCGGGTTGAGCTAGTTCGCTGTGTGCCTGGCGTCGAGCTGGGAGAGGCCGTTCCAGGCCAGGTCGATCAGGTTGGCCGCGACCTCTTCCAGCTTGGGCTTGCGGGCGTCGAGCCACCACTGCCCGGTGAACGCGACCATGCCCACCAGCATCTGGGCGTACAACGGGGCGAGCTTGGGGTCGTGCCCGCGCGAGGCGAGGAAGTCGGCCAGGATGTACTCCACCTGGCCGGCGATGTCGCTCAGCAGCGTGCCGTAGGTTCCCGCGCCCGATCCGGGGTTGGAGTCCCGGACCAGGATGCGGAATCCGTCGGTGTTCTCGTCGATGTAGCGGAGCAGGGCGACCGCCGCGCCCTCGAACGACTCCCGGTTGCGGGCGCCGCCGAGCTGTGTGGTCGCCATCGTCAGCAGGCGCTCCACCTCCCGGTCGACGACCACGGCGTAGAGGCCTTCTTTGCCGCCGAAGTGCTCGTACACCACCGGCTTGGACACGCCGGCCTGGGCCGCGATCTCCTCGATCGAGGTTCCCTCGAACCCTCGCTCGGCGAACAGGCGGCGCCCGATACCCAGGAGCTGCTCTCGCCGTTCTTTCCCGGTCATTCTTTTCCGGCCGGATGCGGGGGGCTGGGAACTCACCGGTACATCATCGCGACTCCGCGGTCATTGTGCCACGTACCTCGGTGGCGCGTCGCGTCATGGAGCCGAGTTTCCGCTTCGCCGTGGCGGGCCGCTTGGCGTTGAGCCGCTCCTCGTCCGGCCAGCGGACGTCGTGGGCCCAGCCCAGCTTCTCGAACGCCCAGATAACCCGGGCGCTGGGGTCGAGCTGGCCCTTCAGCGCGCCGTGGCGGGCGCAGGTGGGGTCGGCGTGGTGCAGGTTGTGCCAGGACTCGCCGAACGACGCGATCGCCATCCAGCCCACGTTCTTCGACTTGTCGCGGACCTCGAACTCCTCGTCGCCGAAGGTGTGGCAGATGGAGTTGATGGCCCAGGTGACGTGGTGCAGCAGCGCGACCCGGACCAGGCTGGCCCAGAAGAATGCGGTCAGCGCGCCGTGGAAGGACATTCCCCACAGGCCGCCGATGAGCGCGGGGAGCAGCAGGGTCACGGCGACAAGCGCCGGGAACAGCTTGTCGACCGTCTTGATCCGCCGGTCGGCGAGCAGGTCGGGGGAGAACTTCTCCTGCGAGGTCTGGTTCGGGTCGAAGAGCCACCCGATGTGCGCGTAGACCAGGCCCTTGGACAGCGCCTTCCAGTCTTCCCCGTAACGCCAGGGCGAGTGCGGGTCGCCTTCCTTGTCGCTGTACTTGTGGTGCCTGCGGTGGTCGGAGACCCAGGTGATAACCGGTCCCTCGATGGCCAGGCTGCCCGCGACGGCCAGCGCGACCCGCAGGCCGGACTTGGCCTTGAACGAGCCGTGGGTGAAGTACCGGTGGAACCCGACCGTGATGCCGAGCCCGGACACCCAGTAGAAGACCAGCGCGATCACCACGTCGTGCCAGCCCAGGCCCCAGCCCCACATCAGCGGGATGGCGGCGACCAGGGCCGCGAGCGGGAGGGCCACGAACAGGCCGACCAGGAAGCGCTTGAAGCCCGAGGTCTGTTCCTCCGCGAGGTCCGGGCGGGGCCCGGTTCTCGTCGTGGCGCTGGCAGTTCCCCCGATGGTTTCTGTGGGCGTGGGCGTGGGCGTGGGCGTGGCCGGCGAGGTGGTCAGGCCGACCGGGTGGACAGCCGGGCGCGCCGGGTCGGTGATGGCTTCCGCCGCGCGAACGGTGTCGGGAGAGGTGGTCATCGTGCTCCTCTGTAACTAGACGACTCGGGCACGAGCGCTTGTACGCTTACGTAACCGTAGCCTACGACACCGTAGGTTAGGCAAGTCCTGGGAGATGAATTTCTGCAAATAGACCTATGAATTCCGTATGCACCACCCGCCAGTTGTCTCGTAATGCGAGACACATCAGCGGCCCGTGACCCGTTCGTTACATCGTGCTGATCGTGGTAGCGGCTCGAGGTGGCGGCTACCCAGCGAGTGTGTAGCCATGCGCGGCGGCCCGTCGCTCAGAAATTCCAGGCGATGGTTCGGATCCCGGTCCAGTAGAGTGAGGACTCGAATAATCCCGGGTCGTCTAGCCTGGCAGGACGGGCGGTTTTGGTCCGCTTAACGGAGGTTCGAATCCTTCCCCGGGAGCAGCAGTAAGCGGGTTCGACGCCTGCCCCTTGCCGACGTCAGCTGTCCTTCATAATCGCTGCTGACCATGCCTCGATCCTGCGATAGAGACTGCTGCTCCGCCGGACGTCGGCTGTTCGCGCCGCAGCGCGCACCTGGCGCTCGGCAGCCCAGTAGCGACGCGCGCCTTCAGCCGACCGCTTCCGGCATTCTTCCCAGCTAAGACCGACCGGGCGGGGGAGATCGCGTACCCAGAGCGACACCGAGCTCTTGGATACGCCAAGGGCGGCGGCGATCTCCTCGTAGTCCAGGCCCTGCTCGCGCAGTTCCCGGGCGCGCTCCCGCACATCGTCCTTGGCGTTAGCCCGGCGGGTCCACTCTGGCGGCGGCTCACCTCTCAGGGAAGGCGTGTTGCAGAAGTTCCAGAAGCGTTTTGCCTGGCAGGGACAGGATGCGGGGGCGCCGGGGCACCCTGCGGGCGGTGTTC
>JBEKJP010000166.1:0-15712 GCA_050011155.1 Streptosporangiaceae bacterium
ATCCCCGGCCAGCGCGAGCATGCCCGGGTCGAACTCCTCAAGGATCCCGAAGCCGAGAAGCTGGTCCGCGCCTTTCTTGATCTCGTGCCCCCAAGTCGGCGGCAGCCCACCGGTACGTTCGGCGTTAATCTCTTCCGGACCTTCACTAATGTCGTGACAAATCCGCATCATGACAACGAAGAATTCATCATTATTTACGTTGTCGACCGGGTGGGGGACGGCGCGGAAACGTATCTGTACCGCCCGGAGGACGTGGCCGAAGATGGCCAGCCAATAGCTGAACCCGTACTCCGCCAGCAGCTCAATCCCGGTGACATCATTATCTTCGACGACAAGCGTTTCAAGCATGGTGCGACTCCGCTGGTCAACCCCGTCGGCGGGCAGGCGCATCGCGATGCGCTCGTCTGCACGGTCGACTACCCGAGCACCTACCTGGAGACCGTCGGCTAGTGCCCTGACGTTCCGTCACCGCGACGGGTAATGTCGGCAATGACTGTTTCGTTGACCGAAGTACCCTTACATGCATATCGTGCTTGGATGGGGAGATTCCAGGTATCAGTAACCCGGTGTAATTGCGGCCGACGAGCCCGCCTGTACGGCGGAAGGCCGGAATTTGCCCGCTAGGCTCAGCCCGGCCGCGGCGCGAGCCGCCGTCGACGATGCATTTCCCGTAATTCGCGGCGCGCTCGAGCACCTGGTCCGCATCCCGTCGGTCAGCGCCCCGGGTTTCGACGCCCAGCAGGTACGGTTCTCGGCCGACGCCACCAAGGACTGGCTGAAGCGTTCCGGTTTCCGCGACGCCACCCTCCTGGAACTGCCCGGCTCGCATCCCGCGGTCTACGGCTCGGTCCGGGGCCCGGCCGGATCACCGCGGATCCTGCTCTACGCCCACCATGACGTCCAGCCTCCCGGCCCCGAGGACCTCTGGGAATCGCCCCCGTTCGAGCCGGCGGAACGGGACGGCCGCCTGTTCGGGCGGGGCACCGCCGACGACAAGGCCGGCATCGCCGTGCACATGGCGGCCATGCGGGCGTGGCAAGGCAAGCCGCCCCTCGATGTGATCGTCCTCATCGAGGGCGAAGAGGAAACCGGCTCGACGCACCTGCCTGAGTTCCTCCAGAAGTACCAGAGCCTGCTGAAAGCCGACGCCGTAGTCATCGCGGACTGCTCGAACTGGGCCATCGGCCAGCCCACCTTGATCACGTCGCTGCGCGGCATCGTCGACTGCGTCGTCGGCGTCCGCACGATCGGCCACGCGGTGCACAGCGGCAAGTACGGCGGTCCCGTCCCGGACGCGCTGACCGCCATGAGCAGGCTCATCGCCACGCTGCACGACGCCGCGGGCAATGTGGCCGTCAAGGGCTTGCACTTCGGCCCGCCCCACCCCACCGCTTTCCCCGAATCTCTGCTCAGGGATATCACGGGCCTAAAGCCGGGCGCGAAGCTCACCGGCGACGGGCCGCTGTCACAGCAGATCTGGGCCCACCCGGCCATCGCCGTCCTGGGCATCGACGCTCCGCCCGTAACGGGGGCCGCTCACAAGATCGTGCCGGCCTGCCGGGCCAGCATCAGCGTCCGGCTGGCGCCGGGCGATGATGCCGGGCGAGCCTTCCAGGCCGTAAAGGATCACCTGCTCAGCCACGCCCCCTGGGACGCCGAGGTGACGGTCACCCGGGACCACCAAGGCGAGCCCTTCGCCATCGACACCTCCGGGCCGGTCTTCGAGGCGTTCCGCCGTTCCTGCGCCGACACGTGGGGCCGCCTCCCGGTGGAGGCCGGGAGCGGCGGCTCCCTCCCGCTCGTGGCCGCCCTGGCCGAGACGTATCCCGACATGGCCTTGCTGCTAACCGGGGTCGACGACCCCGACAGCCGGGCGCACTCCGAGAACGAGAGCGTGCACCTCGGCGAGCTCAGGCAGTGCTGCGTGAACGAGGCACTGCTGCTGGGCTATCTCGCGGAAGGACTAAAAGAAGCTAAGCCATCAGGGTGAGGTCGAAGCTGTACCGCGACGCCCGGTACAGATGGTGCCCGTGCTCCACCGCCCGCCCCTGCTCGTCGTAAGCCGAACGTTCCATCGTCAGCAGCGGCGCCCCCCGCGTCTCGCCCAGCGCGCGGGCCTCGGCCGAGGTGGCGGCCCGGGCCCCGATGGACTGCTTGGCGATCCGCATGCTCACGCCGCCGGCCCGGAACAGGTTGTAAAGACCGTGGGCCTCGAGGTCGGCCGCGGTGAGCCGGAGCAGGTGCTCGGGGACGTGGTTGCGCATCAGCGCGAGCGGCTCGGCGTCGGCGTAGCGCAGCCGCTCGAACACGTACACCGGCGTCCCGGCGGGCAGGCCGAGCGCGGCCGCCACGGCGTCGGGCGCCGCCTCCGTCCGGAAGCTGACGACCTTGGTCGACGGACCCCGGCCGGTCTTGGCCAGGTCGTCCCACAGGCTGGTCAGCTCGACCTCACGGGTGATCTTGGCGTGCACCACCTGGGTGCCGATCCCGCGCTTGCGGACCAGCAGGCCGCGGTCCACCAGGTACTCGATGGCCCGGCGCATCGTCTGCCGGGACAGGCCGAGCTTGCCAGCCAGGTCGGTCTCGTTCTCGAGCCGGGTTCCCATCGGCAGTTCGCCGGAATCGATCATGTGCTCCAGGTGCTGCGCGACCTGGAAGTAGAGGGGGACCGGGCTACTCCGGTCCACCCGGATAGGCGTGGCGGATCGGTTCACGTAGAGCTCTCTCGCGGAGGGTCAAGCAGAGGGTCAAGCAAAAGTCGGTAACGATCCCATTATGTACTAGCCCGCCACGTTGCTAGTAGATGCGTACGTAAATATGTCAAGACATACTCTTGACCTGTCTGAAACCCGAGCGTAAAACCATAGACATACCGGAACGCCCAGGGAGAGGGGCCATGACCGCCATGACCGCCTTTGAGGTGCTGACCATGGGCCGGATCGGCGTGGACCTGTACCCGCAGCAGGTCGGCGTGGGACTCGACCAGGTGGAGAGCTTCGGCAAGTACCTCGGCGGCAGCGCGTCCAACGTCGCGGTGGCGGCGGCCAGGTACGGGCGGCGCACCGCCGTCATCACCCGCACCGGCGAAGACCCGTTCGGCCGATTCCTTCATCAGGCCTTGCGCGGCTACGGCGTGGATGATCGCTACGTCACCGGCGTCAAGGACCTGCCCACCCCGGTCACGTTCTGCGAGATCTTCCCCCCGGACGACTTCCCGCTGTATTTCTACCGCCTGCCCAAGGCCCCTGACCTGGAGATTCACGCGAGCGAGCTGGACTTCGAGGCGATAAAAGAAGCAGGCGTCTTCTGGGTGACCGTGACCGGCCTGTCCGAGGAGCCGAGCCGCACCGCCACCCTGAAAGCCCTGGAAACAAGAGCCAGAAAAGACATCACCGTCCTCGACCTGGACTACCGCCCGATGTTCTGGCCGTCCCGCGAGGAGGCCAGGCGCTGGGTGCGGCGGGCGCTCCCGTATGCGACCGTGGCGGTGGGAAACCTCGACGAGTGCGACACCGCGGTGGGGGAGCGGGAACCGCGCCAAGCAGCCCAGAAGCTGCACGAAGCCGGGGTCAAGCTGGCCATCGTCAAGCAGGGCCCCAAGGGAGTCCTCGCGTCCGATCAGAGCACCACCACTGAAGTGCCTCCGGTACCGGTCGAGGTCATGAACGGCCTCGGCGCCGGCGACGCGTTCGGCGGGGCACTGTGCCACGGGCTGCTGTCCGGCTGGGATACCGAACGGGTGATGCGCTTCGCCAACGCCGCCGGGGCCATCGTCGCCTCCCGGCTGGCCTGCTCGGACGCCATGCCCACGCAGGCCGAGGTCGACGACCTTCTCACCGGGGGAACGCGGGAGGCTACCGATGCGTGACCAGATCACGGCCGTCCTGGAGGCGCGGGCCCGCCGCCCGCGCGCCATCGCCGAGGCGGCCGCCGCCCGCCGCCGCCGGACGAACCTGCTCGGCGAGGACGGCCGGATGTTCATCATCGCCGCCGACCATCCCGCGCGCGGCGCGCTGCGGGCCGGGGACCGGCCGATGGCCATGGCCGACCGGGCCGACCTGCTCGAGCGGATGTCGCTCGCGCTGTCCCGGCCCGGCGTCGACGGGGTGCTCGGCACCGCCGACGTCGTCGAGGACCTGCTGCTGCTGGGCGCGCTCGAGGACAAGGTGGTCATCGGCTCGATGAACCGCGGCGGCCTGGCCGGGACGGTGTTCGAGATCGACGACCGGTTCACCGGGTACCACGCCGCCGCGATCCAGAAGATGGGGTTCGACGGCGGCAAGATGCTGTTCCGCATCGACCCGGACGACCCGGCCACCCCGCGCACCATGGAGGCCTGCGCCCAGGCTGTCAGCGCCCTGGCCGACCGCGAGCTGATGGCCATGGTCGAGCCGTTCATCTCGCACCGGGTCGACGGCCGGATCCGCAATGACTTGTCGGCCGAGGCGGTGATCCGCTCCATCGCCGTCGCCGCCGGGCTCGGCACGACCTCGGCCTACACCTGGCTCAAGCTGCCGGTGGTGGACGACATGGAACGGGTGCTGGCCGCCTCGACGCTGCCCGCCCTGCTGCTCGGCGGCGAGGTCAGCGCCGACCAGGACGCGGCCTTCGAGAGCTGGCGCAAGGCGCTGCAGGTCCCGTCGGTGCGCGGTCTTGTCATCGGCCGGTCGCTGCTCTTCCCGCCCGGTGACGACGTGGCCGGCGCGGTCGACGCCGCCGTCGGCCTGATGCGGGGGTGACGGGGATGGACGACAAGCTCTACCTGCGCGAAGGTACTAGCCCCGATGGCCCGTTCTCGCTGGTCGTTACGCCCGAACGGGCCGGCTGGACCTACAGCGGCCTGCGCGTGCTCGACCTGGCCCCGGGTCAGGGCCACACCTGGAGCACCGGCGAAGACGAGATCATCGTCCTGCCGCTGGCCGGCGGCGCCACGGTCACCTGCGAGGGCCACACCTTCGAACTGCAAGGCCGCTCGAGCGTGTTCTCCCGCGTCACCGACTTCTGCTACCTCCCGCGCGCCGCGACCCTCACCGTGACCAGCCAAGACGGCGGCCGCTTCGCCATCTGCGGCGCCCGCTGCACCCGCCGCCTGGAACCCCGCTACGGCCCGGCGCAGGACGTGCCGGTGGAACTGCGCGGCGCGGGCCAGGCCAGCCGCCAGGTCAACAACTTCTGCTCGCCCGCGGCGTTCGAGTGCGACAAGCTCATCGCGGTCGAGGTCCTCACCCCCGGCGGCAACTGGTCCTCCTACCCGCCGCACAAGCACGACGAGACCCGTCCGGGCGCCGAAGCCGAGCTCGAGGAGATCTACTACTTCGAGACCGAGGGCCTGGCCTACCAGCGCGTCTACGGCACGCAGGACCGGCCCATCGACGTGCTGGCCGAGGTCGGCACCGGCGACGTGATCCTGATCCCGCACGGCTGGCACGGGCCGTCCATCGCGGCGCCCGGCTATCACCTCTATTACCTGAACGTCATGGCGGGCCCGGAGACCACCCGCGCCTGGCGCTTCTGCGACGACCCGGCCCACGCCTGGATCCGCGGCACCTGGGACGGCCAGGACATCGACCCGCGGCTGCCGCTGACGTCGGTGACAGAAAAGGAGAGATGACCCGTGCGCCTCACCGTGGCCCAGGCCCTGGTCCGCTTCCTCGCGAACCAGTACTCCGAACGGGACGGCGTCCGGCAGCGGCTCATCCCCGGTTGTTTCGGCATCTTCGGCCACGGCAACGTGGCCGGCGTCGGCCAGGCCCTGCTCCAGGCCCAGCGGACCGGCGAGGCGGACCTCACGTACTACCTGGCCCGCAACGAGCAGGCCATGGTGCACGCCGCGGTCGGCTTCGCCCGGACGCGGAACCGGCTCCAGGCGATGGCCTGCACCGCCTCGATCGGCCCGGGCTCGACCAACATGGTGACCGGTGCGGCGCTGGCCACCATCAACCGCATCCCGGTCCTGCTGCTGCCCAGCGACTTCTTCGCCACCCGGGCGGCCAGCCCGCTGCTGCAGGAACTCGAGGACCCCCGCTCGTACGACGTGAGCGTCAACGACGCGTTCAAGCCGGTCTCCCGGTTCTGGGACCGGATCAGCCGCCCCGAGCAGCTGCCGTCGGCGCTGCTCGCCGCGATGCGGGTCCTCACCGATCCGGCCGAGACGGGCGCGGTGACGCTGGCCCTCCCGCAAGACGTGCAGGCCGAGGCCCATAACTGGCCGGAAGAACTTTTTAACGAACGGGTCTGGTACGTGCCCCGCCCCCAGCCCGAGCCAGCGGCCCTGGGCCGGGCCGTCGAGGTGCTTCGCTCGGCGCGCAGGCCGCTGCTGGTCGCGGGCGGCGGCGTCATCTACTCCGAAGCCAGCGCGGCGCTGCTGCGCTTGGCCGCGGCGACCGGCATCGGCGTGGCCGACACCCAGGCCGGCAAGGGCGCCCTGGCCTGGGATCATCCGTGTGCCGTGGGCGGGATCGGCGCGACCGGCTCGCCGGTGGCCAACGCGCTGGCCCGGCAGGCTGACGTGGTGCTCGGCGTCGGCACCAGGTACAGCGACTTCACCACCGCCTCGCGGACCGCTTTCCAGCACCCGGGCGTGCGGTTCGTGAACCTCAACGTGACCGCGTTCGACGCGGGCAAGCACGCGGGCACCGCCCTGGTCGCCGACGCCCGGGCCGGCCTGGAGGCGCTGACTACGGCGCTGGACGGCTACCGGGTCGACGACGCGTACACGGTCGCGATCGGTGCGCAGAACGCGCGCTGGCAGCAGGTGGTGGAAGAGGCTTATCACCTGGGCCACCAGCCGCTCCCGGCGCAGACCGAGATCCTCGGCACGCTCAATGACTTCATGGACGACCGCGACGTGGTGGTGCAGGCGGCCGGCAGCCTGCCCGGCGACCTGCAGATGCTGTGGCGGGCCCGGGACCCGAAGGCGTACCACGTGGAGTACGGCTACTCGTGCATGGGCTACGAGATCGCCGGCGGCCTGGGCATCAAGCTGGCCGCCCCCGACCGCGAGGTATTCGTGCTCGTCGGCGACGGGTCCTACCTGATGATGGCGACCGAGATCGTCACCGCGGTCTCCGAGGGCATCAAGCTCAACATCGTCCTGGTGAACAACCAGGGATTCGGCTCGATCGGCTCGCTGTCGGAGTCGCTCGGCTCGCAGCGGTTCGGCACCCGCTACCGCTACCGCGACCCGGCCACCGGGTTGCTCGACGGCGGCCTGCTCCCGGTGGACCTGGCCGCGAACGCGGCCAGCCTCGGCGCCGACGTGCTGCGCACCGCGACGGTGAAGGAGTTCGCCGCCGCCCTCGAGCAGGCCCGGGCCTCGGACCGGACCACGGTGGTCTACATCGAGACCGACCCGCTCGCCCCGGTGCCGTCCGCGCAGAGCTGGTGGGACGTGCCGGTATCGGAAACCTCCGCGCTGGAGAGCACGCAGCGGGCCCGCGCGGCCTACGCGGCGGCCAAGCGCGACCAGAAGCTTTACCTGTAAGAAAGGCTGATATTACGGATGCGTACTATCCCGCCCCGTACTGTTCAACACTGGATCGCCGGCGCCGAGACGACCGGCGCGTCGACGCGTTACGGGCCGGTGTGGAACCCGGCCACCGGCGAGCAGCAGGCCCAGGTGGCGCTGGCCGAGCCGTCCGACGTGGACGCCGCGGTCGCGGCGGCGAAGAAGGCTTTCACCGAATGGCAGGGTGTGTCGCTCATCCGCCGGGCCCGCGTCATGTTCGCCTTGCGCGACCTCATCGAGAAGAACCTGGACGAGCTGTCCGAGCTGATCGCCGACGAGCACGGCAAGGTGGTCTCCGACGCCCGGGGCGAGGTCATCCGCGGCCTGGAGGTGGTCGAGTACGCCTGCGGGATCCCTACCCTGCTCAAGGGCGAGTACTCCGAGCAGGTCTCCACCGACGTGGACGCCTACTCGTTCCGGCAGCCGCTCGGCGTGGTCGCCGGGATCACCCCGTTCAACTTCCCGGCCATGGTGCCGATGTGGATGCACCCGGTCGCGATCGCCACCGGCAACACGTTCATCCTCAAGCCGAGCGAGCGCGACCCGTCCCTGTCGAACGTCATCGCCCGGCTGTACGCCGAGGCCGGGCTGCCCGCGGGCGTCTTCAACGTGGTGCACGGGGACAAGGTCGCGGTCGACGCGATCCTGGACCACCCGGACATCGCCGCGGTCAGCTTCGTCGGCTCCACCCCGATCGCGAAGTACGTGCACCAGCGCGCGTCGGAGCGCGGCAAGCGGGTGCAGGCGCTGGGCGGGGCCAAGAACCACGCGGTGGTGCTGCCCGACGCGGACCTGGAGTTCGCCGCCAACCACATCACCGCGGCCGGCTACGGGTCGGCCGGCCAGCGCTGCATGGCCATCTCGGCCGTGGTGGCCGTGGGCGAGGCCGGCGACACCCTGGTCGCGAAGCTCAAGGAGAAGGCGCTCGAGGTCAAGGTCGGCCCGGGCCGGGACCAGGCCTCGGATATGGGCCCGGTGGTCACCCCCGAGGCCAGGGACCGCATCACTGGGTACGTCGACCGCGGCGCGCGGGCCGGGGCCACGGTGGTGGTGGACGGCCGCGGCCTGGCCGTCGACGGTTACGAGAACGGCTTCTTCGTCGGCCCGACCCTGTTCGACCAGGTCGGCACCGACATGGACATCTACACCGACGAGATCTTCGGCCCGGTCCTGGTCGTGCTGCGGGCCGAGACGTTCGACGAGGCCCTGGACATCGTCAACGCCAACCCGTACGGCAACGGCACCGCGATCTTCACCTCCAGCGGCCAGGCGGCCAGGAAGTTCCAGCGCCAGGTCCAGGTCGGGATGATCGGCATCAACGTGCCCATCCCGGTCCCGATGGCCTTCTATTCCTTCGGCGGGTGGAAGGACTCGCTGTTCGGCGACACCCACGTGCACGGCCCAGAAGGCATCCGCTTCTACACCCGGGCCAAGGCCATCACCAGCCGCTGGCCCGACAGCGGCTATCAGGAGCACCACCGCTCGCACATGCAATTCCCCACCGCTACCTGACGGAGGTAACCCGAGATGATCAGATCAAAAAAGCGGATCATGGGCGCCGCCGTGCTCATGGCCGTCCTGCTCGTGCTGGCCGCCTGCTCCGCCACCGGAGGCAGGAAGGCCTTCCTGGCGGCACAGAACGGCGGGCAGAGCGTAGCCGCCGGGCACGCCAATACCGCGCACTACACGATCGCGATGATCACCCACGCGGAGCCGGGCGACACCTTCTGGGACATCATCCGGGCCGGCGCGACGGCGGCGGCGGCCAAGGACAACATCACCCTGAAGTACTCGTCCAACCCCGACCCGACCCAGCAGGCTCAGCTGATCACCGACGCGATCAACAGCCACGTCAACGGCATCGCGGTCACCGACCCCAACCCGACCGCGCTGTGCCCGACCATCAAGAAGGCCACCGCGGCCGGCATCCCGGTGGTCATGTTCAACGCCGGCTATACCAACTGGCAGGCCTGCGGCGCGATGGAGTACTTCGGCCAGGACGAGATGGTCGCGGGCGTCACGGCAGGCAAGAAGCTGGCCGCCGCGGGCGCGAAGAACGTGCTCTGTGTCCTGCAGGCCCAGGGCCAGGCCCAGCTCGAGGCCCGGTGCGCGGGCGTCAAGCAGGGGCTCGGCTCCGAGGGCACGATGAGCAAGCTCTACGTCAACGGCACCGACAACTCGGCCGTGCTCTCCACCATGTCGGCCGAGCTCACCCGGGACAAGAACATCGACGCCGTGATCACCCTCGGCGCCCAGTTCGCGATCCTCGCCATCCAGGCCGAGGCGCAGTCGCACGCCACCGCCAAGATCTACACCTTCGACACCAGCGCGGCCGAGATCGCCAAGATCAAGTCCGGCCAGGTGGTGTGGGCCATTGACCAGCAGCCTTACCTGCAGGGTTACGAGTCGATCGACGCCCTGTGGCTGTACCTGACCAACGGCGACACCCTCGGCGGCGGCGAAACCGTGTTCACCGGGCCCGCCTTCGTCGACAGCAGCAACGTCGACGCGGTGGCCAAGTACGCCCAGCGCGGCACCCGCTAAGGCTGTAGAGCAGCAGAAAGGAAAGTTCATGGCTACGACAGCTGAAGCCCCGGTCGCCCCGCCGCCGAGAACCGACGAACGGCTGGGCCGTAAGTCCCCGCTGGCGCGGTTCCTGGCCCGGCCCGAGGCCGGCGCCATCGCGGGCGCCATCGTCATCTACGTCTTCTTCTTCATCATCGCCCCGCCGTTCCGCAACGCGGACTCGTTCTCCTCGGTGCTGTACGTCACCTCGACCTACGGCCTGATGGCCACGCCGGTGGCGCTGCTGATGATCGGCGGCGAATTCGACCTGTCGGCCGGCGTCGCGGTGACCAGCGCGGCGCTGTGCGGGTCGCTGTTCGCCTGGTGGTTCACCACCAACGCCTGGGTCGGCGTGCTGGTCGCGCTGGGGTTCGCCCTGCTGATCGGCTTCATCAACGGCTGGATCGTGGTGAAAACCGGGATCCCGTCCTTCCTGGTCACCCTGGGCACGTTCTTCATGCTCCAGGGGATCAACATCGCGCTGACCCAGACCATCACCAACCAGGTGGCCAGCCCGGACATCTCCACCTTGCAGGGCTTCAACTCGGCCCGGACGGTGTTCTCCGGCAGCTTCACCATCGGCGGGGTGAACATCAGGACCAGCGTGATCTACTGGCTCGTCTTCATGGTCATCGCCACCTACATCCTGATGCGCACCCGGATCGGGAACTGGATCTTCGCGGTCGGCGGCCACGCGCCGTCGGCCCGGGCCGTCGGCGTGCCGGTCGGCCGGATGAAGATCGGCCTGTTCATGGCGGTGGGCTCCATGGCCTGGTTCACCGGCATGCACACGCTGTTCCTGTTCAACACCATCCAGTCCAGCCAGGGCGTCGGCAACGAGTTCGTCTACATCATCGCGGCGGTCGTCGGCGGCTGCCTGCTGACCGGCGGCTACGGCTCCGCGATCGGCGCCGCCATCGGCGCGCTCATCTTCGGCATGGTCAACCAGGGCATCGTCTACGCCGGCTGGAACCCCGACTGGTTCCAGTTCTTCGTCGGCCTGCTGCTGCTCGGCGCGATCTTGCTGAACACCTATATCCGTCGCCGTGCGGAGGCAGCGATATGAGTACCCCCCAGGAAACCCCGACCGGCAAGCACCACGCCCCGGAGCCGGCGGCGGCAGCCAGCCCGGCGTCAGCCAGCCCGGCGTCAGCCAGCCCGGCGGCGGGCAACGGCACCGGCGCCCCGCTGGTCCGCCTGGTCAACGCCGGGAAACGCTACGGCGCGGTGATCGCGCTGCAGGACATCACGATGGAAGTGGGGCCCGGCGAGGTCACCTGCGTGCTTGGTGACAACGGGGCGGGCAAGTCCACCCTGATCAAGATCATCGCCGGGCTGCACCAGCCGTCCTCGGGCGTCTACGAGGTGGAGGGCGTGCCGGTCTCGTTCAACTCCCCGCGTGAGGCGCTCGATCACGGCATCGCCACCGTCTACCAGGACCTGGCCGTGGTGCCGCTGATGCCGGTCTGGCGCAACTTCTTCCTCGGCAACGAGCTCAAGAAGGGGCCCCGGATCGACATCCCGGCCATGAAGACGATGTGCAAGTCCGAGCTGCTGGCCATGGGCATCGACCTGCGCGACGTCGACCAGCCCATCGGCACCCTGTCCGGCGGGGAGCGCCAGTGCGTGGCGATCTCCCGCGCCGTCCACTTCGGGGCCAAGGTGCTGATCCTGGACGAGCCGACCGCCGCCCTCGGCGTCAAGCAGTCCGGGGTGGTGCTGAAGTACATCATCCAGGCCCGCGAGCGCGGGCTTGGCGTCATCTTCATCACCCACAACCCGCACCACGCCTACCCGGTGGGCGACCGGTTCCTGCTGCTGAACCGGGGTACCTCCATCGGCTACTTCGAGAAGAGCCAGATCACCAGGGACGAGCTGACCGGCCTGATGGCCGGGGGGGCCGAGCTCGAGCAGCTGTCCCACGAGCTGGAGGGGGCCGGCGGCGCCGCCGCCGAGCTCGGCCGCGTGCTCGAGGAAGATGTGGAGGAACTGGGCATCAGCCACCAGTCGACCGCGGAGCCGGACGCCCGGTGAGCACCGCCGCCCACAGTGTTAGCCAGCACGGTCCCGGGCCGGAGGCGCGCGACAGCGCGCGCCTCCGGCTGGGCACCTGCCCCGACTCCTGGGGCGTGTGGTTCGCCGACGACCCGCGGCAGACCCCGTGGACCCGGTTCCTGGACGAGGTGGCCGAGGTGGGCTACCCGTGGCTGGAACTCGGCCCCTACGGCTACCTGCCCACCGACCCGGCCCGGCTGGCCGACGAACTGGCCCGGCGCGGCCTGTCCGTGGCCGGCGGCACGGTGCACGGGTTCAGCGGGCTGCACCGCCCCGGCGACTGGCCGGACATCGAGCGGATCACCCGCCAGGTGTCCGAGCTCACCGCCGCCGTCGGCGGGCGGCACGTGATCTTCGTGCCGGTGCCCGGCTACCGCGACGACTCCACCGGCGCGTTCCTCGAGCCGGCCGAGCTCGATCCGGACCAGTGGCGGATCATGATCAAGGCCACGAACGACCTGGGCAAGCTGGTCGCCGAGGAGTACGGGCTGCGGCTGGAGTTCCACCCGCACGCCGACAGCCACGTCGAGACCCAGGTTCAGACGGAGCGGTTCCTGGCCGAGACCGATCCTCGTTCGGTGTCATTGTGCCTGGACACCGGCCACCTGGCCTACCGGCACGCGGACAACGTCGCCCTCATCGAGCGCTACCCCGACCGCATCGGGTACGTGCACATCAAGCAGATGGACCCGGCCATCGTGGCCCAGGCCGAGCGCGAAGGGCTGGCCTTCGGCCAGGCCGTGGCCCTGGGCGCCAGCTGCGAGCCGCCCCAGGGCGAGCCCGTGGTGGTCGACGTGGCCAAGGCCTTGCAGGAGCTGGACCGGGACCTGTTCGTCGTGGTCGAGCAGGACATGTACCCGGCCCCCTTCGACAAGCCCAAGCCGATCGCCCAGCGCACCTACACCTACCTGCGCAGCGTCGGGATAGGAGAAGAACCTTCATGACTGTCCACGTCGGGGTCATCGGGGTGGGGATGATCGGCCAGGACCACATCCGCCGGATCACCCAGGTCCTCACCGGCGGGTCCGTGGTGGCCGTCAACGACGTCGATGCCGAGCGTGCCGGGCAGGTCGCGGCAGGCCTGCCCGGCATCATCGCCGTGCACGGCACCGCCGGGGAGCTGATCGCGGACGGCGACGTCGACGCGGTCCTGGTCGCCTCCTGGGGCGCGGCCCACGAGGAGCAGGTCCTGGCGGCCGTCGCGGCGGGCAAGCCGGTGTTCTGCGAGAAGCCGCTGGCGCCGTCCAGCGACGCCTGCCTGCGCATCATGGAGGCCGAGATGGCGGCCGGGCGCCGCCTGGTCCAGGTCGGCTTCATGCGCCGCTACGACGCCGGCTACCTGGCCATGAAGGCGGCCCTGGACGAGGGCGGCCTGGGCCCGCCGCTGCTGATGCACTGCGCCCACCGCAACCCGTCGGTGCCCCCCTACTTCACCACCGAGATGACCATCAGCGACTCAGCCGTGCACGAGATCGACATCGTCCGCTGGCTGTTCGGCGAGGAGATCGCGGCCGCTCGCGTGCTCACGCCGCGGCGCAGCGAGCAGGCCCCCGACGGCGTCCAGGACCCGCTGATCCTGGTGCTCGAGATGGCCGGCGGCGCGCTCGTCGACGACGAGCTGTTCGTCAACGCCCGCTACGGCTACGACGTCCGCGGCGAGGTCGTCTGCGAGAACGGCACCGTGGCCCTGGCCGACACCAGCGAGGTGACCCTGCGGACCGCGAACACCCATGGCGGCCGGGTCCCCGTCGACTGGCGGGACCGGTTCATCCGCGCCTACGACACCGAGTTGCAGGATTGGCTGAACGCGGTGGCCGCCGGCACCGCGGCTGGCCCCGCCGCCTGGGACGGCTACGCCGCCGCGGCGGTCACCGACGCCGCCCTCGAGGCCCTGCATACCGGCGAGCGCGTCGCCGTGACCATGGCCGAGCGTCCCGACTTCTACGCGAAAACCCTGTTATGAAGATCGCCCTCGACCCGTACATGTTCCGCCGCGTCCCGCTCACCGACCTGCCCGGCCTGGTCGCGGGCCTGGGCTACTCCTGGATCGAACTGTCGCCGCGGGAGGACTTCCTGCCGTTCTTCCTGCACCCGCGGGCGGACCGGGCCCAGATCGCGGCGTTCTCCCGGGCCTTGAACCGGGCGGGCGTGCGGATCGCCACGGTCCTGCCGCTGTACCGGTGGTCAGGCCCGGACGAGGACGAACGGCAGGCCGCGGTGCGCTACTGGAAGCGGGCCATCCAGATCACCGCCGACCTCGGCGTGGACACCATGAACTCCGAGTTCAACGGCCGGCCGGATGCGGCCGCGGCCAGCGAGGCCCAGTTCTGGCGGTCCCTGGAGGAACTCCTGCCGGTCTTCGAGCGCGAGGGCATCCGGCTGGTGCTCGAACCGCACCCGGACGACTTCATCGAGGACGGCTGCGCCGCCATCGACCTCATCCGCGGCATCGACAAGGACTGGGTCTCGTTCCTGTACTGCGCGCCGCACACCTTCCACCAGGGCGGCGACATCGAAGGGATCATGAAGTACGCCGGGTCCCTGCTCACCCACCTGCACATCGCCGATTCCTTCGACCACCGGGCCTCCTCCGGCCTGCGCTACATCGTGAACCCGCCCGGTTCGGCCGCCCGGATCCACCAGCACCTGGACATCGGCCAGGGCGAGGTCGACTGGGACGTCTTCTTCCGCACCCTGGCCGAGGTGAAGTTCGATGGCATCGCCACCGTGTGCGTCTTCGCCTGGGAGGAGCGCGCCCGCGAGTCCTCCGTGCGTAACCTAGAGCAGATCCAGCGCTACCTGGCCAAGCACACACCCGGAGGCCCCGCATGACCGTCCCGCCCGACTTCGGCGGCCACGAATTCGAGGAAGGCCTGCTGGAAGACCTCGGTGGCCCGCACGAGAAGCACCCGGCGCCGCACGACGACGAGCCCGGATCCGACTGGGACGACAACGAACTGCACGCCGCGGGCCAGACCTGCGCCCGCTGCGGCGCGGTCATCGCCCCCGGCCAGGACGCCCGCCTGCACGCCGACGGCCACTGGACCCACGAAACCTGCCCCGTAACCTCCTGACCCCAGGTCCCTGACACGGCTCAGTCGACGCCGCAACCGGCCGATGCCACACGGGTGCGGCTTTCTGCCGTGGGCGCCTGGGTCGCGGTGCGGGTGGTGCCGGTGGTGGGCCAGCTCGCGGGAGCTGGTACCGGTGGCGCGGGAGCGGCCGCCGAGGCGCGTAGCCCGCCCGGCCCGCCTGCCAGGCCGGGTACCAGCTGACCCATTCCCTCGAAAAGAGCGCCTCCACCCCGGCAGCCTCACCCGCCACCAGTCAACGGCCCTGGCCCCGGCACCGCAACCGGGTCGATGTGACATGGGTGGCTCTTTTCCTGTGCGTGTCCCGCTGCTTGCCGGTGAGTGTCCCGGTCGCGGTGCCGGCGGTGCTCGCGGTGCCGGTGCTGTGCCTGGTGCACTCCCGGCGGCCGCGGCGGCGCTGCCGGACGTGCTCCGTGTGCCCCGGGCCACGCTCTAGCGTGGCCCGGGCGCCACGCACCACCTGAGCCGCACCCGAGCCGGAGCCGGCCCCGGC
>JBEKJP010000167.1:0-15593 GCA_050011155.1 Streptosporangiaceae bacterium
CTCGCGGAACAAGGTGGCCGGGTTGTCCACGATCAGCAGCCGCTCGCTGCCGGGAACGGGCTGCCGCATCTCCGGGTCGTACCGGCTGTCCACATAGCACAGCCGCAGGTTCAGCCGCCAGGCGACCAGGGCCGCGGCCGCGCTCATGACCTTCTTGCCGCCGGTGATGTCGATGATCGCCGACGCCGGGCGGGCGGCGGCCCGGCTCGGGGCGACGCGCTTCTTCACCTCCTGGTAGATCGACAGCGGGTCCGTGCCGTCACAGAGCTCATGGTTGAAGCGGCTGGCGGGCAGCCGGCCGCCCATGACGACGTAATCGTGGATCACGTCGATGCTGTGGGCGGTGCCCTCGGACGAGATGATGAACAGCTGCCTGGGACGCAGCAGTTCGTAGGCGAGGATGGTCGTCGCCGGGGAGAAGCCAGACAGGCTCACCAGCAGGTCCACCTCTGGCCGGGCCGCGGCGGGCGAGTTCCGCTGCGCGCGCCGGATGACCTCCGGCAGCATCTCGGCGAACCGGTACGCCGTCGCCTGCTCCGACGGAGTGCCTTCCCCGTATGTCTCTTCGCCCCGGAAGATCCTGCGCATGCGATCTATCTGGTCCTCGAACATCCCCACGCCGGGGAAGATTACCCACTTCGATGATCCATTTCGGGTATTCCGGCTCGTATGCAGTCAAACGGGCGATAGTTACCCACTGGTATTGCGGAGCAAAGCCGCAAACTACGTTTCCCATTGACCAATCTGCTGGCCGCCCAGCAGATTCTGCAGGCGCTGGCCTAACCCTCGAAGAGGGATGGATCGAACGCCTGGGTCCCGTCGTCCGGCGTCCAGACCGCGCCGAGCGGCATCAGGTCGGTGATCTTCACGCTCCGGACGCCGTCCGGCGTCGGCAGAATGACCCGGATCTTCGGGTGGTAGTCGAACAGCACCTGGCGGTCCCGCCCGCACGGCCCGACCGGCCCCCGCCCGCAGTTCCCGACCGCCACGATGGCGGTGAGCTCGCGCGCCCCCGACGCCCGGGCATGCCCGAGCGCCACCAGTTCGGCGCACGGCCCGCCGGTGAAGTGATAGACGTTGATGCCCCCGTACATCGTCCCGTCCGCCCCGCGCACCGCGGCGCCCATTGTGTACACGCCGTATTCGCCGTCGGTGTTGGCGTCCACGATCGCGCGGGCGAACTCGATCAGCTCCAGGTCATCCGGCGTCAGCGCCCGGCTCGGTACGTTCATCTACGGCTCGACATCGTAAGGGCCCAGCCGGCGCCGTCGCCGCCAGCGCTGGTACATCCGGATCGGGTGCAGCCATGAGCGGAACCATTCGATGTCGGCGGGAGTAGGCCCTATCGAGTCGACCGGGAAGCCCATCATGCGCTGCGGCTCATCGGGCCGGGAATGCGGCCCGAGATCTCGGATCGGCTGGCCCAGTACGCGCTGCGGTTCGCCCCCTAGGGGATTCGGGTCCCTGGCCATAAGCCGATGGTACGACCGGAACCGGGCCTTGCCTGTGTATCGTGACCCGCTGCCTGGCCTTCGACCTCCCGGCCACGGGAATTCGGCCCCGGCCCGCCCGCCCCGGACTTACAGAGCACCCCGGACGAACTGGTCCAGCCCGTCGAGCAGCCGGTCCACGTCCTCGTCGTTGGTGTACGGCGCCAGCCCGACGCGCAGGCCGCCATCATCACCCAGGCCGAGCCAGCGTGACGCCTCGAGTGCGTAGAACGACCCGGCCGGCGCGTTCACGCCCAGCGTGGCCAGATACTCATAAGCCTCCCTGGCCTCGCGGCCGGCGAAGGTCAGCAGCAGGGTCGGGGTGCGCCGCGCCGCCCGCGACCAGACGGTGACCCCGGGCAGGGCCAGGACATGCCGCTCGATCCGGTCCCGGAGCCGGTCTTCGTGTGCCTCGACCGCGCTCATCGCGGAAACCAGATCCCGCCGCCGGTCACCCGACGGCGCCGGCGCCAGGCTGGCCAGGAAGTCGATCGCGGCCGTGGTGCCCGCCAGCAGCTCGTACGGCAGCGTGCCGAACTCGAAGCGCTCGGGGACCTCCTCGGTCGCGGGCAGCAGCTTGTCCGGATGCACCTGCTCGAGCAGTTCGGGGCGCGCGCCGATCACGCCGCAGTGCGGGCCGAGGAACTTGTACGGCGAGCAACCGAAGAAGTCCGCGCCGAGGGCGCCGGCGTCGATCGGCCCATGCGCGGTCAGGTGGACCCCGTCCACGTACACCAACCCGCCCGCCGCGTGCACCAGATCGGCTACGGCGCGCAGGTCAGGCCGGGTTCCGATGAGGTTCGAGGCCCCGGTGAGGGCGACCAGGCGGGTCCGCTCGGTCAGCACCGAGGCCACCGCCTGCGGGCTCAGCTCGCCGGTCGCCGGGTCGAAATCCGCCCAGCGCAGGGTCGCGCCGGCCGCCTCGGCGGCGTAGACCCAGGGCCGGATGTTGGCGTCGTGGTCGAGCCGGGTGACCACCACCTCGTCCCCGGGCCGCCAGGTCTTGGCCAGGGCCCGGGAGAAGTCGAACGTCAGCTGGGTCATGCTCCGGCCGAACACCACACCGCGCGGGACAAGACCGAGCAGGTCGGCGACGGCCTGGCGGGCGGCCAGCACGGTCTCCTCGGCGGTCCGCTCGGCCGCGGTCACCCGGCCGCGGTTGGCGATCGCGGCGACCAGGGTGGCGCGGACCGCGTCGCCGACCACGTCCGGCACCTGCGAGCCGCCGGGGCCGTCGAAGTGCGCCGCGCCCTGCTTCAGGGCCGGGAAGTGGGCGCGGACCGCCGCGACGTCGTAGCTCAAGTCAGCCTCCAAGGCGACATAAAGGACCTGCACCTAACTTGATCACGATCGGGTTCATCGGGCTACCGGTGCCCCGCGCGATGCGCAGCGGCGCCGCCACGTAGAAGGCGTCGAACACCCGGTCCCGCGCGCAGTCGGCGGCCCAGTCCTCCAGCCACAGCGCCTCGTGGAACGAGACGCCGAGGTTGCGCTGCAGCAGGACGTGCAGCGGGAAGCCGGCGTCGATCTCGGCGTTGTGCGCCTGCTCGTTGCACATCGTGTCGCTGCCCAGCCCGGCGATGTCATGCTCGACGACGAAGTCGATCAGGCCGGGCTCGTAGGTCAGGCCGGGTTCGTCGAAGTCGGCGTAGAACGCCTCCGGGCCGTCCTCGTAGAACACGCGGAAGATGCCGGTGCGCAGCAGCAGGATGTCGCCCCGGCGCAGCTCGGTGTGCTGCGCCGCCAGCGCGTCCTCGACCTCGCCGACGGTGATCCGCCGGTGCATCTCGAGGTGCGGAGTCCCCTCGTGCCGGGGCAGGTCCACCAGGACGGCCCGGCCCACGATCCCGCGGGCGGCCAGCGCGCCGATGCTCGCGCGGGTAAGCCCGCCGGCCGTCGTCTGCGCCGGATGGCCGTTCCACAGCTGGTCACCGCACCAGGCGTGGCCGAGCGCGTCCATGTGGGTCGTGCCGTGACAGGGCATGCTGATGGTGTCGTCGGCGTACTTCATGCCGCCGGGCAGCGGCGCCGAGCGGCCGTCGGCGTAGTAGCTCTCGTCGTGCTCCATGACGTGCCGGGCGGGCGGACGTCCCGGCAGGACGGGATCTCCGCCCGGGCGGCACAGGGGCAGCGCGAGGGAGAACCGCTTGCCGGTGCGGATGCAGGCCGCCGCGGCCGCCGCGACCAGGGCGTCGTCGAGCAGGTTGGCCCGGCCGATCTCGTCCTGCTCGCCCCACCGGCCCCAGTCCTTGCGCTCGCCGTCGTACGAAATGCTCATGATCGTATTGAAGTATCGTGAGCGCTTAGAGCGGAAGGGGATAAAGGTGGGCGAGCAGCAGATCACCCTGGACGGGCAGCAGATCGCGTTCCGGCAAAGCGAAGGCGCCGGAAGGCCCGTGATCTTCGTCCACGGCAACTCCTGCTCCTCCCGCACCTGGAGCAACATCCTGGACGGTCCGTTCGGCCAGCGCCACCGCTGCCTGGCCCTCGACCTCCCCGGCCACGGGGACTCGGAAAAGGCCAAGGACTCAAGCGACTACTCGCTGCCCGGCTACGCCAGCGTCCTGGCGGCCTTCGCCGAGGCCACCAACGCAACCAACGCCGTCATCGTCGGCTGGAGCCTTGGCGGCCACATCGCCCTCGAAGCCGTCCCCGCCCTGACGAACGCACCCGGGTTCGTCATCTTCGGCACGCCCCCGATCGCCAGCGCCGACCAGATGAGCGTCGCGTTCCAGCCGAACCCGGCCATGGCCTTCACCTTCGCCCCCAGCATCAGCCCGGACGAGGCCCGCGCCTACGCCGCGGCGTTCGTCGCCCCCGGTTCTGACCTCGATCTGAGCGAGACCGTCACGGACGTGCTGAAGACCGACGGCGCGGCCCGGGCCGGCCTGGGCGCCAGCCTGGCCGAAGGCCGCTACGCCGACGAGATCGCCATCACCGCGACCCTGCCTGAGCCGCTGGCCATCCTGCACGGCGCGGGCGAGCAGCTAATCAGCCTCGACTACCTGCGCACGCTGCGCATCCCCGCGCTGTGGCGTCAGGAAATCCAGCTCATCCCCGCCGCCGGCCACGCCCCCCACCTGGAGACCCCGGGCCAGTTCACCGCCCTCCTCCAGGACTTCATCGCCGCCCTCAGCTGAAGCCGCGGTCGCCACCGCAGCCGGCACCGCCACCGGCCGAACGGCGCGGCGGGTCAGCAGCACCGCGGACACCACCCCGGCCGCCGCGAAGAACGCGATGACCAGCACCAGCCCGGTGCGGAAGGCCGCCAGCGGATCGGCCGGCGACACCTTGGCCAGGATCGCCACCAGCCCCGCCACCCCGAGCACCGTCCCCACCTGCCGCCCCGTGTTGAGAATCCCGCTCCCGGTGCCAAACCGGGACGGCGCGAGCGAAAGACTTCCCGCCCCGAGCAGCGACGGAATCGCCAGCCCGACCCCCGCCCCGCCCAGCAGCTGAGCCGGCAGCAGGTGCGCGGCGTACGAAGGCGCCGCCTGGATCCGCCACAGCCACAGCGCCTGCGCCAGCGCGTTGACGAAGCACCCGATCACCGCCACCCGTCCGGGCCCGCCCAGCACCGCGGTCAGCCGCGGCGCGACCAGCCGGGCGAACGGCAGCACCATCAGCGGCCCCGGCGCGATGGCCAGCCCGGCCTCCACCGCCGAGTAGTGCCACACGCCGGTCAGGAACTCCACCGAGCTGAGCACGAACGCCCCGAACCCCGCGTAGTACAGGATCGACGCGGCGAAAGAACCGCTGAACGTGCGCGAGCGCAGCAGTTCGAGCTCGATGACGGGGGAGTGGTGCCGCCGCGACCGGTACACCATGGCCCAGCCGCTGACCAGCGCGGCGGCCAGCAGGCCCAGGAACGATGCCGAGCCCCAGCCCCAGCCGGGCGCCTTGACCAGCGCGAGCGCGACCAGCCCGACCGCCGCCGCGAGCAGCCCGGCGCCGAGGATGTCCGGCCGTCCCGAGACGTTCGGGTCCTTGCTCTCCGGCACCACCCGCGCCGCGAGCCACACGGCGACCAGACCCACCGGCACGTTGATCCAGAACACCCAGCGCCAGTTGGCCTGCACCAGCAGGCCGCCGATCACCGGTCCGAGCGCCGCCCCCAGCGCGCCCAGGGCCGACCAAGTGCCAAGGGCTTTAGCCCGAACGGGGGCCGGTACCGCCGCCAGCAGCAGTGACAGCGACGCTGGCACCATCGCCCCGGCCCCCACCGCCTGGATGACCCGCGCCGCGATCAGCGCCGCCACCCCAGGCGCCACCCCGCACAGCACCGAGCCGAAGCTGAACAGCACCAGGCCGCCCGAGAAGAGCCGCCGCCGCCCGATCCGGTCGGCCCATCGCCCCGCGGGGACGAGCACCGCCGCGAACACGATCGTGTAGCCGTTCAGCACCCAGGACAGCGAGCTCAGGCTGGTGCCGGGGTAATCCTTGCTGATGTAGGGGAACGCCAGGTTGACGATGAACAAGTCAAGCGACGACATGAACACAGCCAGCGACAGCACGCCGACCACGGCGGTGACCCTGCGGTTTTCCACAGCTCTCCTCACGAGAGGTAAGTCCGAAATCTGAACCCACCTTAACCCATCATCGGCAAGTGCGTCCAGAAAACCAACTGAGGAGGTATGCTGACATTCATGGCTAGTGCTCCACCTCAGGCGAAAGCAGAGCCCCGCACCTGCTCGATCGCGCGCACGCTGGACATCGTCGGCGAGAAGTGGGCCCTGCTCGCGATCCGCGAGGTCTTCCTGGGCAACCGCCGGTTCGACGAGATGGTGCGCCGTACCGGCGCGCCGCGGGACACGCTGACCGCCCGGCTCAAGACGCTCGTCGCCGCCGGGGTCCTGGAGCGGCGGCCCTACAGCGAGCACCCGGCGCGGTTCGAGTACTTCCTGACCCAGGCCGGCCGCGACCTGTACCCGGTCATCGCCACGCTGATGCACTGGGGCGACACGTACCTGGCGGGCGAGCAGGGCCCGCCGCTGGTCCTCGAGCACACCTGCGGGCACCGGCTGGAGCCCCGGCTCACCTGCCAGGCCTGCGGCGAGCCGCTGGAATCAGGGCAGGCCAAGATCGTGAAGCAGGCTAGCTAGCCGAAGTCCGCCGCGCCCCCAGGAACAGCTCGATCAGCTCACGTGTAGTCGTCGCGTCCTCGGCCGACTTGTCGTCCCGCCAGCGCCCGGTGAACCGCGGAAACCGCATGGCCAGCCCGGAGTCGTCCTCGATCTGGCCCCAGGCGGCGGTGTAGTTCGGCGACAGGGTGAGCTCGGCCGACAGGATCTCCAGCACCAGACCCGGCTCGAACCACACGTCGGGGGACTGCCGCGCGTCCACCCGGGCCGGCCGGCCCGGCGCCTGGAACGGCTTGAGCCTCTCCGGCAGCCCGGCCAGATCCGCGTCGGTGAACCCGGCCCCGCACTTGGTCACCGCGCGGAACACGTCCGCGTCCGCGTCGTACGCGGCCAGCAGCACCGCGCCGTACACGCCGGTCCGCCGCCCGCGCCCGGCGAACGCGCCCACCACCACCAGGTCCACCGTGTCGGACAGTTCGGTCCGGTAGTCCCGCTTGAGCTTGATCCACTGCCAGCCCCGCGCGCCCGCCTTGTACCCCGAGTCCGGCCCGATCGACTTGCACATCAGGCCCTCGCACCCATCGGCCAGCGCCTGCGCGAACCTGGCCTCCAGCACGTCCGCGGCGCTGACCTCGGCCGCGTCGGTCAGCCGCAGCCGCGGCGAGGTGGTGATCGCCTGCGCCAGCCGCGCCCGCCGCTCCGGATACGGCAGCCGGGTCAGGTCCTCCCCGTCCGCATACAGCAGGTCAAAGCAAAACATTCCAACCGGCACATCCCGAACGGCCTGGTCTATGCCATGCTTCCGCCGCCGCAGCATCACTTCGCCAAAAGGCCTGAGCTCACCCGCCTCGGCGTCGTAGGCGACGACTTCTCCCTCGCAGATCGCCTCGCGCGGCCCGAGCCCTTCGGCCAGCATCTCCACCACGTCGGGGAACTGGTCGGACAGGCTCTCCAGGCGCCGGGTGAACAGCTCGATGTGCCCGTCGGCGGTGCGGTGCGCCTGCACCCGCACCCCGTCGTACTTGTACTCGGCCGCGCACTCCCCGCCCAGCTTGGCCAGGATCTCCGGCGCCTGCGCCAGCCGCTGGGCCAGCATGGCCCGCACCGGGTTGCCCGGCTCGACCTTGAGCTCCGCCACCGCCTCGAGGCCCCCGCTGACCAGCGTGGCGGCCACCTTGCCGAGGTCGCAGCAGATGTTGTAAGCCCGTTCCAGCACCGGCCGGCCGGCCTTGCCGCCCGCGTGCACCGTGGCCAGCGCGTCCAGGATGGTCGGGGTGCCGATGCCAAGCCGCAGGTTCCCGGTGACCAGGCGCAGCAGGTAGCGCGCCTCCAGCGGGGTGGCCCGGCCGAGCAACTGGGCCATCAGCTCCAGCTTGCGCCCCTGCGAGCCGGCGCCCTCGGCGGCGGCGATCTCGAACAGCGTGCGGACGACCTCGGTGACCTCCAGGGCGGCGGCCCGGCCAGGCTTGGCTAGCAGCGCCGCCGCCAGCAGTTGCTCCGCGGCCAGCCCCAGGTCACCCACCTCGCGCACCAGCGCCGCTACCCGCGTCGCCTCGGTGCCGGTAGCCGCGGCCAGCGCGCGGATGGCCATCTTCTCGGCCAGCCCCAGGTCGACGCCCGCGAACTCCGGTGCGATCAGCCCCTGGCACAGGTAGCACACGGTGGGCAGCAGCTCGTCCGGCGTCTGCTCCACCAGGGCGGCCAGCCGCTCGATCAGCGCCAGCCGCCCGCTGACCGCCTCCAGATCCCGGTATGCCTCGGCGACGACCTGGTACTCCATATACCTATTGTCACAGTGTCTTCCTCACAGGCCCAGCTTCTTCATCACCGCGGTGCCCTCGATGGCGGTCTCGCCGCGCTGGTTGGTCACGGTGGTGCGCAAGGTGATGATCCGCTTGTCGTCGCGCTTCTGGGTCACCTCGACCGTCACCCGGACCGTGTCCCCGATCTTGACCGGGGCCGTGAACCGCAGGTCCTGGCCAAGGTAGACGCAGTTCGGCCCGGGCAGCTCGGTGCCGAGCACCGCGGAGATCATGCCCGCCAGCAGCATGCCGTGGGCGATCCGCTCGCCGAAGATGGACTGCTTGGCCTGCTCGGCGTCGACATGTACCGGGTTCATGTCCCCGCAAAGCCCGGCGAAGGCGACGATGTGCGCCTCGGTGATGGTCCGGCTGAGCGACGCCTCGTCACCCGTCTTGATGTCCGCGTAGGCGAGTTCTTTCATGTCCTCACGCTCCCGGGTCTGGGCTGGAAGTTCAGGGGCCGGATGGTGTCCCCGGAAGCCACGCTGCCCGCCGCGGACCGCCGTGGGTCGGGCCGAAGGTCCCGGCGGTCAGGGTCCGAAGTAGGTATCCCGCCCACTCCGGCTGCGGAAACATGAGTCTGGTCGGAAATAGTCGCATCAATCCTCGTTTGGTAAAAAAGGTTGTTTCTTTACCGGAATAACCTTGGTATCCGTGCCATAGCGCGATGCACGCTTGCTTTTGCCAACCAGGCAGACGCAGGAGGCGGTCATGAAGCAGATACTCGACGCGATCCTCGCCCAGGAGAGCCAGCCGGAGGACTTCGCCGCGCTGCCGCTGCCGGAGGCCTACCGGGCCGTCACCCTGCACCGGGACGAGGAGCACATGTTCGACGGGCTCGACCCCGGGGACCGGGATCCGCGCAAGTCGCTCCACACCGAAGAGGTCCCGGTGCCCGAGCTCGGCCTCGGTGAGGCGCTGGTCGCCGTCATGGCCAGCTCGGTCAACTACAACACCGTGTGGAGCTCGATCTTCGCCCCGGTCTCCACCTTCGCCTTCCTGCGCCGTTACGGCCGGCTGTCCCCGCTGACCGCCCGGCACGACCTGCCCTACCACGTGGTCGGCTCGGACCTGTCCGGAGTGGTGCTGCGCACCGGGCCCGGGGTCACCGTGTGGAAGCCGGGCGAGGAGGTCGTGGCCCACTGCCTGTCGGTCGAGCTTGAGAGCTCCGACGGCCACAACGACACCATGCTCGACCCGGAGCAGCGCATCTGGGGCTACGAGACCAACTTCGGCGGCCTGGCCCAGCTGGCCGTGGTCAAGACCAACCAGCTGATGCCCAAGCCCAAGCACCTGACCTGGGAGGAGGCCGCCACGCCGGGGCTGGTGAACTCGACCGCGTTCCGGCAGCTGGTCTCCGACAACGGCGCCTCGATGAAGCAGGGCAACAACGTCCTGATCTGGGGGGCCAGCGGCGGCCTGGGCGCCTACGCCACCCAGTACGCGATGGCCGGCGGGGCCATCCCGATCTGCGTGGTGTCCAGCGAGCACAAGGCCGAGATGTGCCGGGCCATGGGCGCCGAGCTGATCATCAACCGGGCCGTCGAGGGCTACCAGTTCTGGAAGGACCCCAAGACCCAGGACCCGAAGGAGTGGAAGCGGTTCGGCGCCCGGATCCGCGAGCTCACCGGCGGCGAGGACCCGGACATCGTCTTCGAGCACCCGGGCCGGGAGACGTTCGGCGCCTCGGTCTACGTGACCCGCAAGGGCGGCACGATCGTGACCTGCGCGTCCACCTCCGGGTACATGCACGAGTATGACAACAGGTACCTCTGGATGAGCCTCAAGCGGATCATCGGCTCGCACTTCGCCAACTACCGCGAGGCCTGGCAGGCCAACCGGCTGATCTCCAAGGGCATGATCCACCCGACGATGTCGGCCGTCTACTCGATGGGGGAGGCCGGCCAGGCCGCCTTCGACGTGCACCACAACATGCACCACGGCAAGGTCGCGGTGCTCTGCCTGGCGCCGGGCGAGGGCTTCGGGGTGCGCGACCCCGAGCTGCGCGCCAAGCACCTCACCGAGATCAACCGGTTCAGGAACGAGTAACCCATGGTGAGGGACAAACCCTGGTTGATGCGGACCTACGCGGGACACTCCTCGGCGGCCGCGTCCAACGCGCTGTTCCGCCGCAACCTGGCCAAGGGCCAGACCGGCCTGTCGGTGGCGTTCGACCTGCCCACCCAGACCGGCTACGACGCCGACCACGTGCTGGCCCGGGGCGAAGTCGGCCGGGTCGGCGTGCCGGTCGGGCACCTGGGCGACATGCGGGCGCTGTTCGACCAGATCCCGCTGGAGCAGACCAACACCTCGATGACGATCAACGCCCCGGCCATGTGGCTGCTGGCGCTGTACCAGGTGGTGGCCGAGGAGCAGGGCGCCGACATCGCCCGGCTGGCCGGCACCACCCAGAACGACATCGTCAAGGAGTACCTGTCCCGCGGCACCTACATCTTCCCGCCGGGGCCCTCGGTCCGGCTGACCACCGACCTGATCGCCTACACGGTCGCTTGTATGCCCCGGTGGAACCCCGTCAACGTGTGCAGCTATCACCTCCAGGAGGCGGGGGCGACGCCGGTCCAGGAGATCGCCTACGCCCTCGGCACCGCGATCACCATCCTGGACGCCGTGCGCGAGCGCGTCCCGGCCGCGCGGCTGGGCGAGGTCGTCGGGCGGATCTCGTTCTTCGTGAACGCCGGGGTCCGGTTCGTCGAGGAGATGTGCAAGCTGCGGGCCTTCGCCCGGCTCTGGGACTCGATCACCCGGGAGCGGTACGGGATCGAGGACCCGGCGCTGCGCCGGTTCCGGTACGGCGTCCAGGTCAACTCGCTGGGCCTGACCGAGGCCCAGCCGGAGAACAACATCCAGCGGATCGTGCTGGAGATGCTGGCCGTCACCCTGTCGAAGAACACCCGGGCCCGCGCCGTCCAGCTGCCCGCCTGGAACGAGGCGCTGGGCCTGCCGCGGCCCGCGGACCAGCAGTGGAGCCTGCGCATCCAGCAGGTCCTGGCGTACGAGTCCGACCTACTGGAGTACGGCGACCTGTTCGACGGCTCGCCGGTGATCGAGGCCAAGACGGCCGAGCTGGCGGCCGGGGCCCAGGCCGAGCTGGCCGAGGTGCTCGAGTTCGGCGGCATGGTGCCCGCGGTCGAGTCGGGCTTCCTCAAGGCCCGCCTGGTCGCCGCGCACGCCGCCCACCGGGCCCGCATCGAATCGGGGGAAGACCAGGTGGTCGGCGTGAACTGCTTCCAGGCGACCGAGCCGAGCCCGCTGCTGGCCGACGGCGGCGCCGTGGTCCAGCAGGTCGACCCGGCCAGCGAGCCGGAGGTGCTGGCCAGCCTGACCTGGTGGCGCAACTGCCGTGACGCCGCCGCCGCCCGCACCGCCCTGGACCGGCTCCGGTGTGCCGCCGCCCGCCCGGACGTCAACCTGATGGACGCCACCCTGGCCTGCGCCCGGGCCGGCGTCACCACCGGCGAGTGGGCTGGCACCCTGCGGGAAGTTTTCGGCGAGTACCGCGCTCCAACCGGCCTAAGCTCCATCCCCACCACGATCGCCAGCCTCACAGACACCACCAGCCCCTCACTTGCCGATGTTCGCACCGCAGTTCGCGAGACGGCGGCCGAACTCGGCGTGGGCCGGCTGCGCCTGCTGCTCGGCAAGCCCGGCCTGGACGGGCACTCCAACGGCATCGAGCAGATCGCGGTGCGGGCCCGCGACGCCGGGTTCGAGGTCATCTACTCCGGCATCCGGCTCACCCCCGGGCAGATCGCGGCGGCCGCCGCCGCCGAGGACGTGCACTGCGTGGGCCTGTCGGTGCTGTCCGGCGGGCACGCGGAACTGGTGCCCGAGGTGCTGCGCCGGATGCGCCGGCTCAAGGCGGGGGACATCCCCGTCGTGGTCGGCGGGATCATCCCGCCCGCCGACGCCGCGGTGCTGCGCGCCCAGGGCGTGGCCGCCGTGTTCACGCCCGCCGACACGCACCTGACCGACATCGTCGGCCGCCTGGTCGACGAGATCCGCCGCGCCCGTGACCTGCCGCCCTGGCTGCCCCGGGTTTGTTCGGCGGAGCCATTGCAGACAATGGAAGGGTGACCATAGCTGAGATGACCATTACCAGGCCACTGCGCCCACGCCGGTCCTGCCTGGCCGTGCCGGGCAGCAGCCCGCGGTTCCTGGAGAAGGCCCAGGGGCTGCCCGCCGACCAGGTCTTCCTGGACCTGGAGGACGCGTGCGCGCCGCTGATGAAGGAGAGCGCCCGCCATGCCATCGTGGACGCGCTCAACACCGGCGACTGGGGCGGCAAGACCCGGGTCGTCCGGGTCAACGACTGGACCACCCACTGGACCTACCGCGACGTGGTCACGGTGGTCGAGGGCGCGGGCCAGAACCTGGACTGCGTCATGCTGCCCAAGGTGCAGGACGCCGGGCAGGTCAGCGCGCTGGACCTGCTGCTCACCCAGATCGAGAAGACGATGGGCTTCGAGGTCGGCCGGATCGGCATCGAGGCCCAGATCGAGAACGCCCGCGGCCTGATGAACGTGGACGAGATCGCCGCCGCCTCGCCCCGGCTCGAGACCATCATCTTCGGCCCGGCCGACTTCATGGCCTCGATCAACATGAAGTCGCTGGTCGTCGGCGAGCAGCCGCCGGGCTACCCGGCCGACGCCTACCACTACATCCTGATGCGCATCCTGATCGCCGCCCGGGCCTACGACCTGCAGGCCATCGACGGCCCGTACCTGCAGATCCGCAACACCGACGGGTACCGCGAGGTGGCCCGGCGGGCGGCCGCCCTCGGCTACGACGGCAAGTGGGTGCTGCACCCGGACCAGATCGCCGCGGCCAACGAGATCTTCTCCCCGTCCCAGGACGACTACGACCACGCCGAGCTGATCCTGGACGCCTACGACTGGTGCACCTCGGAAGCGGGCGGGGCCAAGGGCTCGGCCATGCTCGGCGACGAGATGATCGACGAGGCCTCCCGCAAGATGGCCCTGGTCATCGCGGCCAAGGGCCGGGCCGCCGGGATGCGCCGCACCTCGAAGTTCGAGCCCCCGGCGGAGGGCTGAGCGATGCGGTTCGGACGCACCTACGAGGAGTTCGAGGTCGGCGCGGTCTACAAGCACTGGCCGGGCAAGACCGTCACCGAGTACGACGACCACCTGTTCTGCCTGCTCACCATGAACCACCACCCGCTGCACCTGGACGCCCACTACGCCGGGCAGGCCACCGAGTTCGGCCGCAACGTGGTGGTGGGCAACTACATCTACTCGCTCCTGCTCGGCATGTCCGTGCCCGACGTCTCCGGCCAGGCCATCGCCAACCTGGAGGTCGAGTCGCTGCGGCACATCGCGCCCACCTTCCACGGCGAGACCATCTACGGCGAGACCACCGTGCTGGGCAAGCGGCTGACCTCCAAGGGCGACCGGGGCGTGGTCGAGGTGGAGACCCGCGGCTACAAGCAGGACGGCACCGTGGTCTGCGTGTTCCGCCGCAAGGTCATGGTCCCGACCGATGCCTACGTCAAGGAACGCGGCGGTGCCCAGTCCGGCCGCCCCGAGCCGCTCGCTTAAGGGGGAAGCTATGGGACGCCTGGCCCAGACCGACGGCCTGACCGAGTTCGAGCAGGACATCCTGGCCACGGTGCACGACTTCACCGAACGGGAGATCCTGCCCGTCGCCACCGAACTCGAGCACCGCGACGAGTACCCGGCCCAGATCGTGGCGGGGCTGAAGAAGCTCGGCCTGTTCGGCCTGACCATCCCCGAGGAGCACGGCGGCCTCGGCGCCTCGCTGCTGGTCTACGCCCTGGCGGTGGAAGAGATCGCGCGCGGCTGGATGTCGGTGTCCGGCATCATCAACACCCACTTCATCGTGGCCCACATGATCGCCCGCCACGGCACCGAGGAACAGCAGGCCTACTTCCTGCCCCGGATGGCGGCCGGCGACGTGCGCGGCGCCTTCTCGATGTCCGAGCCCGGCCTCGGCTCCGACGTCGCCGCCATCCGCACGAAGGCCGTTCCCGACGGCGACGACTTCGTGCTCGACGGCCAGAAGATGTGGCTGACCAACGGCGGCACCGCCAACCTGGTCGCGGTGCTGTGCCACACCGACGACGGGCACGACGCCCCGCACCGGAACATGACCACGTTCCTGGTCGAGAAGGAGCCCGGCTACGGACCGAACCCCTCGGTCCCCGGCCTGACCATCCCCGGCAAGATCGACAAGATGGGCTACAAGGGCGTCGACACCACCGAGCTCATCCTGGAAGGCGTCCGGATCCCGGCCAGCCGCGTCCTCGGCGGCCGCACCGGCCAGGGCTTCTACCAGATGATGGACGGCGTCGAGGTAGGCCGGGTCAACGTGGCCGCCCGCGGCTGCGGCATCGCCCTGCGCGCCTTCGAGCTGGCCATCGCCTACGCGCAGCAGCGCCAGACGTTCGGCCAGCCCATCGCCAAGCACCAGGCCATCCAGTTCAAGCTGGCCGAGATGGCCACCAAGGTCGAGGCGGCCCACCAGCTGATGGTGATGGCGGCCCGCCGCAAGGACTCTGGCCGGCGCAACGACCTCGAGGCGGGGATGGCCAAGTACCTCGCCTCGGAGTTCGGCAAGGAGGTCGTCGAGGACTCCTTCCGCATCCACGGCGGCTACGGCTTCTCCAAGGAGTACGAGATCGAGCGCCTCTACCGCGAAGCCCCCATGCTCCTCATCGGCGAAGGCACCGCCGAGATCCAGAAGATGATCATCGGCCGCCGCCTCCTCGAGGACTACAAGATCACCTAATCCACCCACCAGCCATCCCCGCCAAGCGTCCCCGCGGATCGTCCCCGCGGATCGTCCCCGCCAAGCGTCCCCGCGGATCGTCCCCGCCAAGCGTCCCCGCGGATCGTCCCCGCCAAGCGTCCCTACGGACTGCGTGTCCCCCGGACTACCCTCCTACGTAGCCTGTGTGCCACCGACCCCCCGGCCACTCGGCCTAGACAATCCCACCTGCCACATAACTACCTATGGTCCCATCTGTAGCAAAATCTGTATATTTATTCGATCAACCGTAAATCAATGGGGAGGATTTGGGTTACGGGGTCGATTAGGGGGCCTATAGTGCACCAAATCCACCCCATAACCCGAATCCACCCCGTTAATTCGGCCCGCGAGAGGGCGGAAGTGATCGGTGAGGTTCTAGTGACAATTGGGGTCAGAAGCAGGGAGCCCGCCCC
>JBEKJP010000168.1:0-15502 GCA_050011155.1 Streptosporangiaceae bacterium
CAGCGGTATCCGCTCTGACGGGACGACCCGCACCCAAGTTCCGCACCGAAGGCTTGCCGCCCACCGCCTCGAGCAGCGTTACCGGCGGCCGCCGAATCGCCGCCAGGTCCCGGGCACCGCAAGTCAGGTCCTGCGGGCGACCGATGGCGGACCCCCGTCAGCGCCCCGGGCTGGTGTACCGATACGTAGGCGATGACCTTATCGGCGGCCTCGTCAGTACCCGTGCGGTCACCAGCCCGCGACGCTAGAGCGGTGCATGCAAGGCGGTGCCGATCTACGCGTCCCCGCACATCGACACGACCGCACCCGCTAGTAATTGAGTTGGCACTCCGGGAACACAGGCTGCCAGCCTTCCCCCGTCCTCTCATCCTTGGAGCGTGCTTCATGACCATGCGCTTCCTTGGCCGCGCCGCGCTGCCGGCGGCCGCGGCGCTCGCGGCCATCGCCGTCGCGGTCCCGGCCAGCGCTAGCCCGGCCGGGCTCCCGCACCTGGACATCACGGGCGTCTACGTCACTGGCGTGTCATCCGGCGGGTTCATGGCCACTCAGCTGCAAGTCGCCTACTCGGGTACCTTCGACGGGGCTGGCATCATCGCCGCCGGGCCCTATGACTGCGGCCAGGGGAACGTCATCGGCTTCGCCACCTGCGACGTAGGCGCCAGCCTGCCGGCCTTGGAGCAGCAGGCGGTCACCTGGTCGGCCGGGAGGCTGATCGACCCAGTCAGCAACCTGGCGGGCAAGCCGGTCTATGTTTACCACGGAACCCTCGACCCGGTAGTGAATGATCTGGTCTCGGACTCCGGCGTGGACTTCTACCGGCACTTCGGCGCGAACGTGGAATACCAGTACCAGGATCCGGCAGGCCATGGCTGGCCCACCCCGGACGGGGTGGTGCCTTGCTCGCTGACCAGCCCTCCGTTCCTGATCAACTGCGACGACGATCCCGAGGGCGAGATGCTCACCCACTGGCTGGGCAGCATCCACCCGCCGGACACCGGCGCCCCGGCCGGGACGCTGTCCTCCTTCGGCCAGAACCGGTACGCACCCGGCGGCAACGCGCGCGCGCTCAGCATGGACACCAGCGGCCTGCTCTACACGCCGCCGGCCTGCGCCGCCGGCGCACGATGCAAGCTCGTCGTCGCGCTGCACGGCTGCCTCAGCGGGCAGTACCTGCTCGGCAGCGAGTTCCCCGCCCGGGCCAATCTCGACACCTACGCCGATACCAATAACCTGGAAATCCTCTACCCCCAGGCGATCGCCGGCATCGTCCCGTACAACCCGGAGGGCTGCTGGGACTGGTGGGGCTACGACGGACCGGATTTCGCGGTCAAGAGCGCCCCCCAGATGGTCACCATCATGAACATGGTGCACGCGCTCGGCGGCTGAGCACCGCTGCGCGGCCATATAAGCAAACGCTCCGCAGATGGCGTCAAGACCGGCCTGCATGCATGGCATCCTGACGCCAGGGCTCAGAAGCCACCGGAAGCGCGCAGAACGCATGACCTGCGCCCGGCCGCGCAACCAGGCCTTTTGCGCCTCGGGCATCCGGACGAGTGATACACGGGTCTGCGGTTCCCTGGAGTGGCTTCGGTGCTCTCCCTGGGATGGGAGGCCGTCTTGTTCGCCCGCGGCGAGGTCACGCCAAGCTAGCGTGGCAGGCTCTGGCTTATCGATGCCGCGTGACGAGGCCTGTCTCGTAGGCAAGCACGACCGCCTGCGCGCGGTCACGTAGCCGCAGTTTCGTGAAGATGCGTGTGACGTGGGTCTTCACGGTGGTCTCGGCGAGGAAAAGCTCCGCGGCGATCTCGGCGTTGGACTGCCCCCGGCCGATCAGCCGCAGCACCTCGACCTCGCGGCCGGTAAGTTCCGGAGGCGGTGAGAGATGTCCCGGCTCGGGACGGCTGACGTACTCGTCGAGAAGCCGCCGCAGCAGCACTGGTGCCAGCAGCGCGTCGCCGGCGGCCACGGTGCGGACTGCGGTGGCCAGCCGCTCGGGTGGCTCGTCCTTCAGCAAGAAGCCTGAGGCGCCGGCTTTCAGCGCCTGGTATACGTAATGGTCCAGGTCGAATGTGGTGACGACGAGCACGTGCGGCCTCGCGCCGGGTGCGCGGTCGCGGGTGATCGTGCGTGTCGCCTGGACTCCGTCTGTACCTGGCATCCTGATGTCCATCAAGATGACGTCCGGGGCGAGCTCACGTGTCATCGCGACTGCCGCGTCGCCGTCGGCGGCTTCTCCCACGACTTCGATGTCGGCTTGGGTCTCCAGGATCATCCTGATGCCGCCGCGTACAAGCGCCTGATCGTCGGCGATGACGACGCGGATCATGCGGTGATGCCGTCGCGCAGGGGGCCGGTCGGCAGCTCGGCGCGCATGTGCCAGCCGCCGCCCGGCGCGGAACCGGCTGTGACGGTGCCGCCGAAGACCAGGGCGCGCTGCCGTATGCCGACCAGGCCCTGGCCGGCCGGCGCGCCGCTGGCGGCCGGCGCGGTGCCGTCGTCGGTGACATCGATGGTGACGGCACCAGGGCCGTAACCGACCCTGACCCGTGCCGTTGACGCCTGGGCGTGTTTCAGCACGTTGGTCAGCGCTTCCTGCACGATGCGGTACACCGACAATTCGAGCCCGGGTGGCAGCGGCCTGACCTCGCCGGTGATGGCGAGGTCGATGGACAGGCCGGTGCTGCGGACCGTGCTGGCCAGCCGGCCAAGTGCGGCGATTGACGGCTGCGGCGCATCGGGTACCCGCTCGTCCGCGGCGTCACCGCCGTCGTGATCGGCTGCGGGGGAGTCCTTCAGGACCCCGAGCAGCCGCCGGAGTTCGGCGAGTGCCTGGCGCCCGCTCGCCTCGGCCGCGTGCAGCGGCTCCGTGATGCCGGGCTGCCCGGCCGCTCTCATCCGCGCGGCGCCGGCCTGCAGCAAGATGACCGACACGCTGTGCGCGACGATGTCATGCAGCTCACGAGCGATCTGGACGCGCTGCTCGTGGAGGATCTCGCGTTGCCGGGCCTCCTGGCCCGCCTGCGCCAGGGCGAGCCGGGTAGCCAGCGACGTGGCCCGGTCCTCCCGGGCGCGCACCCCGCGCGCCGCCAGCCACGTAAAGGTCATGAACGCGGCGTCGGCCACCCCGCCGCGCCAGCCGTCAAGCTGCGGCTCGAGCGGAACGACCGCGGCGAGGCCGGCTAGCCCGACCGCCAGGCACGCCAGAGCCTCACGTCGCCGCGCGTGATAGCCGGCGGACGCGACCAGCACGATAATCACCATGAACCCCGCCACGAACTGCAGGTCGTGGCGGACGATGGCAAAGCTGGCCACCCACACCGCGAATATCCACGTCAGTGCGAGCAGCGGCCTGCTCCGCCGCCACGCCAGCGTGCTGGTCACCAGCACGCTCAAGATCGCGTTCGGCAGGCGCGGCCCGTGGTAGATCGTGCCATCGCCGATACGGACGAACGTCACGAGCAGCCCGTAGGCCGTGACCACGGCCGCCAGGACGACATCGCGGGAGATCGGCGCCCGCGGCACCTTCAGCATGCCCAGAACGTATCCCGGCATGGCCCTCGCGTCATCCATCGCGGGAAGTACCGTCCTCAACCGCCGGGAGTACCGCCCTGTCCGCCAGGCCGGCCACCAGCGGCCTGCGGTTACCTCCCCAGCGGCAGGCCCGCCAACCGCAGGCGGACGCGCGACGCCGGTCCTGGCCAGCACAGTCAAAGGGTGTCACCGGGATAACACCGACAGGAGGGCAACCATGAAGGTTCGCATGTTCATCGCCGCGGCTGGCGCGGCGCTTGTTCTCGGCGGTGCGGGGACGCTGGCGGTCCCCGCCGTGGCCAGCACGCACGCTGCCACGCACACGCTGACGTTCACCGCCCGCACGCTGGGACAGCTCAGCTTCGGCCAGACGAGCGCCGACCTGCAGGAAACCGACGTCAACAGTGCGGGCAAAACCATCGGGTTCGACGAGATATACCTCTCGTTCACGTCGATGAAGACGGGTAGGGGCAACGCGGCGTTCGCCTTCCACGGCGGCTTGCTCTACGTCACCGTCGCCACCACCAACAGCGGCTCGACGTACACCGGAAACGTGACCGGAGGAACGGGGGCGTTCGCCGGAGCGACCGGCACCGTCGTCGCTCACGTCAGCCACAACAGCGCGAGGATCAGGATTACCTACACCACCTAGGCACCCAGCTTGGGGCGAGGTGGGGCGGTCCCGCACAGGGACCGCCCCGCCTCTTCCGAGGCTTGAGCACCCGCGTGTCAGCGCTGATGAGGCGGGACGAGGCCCGTCTCGCAGGCGAGCACGACTGCTGAGCAGCCGGCAGGCCGTGACGTATCCCGGCATGGCCTTCGCGTCATCCATCGCGGGAAGTACCGTCCTGAACCACCGGAAGTACCGTCCGATCCGCAAAGCCGGCAATCAGCCGCTTGCGGTTACCCCCGCAGCGGCAGGCCCGCCAACCCCGGGCGGACGCGCGACGCCGGTCCTGGCCAGCACAGTCAGAGGTGTCACCGGGACAGGCCCGGTGCCCTGACCGAGGAGCACACATCCCATGCATCAGCCCGCCGCCGTGGCCCGTCCGGTGATCGCCGCGACAGCCGTCGCCGCGCCCCTCGCGAGCGCTCTCGCCGTCGCCTTGTTCCACACGCACTCAAGCGACCCGAACCGCCAGCTCGACCTGATCAAGGCGAACATCGCAGGCTTCACCGGGATGATCCTGCTCGAACACCTCACCTGGGTCTGCATCGCGGTGGCCTGCGCGGCCACCGCCGTCCGGATCAAGCACCGCGGGGCATGGCCCGCCGCCATCGGTGCCGTCCTCGCCGTCATCGGCGCGGCCGGCAGTCTCGGTGACTTCGGCGCAGCGCTGCCGGCCCTGGCGCGGCTGGACGACCGAAGCGCCGCCGTGTGGTTCGTCAACCACCTCGGCCCGGTCTACAGCGTCGATAGCGCGCTCGGTGCCGGCACGCTGACCGGCCTGCTGCTGATGTTCGTAGGGCTGTGGCGCGCCCGCCTGATCCACGTGGCGTTCCTGGGCGTCTTCCTGCTCGGTGCGGTACTACTGAGCTTCACCGGCAGCAGCCCCATCGGGGAACTCGCCTCTTTCGCGCTGCTCGCGATCGCGCTGTCGCAGGTCACCCGCCTCCTGCTCCGGCCAGCCGATACCCCCGGCGAGATCATCCCCCAGCGCGCGGCCCCCTCTCTGCAGCATGATGCGACGCACGGCAGCCTCACCTGAAACTTCACCTGTGACCTGCTGAAACAAACGGGCTTCAGCTCGCTGATAACCCCGCAACCAGCGGCCGGCACCGGCCTTCAGCGCCGTCCCGCCGCCCGCGCCTGGCCCGGCCCGGCCCGGCCCGAGACGCGAACAGCCCCTGACTGCATTCACGCAGCTCAGGGGCTGCTTCCCGAGCGCAGCCGCTGCTGGACTCGAACCAACGCAGCCTGAGCCGCCACCGGCAGTGCTGGATGTCGCCTGACGTGCCGTCTGGCCGTACCGGCAGTGGCTGGTCGTGGCCCGAAGCCTGCGAAGATAGATGTCAAGCCCTCGCCGATCATCTATCAGGAGGCAGCGGGATGGCCGCCCGGCCAGAAGCCCCCGGTCCGGACACCGGCTCGTACGAGGTGATCCACCTGGGTCGCCAGGCAGCGGTCGTCGTCCCCGTGGCCGACTTCCTGCGCCTCCGGGCCCTGGAACGGTCCGCCGCTCCGCAAGAACTCGAAGATGCCGAGGACACCGCGGCCATCCTGGAGTGGAAGGCCCGCGACGCCGCCGGGCAGACGACGTTCGTCCCCGCCGCAGAAGCACGGCGCCGGCTCGGCCTGCCCCGGTGAGCCTGCGGGTCGACTACGACGAACGGGCCATCAGCCAGGCCACCGCGTTCCTTGATGACCCGCCAGGCATCCGCGCGGTCCTGGACGCGATCGACCAGGATGATCCCCGCCCGGACGGATCGTTCCCCTACGGATCGCCCGACCTGCGGCGGCTGCGGATCGGCCGGTACCGCGTCCCGTACGAGACCAGCGAGGACGCCATCGCAATCCGGCATACCGCCCGCACGGGCTTACAGACGGCTCGCGGGCATGCCACATGGCGCCAGGTCTCGACAGCGCCCAGGCCAGTTCCGGGTCGCTACCCGGGATCACCAGTGCGGTCACGTCATAGTCGTGCCTGGTGATCTCGTGCGCGACGGCCCCGCCGGCTGGCAGGCCTGCCGCCACGACCGCGGCCGCGGCGACGACCTCGGCCGCGCCGAGCGTGAAGTTCAGGTTCTCCGGGTACTCCCGGGCCTCGCGGAAGATCCGCTCCAGGACATGACGGCGCGCGACGGTGTCCTGTCCGGACAGCGCGTCGAGCAGGTCGAGGGCGCCGTCGTTATCGAAGGCGCCACGTCCCCACGTCCCCACGTCCCCACCCAGGAACCGTACCCGTTGCCTCTCACGACATCCGTCGTCGTAGCGGGCAAGGGCCGGTATCTCTTCTCCCGCAGCTCGCTGGCCAGCTCGCCGAGCCGGGGAACCCAAATCACCGATTAATTAATTATATGCGCAGAGTTACAGTAGTACCCGATTGGCTAGGCGAGCAGCATCATATTGCTATTTCATTTTGGTTTCACCCGGTTTGTTAACTATCCGGCGGGCCCGTATTGAATACGAAAGCCAGTCGTCGCTTCCGTCAACCGCACGGTCGGCCGTCGCGTCTGATAATTGTCGATGCCAGGTTCGCGACGGATGTGCCTGGCCCTGGATTCCCGGCCGGAATAGGCTGGGAGTGGGGGTGAGATGAGTAAGGTTCCGAAAGTCATACGTGCGCTCATGAGCCTGGCGTGCGTCGTGACTGTGATGGTGATACCTATCGGTATCGGGACGGCAAACGCCGCCCCGGATCCAATCGTCTTTTCCGACGGGCCGGGGACGTCTGCCCCGCCCTCCTCGCTGGGCCCGTACACAATGACGCCTTTCGCGCCCGATACTCAGGCGGTCGGCGCCCCGGTCGCTGGCGTCTCGGGCCCAACAGGGACCCTGGGCTTCTCCCCGGGCCTTGAGCACTGCCTCGTCCCGAACGCGGATGGCTGCTGGCGGACCTGGAGTAACGGCTACTCGGGGGATGTGTACGCTACCAGTTCCGGAAGCGTTACGCTCACGCTTCCACCGGGAACGGATGCGTTCTACTTCTACGCCGAACCGGAACAGTTCATGACGTTCTCAATGACTGCCACCAGCAATGACGGCACCAGTTCCGGCGCGATACCAGTCGCAGGCTCTTCTGGGGCGCAGTATTTCGGCTTCTACACGACTGGCACGGATGCCCTGAAAACCATCACCGTATCCGGCGAAGATCCCGACGGCTTTGCGGTCGGCGAGTTCGGCATATCGTCGTGCGGCTATAAAACCCCGCCGGACTGGAACACGCAGAAGGTAGATAGCTTTACGCCCGGCGTGGAGCCACTGAACGTCATCATTAGCGGCTGCTCGGATGTCCCGGTGAACAGCATCATCAGGCACCTGAACGGTTGGGGCACGGTTCTCTCGGGACTTTGTCTTTCGAAGGAGCAGGCAGATGTAACCGGCAGTGCCTACATCGATCAGCAGCACGCCTGGCGACTAGAGAGCTCGGGAGCTGGTCTGGCCACCTGCCTGGAAGGAAACATATTGTCCTCGACAGGGAACGAGGATCACGCCCGTCTATGGAACCAGCCAGTTACGGCCAGCAAAAACGGCGCCTGGTTCATCACCGCCAGTTACGAGACGGCGTGCGTGAAGATCGATGACGACATGGAGCCGCTCAGGCTTCATCCCGCCTACCTCCTGGATATTCCGAAACAATGGCACTGCATCGACGGCAGCAAGAACGCCGACGGGACCAGCAGCAGTTTCGGCTCGGATGGTTATGATCGCGGCGCGAGCAAGCTCGTCGCCGATATCCAGGCTTCGGCGGAAACCGCGGGCTGGACCGTCACGGTGCAGACGGCCAGTCGCCCAGCCGGAGTGGGCGAGGGAGGTGTCACCTTCAGCAACGTGGTCTACGTCGTGACCGTCGACCGTGAGTCCGCGAACTAGGGGATACTCGGCGCGTCAAATCGCGTGAGTGGCCCTCCTGGCTGCTATTAAGAGCAGTCAGGAGGGCCTTCTGGCTGTTGCTGTTCCTATGGCAAGGAGGGGCGCTCAACGACAGCTATATTTTCGATGAAATCAAGGCGCTAACGCTGTCTAGACTAACCGGAATGGATGATCTGTACTCTACCGTGCTGCGAGATCCTCCCAGCTACCAGCCGCACAAAATCGGCGATCTGAAATTGCTCGCGCCGAGCGCGAACTGTCTGCCTATCACGGAATACGATCGGCGGCCCATATGTGATCTGGGAATGCGGCCCATAGGTCCCGCGGAGAGCGGGGCGGCGCAGCGCGTGGAGGTTGATTTCGTCGCACAACCCACCAGCGGTCACGATCTCGGCTGCGGCGTCAGCGACTGGGCTGCGCTATCGTTACGAACGCTTGGCTCCCCACAGCATGTCATAACTTCGAAGATATGATCGAATTTATCCTCCGACTTGCGCTCCGACCGCGACTCGAACGCGGGACCTACTGCTTAGGAGGCATTTTCGAAGTATTGCTAGAAGGGGCCGGATGTCGCCTGACGTGCTGTTTGGCGGCAGCGGCAGTGGCTGGATGCGGCCTGGTGTAGCTCTGGATCTGCGGTCGTTGGCTCCCCGTTCGGCTCCCCCGAATTCCGTTAGCGATGCTAATGTCCAGACCGCCTGAAGCCACGACGATGCCGCACTTGATCACCGCCTCAGCCACTGCTGGCTACGAGCGTGACGTTCTTCGCCTCGCCGTCAGGCGACGACACTCGGCTGTTGGGAAGCACCAGGGCCTCAGCATCGCGACGATAATGTCAGGACCGGCAGATACCCTGACCAACCGTGAGCGACCAGATACGGCGCCTGTATGACTTCGAGCTCGAACCGGAAGTCCGCGACTGGCTAGACAGCCTCAGCGACAGCGACTTCAGGCGCGTGGACGAGGTATGCGGCCTGCTCGCCGAGAAGGGCAGCGAACTCGGCGGGCCATGGTCTGATCACCTAGACGGGGCAGTGTGGGAACTGCGGATCCGACTGCGCGATGTTGCGGCAAGGATCACATACTGGTGTACTGCTGATGGAAGGATCGTGCTACTGACAGTGTTCCGGAAGACCAGGCAGCACGATCAGAGGCAGATCGACCGGGCCATCCGGGCACAGAAGACGTGTGAGCGCGACCACCGAGTGCCTGCGGCGGAAATCTATGAGAGGCGGGTGTGATGACCGGCTACCACACCCGCTGGGTCCGCCCACTCGAGCACGCCGACGATCCGGAGCGGATCGCTATCCGCGAGGCACTGGCCTTCGGCAAGGCCGTGTATGACCAGCGCTGCGCCCTCGGTCTTAGCGTCGCCGACCTGGCCGCCCGGGCCGGCATGACCGTTGATGATGTCGAGTGCATCGAAGAGGGCGGCACCGAGCCCACCATCGCCCTGCTACGGCGCCTAGCCGCCGCCCTCGATTCAGACGTGCGGCTGACTCCAGGGCACGACCTCGGTTCCGTATGGTTCGAGCCCCACGCCGCCTGACCTGACGACTCCGGCATTGGCAAGCGGGCACGACCCCTGAGTGACGGACACTGATCGCGGAGAACGCACGCGGAACCGCCTATGAGCGTCTTAAAGAAGCTCGATGCTGATCGGAACGTGCAGAACAGGCTGTTCTGGGGTTCGAGTATCGGAGCCACCGAGAGGGCGGCTTTACGGATCGCCCTCGAGTAAAACCTACCTATGCCGATACCATAGCCATGGAGCATTTCAGTAACTATTTGGCGTGGATGCTCGTACCACTCTGGCCGATTCAGTAGCGCTCGCGGAGCTTTTCAGGGCGATTCTGGTCTCGGTGGTTTAGCGTGACAGAGCTTTGCCTGCGCGGCTAAGCTGAGATCCATTACGAACCGGCGGGGTGGGTAAATTTCTGAGACACGGTGATGGAGTCCCGGAAGTAATGTGCCCCGCCGTCGTTGCCGCAGTTGACCTGTAGGTACCGCATAGCATTGCCGAAATTAATGTTGCTGTTGCTAGCCGGCAGGCCGTAGTTGTCGCCGATGGTGTAAGTGATAGTACCGGAGTACATGCCGTTGGCCACTGAGCCCGTACCTGTGACGGTCAGATACTGGGTACCGCGGAATCCCCAGTAGAGGTCAAACCCGCTGGTGTAAGGAGAATCCCCAGCGCCAAGGCCGAGGATGATGGTCTGCAGGGGCGGGGCGCAATGACATGGGCTTTAGGTGTTTGTCCGGTCGTGGGTAGTTCCCGTTTTTGACTACTGCGGGTAGCCGTCTTCCGGAGGGCATGCTGATGGCCGGCGTTCCGCGCCGGAGACGGCCGGGTCCACGGGCCCGGAGGAGGATTCCAAGCGGTCTTACGGGTATTTGCGCTGGTCAGGACGGGGTGTTGGCCATGGTGATGACGGCGGGGGCGGTCCGGGTGGCGGTGTCCTTCGGCGTGGCGTGCGGGAAGGCCGACGGGGACTTGGACTTGCGGGCGCGGTGCCGGTCGCGGTCGACGACGTTCCGGAAGCCGGCGATTTCCCTGGTCACGGCCTGGAATCGGTCGTGGCCGAGGCGGATCGCGGATAGGACCGCCCGGAGGGCGCGGCCGAAGGACAGGTCGCGGGGCCGGACTTCGAGCCCGGCCCGCCGGCCTTTCCCCGCCGGGCTCGCGGCGCGGGCCGCCGCGAGGACGACCCCGCGGGTCATGGCGGTGCCGGCGGCCCAGGCGGCGAGTTCCTGCCGCACGAGTTCCGGGGAGCCGGAGCGGAGCATCGGCCCCGTGCCGGGGCCGGCGCCGCGCAGCGGCGCCTTGACCTCCCGCAATGCGGTCTCCGACCCGTCCCACCGCCATTTACAGAGGGCCGCGAGCTCGGGCGCGGGGTATTCTTCCCAGTCCATGAGGTCGGTGACCAGGCAGAACATCTCCGGGACGTCCTGGCCCTCGACCTCGGCCCAGTACTCGATAACGCGGACGGGGACCGTGACGCCGTCGCCGGACAGCTCCGCCCGGTAGGACCCGTCCGGCAGGATCTCCGAGGTCCGTCTCAGCGGGATGTCGCTCTTGAGCCTGATCAGCACGTGCGTGCGCTCGATCATCCGCGCGATCCTGGGGGCTCCGTGGTAGTTGCGGTCCATCAGCCAGATCCAGTCCGGGGCGGACAGGGCCGGGTAATCGCGCAGGGCCTCGTCCAGGAGCGACTGCTCGGCGGCGGCCTTCTCCGCCCCGGCGGGGCCGTGCGGCAGCGCGAACAGCGCCCGGCACGAGCAGCAGGTCACCGGCAGGGCCCTGGCCTGCGGGAACGGCGACGAGTCGTCCCCGGTGCCGACCGACCCGAAGAACGCCCGGTTCGCGGGGGTGTCCGGCACCCGGATCAGCGTCCCGTCGAACGCCCCGGCCTTCAGCCGCCTCGTCCTCCCGGCGGTGACGGCACCGGGACAGCCCTCATCTTGGTGACGGCGCCAGGCCGCGCCGAGCACGGTGTCCCGCAGGTCCTCCAGCGGGGCCGCGCCGAGGGCGTTGCGCCAGTTCCCGGCCGCCCGCGCCGAGGCCGGCCGCCACGGCCGCGCCCACGGCACCAGGGCCAGGTCCCCGGCCAGCGCGGCAACCACGTCCTGGACCCGGGCCTCGGGCATGAGCGTCATCAGCACGATGACCCGCATCATGAAGGCCCTGGCCAGGAGCCTTTCCCGCTCGCCCTTCACGAACCGGCCGTCCAGTCCCGCGTCCTCCGCGATCCCGCTCACGGCGCCGGGGATGCACCCCGTCTCCAGCGGGCCGAGCGTCGCGTGATGCACCGGGCTGCCCTTGGCCCGGACCTGCCCGTCCCGCTTCACCTGGGCCTCCGCGACCGCCACTACCTTGCAGAACACAACGTCATCGCGGGTGCCGATCCTCTGCGTCCCGCCGACGACCAGCGCGGACCGGTCCCCATCGCCCAGGTCCCGGCCGCTCTTCAGCGGCGACGCGACCAGCTCCAGCGGTACCGCGACGATCATCCCGGCCGGAACGGGCACGGCACACGCCGGGACAAGGTAAGAAGACACGTGAGGCTCCGGTTGAAGAAGCGGGACATCGACAATCACACTTCTTAGCCGGAGCCTCACCCGTCTCGCAGGAAACCTGTACCACAAGCCAGCAGCCAGGAACGATCACTCAGCGCGACTTAGAACGGAACCAGCCCCCAGCCGTTTCACCTTAAAAGCGCTGGCATTGGGTCAAGTCCGCCCTGGGCGGTGGCCAGCCTCACCTAGCCTGACCACCGCCCAGTGAGCTCTCTGGGGCTAGGAATGAACGCCCACGGTGATGCTAGAGAGGCTTCTGTAGCTGTTTGTGCCTGTTTGGAGCCAGATCGTTTGACCGTAAGTGCCCGCCGGTTCGTTGTGGTTCGGCGACCATGAGCAAACGGGAGTCGAATACCCGGGTGAAAGGTTGAATTCGGGACAGTTCTTGATGAGCCCATTCGGCCCATAAAGTTCGATGTGGACATGCTGATAGCTAATCAGCGTGGTGTTATTGCCCCAGCCGCTCAGTGTGCCGATGTACAGGCCCGTACCGGTGGTGCTGATGCATGGTTGAGGAAAGGATTGGGTGGCGGGATGGCACGCACTCACCGCTGCCATGGCGGGACTTGCCGGGAGCGAGACGATCGCGATGACTAGACCTGCGCCGAAGGCTCCCGCAAGAACCTTCTTTAGCGAGAACATGATTTTTCTCCTTTTCCGAGGGTGATGCGCGGGCTGGGAAAGTTGACTGGCCTTCGCCGCATAACTCTCCTATTGTGCCATTCGGTTCAGAATGGTCAGTCCGTTAATAACGCCGATAGGGACAAAAGGCCTGCGAATCTAGGACGTTTGGCCTCTCGGCTGGTGCGGAAGGTCCCTGTGCTGGTCCCTCGGCCGGTGCATATCCAGCAGGCCCCGCCGGACGATGGCATCCACTCCACGCCAGCGCCGGTCATGATTCCTGCCCGGACTGGCCGCCATCACCTGCAGGCCCAATGCCACTTAGCGTGGGTTGATCGGGGTTTGCCTGGCGTGTCGCTCCGGGTAGTTTGGGCTGGTTGCTGGCATGATCGCGGGCTATGGCGCAGGCTGTGGGCGTGGCTGAGGGCCGTCTGAGCGACTGGATCTCCTGGGCGTGCTGGCGTCCTGGGTGCCGCGCGATGCGGTCGGCGAGGCTGCCGAGGTGACCGGGAAGGCCGCGCGGCGGAAGGACGGCAAGCTCCCGCCGCATGTCATGGTGTATTTCGTGATGGGCCTGGCGTTGTGGGCGCAGGAGGATTATGAGGAAGTCTGGGCGCTGCTGACTGAGACGCTCGCGGGCTGGGGCTGCTGGGACGACGGTCAGGCCGGCGTGACGTCGGGCGGGATCACCCAGGCGCGGCAGCGGCTCGGCGAGAAACCGGTTAAGGAGACGTTCACGCAGGTCGCCGTGCCGGTGGCGACGCTGGACGACGGAAGATATCTCCGGCGAGGACCTGGACCTGATGCTTTCCGAGGCGCAGCAGCGCCTCCGCGGCGTCCAGCCGATCGACGTCACGATTTCCAGGGTCGTCTATCACCCGGAGGCGATCATGCTGGGCTTCGCGCCCGAGGGTGCCCTGGATCCCATCCACAGCGCCGTACGGCAAGTCACGCTTGCGGTGACCGGGCGAAGGGGCAGCGTTACCGGGCCTGCTGACCGGTGGACTCCCCATCTGACGATCTCCTACAGCACGGGCCAGCAGCCCATGGCACCTATCGCCGCTGCGCTGGGGCGCGAAGTTCCGCGGTGCGACATAACCGTGGGAGCCGTCAGCCTGGTTATCCAGTGGGGGGCTGAGCGGCTCTGGAACTGGCAGCCGGTGGGCACGGCCAGCCTGGGTGGTTCGTAGGCCAGCCGACCTTCCTTGCCCAGGAAATCGGAATAACCAGGTCAGTCACTTTCTGGCTCAGGTACACGTACGAACGTGCCGCGAGCACCGATGGTGATCACCAGACCCTCCTCGCGCAAAACACCTATCGCCATGCGCACCGTGCCGCGAGATACCCCGTGCTCTTGCTGTAGGTAGCTCTCGCTCGGCAGGGCCGAACGGGGCTGCAACTCGCCTGACTCGATCATCCTCCTGAGGATGTCCGCCAGCTGGGTGTACAGCGGTGCCGGGTTCATGGGGTCCACGTGGTTCACGAGGAAAACGGTATCTGAGCAGACAGGACAGCTTTTATGTCTGATATGTCTAGTACGTGCTAGACTTACTAGACGTACATGCTGTCCAGGTCGTATGCTTGCCGGTGCGCGGCGGGGGTCGCGATGCCTTCGCATCCACTTCCAGGCCCCCGCCCCGCCCACCTCAGTGCGCCTGGCCAGGGAGTCCGCCGATGAGCGATGGCACGAGCAATCCGGCCCGGTACTTCGGGCAGCAGGTGCGCAAGGCACGGCGCGCGGCCGGGTGGACGCTCAGGGAGTTCGGGCAGCGGATCGGGTACGACCCAGGGCAGATATCCCGGATCGAGACCGGCAAGCGGCCGCCCACAGAACTGTTCGCCAAGATGTGCGACCGGGCGTTCCCCGATCGCGACGGGTGGTTCAGCGAGTTCTACGCCGAGTCCCGCACCTGGATCGCCATCTGGCCCGGCCCCCCGGCTGAGTCCGCCCGCTCAGCCCCTCCGCTCGAGTCGGTTCAGCCCTTGCGCAAGCGCCGCTCACCATATCGCAGATGGGCCGCCAGAATCTGCCATAGCCCTCTCCACGGCAAGATTGGCTCGTTCCTACCGCCAGAAGGCTGCTGCTGGTCGTTTGGCCCAGCTCCCCTAACACGGACCAACGTGCACTGCCTATCCGGAGCCATGGCTTGCCTGGTGAACGCACATCCACCGAGCGCTGCGCCAGGTATGAGTGACTGCCTGCGAGCAGTCACTCATACGGATGGCAGAGTTTTCGAATAACTAGAATTACCTGCATCATCTGCGCCCCGACCGCGACTCGAACGCGGGACCTACTGCTTAGGAGGCACTTTCGAAGTGTCGCCTCATAGTGCTGGGTATCGCCTGACGTGCCGCTTGGCCGTACCTGTAGCGGCTGACTGTGGCCTGAGAGGACGTTTCGCGGGTGTATGGCCGTGATGTCGCAGTGTGATCATGTGGATGTGTGGCGTTATCGCCTGTCGCGGGGCCTGGCTGTGCTTGCATGGCCTGCATGAGCGTTCGCAAACGTTACCCGAGTGATTTAACGGATGAGCGGTGGGCGCTGATCGAGCCGGTGCTCACGGCGTGGAAGGCCCGGCACCCGTCCGCCAGCGGCCACCAGGGCGGCTACGAACTGCGGGAGATCGTCAACGCGATCCTCTACCAGAGCCGCACGGGCTGCCAGTGGGAGTACCTGCCGCATGACCTGCCGCCGCGCAGCGCGGCGTACTACTACTTCGCGAAGTGGCGCGACGACGG
>JBEKJP010000169.1:0-26684 GCA_050011155.1 Streptosporangiaceae bacterium
ATCGCTTCCACCGCCGCCCCGAGCGGGGTGTAGTTGCTGATGTCCTGGAGGATGTGCGGCATCAGCGGGCGGGGCAGCCATAGGCCGGCGAAGAACATCAGCGGGATGAGGGCCAGCCGGCTGATGGCGTTGACGCTGCCCGCGGTCGGAGCGACCGCCGCGATCAGCAGCCCCAGCGCGAACAGCCCGGCGATGGTCGCCAGCAGGGACAGGGCCAGGCCGCCGGGGCTCTTCGGGCTGGCCGCGCCGAACGCGGTGACGCTCACCACGTTGACGATGAGCAGGCCGGCCACGGCGACGCCGAACTGGATCACGACCTGCGCGGCGAGCAGCCAGGACGGCGGCACCGGGGTGGTCGACAGGCGGCGCAGGACGCCGAGCTCACGGTAGGAGACCAGCGGGCCCGGCAGGCCGAGCAGGGTCAGCATGGTCAGCCCGAGCACCATGATGATGGGCAGGTAGACGCTGAACAGGGTGAGCCCGCCCAGGGCGGCGACGACCGCACTGGACGAGGGGATCTCGCCGAAGATGATCATCAGGACGACCGGGAGGCCGATGCTGCCGATGACCGGCATGGGCGACCTGCGGGCCAGCCGGAGCTCGTTGCGGACGATCTGGCCGAAGGCGGCGCCGTGTGGCGTCCCGGGCAGCGGGAGCTGCCGCGGCCGTGCCAGCCGGGATCGTGCCAGCCGGGATCGTGCCAGCCGGGATCGTGTCAGTGCGAGCGTGTTCATGCCGCCGCTCCTTCCATGCGCAGGTGGCTTCCGGTCAGCTTGACGAAGGCGTCCTCGAGGTTCGAGGAGTCGAGCTGGACGTCGCGGGCGGTCACGCCGGCCGCGTGCAGGGTGAGGATGACCGCGTTGACGAGCTCCCCGGTGCCGGTGACGACGACATGCTGGCCCGCGTGCTCCAGGCCGGTCACCTCGGGCAGCCCGGTCAGCAGCCGGTCCTCGAACGGGGCCGAGGGCAGGAACCGCACGGTCTTGCCGCCCCGGGCCCGCTCGGCCAGGGCGGCCGGGGTGTCCAGCGCGACGACCCGGCCGCCGTCGATCAGGGCCACGCGGTCGCAGAGCCGTTCGGCTTCTTCCATGAAGTGGGTGACCAGGACGATCGTCACGCCGCGGGCGCGGATACCCTCGATGAGCTCCCAGGTGTCGCGGCGCGCCTGCGGGTCCAGGCCGGTGGTCATCTCGTCCAGCACCGCGACCTTCGGGCGGCCGATGAGGGCCAGCGCGACCGACAGCCGCTGCCGCTGGCCGCCGGACAGGGATTTGTAGTAGTCTCCGCGCTTGGCGCCGAGGCCGAGCACCTCGACCAGCTCGCCGACGTCGGCCGGCTCGCGGTAGAAGGACCGGTACTCCTCGATGATCTCGCCGACCCGCAGCTTGCCGGGCAGCGCGCCCGTCTGCAGCTGCACGCCCACGATCTCGTGGATCTCGTCCCGGTCGGTCCGCGGATCCAGGCCGAGTAGCCTGACCGTGCCCGAGTCCGCGCGGCGGAGCCCGATGGCGCACTCGACAGTGGTCGTCTTGCCCGCCCCGTTCGGGCCGAGAATGCCGAAGATCTCCCCTTCGGCCACTGACAGTGACACGTCGTCGACCGCGACCAACGGGCCGTAGGTCTTGCGGAGGTGCGTTATCTGCACCGCTGGCAGCTCCATAGCCGCCTCCCTTGATCCTGAAAACTGATATCATTATGCTAGACACGTAGTATCATGAACGTCAACTGGAGGTGGTGGCGATGGGCGCGGAGATCCTGGCGGCGGCGAGCAGAACCCAGCCGGTGGCCGAGAACAAGGGGAGGTCGTTGCCTGGTGTGCCGGTCCTGGTGGCCGGCGTCGTGCTGACGCTGGCCGGCGGCGGGGTGCTGGGCGCGGGCGTGCCCTCATCCTCACCCGGCGTGAGCCGCGACACGCTAATCGGGCTTGGCATCCTGTTGCTGCTCGTGGCCGAGCTGGGCTTTCACGGCCTGACCTCGGTGATCGCGGGCCAGGCGCGGGTGGTCCAGCTGTTCGGCCGGTACCGGGGCACGATCCGCGAACCGGGCCTGCACTGGGTCAACCCGTTCGCCAAGCGGCGGCGGGTGTCCACCCGGATCCGCAATCTCGAGACGACGACGGCCAAGGTCAACGACCTCGACGGGAACCCGATCGAGATCGCCGCCGTGGTCGTCTGGCAGGTCCACGACACGGCGCAGGCGCTGTACGCGGTGGACGCCTTCGCGAAGTTCGTCGCCATCCAGGCCGAGACCGCCGTCCGCCACGTCGCGTCGCGCTACCCCTACACCAGCGGCGACGGCGTGCTTTCGCTGCGCGAGAACGCCGAGGAGATCACCCAGCTGCTGTCGGAAGAGATCGCGACCCGGGTCCTGTCGGCCGGGGTGACGATCATCGAGTCGCGGCTGACCCGGCTGTCCTACGCCGCGGAGATCGCCCAGGCCATGCTGCGCCAGCAGCAGGCCAGCGCCGTGGTCGGCGCGCGGACGCGGATCGTCGAGGGCGCGGTCGGCATGGTGCAGCTAGCCTTGAAGCGACTGCAGGAAGAAGACGTCGTCCAGCTGGACGAGGAGCGTAAGGCGGCCATGGTGTCCAACCTCCTCGTGGTGCTTTGCAGCGAGCAAGCCACCCAGCAGGTCGTCAACACCGGATCCCTGTACCAGTAGTGGCCGAGCGCAAAGGCATCCTGCTGCGGCTGGACCCGGCCGTGCACGACGCTTTGGCCCGGTGGGCCAACGACGAGCTACGCAGCACGAATGCCCAGATCGAGTTCCTGCTGCGCCGCGCGCTGACCGAGGCGGGGCGCATGCCGGGCAAGGCGGGCGAGATGCGCAGGCCTGGCCGCCCGCGCACCCGGTCAGACGATTAGGGCGACTCGGGGCGCCAGTAGACGGCTTTGACCCAGATGGTGCACAGGGCGTCCAGGGCGCGCTCGTCGTCGAAGGGGACGTCTTTCTCGCCGCCCTGGCCGAGCCAGATGTAGCAGAAGTGCTCCAGCATGGCGGACAGGGCCGAGGCGGTCATCACCGGATCGGCGCCCGGGCAGTAGCCGTGGGCCTGGGCGACGCGGATGGCGCCCGCGATCCGGGTGATGGCCTCGCCGCGCAGCTCGAGCCAGCGATCACGGAAGCGGCCCTCGATCATGGCCGCCTGGAAGATCCCGATCAGCTCGCCGCGGCGCCTGCCGTAGGTGCGCCAGAAGCCGATCACCGCCTCGCGCAGCGCCTCCTCGCCGGACAGGCCGGCCCGGTACGGCAGCGCGGCGAGGGCGCTGGCTTCGGCGTGGAACTCCTCGGCCAGCGCGATGAGCAGGTCGGCCTTGGTGTCGTAGTAGTTGTAGAACGACGCCACGGACCGGCCCGCCGCCGCGGCGATGTCGCTGATCTTGGCGTTGAGGTAGCCGTCGCGGGCGAACACCAGCCGGGCGGCCTCGCGGAAGGCCTCGTCGGTCCGCTGCCCCTTGGGGGTGGCCTTCTCCAGGGGCGGCACGGGCTCCAGGGGCGGCACGGGCTAGACGGGAACGCCGGCGCGGTCGGCTGCGGTCTTCGGCTCGTGAATGACGTCACCGGGCTGGCCCATGGCCCGCCGCCAGCAGGCGAACTCCAGCACGATGCCGTCCGGGCCCTGGAAGTAGAACGAGCGGACGAACACCCCGGGGTGCAGTTCCCTCGCCACGCCGGCCTCGCTGTCGTCATGGTCCAGGATCGGGCTGACCGTCACGCCCTTGTTCACGAGCTTGGTGCGGTACTCCAGGAACTTCTCCTCGGGCACGTTGAACGCGATGTGGTTCATCGAGCCGATCGCGCTGGTCCACTCGCCCAGGCCGGGCGCGTTCACCGGCGCGGAGATGCCTGGCACCCCGTCGGGTGCGTCGGGGAACCAGAAGAAGGCCAGCGTGTTGCCGCCGCCCATGTCGAAGAAGAAGTGCTGACCCCGGTTGCCGGAGAGCTCGATCGTCTTGACCAGGCGCATGCCCAGGACCCCGGTGTAGAAGTCCATCGTCTCCTTCATGTCCGAGCAGACCAGTGCCAGGTGGTTGACGCCGCCGATAGCGAATTCCGGGTTCTGCCACTCCATGGGGACCCTCCTCAGGTTCGTTAAAACTAAATCTAAACTCAGATTCAGTTTTTGACCAGGACACGTATGGTTTCTGCTATGCAGAAACCAGCATCTTCACCGCCGGCGTACCCGATCGCGTCGGTGGACAACGCGCTGCGGTTGCTGGTGCTGTTCCGCGACCGGCCCCGGGTCCGGCTGTCCGAGGCCAGCGAGTACCTCGGCGTGGCGCACTCCACCGCGCACCGGCTGATGGCGATGCTGGCCTTCCACGGGTTCGTCCGGCAGGAGGCCGATTCGCGGGCCTACGTGGCGGGTCCGGTGCTGACCGAGATCGGCCTGGCCGCGGTGCGCGAGCTCGACATCCGGCTGCACGCCCGGCCCGCCCTGGAGCAGCTCGCCACCTCACTCGGCGAGACCGTGCACCTGGCCGTGCTCGAGGGCGACAGCGTGCGCTACCTCGACGCGGTGGAGAGCCCACGGGCGCTGCGGGTGGCCGCGCGCACCGGCACTACCCTCGCGGCCAACTGCACCGCGTCGGGCAAGGCACTGCTGGCCGAGCTGCCCGACGCCGAGGTGACGGCGCTGTTCGGCGGCTTTTCTGAGCTCACCGCGCTGACCGGCCGGTCCATCACCACGGGGCCGCGGCTGCTGGCCGAGCTGCAGCGGGTGCGCGAGCGAGGCTGCGCGGTCAACGTGGAGGAGAGCGAGGAGGGCGTCGCCTCGGTGGCGGTGGCCGTCCACGGCCCGCGGCTGACCCCGGCCGCGGCGCTGGCCGTGTCCGGGCCGGTGTCGCGGATGACCGGCGAGGTCATCGGCCGGATCGAGGCCGCGCTGCGGGAGCGGGCGGCGGGGCTGGAGACGCAACTGGCCCGGGCGACCTAGCTATTTGATTCCCACGCCGCCGTCGGAGTGGACGACGGTGCCGGTGATGCCGCGGGCGCGGTCCGAGGCGAGGAACACGTAGCTGCCGGCGTGGTCCTCGCCGCTGAGCGCGACCTGCAGCGGGGTGCGGCGGCGCAGGTCCTCCTCGCGGCCGGCCGTCGTACCCAGGTTCTGGCCGTCCAGCCCCAGGCTGTGCGGCCCGGTGAGCTCGGTGCCCAGCGTGCCGCCCGGCGCGACGCCGTTGACCCGCACGTCGGGGGCCAGTTCGTGGGCCAGCGCGATCACGCAGCCGCGGACGGCGAACTTGGACGCCACGTAGAGGATGCCGCCGCGGCCGGGATAGAAGCCGGACGTGGATACCGTGAGCACTGCCGAGCCGCCCGCCCGGCGCAGCTCGGGCAGCGCCGCCCGCACCGTGACCAGCTGGCTTTTCACGTTGACGGCGAACATCTCGTCGAAGGCCGGGTCGAGCTGGTCCTCGGGAATGCCGGCCAGGCCGCGGTAGAAGTCGAAGATGCCCACGCAGTTGACCAGGACGTCCAGGCCGCCGAAGGCCTCGGTGGCCGCGTTCACGGCCGCGTGGGCGTCGGACAGCTTGGTCGCATCACCGGGGCTGATGACGCAGTCGGGGAGCTCGACGGCCAGACGTTCATTCTTATGGTTGTCGCGTTCCATCGCCGCTACCTGGGCACCTTCCTCCCCGAAGGCGGTGAGGACGGCGCGGCCGATGCCGGAGCCCGCGCCGACGACGAGGGCGCGCTTGCCGTCGAGCCAGCCCATCAGGGTTCCTCCGGTCCATGCGGGGTGGCCAGGAGCCGGGTGAAGAACTCGTGGTCCTGCCAGGTCAGGGCCTCGAGCTCGAGCGGGCAGAGCAGGATCTGATGACCCGAGGCGGGGACGGAGATGCGCAGCCGGACGCCGTTGCGGGTCTGGACCGGTTCCACCACGACCTCGCTGAACTCGTTGCCGAGCCGGATTTGCGTCAAAGGAAAACCGCCAGGTTCTGGGTGCGGAGGACGGCCTCGTCCACGGTGATCTCGCGGCGGGCGAGTTTCAGCGCGTCGCCGGCCTGTCTGAGCAGGTCGGTACGGCCGGCCGAGATCAGGTCGGCCTCGCGGGTGTCGCCGCGGCTGCGGAACAGCAGCAGGGCGGACTCGACCCTCAGTCCGTCGTCGTAGCGGAAGGTGCGGATGTTAGTGACGAAGTGCCTGGTCCGCGACGGCGGGTCCTCGGTCCAGGCGTGGTCGGTGGCCAGCCGCTGGACGCGCTTGCGCAGCGCGTACATATCCTCGTCGAAGTGGCCCATGCCGGGCTGCGCGCTGAAGCCCGCACCGCGGGCGGTCGTCACCCGCACCGGCATCAGGTAGCGGATGTCCTCGCACAGCAGGTCCAGCCAGCCCGGGTAGTCGGCGGCGTCGAGCAGCGCCGCCTCCTCGACCAGGAACTGGTGCGCGGCCTGGTGGGCCGGGTCGCTGTAAGGGAGCGGCTTCGGGTTGCTCATCGGGCTGCGCCCAGGTCGGTGGCCGCCTGGCTGGCCGGCTCGCGTTCCAGGTGGTCGCTCCACTGGCTCAGCCAATGTCGCTGGCCGTACTCGCCGAAGCCCTGGTAGGCGACGCCGGGCCCGGCGAAGGCGGCGATCGGCGGCTTGACCGGCTTGCCGTCCGAGGTCAGGCCCATCCGGCTGTTGAGGTTCAGCCGCCGGGCCATCGACCCGGTGGCCATGTCGGTGATCGACACCCAGTTCTCCACGTCGTCCTGCTCGAACATGCCCGAGATGCCGAAGCACATCAGGTAGGCCTTGCAGGAATCCCGCTTGAACTCCGCCGGCGCCGCCGCGTCGACCGCGAACCAGGACAGTACCTCGGTTTCTGTAGCGCTGATGGGCTGCCACTGGCGTAGTGAGATGAATGGCCGGACAGTGCCGCGGTCGTCGATCTGCGGCCAGTTGTGGACCAGGCTCAGGTTGGGGAACAAGGTGGCCGCGGAGATCATGAAGCCGCTGTTTTCCATGAGGGCTCGCTGGCGGTCAGACCAGGCTCGGGTCATGGCTGGGATCATCGCGTCCGGATAGCCCACGTAGCGGAGCTGGCTGGCGAAGTCCTCGCCGGGCGGCAGCTTGTAGGTGGTGCCGGCGCCCGGGCCGGCCTGGTAGAGGGCGCCTTCCTTGCGTTTGTTCGCCTTCGGCTCGCGGAACAGCCCGATCTCGACCACGCTGGCGTGGGTGTGCGGCGTGTGGTAGCTGTCGCCGGCGAAGTTCTCCGCGCCGATCTTCCAGTTGGCCTTGACCCGCCAGCGCTGCGGGCCGCGCAGTTCGATCCCGGCCGGGCTCTGGTTGACGTAGAAGTCCAGGTAGAACGCGAAGTCGCCGAGGTATTCCGCTAGCGGCGGGGCGTTCGGGTCCAGGCTGACGAAGATCAGCCCGCGGTAGGTGTCCATCGACGGCGCGGGCAGCAGCCGCTGGCCTTGGCGGGCGAAGCCGTCTTCGCCTCCATAGGCGTCCTCGTGGAAGGGCAGGCCGGCCAGCCGGCCGTCGTTGCGGTAGGTCCAGGCGTGGTAGGGACAGCGGAAGTGGCTCGCGTTGCCCATTTCAGCGCGGCACACCTGCATGCCGCGGTGCAGGCACATGTTGAACATGACCCTTACCTGGCCGGCTTCGTCTCGGGCCACGATGAACGAGTCGGTCAGGACCCGGCGGACGACGTAGTCGCCGGGATCGGGGATCTCGGACTCGTGGGCCAGGAAGACCCAGGATCGCGAGAACAGCCGGTCACGCTCCAGCGCGAAGATCTCCGGGTCGCCGTAGACATGCGCCGGGATCATGCCCCGGCGCACCTGGCTGACCACGGCGGCTACGTCGATCATGATCTTTCCTCCGGGTAGTACGGCCGGGAGTCTGTCCTGCAGAAGTCATTTCTGCAAGGATACGATGCGGGCGAAAGGCAGGCGCGCGATGCGGAGCAGGATCCACGTGACCGAGTGGGACGCCGGGCCGGTGGGGTCGTGAACGGGCCGCTCGGCTTGTCGATCGCGTCGCACAGCGGGCTGCCGCCGGCCGCCGTCGGAGCCGTGGCCGGGGCCGCCGAGGAGGCCGGGTTCGGCGCGGTGTTCGTGGCCGAGGGACACGGCGACGCCCTGGCCCTGTGCCATCCGGTGGCGGCCGCGACGGCGGCTCGCGCCGTGGTGCTACGTTACGTGCTACATCCGGCCGTGCCGCGACTGTTCGGCGAGCTAGATGGCGGTCCCAGTCTGGGTGGCGTACGCGAGGTGCTGCTGGCTGGCGATCGGGCGGGTGCCGTCGGGCGGGTGCCGCAGCAGGTGGCCGACGGGTTCGTGGCCCACGGCGATGCCGCGCGCTGCGCCGGGCGGGTGGCGGAATACCAGGCCGCCGGGGTGGACCTGCCGGTCCTGTTCCCGGTGCCCATCGGCAGCGACTGGGGCTATGAGAAGGTCATCACCGTCCTGGGTGACGCCGCGACGGCGCCCTGAATGCTGGATGGCGCCGCGACGGCGCCCCGACCAATGAGGCACAGCCATGAGCGAGGAACGCGTCGGCGCCCCGGGAAGGGGCCGAGCTCACCATGAGAGCCTCGCCCAGACCACGCGGCCGGAACTGTCCCCGTCGACACCCCAGTTGCCAGGGCCGGTGAGGGCCTGGATCACGTCCAGGCCATGCGGGCGGCTGCAGTCGGGAGGGCCGGTGTCCCAGGGGCCGCCGCCGTCTTCGACCTCCAGGCGGCACCAGGTGTCGTGCAGGACGGCGCGGACGGTGAAGAACTGCCCGCCGGACCGGCTGTACAAGACGGCGTTGGCGGCCAGTTCGCTGATGATCAGGGCGGCGTCATCGGCGGCCGCGTGCCCGGCCAGATACCGGGCGACCTCGTGCCGGGCGCGGCGGACCTGATCCGGGCGGCCGCGGAATACGCCGGTGTACCTGGTGGCTGCCGACGCCACTGCCTCGGTCATTTCTTCTCCTTCTCGCGGTGCGCACGTTCAGCGACGCTCCAGGCTTTCCGCAGTCAGTGAATGGGGCGTCATCGGTGGCAGCGCCCGGCCAGCCGAGGCCGGCCCGCTCAGCCCGTTCGGATTCACCGGCGCCAGATCTGGCCCGATATCTGGGCAGCGCGTGACCTGACCCAGTTCGAGATCGGCGACTGACATATCCTCCCACCTTTACCCATGACATATGGACACACCTGTCAGGCTGGGCGAGGCGGGGTCTGGACCTCGACGAACACAGTCTAACCACAGCACGATCTGGATATGACATGTTGGCTGAACTTCGGCTGAATATCATTTCGCGACACAATTACCTAGACCGGCATGAACTAAGAAATTGCCATTATTTCACTTTTGTCCTTAACGGGAAATTCATCGATGGGCGGCATTATCTGTGCATATCGAGGGGAATCGCGGGGAACGAAACGGGCGGAATCAGTCAGGCGAGGCCCCGCCGTGATCTGCGCCCGGAAGGGCCACTGCCCGACCAGCCTGACGTCGAGCTGTCCGGCTAATCCCGCTGGTCAGGCGCCGGAGGGGGGCCCTTGCGGACCGCGGGATTGAAATCGTGATGGACGATCGCGACGGCGAGGTCGGTGAGCTTGAGGTTCTGGTCGCGGGCGTACGATCGCAGTGAGTCGAACGCCGCGTCCATGGACATCCCGTTGCGCTCCGCGAGGACGCCCTTCGCCTGCTCGATGACGACCCGGCTGTTGAGCGCCCGCTGCAGGTGCTCGGCCAGCAGGTTGCTGCGCTGAGCGGAGCGTTGCTGCAGGATGCCGATGGTGGCGACGTCTGCCAGTGCCTGCGCCAGCCGCTGGTCGTCCGGGGCCACCGGGACGGCGCGGTCGTCGAACAGGTTCAGCCCGCCGATTGTCTGCTCGCGCAGCCGCATCGGGAGGGCCGCGACCGAGCGGAATCCGGCCTCGAGCGCGAACGACGCGAACAGCGGCCAGCGCGGCCGGTCAGCGCCGAGCAGGCGGACGCAGGCCTCGGCCAGGCGGTCGAGCAAGTCGACGATATCGTAGTCCTCGACCAGGCTGTCCGCGAGCATCACGAACGTCCGGGCGACGTCCTGCTCACGGTGGCGGGCAGCGGCCGGCGGGTCGGCGTGCTGGCCGGGCATGGTCATCGGTCCGCCACCGGCCAGCGCAAACGACGCTCGACCACGTCCTTGGCGACCTCACCGACCGACCGGCCGGCGGCGAAGGCGTACGCGCGCAGCAACAGGAAGGCCTCGTCGATCGTCACGCCGGCCTGGATCTTCACCATGCCGCTCGCCTGGTGCACCTGCATCTGGTAGGCGGCCTGGTCGCCCGGGTGGCCGGCGAACGAGCCGACGGCGCCGGTGCCCAGCTGCAGCAGCGCGACCGCGGCGGCATCCGCGGCCGCCAGGGCCGCCGAGAGCTGATCGTTCGTCAGCTTCCCTGGCCGGTCACGGTAGAGGTCGAGGGCGCCGACGCTGATGACACCGATCCGCAGCGGCAACGCGAACACCGCCCGGACCCCGGCGGCCGTGACGCCCTCCTTGAACGCGGGCCAGCGCGCGACCGCCAGGTCATCAGGTTGGTGCAGGTCATCGACCATGACCGCCGCGCCGCCGGTCACCGCCTCGACGCAGACACCCTCGCCGAGGGTGAACTGGAGATCCTCGATCCGGGCGGACACCTCGTCGGTGGCGCATACGACGCCGCGGTTGCCGGTCGCGGTCACCATCGAGATGCCGGCGCCGCTGACTCCCAGGAGCTGCGCGCAGAGCTCGCAGATATGCCTGGAGCGCTCGGCGCCCTCCATCGGCCCTTCCGCGAGCATGCGCGCCCAGCTCTCCCGGTTAACCACGGCCGGGCCTCGATGGCGCTCTCGCGGCCCGCGGCGGCCGGTAACGGGACAACGGGGAGGGACGGTCCACCGAAGCCCTCATCAGAACCACTTCCCAGATCGGCACTCTCGGCAGGACAAGCATGTACCAGGCCCCGGCTTGAGGCCAGCCAACCCGGGCGAGCTCATGCCGCGACCTTCATTACTAGCGCAACGGTATCGTCGCTGAGCCGGCCGCCGCTGAAGGTCAGCGCGGCGAGCCGGATAGCGTCCGCGACGGCCGCCGCGGTGGTGTCGCCGAGCCGGGCGACCAGGCGGCGGAGCCGCTCGTCACCGTACAGATCACGGGCGGAACCACCATAACCGCGGGCCTCGGTGACGCCATCGCTGAACATGATCAGGCTGTCGCCGAGCCGCAGCAGCCGCTGCGAGTCATGCAACTCCGGGCGGGCCAGCACGCCGAGCAGGACTCCCGGCTGCCCGAACTCGCGGACGCGGCCGTTCGCGGTGCGCACCAGCGCGAGGGGGTGGCCGGCCGAGCTGATCCGCACCCGGACCCCGCCTCGGACGGGCCGAACCGCGGCGTAGATCGCGGTCAGGAAGCGCGGGTCGTCGGTCGGCCAGTCGAGCAGCATCTGATTCAGGTGGGCCAGGATCAGGCTCGGCCTGGTCTGCCTGCGAGCCACCGCCCGGAGGGTGTAGCGGGCCAGCGCGGTGCCCTTAGCGGCGGCGGAACCCTTGCCGCACACATCGCCGACCACCATTCCCCAGGTGCCGCCGACCGAGGGGAACACGTCGCAGAAATCCGCGAGGACCTCCGACCCCGTCCCGCTCGCCGCGTACCGCACCGCCACCTGCATGCCCGGGATATCGGGTAGCCGCGGCGGCGGCAGCAGGCTCTCCTCGAGCGTCCGGGCCAGGGCGGCCCGGCCGGCGCTCAGGGCCAGGGCGGCCCGCAGGCCAGCCTCGCTCGAAGCGATCTCGGCCAGAGCCTCCAGGAACGCGACATCGGTAGCGTTCCACCGGCGTGGTACCTGATCCGCTACCCAGAGCGCCCCGGCGACGCGGCCGTCCTGGCCACGTACGGGCACCCCGGCCCAGGCGATCATGCTCGCCGCGCCAGGCACGTTCTTGGTACTGAGGCGCCGGTCCAGCCGGGTGTCGCCGATGATCAGCTTGTCGCCGGAGCCGACGCCGTCCGCCCAGAGCAACTGCTCGCACGGGCTCGGCTGGTCCTCGGTACCCGGGGCGCCGGCCAGTCCGTGGAATGCCCGCGTGCCCGCGAGCATGACGCCGGCGTTCGGCGTACTCAGGGCGGCTGCGGCCAGCGCCGCCACCCGGTCCAGCGACTCTTTCAGGCCGGCCGCCAGCTCACCGGGCCGTCCAGCCGAGGCCGGTCCAGCCAGTCCGTCCGGATGCCTCAGCGCCGGGACCGGCAAGATATCGGAGCAGCAGGTAACCTGACCCGATTCGCGATCGGCGCCCGACATATCCCCCACTTTCACCCAGAACCTGTTGGCATAGCTGCTCGGCCGGGCGAGGCGGAGTCTGGACCTCGACGAACCCAGTCTAGGCATAGCACGACCGGGATATGCCGCATTAGCCAAAATGCAGCTGACAGGAATTTAAAATATTTAGCCACCTAGAGCGGCCCGGACTAATTGATTTCCGCCATTCCCCTTTTGTCCCATACGGGAATACTTTACCAGCGAATGACATTATCGCCGCCAACGAAAGGGGGCCGTGAGGAAAAAGTGATGGATGGGATTACGTCCTACCACGACTAAGAAGCCGGGGGTCAGAGACTACCGTGACGAACGGGGGCTATGTGGCAGTCGTGAATAGCGGGCTGAGCCTGGCTGCTTATCCGGGATGTCTAGCGGCTGGCTTCCGCCGGTATCCAGAAGCCGCATTGGTGCTGGGCGGAGAAATTCGTCTCCACCCGCGGGCGCGGGGGGACCAGGGACAGCACCTGCTGGCGGGCGGAGCTGAACCGGGGCCAGCCGGCGGCCGGGACTCCCGCCTTGGCCATATTCGTCCAGTCCTGCTTCATGGCCTCCGCGAGCTGCTGCTGTGGCGCCGTGAGGTCGGCCGGGTGCGGGACGGCGCTCTGGCTGAACAGGTACTGGAGCTCGGACGCGTGAGCCGCGCCGTAGGGGAAGCCGACCGGCGGCAGGAAGAGTTCCGGCGCGTTCTCGTCGTTGAACTCGTACGCGTAGGTCGGCACGTACCGCGCGAGCGACTCACCCTGAGAAAGTGCGGGGCAGGCGAAGATGGCGTCGGTGCCCACCGCGCCGAGGGCGACCGCCGGGCTGGAGAAATGGCTGAGCGGGTACCGCGCGGCGATCGCAGCCGCGGCGGTCGCGGGCACGCTGAGCGTGCTGGCGATCATGTCCTGGTAGTTCGCCGCGGTCACCTTCGCGCCGAGCAGCGCGTAGATCGCCACGAACAGGCGGTACTCGTCGTGGTTCGTCCCGATCATCACCGGCACGTGGTTGAACTGCCCGCTGGCCAGCGCGGTCTCGATCGACTGCTTGAGCACGACGCCGTCGACGTCGGGGGTATAGCCGACCGGGTCCTCGTCGGCCAGGACGGTGGACACGGGCAGGCTGCGCAGGCAGGACGCGGTGTTGCTGGCGCAGCCGGCCTTGGTCGCGAAGGCCTGGCCGGCCGCTTCGGCGGTGGTCAGCGACTGCTGGGCCGGGTTATAGCTCCCGCTCTCCACGATGGCCCGCTGGAACAGGCCGCGCGCGCCGGGCGAGACCAGCTGGGACAGCGTGGACAGGCCGCCCGCGGACTCGCCGAACAGGGTCACGTTGCCCGGGTTGCCGCCGAAACCGCGGATGTTGCGCTGCACCCAGCGCAGCGCCGCCTGCTGGTCCATCAGGCCGTAGTTGCCGGACGGCCCGCCCGGGCGGCTGGCCAGCGCCGAGTCGGCCAGGAAGCCGAGGGCGCCGAGCCGGTAGTTGATGGTGACGACGATGACGCCGTGCCCGACCAGCCCGGTTGGGTTGTACTCGTCGCCCGCGCCGGTCCGCAGCGAGCCGCCGTGCACCCAGACCATCACCGGCAAGTCGCGGGTCCGGGCTCCTTGGGCTCCTTGGGCTCCTTGGGCTCCTTGGGCTCCTTGGGCTCCTTGGGCTCCTTGGGCTCCGGCCGGGATGAAGACGTTCAGGTACAGGCAATCCTCCGACATGCTGGCCACGCCGAACGAGGATGACGGTTGCGGGCAGTGCGGGGCGAAACTGGTCGCGGTGCGGACGCCGGGCCAGGCTTTAGGCGGCTGCGGAGGCTGCCAGCGCAGCGCGCCGACCGGCGGCGCCGCGTACGGGATGCCCAGGAACTCGTCGGTGGCCGCGACCATCTTCCCGCGGACCGCTCCGTCGGCGGTGCTCACGACGAGCCCACCGCTGCCGGTGGCGCTGCTGTTCGTGGTATTGCGGCTGGGGCTCGAGGTCGCGCTGGGGTTGGCGGTGGCGCTGGTGCACGCGACCGCCGTGATCAGCACGGCAGCGATCGCGGCTGCTCTCGCCAGTGTGGTTCGTGCACGCTGTCCGGTCGGTATCGCTCGCATCGTCGCGTCCGCCTCTTGGACTGGAACAGTCTTATTGAGTCAGATAATTACGATAACGGCAAAACGCCCAGATGTTGAGCGGAAATCCTTACGCCATAGGCATTCTGGCGCCAGCACGGGTTGGTCCACGGTTCGCAGGTGCCTCGTCCGGCGCGCTGACCCCCGCTGTCCCGCCGCCCTCACCGCGGCATCCCGGCCACGCCACAGCCAGCCCGTTATGTCCCTTCATGTCGCAACTTCAGGTTAAAGAATCCCGGGTGCAGTTCATGATCGCGGGCAGTTCCGGTCGAATTTGCGCCGGAACTGCCCGCGATCATGGAACAGCAGGACGTGAGGGTGGTGCCGCCTTTCTGGCATTGGGTTATATGCGGGTCGGTGTCACATCTCGCCCGTCTCGAACCTGGGGCCAGCGCGGGAAGGCTGAGCAGCTCGCGGTCAGCGTTACCGGTGGCACGGGCCCGATCTGGGTAGTTTGAACGCATGGCACGTCCTGGCCGGTCCGAAGACACTTCCGAAGATACTTCGGTCCCTATCTGGCTCAAGCTCTCCGCGGTCGACTCCGCGAAGATGGACCAGGTGCTGGCGCGGCCCGAGTTTGAGGGCTGGACCAAGGGCGAGTGGTGCTTGGAGATCATCCAGACGGCTCTGCGGTACTACACCAAGCCCCGCCCGGCTGGTGAAGCCGGCCGGAGGAGGGCACCAGTCCCGCCTGCACCGGCGGTCGAGGATGCGCCACCACCAGCGGAAAACGTGCCTTCATCCCCGGAGCCGGTCCTGCCGTCGTCCGAGGCTGCGCCGCCGCGGGCCGGGCTGGCGCCACTGCCGGCCAAGGCCACACCGCCGGAGACCACCAGGCGGACATCACCCGACCGTGAGCCAGGGTCTGCCGTACCCGAGCAGCCGCAGCCCCGGCGGTCACAGCAGCCCAGGCGAGCGGCGCAGCCCAGGCGCCCTCCGGAGCCCCGGCCGTCTCACCCCCGGCGTCCTCCGGAGCCCGAGCCACCGCAGGCCCGGCGGCCGTCACGGCCGAAGCTGCCGCAGCCAGCCAAGCCGCAGCCGTCTGAGCCGGAACCGCCGCGAACCGAACCGCCGCGAACCGAACCGCCGCGAACCGACCGGCCGAAGCGCGGGATTATCAGAGTGGCACCTGCGCCGCGTGCGGGGCCATTCTGTGGGACTGAACCCCTGACAGCGGAGGTGGCGGTGGAGGGCTGGCGTCCGGTCGAGGACATCGTCCGCTGGGGGTTCGCGCAGCGGCCGGTGGTGATGGCCGAGCCGTCGGGTTGCGACGACGACGAATGGATCCCCATGGGCTGGAACTTCCGCGAGATGTCGGGCATAGACCCGTTCGTTATCGATCAGGCGGTGACCGTCGCCTTTTCCGGTCGGCCGCATGAGTGGCGGCAGCGGCTGGTCGAGTCGCTGGCGGACACGCTGGCCGGCCTCGGAGGTACCGCCGGGATCCTGCAGGCGCAGGCTCCCCCGCCGCTAGACCGCTACACCGATGTCGACGCGTTCGTCGTCTCCACCGACAACGCGCTGACCGGTGAAGAGCCCTCCGGGGAAGAAGCATGATCAAGCGGCTGCTGGTCGCCAACCGGGGCGAGGTCGCGGTCCGCGTCATGGCGACGGCGGCGGTGCTCGGCATCGAGACGGTGGCGGTCTACCCCGCCGACGACGCCGCCTGCGGGCACGTCGCCCGGGCCGACACCGCGGTCGAATTGCCCGGCACCGGGGTGGCGGCCTACCTCGACGTCGACGCGATTGTCGCCGCCGCGACCGGGGCGGGCTGCGACACCCTGCACCCCGGCTACGGCTTCCTGTCCGAACGGCCCGAGCTGTCCGCGCGCTGTGCCGCGGCCGGGCTGCGCTTCGCCGGGCCGGATCCGGAGGCGCTCGCGCTGTTCGGCGACAAGGCCGCGACCCGGGCCCGGGCGCGCGAGCTCGGCGTGCCGGTGCTGGCCGGCACCGGCATCGACCCACCCATTGCACAGGTGCGAGGCCTGCTTCTCGAGTATGGCGCGGTCATGGTCAAGGCGGTGGCCGGCGGCGGCGGGCGCGGCCTGCGGCCGGTGACCAGGGAGGCGGACCTGGCCGAGGCGATGCGCCGGTGCGCCTCCGAGGCGGCGTCGGCGTTCGGCGACGGGCGGCTCTACGCCGAGCGGCTGCTGACCGGGGCCCGGCACATCGAGGTCCAGCTCCTCGGTGACGGCACCGGCGCGGTCGCGGTGCTCGGCGACCGGGACTGCAGCCTGCAGCGGCGGCGGCAGAAGCTGATCGAGCTCGCCCCGGCGGTTCTCGGCGACGAGGTCCGGGACCGGCTGGCCGAGGCCGCGACCGTCCTGGCCGAATCGGCGCGGTACCGCGGCCTGGCCACCGCCGAGTTCCTGGTCCGCGGCGAGGAGATCGCCTTCCTCGAGGTCAACCCCCGGCTGCAGGTCGAGCACACCGTCACCGAGCAGGTCACCGGCCTGGACCTGGTCGAGCAGGGGCTGCGCGTCGCGGACGGCGCCCGGCTGGACGAGCTCGCCCTGGACGTGATCAAGCCGCGCGGCGCCGCCATCCAGGCCCGGGTCAACGCCGAGGCGATCCAGCCGGACGGAACGTTCCTGCCCGGCGCCGGCCCGCTGAGCCGGTTCCAGCCGCCGACCGGGCCCGGCGTCCGCGTCGACACCGCCGCCTACCAGGGGTACCCGGTCAGCCCGCGGTATGACTCGCTGCTGGCCAAGGTGATCACCGGGGGCGGCACGCTGGCGGAGGCGGCCCGCCGGGCGGTGCGGGCGCTGGCCGAATTCGGCATCGCCGGGGTGCCCACCAACCAGGCCCTGCTCCAGGCGCTGCTGCGGTTGCCGGAGCTGGGCGCGCTCGACACCGGCTACCTCGACGCGCACGCCGCCGAGCTGGCGGCTGAGCTCACGGAGGCTGAGCTCACGGAGGCTGAGCTCACGGAGGCTGAGCTCACGGAGGCTGGGGTACCGGATGGGCACGCGGCGGTGCGGGCGCCGCTGACCGGGACCGTGGTCTCGGTGGCCGTCGCGGCCGGCCAGGCGGTCGGCCCGGACGAAGAGCTGCTCGTGCTCGAGGCGATGAAGATGGAGCACGAGGTCCGGGCGCGGGCGGCCGGGCGAGTGGCCGAGGTCCGGGCCGCGGCGGGCGACACGGTGCCGGCCGGGGCGGTCCTGCTGACGGTGGCCGAGGCCGGCGCCGACGGGACCGGGCCGGCTCTGGCGGCCGAGGTGCCGCTGGACCACATCCGGCCGGACCTGGCGGAATCACGGGAGCGGCACCGGACCGGGCTGGACTCCGGACGGCCCGAGGTGACCGAGCGGCGGCACGCCGCCGGGCGCCGGACGGCCAGGGAGAACATCGCCGACCTGGTCGACGAGGGCAGCTTCACCGAGTACGGCGCGCTGGTCATCGCGGCCCAGCGCCGCCGCCGCCCGCTCGACGACCTCATCGCCCGCACCCCGGCCGATGGCCTGGTCCTGGGCACCGCGCGGGTCGACGGCCGGCCGGTCGCGGTGATGTCCTACGACTACACCGTGCTGGCCGGCACGCAGGGCCATATGAACCACCGCAAGACCGACCGGCTGCTCGAACTGGCCCGCCGGGAACGGCTGCCGCTGGTGATGTTCGCCGAAGGCGGCGGCGGGCGCCCCGGCGACACCGACACCACCTCGGTCGGCGGCCTCGACGTGCCGACGTTCCGGCTGACGGCCGAACTATCCGGCCGGGTCCCGCTGGTGGCCGTCGTGTCCGGATACTGCTTCGCCGGCAACGCGGCGCTGGCCGGCGCCTGCGACGTGATCATCGCGACGCCGGAGGCCAGCCTGGGCATGGGCGGCCCGGCGATGATCGAAGGCGGCGGGCTGGGCATCGTCGCACCCGACGAGGTCGGACCCATGTCAATCCAGGTACCGAACGGGGTGGTGGATCTTCTGGTCCCCGACGACGCCGCGGCCGTGGCGGCGGCGAGGCGTTACCTCTCCTACTTCTCCGGGCTCTGCGGGGAGGCGGAACACGGCGACCAGCGGTTGCTGCGCCACCTCATCCCGGAGAACCGGGTGCGTGCCTATGACGTGCGCCCGGTCATCGAGGCGCTGTGCGACACCGGCGGCGTGCTCGAGCTGCGGCCGGAGTTCGGCGTCGGGATCCTGACCGCGCTGGTCCGCGTCGGCGGGCACCCGGCCGGGCTGCTGGCCAACAACCCGCTGCACCTGGGCGGGGCGATCGACGGCGACGCGGCCGACAAGGCGACCGCGTTCCTGCGGCTATGCGAGGCGCACCGGCTACCCGTTCTTTCCCTGGTTGATACGCCCGGCTTCATGGTCGGGCCCGAGGTGGAGCGGACCGCGGTGGTGCGGCGCTTCGGCGCCATGTTCGTAGCCGGGGCCCGGCTCACGGTCCCGGTCTGCGCGGTGGTGCTGCGCAAGGCCTATGGCCTCGGCGCGATGGCGATGACCGCCGGCGACCTGCGCCGTCCGGCCATCACGGTGGCGTGGCCGACCGGGGAGTTCGGCGGGATGGGACTGGAAGGGGCCGTGCGACTGGGGTACCGCCGGGAACTGGACGCGATCGAGGACCCCGCCGCCCGCCAGGCCCGCTACGAGCAGCTGGTGGCCGAGCAGTACACCCGCGGCAAAGCACTCAGCACCGCGATGGCCTTCGAGATCGACGACGTCATCGACCCCGCGGACACCCGCGCCGTCATCACCGGCGTCCTGGCCCGCGCGCACGCGACTTAGGGCGCTTCGCAACGACTGGAACACGTTCTAGTCTGATGCCATGACCGGGGCAGTCTGGGATCAGGAATTCTTCCAGCGCCGGGCCGCTGGCTCGGCTCAAGCGACTGAGGTTACACCCGTCACGCCGGAGCACGCGACGATCGCGGGGTTGCTGCTGGCGCGGGCGGAGGACGACAACACCGCGCTGCTCTTCGAGGACCAGCGGTGGAGCTGGCGCGAACTGGTACGGGAGGCGGCCGCCCGGTCGGCGCTGCTGCAGCGGGTACGCTCCGAAGAGCCACCCGGGCGGCCCTGGCACGTAGGCGTGCTGCTGGAGAACACGCCGGAGTACATCTTCCTCATCGCCGGCGCCGCCCTGAGCGGGGCGACCGTGGTGGGCATCAACCCGACCCGGCGCGGGGCGGAACTGACCCGTGACATCCGCGGCACCGACTGCGCCGCGATCGTGACCGGCGAAGCTTATGGTGGCCTGCTCGACGGTATCGGTCTTCTGGGCAGCACCGGCCACGGCGGGCCGCGGATCCTGGACGCCGACGGCGCGGAGTACGCCGACCTGCTCACCCGGCACCGCGGGGCGCCGGCCGAGGCGACCCCGGAGGGCCTGGATCCGCGGTCGGCGCTGCTCCTGCTGTTCACGTCCGGGTCGACCGGGGCGCCGAAGGCGGTGATCTGCTCCACCGGCCGGTGGGCGTACATCTGCCAGGTCAACCCGATCGCGTTCAGCCCGGCGGATGTGGCCTACAACGCCATGCCGATCTTCCACGGCAACGCGCTGATGGCCGCCCTCGGCCCGTGCCTGGCGCACGGTTCGGCGTTCGCCATGCGGCGGAGGTTCTCCGCCTCCGGCTTCCAGCCCGACATCCGCCGGTTCGGCGCCACCTTCTTCAATTACGTCGGCCGCTCGCTGGCCTACATCCTGGCTCAACCCGAGCGCCCGGAGGAGTCGGACAACCGGCTGCGCTTCGGCTTCGGCACCGAGGCCTCGGCCGTGGACCGGGCCGAGTTCTCGCGGCGGTACGGCTGCCCGCTGCTCGAGTCCTACGGCTCGTCCGAAGGCACCTGCTACATCATCTGCACGCCCGGTACCCCCGACGGCGCGCTCGGCGTCCCGCAACAGGGGTTCACGGTGGAGATCGTGGGGGCTCGCGGTGAGGTGTGCCCGCCGGCCCGCTTCGACGCCGACGGCGTGCTGGTCAACGCCGAGGACGCGATCGGCGAGATCGTCTCCCGCGACGCGGCGGCCCGCTTCGAGGGGTACTACAACAACCCCGAGGCCAGCCGGGACCGGCTCAGGGACGGCGACTTCTGGACCGGCGACCTCGGCTACCGCGACGAGAGCGGCTTCTTCTGGTTCGCCGGGCGGACCGCGGACTGGCTGCGGGTGGACTCGGAGAACTTCGCGGCCGCCCCGGTCGAGCGGATCCTGAGCCGCTTTCCCGGCGTGACCGGGGCCGCCGTCTATGCTGTCCCCGACCCGGTCACCGGAGACCAGGTCATGGCGACGCTCGAGGTTCCCGGCGGCGAATTCGACCCGCAAGCCTTCGGGACCTTCCTCGGCGGGCAGCCCGACCTGGGCACGAAGCAGTCCCCGGGCCTGGTCCGGGTCACCGCCCGCCTGCCGGAGACGGCGACCCACAAGGTCAGCAAGCCGACGCTGCGCCGCCTGCTGTGGCACGGCGAGGACCCGGTCTACGAGCGGACCCGCGAGGGATACGTCCTGATGACGGCGGACCGCAAGAGCGCCCTGGCGGCGGAATACGCCGGGCACGGCCGTGAGCACCTGCTCCGGCTGTGACCAGGTATCTCCCCGGCTGACTCTTGCCTCCGTACAGGAGGATACGATGCGGTTTTGGGAGTGAGGAATGGGCAGCAGGCGACGCCGGCTCGACCCGGTGGGGCCGTTCGGTAATCCGGACGGATCACGAGCCGACATCGAGGACGTCCTCAGCGAGTTCGTCGACTTCGGCGGCAATCCGGCCTACGGCCACCTCGCCACGCGGGCCAACGACTCCAAGGTCCGGGTCATCGTGGGCAAGCTCGGCGCGGGCAAGACGGTCTACCTGCGGCGCCTTCAGGATTTCCAGTCGCATCAGGACTCGGTCTACGCCGACGTGCCGCAGCAGAGCCTGCCGAAGACCGAGGTCATCGTGAAGGCGTGCCAGTGGTTCTCGGACAGCGTCCTGGTCGAGAAGTGGATGCAGATCTGGGAGCGCGCGATCATGCGGGCGCTGGCCTCGCACCTGCTGCGCCGTCCCGAGCTCAGGCAGCAGCTTCGTGACGAGCAGGCCGAGGAGCTGGAGCGGTCCTACGCCCGGCTGATCAGCGACTCTCGCCGGCCTCGGTCGATCTACAGCGAAGTGCGCGACATCATCAACGAGCGGCACACGGCTCATCAGCTGTCCGCCTACCTCGACGACCCGCTCTGGGACGACCTCGAGGACCTGCTGGGCGAGGTCATCGCCCAGTGCAAGCCGGTCTACTTCTACCTCGACGCGATAGACGAGGAGTTCAGCCACGCCCCGATGTACTGGCTGAGATGCCAGGAGGGGCTGTTCTACCAGGTCATGCGGCTGCTCCGGGACCACAAGCTGGGCGGGCGGCTGCACGTCGTGGTGTGCATCCGGGACATCGTCATGTCGTCGGTGTACCGGTCGGAGCACGCGCCGCGGTACTACAACGAGCCGCACATCCGCGTCCTGACCTGGGATCGCACCGCGCTGCTCTACCTGCTTCAGCAGAAGCTGCAGCGGCTGCCGCCGTCGCTGCTGATGCGGCGCGCGGCCAGCGGGCCCCCGTCGATCAGGGACTGGCTCGGAATCGACGGCGAATGGAACGGGCCCGACGGCGACGGGTCGATCGAGGACTACCTGCTCGGCCACACCCGGCTGATCCCGCGCGACATCATCTCGCTCGGCAACGAACTGAGCGAAGAAGTCCTGCGGCAGAAGCAGGCGGGCCGCGGCGGCCTGTCGCATGAGGCCATCGAAGCGGTGGTGCAACGCAGCGCCAAGCGGTTCGGCGACTCTCAGCTCGCCCAGTGCGCCAACCAGATCTCGTCGGACCTGATGCCGCAGGGCGCCGCCCTGTACGACTACTCCGAGCTGTTCACCAGCACCCAGGCCTACATCAGCGGCGTGCAGGAGGACGTCAGGTCGTTCGTCCGGATGATCGGCGTGGACCGGTTCTCCCGCGGCGACCTCGAGGCGCTGCAGGAAGTAGCGGACCTGCACTTCGAGCGGGCCACGAACCTCGCCACCGTCCTGTGGCAGAACGGCCTGCTCGGGTACGTGGACGAGGCGGGCCGGCGCCGGTTCTACTCCATGGGCGACATCGAGCAGTTCCACTTCCCGCCCGAGGTGGCCACGTACGTGCTGCATCCGTGCCTGGCGCACGCGGTCGGGGGGATCCGGCACGTGCCCGAGGGCTCCGAGGGCGCCAGAATCGTACGCCACACCGTGCCGTACGCGCCCAGAGAGCGCAGCGCCCGTCCCTCGCTGCTGCCTTCGGTGCTGGCTTCGGGCCGCAGCCAGGCGCTGCCGGAACCCGACCCTGAGGAGGTACGGTCCTCGGCCGGGACCAAGCCTCGCGACTACGCGGTCGGCGACGTCATCGACGGCCGCTTCGAGATCCTTCAGGTCGTCGGGCGAGGCGGCTTCTCGAAGGTCTACCGCATCCGCGACGACGTCGAGGAAGAAGAGCGCGCGATCAAGCTCTTCGACAGCGCCGCCGGGTACCAGGCCGTGCGCCGCGAGATCGGCGCGCTGCGGAAGATCCAGCATCCCAACGTGGTGAAGGTGTTCTGGGCCGGCAAGACCCGGGCCGGCGAGTGGTATCTCATCACCGAGTTCATCGACGGGGAGTCGCTCGACGAGTTCGCCACCGGGAAGCGGAGCCTGCGCGACCGGGAGGCCGTGGACGTCGCGCTCGACCTGCTGGACGCGCTCGTCGCCTTTCATCCCGACGCGGCCCGCATCAAGCAGCTCGAGACCCGGCAGCTCGACGGCGAGCTACCCGAAGCCGAGGCTCGCGAGCTGGAGGAACTACGGGGCAGGGGGCTGGTCCACCGCGACATCAAGCCGCTCAACGTGATGCTTACCCGCACCGGCGCGAAGCTGCTCGACTTCAACATCGCCTCCCGGGCCGGCGACCCCGTGCACACCCAGTCGGGTACGCCGCCGTATCAGCCACCCGACGCCGGCCTGGACCGCTGGGACGTCTCGACCGACCTGTTCGCGGTCGGGGTCCTGCTCTACCGGCTGCTCGGCAACGGGCGCCACCCGTTCCCGCACGCGATGCCCCTGGCGGGCGTGCCGGTGACCGACCCGAGGACGATCCGGCCCGATCTCGATCAGGACCTAGCCGGGTTCCTGGTCAGGGCCTGCGCCCCGGCCCGGGCCGACCGATTTCAGACGGCGGCGGACATGCGGCTCGCCCTGCGCGGCATCCGCGCTGGCCTGTGAAATCCGTGTCAGACGGCCGGGTGCGGTGCCCGGCCGGCTGACGGCTGGTTCTGGAACGCGAGCGGAGCGGCCCCCGCGCGCCCCGTCCGGCTCACTGGTCAGTAGTGCTCCGGGGTGTGCTGCGAGCTGGCCAGCCGGGACTGGGCGTAGTTGCACTCGGCGACGAAAGCGACCACGCGCCGCCGGATGCGAGCCAGCGGGCCCTGGATGTCCTGCGTCTTGGTGCGGTTCATGGTTCCTCCTCGTGGTGCGGCTATCTCTTTGCCTTCCACCGTTGAGTCTCGTCGTAAGACCCCAGGCTCCGCGTCGGAGAAAATCCTTATTTCGCCTGCTGAGATGGGCCTTAGACGGGTCCGGAACCGGCTTACCCTGACCTGAGTAAGGCTTAGCCCCGTGCGGCTGCGCCATCACCATCAGCCCGCCCCCAGATCCCGCCCCGGACGCGGCCATGACATCCGGGCACCCGGCCCGTCAGCCACGCCGGACCACTAGCCAGGAGCCGCCGCCCCCCGGCACCCTGGCCTGACCGCCGGGCCAATCACCACCCCAGCCATAGCGTGATTCCCGGGCATCACGGTGCCCGGGGAGTCACGTGATGCGCCATCCCCGGCCGCGCAACGGGGTGGATCCGGGTTACGGGGTGGATCTGGTACCGCCCAGGGTCCCGGATCGGACGGGTAACCCGGATCAGCCCCGTTAACTTACAGCTGGCCGGGCAAGTTTGCGTCTCGTGTGGCGGGTGGTGCTGCCGCTGCTCCCGCGGCTGCTGCGGGCGTCGCGGAACCGCACCGGTGGCACATCGGGTCACATAGAGGTGCACCGGTGGCACATCGGGTCACATAGAGGTGCACCGGTGCTGTTTGGCAGCGCCGCGGCGAGAAGCGGCCGGGTGCCAGGAGGACCGCGCATACCTCTGCGGGCGCACGCACATTTCGCTGCCGCGCGCCGAGCGGGACCCAGTTTTCGTATCAGAGTGGCCTGGGGCCACAGAGCACATAAGGGGTCATTTCGGGACGCTCACCCGGGAAGCCCGGGCGGTGAGGGTCTCTAGGTCGCAGTCCAGGGGCGGAGCTTGTCGGGGTTGCGGACGGCCCAGATGTGCTTGATCCGCCCGGCGGCGATGTCGAACGCGAACACGGTCACGGTCACCCCATCGTGCTGGCCGACCAGGCCGGGCTGGCCGTTGACCAGGCGTTCCTCGATCGTCAGCGGGCCGCCCGCCCGGGCGGCGAGGCCGGCCAGGTACCGCGCGACCTGCTCGCCGCCTTCGACCGGGTGCAGCGCGGCGCTGACCAGGCCGCCGCCGTCGGCGGTCATGGTGGCGGCGGGGTCGAGCAGGCCGATGAGGGCGCCGATGTCCTGGGCCTGCCAGGCCCGCTTGAAATCCCTGACGATGCCGGCCTGCCGAGCCGTCGGGGTCGCGGGCGCCTTCGGGCCCTGGGCGTCGCGGACGCGATGGCGGGCCGAGGAGGCCAGCTGGCGGCACGCCGCCGGGGTACGGCCGGTGATCCTGGCCACCTCGGCGAAGGGATACCGGAACACGTCATGCAGGATGAACGCGACGCGCTCGGCCGGGGTCATCGATTCGAGCACGACCAGGAAGGCCATGTTGACCGACTCGTCGAGGGTGACCCGGTCGGCCGGGTCGGCGGTGGCGCTGCCCGGTGACCCGGTGACCGGCCAAGGGGATCCGGCCGACCCGGGCAGCGGCTCGGGAAGCCACTCGCCGACGTAGCGCTCGCGCCGGGCCCGGGCCGAACCGAGCAGGTCCAGGCAGATGCGGCTGGCGACGGTGGTCAGCCAGGCACCGGGAGACTCGATGGCGGCCTGCTCGGGCCGGGACATGGCGTACCAGCGGGCGTACGTCTCCTGCACGGCGTCCTCGGCCTCGGCCAGCGAGCCAAGCAGCCGGTAGGCGAGGTTGATCAGCTGGCGCCGTTCGCCCATGATCGCGGTCAGCTCCGGGTCGGGCTCAAACCTGGTACCCATGATGCCACCCTTCCTGGTCGCGGGGGACTTCACCAGTCCGACGAGACAGCGCCCCGGAATGTGAGGCTGGCCGGTCACGGCAGCCGGGCCGCCAGGTAGTGGATGTCGAAGCGGACATCCGCGTAGGTTGGGCTTATGGACCGGCGCGTATTCGGGATCGAGACTGAGTACGGCCTTACCTGTACCTTCCGCGGGCAACGGCGGCTGTCCCCGGACGAAGTGGCGCGCTACCTGTTCCGCGGGGTGGTGTCGTGGGGGCGGAGCAGCAACGTCTTCCTGCGCAACGGCGGCCGTCTCTACCTCGACGTGGGCAGCCACCCCGAGTACGCCACCCCGGAGTGCGACAGCGTGCTCGACCTGGTCACGCACGACAAGGCGGGCGAGCGGATCCTGGAAGGGCTGCTGGTGGACGCCGTCCGCCGGCTGGCCTCGGAGGGGATCGCCGGAGACATCTACCTGTTCAAGAACAACACCGACTCGGCGGGCAACTCCTACGGCTGCCACGAGAACTACCTGGTCCCCCGGCAGCAGGAACTGGGGCGGCTGACCGACACCCTGACGCCTTTCCTGGTCACCCGGCAGCTGATCTGCGGCGCCGGGAAGGTCCTGCCGACCCCGCGCGGCACCGTGTACTGCGTCAGCCAGCGGGCCGAGCATATCTGGGAGAGCGTCTCCTCGGCCACCACGCGGTCCCGGCCGATCATCAACACCCGGGACGAGCCGCACGCCGACGCCGAGCAGTTCCGGCGGCTGCACGTGATCGTCGGCGACTCCAACATGAGCGAGACCACCACCTTGCTCAAGCTCGGGTCGACCGGCCTGGTGCTCCGCATGATCGAGGCCGGCACCTGGCCGCAGGACATGACGCTGGACAACGCGGTCCGCGCGATCCGCGAGGTCAGCCACGACATGACCGGCCGCAGCCGGGTCCGGCTGGCCAACGGGCGCGAGCTGACCGCGCTCGAGATCCAGTACGAGTACCTGAACCAGGTGCGGGACTTCACCAGCAAGAACGGGCTGGACGCGGTGGGCGAGCGGGTGCTTGACATGTGGGAGCGGGCGCTGGCCGCGATCGAGACGGGGAACCTCGACCTGATCGCGCGGGAGATCGACTGGGTGACCAAGTACCAGCTGATCGAGCGGTACCGGGCCCGGCACGACCTGCC
>JBEKJP010000170.1:0-43718 GCA_050011155.1 Streptosporangiaceae bacterium
GGCCTGGCTGGCCTGGCTGGCCTGGCTGGCCTGGGTACGGCCGCCCTGGCGGGCGAGGCCGCTGCGGATGAGGCGGCGCCTCGCCCGGCCGGCGCAGCAACTGTCCGTAGTCGTCCTCGTCGACGTCTACCGGTCTGCCTGACCCGGCCGCGTCGTCGTCCTCGGCCGGGGCGGGAAACTCGTCGTCCGAGAGATAAGGTCTAGGACCATAGCCCCGGCGGTCCCCCTCGCGTCTCGGCAGACCGTACGCGTCACGGCCGAGGCCGGTGTCGCCACGTTCCACCCCAGATACCTCCTGGACCTTGCTGTCCAGCCGTGCCGCGGGACGCTCGTGCCCTTACCCCTTGAGTGTAGGTCGACGGAAATCCCCTGTATGACCTAGACGGCTAATTGTCACTAATTGCACACAATCGGCGGTATCGAGGGGGTATCTCCGGGATAGCGCGATGTGTCAAATGAGACGGGTGCCCGAGCGGCCCTGTGACGCGGCCGGTACTGAGCGGGGTTACAGTCAAAGACAGGAGCAGCCCATGTCCTGGATCGTATGGCTCATCGTGGCGGCAGTACTCGGCGTAGCCGAACTGCTCACCACGACGCTGGCCTTTGGCCTCATCGCGATCGCGGCGGTCGTCGCGGCCGTGGTCGGGACGTTTCACCTCGGCCTGGCTGTCCAGCTCGCCGCGTTCGTCGTCGCGGCCGGGGCCGGGCTCGGCTTCGTCCGGCCCATCGCGATGCGCCATATCAAGCAGCCGCCGCTGCTGCGCACCGGCACCGCCGCGCTCGTCGGCCGCACGGCGATCGTGCTGGAGGAGGTCACCGAGCACAGCGGCCGGATCCGCATCGGCGGCGAGGAATGGTCCTCGCGTCCTTACGACGAATCGCTGGTCATTCCGGTCGGTGCCAAGGTCGACGTCATGCAGATCGACGGGGCCACCGCCCTCGTTTACCCTCGGGAGTAGCCATGTTGGTGGCTGAGAGCGTCATCGCGGCGGTAGTCGCGTTGCTAGTCGTAATCACCGTGATGCGTTCGGTACGGATCGTGCCGCAGGCGCGGGCCCGGAACGTCGAGCGGCTCGGCCGGTACCGCAAGACACTGGAGCCGGGGCTGAACTTCGTTCTCCCCATGATCGACCGGGTGAAGCCGATGATCGACCTGCGCGAGCAGGTCGTCTCGTTCAACGGCGCGCCGGTGATCACCGAGGACAACCTGGTCGTGCTCATCGATACCGTGCTGTTCTTCCAGGTCACCGACCCGCGGGCGGCCGACTACGAGATCGTCAACTACATCCAGGCGATCGAGCAGATCACCGCCACCATGCTGCGCAGCGTGATCGGGTCGATGGATCTCGAGCAGACGCTGACCTCGCGCGACAAGATCAACGCCTTGCTGCGCGGCGTGCTTGACGATGCCTCGGGCAAGTGGGGCATCCGGGTTACCCGGGTCGAGCTCAAGGCCATCGACCCGCCGAAGTCGGTCAAGGACGCGATGGAGAAGCAGATGCGCGCCGAGCGGGAGAAGCGTGCCGCCATCCTGACCGCCGAGGGCGTCAGGCAGTCCAAGATCTTGACCGCGGAAGGCGAGAAGCAAAGCGCCATCCTGACCGCCGAGGGCCTCAGGCAGTCCAAGATCTTGACCGCGGAAGGCGAGGCGCAGGCCATCGAGGCCGTCTTCCAGGCCGTGCACGACAACGACCCCGACCCCAAGCTGCTCGCCTACCAGTACCTGCAGACGCTGCCGCAACTCGCCCAGGGCGCGGGTAACACGTTCTGGGTCATCCCGAGCGAGGTCACGACCGCGCTGCGCTCGGTGGCGAGCGCGTTCGGCGGCGGCGACACCGCGCCCGCCGCTCTGTCGGCGAGCAGTAGGCCGGCCGACCGGGTACGAGCGGACCGGGCACCCGCGGACAGTGTGCCGAAGCAGGTCTCCCCGAGTGACCCAGCCGCCGTCCCGCCGGGCGATGCGGCCGCCGCGGTGTCCGCTGGAACCGAGCCGGCTGCCCTGGAGGCCGCCCTCGCCAGCCCGGTGACCGCGGTCACGCCCGCGGCGGCGGACGCCCTGAGCGCCATGCTGGCTGCGGCTATCCCCCGCACCAGCTTCGTCGACCCGCTGGGTGGCGCCGGACTAGCCGGACCCGAGGCCAAGGACTCCCAGGACAGCGAGCCGTCCTCGGCCAACGGCACCGAGGCGGGAGGCTAGAGCCTCACGCGACCGGAGGTCAGAGCCTCACTTGAGCAGCAGCACCAGTGCGCTGCCGATGAGCGCGGCGATGACGATGACCACCAGGAGACGGACCGGGAAATACCGGTCCGGTCGGCCGGCGTGAGCCGGCTGGCCCGGCGGAGGCTGCGGGCTGACCGACTGTGAAGTGGATGCCTGTGATACGGATGACGGCGCCGGGATGGGTCTCTGCGCCATACCAGAACCTATCCCCGATCCGGCCGGGATGCGCGACGTGGGTTCGGGGGCCGGGGGAGTAGCCGTCTCGGCGGCGGAGGGCCAGGACGCCCGCGTGATCGCGGGCTCCTCGGCGCGCGGTACCGAGGGCGGCCGCAGGTCAGCCGGGGCCAAAGGAGCCGAGGAGGACTTAGCCCAGAAGTCGGTCCGATCCGGGGCGGACAGGCTTTCGGCCTGATAGCGCGGTAGCCGTTCGGTGATATCGGGCTCCGACGGCGCCGCCCCGGTCTCCGGCAGCGAGGCCAGCCCGGAATCGGCCCGGGCCGACCAGGAAGTCGGCTCGTTCTCGGCGGGTGCGGACCAGGAGGTGGGGCCGCTCTCGCCCGGCGCTGACCAGGAAGTCGGCTCGTTCTCGGCGGGTGGGGACCAGGAGGTCGGCTCGTTGCCGCCCGGCGCTGACTGCGGCGGGTCCTGCTGCAGCCAGGAGAACTCATCGGCCTGGCTGTTTCCGGCGGTATCTGATGTGCTGCTGATGATCGCGTCGAACGGCCCGCGGGATGCCTGCGCGACCACGTGGTTGCCGTTGGCCGATGTGACGTGCGGCTCGGGTACGGCATCCCAGCCCGTACCGGCTCCCCAGCTAACTCCGCGGTCCAGGTTCGTGTCCGGCTCCGCGGGCTGGTCATAACCCGGGAGGTTGTCAGCGGCGGCCGGGGCCAGGATACCGGGATCGCCGTCCTTGCGGCCGGGCGATCCCGCGCGCGCGGGATCGCCGCGGAGCGCGGCCCGGATCCGGTCCGGGTCGTAGACGTCGGGCGGCGCGACGCCGACCCCGGCGCGGGCACCCGCTACGGCGGCCGCACTCGCCCCGGCGGGCCGGACCGGCAGATCCGGGTCGTCGGGCACCTCGGGGTTGAGGCGACGCCACCGTTCTTCCCAGTCAAGCACGTCCCCCTCACAGGCGCGGACGTAGGCACTGAGAATGGGCAGGCCGGGCAGAGAGGGGCCGTTCTCGGCTTCCTTCAGGACGTCGCTCGGGTAATGCGCCCGGGCCGACAGTTCGTCGTATCCGATCGCGGCCGAGTCGCGCAGCAAGCGCAGGTCGGCAAGGAACCGTGCCTGATCGTCGCCGGGTCCGGCCGACCACGTTCCCCGGATTTGCAACTGGGCACCTTCCCGTTGGATACGCATGAGCTCAGGCACCAACCCGCGCCCGCACCTCATCACCTGGGATTATCGGGCAGGGTACCGCGCCAGCCGCCGCTGTGTCGCTGATACCGCGCATTTCCTATTAAGTGTCTCTCGCGAGGCGCGAAAGCGTGCCGGAATCACCCATCCGGACCCTTCCTGGACCCGGTAATCTACCCGATTGGTGCCCCGGCCCAAGCCACGCTAGGGAGACCAGTCGTCTCAGCGACCCCCACCGTCCCCGCTCATACTATCCTGCCACTTGCGCACCAGCCCCGGCGGTGTTTTCCGGTCGACCCCGGACTCCGCCGACCAGCCCCCACCATCGCGGATCCCTACGCCCCGGAACCAGCAGATTGCGATTTTATGACGATCGGGGCGGTCGGGCGGCCCCGAGACCAGATGTCGGCCGGTGGTGTCACGATGATCCTGTGACGCCGGTGCCGCCAGCCGGACCCGCCAGGGCCACCGGGGCCCGGATCGGGCCGGTCCCGGGCGCATCACGGGCACCGTCGGCCCCATGAACGGGTATATCGCATAGGAACTAGGACGAATCTCCGCCAAGCGGTCTGCCATCCGTAAGCGAGCGCCCGCAAGCGGGTGGTCAGAAAAGGCCCGCGGCCAGGTCAGACGGTCAGAAGTGGATGGCCAGGCCGATCGTGAACGCGATGCCGAACGCCAGCTGCAGCCGCCCGGTCTGGCCGAGCGCCTTGATCAGGGCGGGACCCGACGCGCCGGCGCGGACCGCCTGGACGGGCGGCCGGGCCAGCGGCAGCACCAGCACGGTGATCAGGGTGAGCGGCCGGAAGAAGCCGAGCAGCGCCGCGACGCCGAACGGTACTAGCAGGGTCAGCACGTACGCCGTGCGGCTGCGCGCGTCGCCGAGCAGGACCGCCAGGGTGCGCTTGCCCGCCACCGTGTCGGTACGGATGTCACGCAGGTTGTTGACCATGAGCAGGGCGCAGGCCAGCAGGCCGGCGGGCGCCGCAGCGGCCAGGCCGAGCCAGGTGAACGTCTTCATCTGCACGTACGCGGTGCCGGCCACGGCTACCACGCCAAAGCACAGGAACACGAAGACCTCACCCAGGCCGTTGTACCCGTACGGGCGAGGCCCGCCGGTGTAGAACCAGGCCGCGGCGATACACGCCGCGCCCACGGCCAGCAGCCACCAGGACGTCACCGCGGCCAGCACCAGCCCGGTCACCCCCGCCACGAAAAAACACGCGAGAGCCGCGGTGAGCACCTGCCGCGGCGGGGCGAGCCCGGCGGCGACCAGCCGTACCGGGCCGACCCGGCGCTCGTCCGAGCCGCGTACGCCGTCGCTGTAGTCGTTGGCGTAGTTGACGCCCACCTGCAGCGCCAGCGCCACTACGAGCGCCAGCAGCGCCCGCCACCAGGAGAACCGGTCGTACCCGACGGCCACCCCCGAGCCGATCAGTACCGGCACCACGGCCGCGGGCAGCGTCCTGGGCCGCGTCCCCGCCAGCCATTCCCGAGGTTCAGCCACGCACAGATCCTTCAGTCACGCACAGATCCTTCAGTCACGCATAAATCCTAGGTCAGCCGCTGATCGCGGTATGCAGCCGCACGACCGGCACGCTCGTGCCCACGTCCAGCTCCCCCTGGGCACCGTCAAGCGCCCAGCCAGCCGACTCCAGGAAACGCCGCAGCGCCGAGTCGGCCTCGAGGGCCCAGATCGACATGGTGTGGAAGCCATCCTCGGTCAGGGTGTCCGCCACCGCCTGCACGAGGCGGCTGCCGTGCCCGGAGCCCACCCGTTCGGGAGAAATGCGCAGCTCGTACACCTCGGCGTCGGTGCCTGGCCAGCGATCGGCGTCGGTGGCCGGGCCGACCGAGGCGAACCCGGCGACCTCCCGCTGCGGGGATCCGGTGACGGCCGCCAGCACGCGGTGCCTGCTCGTCGGCGGGCTGGTGATCGCCTCCCGCCAGCGGCCCCGGAACGCTTCCTCTGCCTCCTCGCTGGTCAGCCGGGCCAGCAGCGCCTCCGGCACGATCCCGGCGAAGCCAGCACGCCACGAAGCGACCTGGATGCGAGCCAGCGCCTCGGCGTCACCGGCGCGGGCCGGGCGCACGAAGCCAGCGCTTACGTCCGGCGGCGAAGCCGCGCTCACGAAGCCCTGCTCACGAAGCCCTGCTCACGAAGTCCCGCTCACGAAGTCCGGCTGGCCGATGAGCGTGATGTCGCGGGCCGCCCCCGTCGCGGCCGAGGTGGCCATCGCCGCGTAGACCAGGGCCCGAGCGCCCGCCATGTTCCTGCCGTGCGTGACCGTCCGGGACCGAAGCGGCGGCATGACCGATCTCCCCTCAGCGTGGGCTGGTGTCGCGATGCTGGCCTGGCCGGCTGGCTTCAGCCGTAGCCGGCCCAGCAGGCCATCAGCCTACCGGGGCCCCGGGCGCGGTTCAGCTCACCGGGGAACCCGAGCTGAGATGCGGGAACGCCTTGCCCGCAGCCTCGTAGATCTTCTCGATCTCGGAGTCGGTCAGCGGCCGGACGTCGGCCTGCCGGCCCCGGCGGCGCAGGTACTTGCGCAGCCGCGGCCCGCTGAACACGTCGACATCCCTGATCGTGGCGACGTCCCAGGGGATCTTCGGGCCGTAGACCGCCATCGCCGGGCGCACCACGACCGGCTTGCCGATCTCGCCGGAGATCATGTCGGCCGCTCGCTGTGCCTCCCACTGCGCGTGCTGGAGCCGGTCTTTCTTGGAGAACGGCCCGTGCCATAGCTGCGTGCCCTTCTTGGCCCGGACCACCAGGTGCTTGTCCCATTCCTCCGAGTCGATGGCGAAGACGCCCGACGGCCCGACCACCAAGTGGTCGATCTGCTCCTCGCTCTCCGGGATGGGCCTGGCGTGCATGGCGCGGTAGCCCGCGCGCCCGAGCTTGGCCAGCTGCCTGCGGGTGCGCCGCTGGGCGGCGGTCATCTTGATCACGCCCGGGTAGCCGCGCCGCGACCGGTAGATGGTGTCCGCGATGACCACGATGACGGCCAGCGTGAGCCCGAGCTTCCAGGAAACCCAGAGCGAGAACCCCACCATGACGACGGCGGCGACGATGAGCCGCAGCCGCCAGGCCCGCATCCTCGGGTTCACGGCCAGGTGCGCCAGGTTCCCCCGGCGCTCGCCGATACCCGGCTGCCCTGATCCCTCCGCGATCTCGACCGGGGTGACCACGGGCTTCCACTCCGGCTTCGGCGGGTCCGCGGGCGCGGCGTCGGGATCCTCCTGGCCGGCCCGGTCACCGGGTGGAGACCAGTCCCACAGCGGCAGATCCGCCGAATCCGGCTCGACCTCGACCGATCCCGCCTCGGCGCCCTCAGCCTCAGTCACCACTGCCTCAGCCGGCACTGCCTCAGCCGGCACTGCCTCAGCCGGCACTACCTCAGCCTCAACCGGCACAGCCTCAGCCGGCACAGCCTCAGCCGGCACAGCCTCAGCCGGCGTCGGCCTTGGTCCCACCCTGAGGAACCGTGCCCTAGCCGGTACCGAAGCCGGTGCCGACCCGGCGGGCGGCACCTCCCCGGACCTGCTCTGCGCACCCGCCTCAGGCCAAGCGGCTGTCTCGCCGGCCCCAGCGGGCCCGCCAGCCCCAGCCGGCCCGCCGACCCCAGCCGTCTCAGCCGGACCTCCCGCCGCGTTCTCGGCCGTCCCAGCCTGCGATCGTGCCCCGTCGTGTGCTGCCCCGCTGTGATTAGCAACTGCCATCACCGAACGTGATGACTTGTTTCTCAGCTTCGGCCACGCCATCCGGTATCACCCACCACCTCAGCGTAACTGCCTCAAGACTCAGCGCATAGCCAGTCACTAGGACGATTGTGCCCTACTCGGGCTGGTTTTATAGCTGGACATCAGGTTCTATAACCGGACGTCCCGGACAATGGCCGCGTCAGGCGCGGCGCTAAATAGCCAGGTCGGTGCGTTTAGATCACGAACGTGAATGCTATGACGCAAATCCTGCCCCCGGTACGCCCAGCTGGGCGACGTCAGCGCGAGACCGGTGCGGTCCAGGTGTCCGCCCGCCAGCTGTGCTCACTATGCGTTGTCGTGAGGCTGGTGACGCAGCGGCGTCGCCCGCAGCCCGGATAAGCCTGAGCAAACCTGCCGTCCGGTAAACAGCATCGGGAATGCCGCCGGGATCACCGTGGCAACCCGAACCATAGCGCGTCCCGTCCCCGACGTCATCACGGGATCCGGCTATCGGGGGGCCAGGCACCGGAGGCGGCATAAAGCGCCTAAACGCCCGGGTCCCGCGTGGTTTACGATCTGCAGCATGGCCCAGATTCACGACCTCACCATGATCGAGCTGGCTGCGGCGATCCGCTCGGGCGAGCTTTCCCCGGTCGTCGTCACCGACCACTACCTGCGCCGCACGACCGAGCTCAACGACCAGGTCGGCGCCTTCTACACGGTGACCGCCGAACTCGCCACCGAACAAGCCGCCGAAGCCGAGAAGGCTGTGGCCGCGGCCGAAGACAAGGCGGCGCTGCCGCCGCTGACCGGGGTGCCCATCCCGATCAAGGACCTGAACATGGTGGCCGGGGTCAGGCAGACCCTCGGCTCGGTCGCGTTCGAGAACAACGTGCCCGACGTCGACGACAACGTGGTCATCCTGCTCAGGCAGGCCGGCGCGGTGATGACCGGGAAGACGGCGACCCCGGAGTTCGGGCTGCCCTGCTACACCGAGACCAGGATCGGCCCGCCGGCCCGCACGCCGTGGGACCTGTCCAGGTCCGCGGGCGGGTCGAGCGGCGGCGCGGCCGCCGCGGTGGCCGCGGGCCTGGCCCCCGCCGCCCAGGGCAGCGACGGCGGCGGCTCCATCCGCATCCCGTCCAGCGTCTGCGGCCTGTTCGGGATCAAGCCGTCCCGCGGCCGGGTCTCCGAAGGGCCGCTCGTGCCCGACCTGGCCGGCCTGGGCGTCAACGGCCCGCTGGCGCGCACCGTGGCCGACGCCGCCCTGCTGCTCGACGTGATGGCGGAGAACTTCCCCGGCGACATGTACACCCAGCCGCCGCTGCCCGCGGGCGAGACGTTCCTCGGCTACGCCCGCCGCGAGCCGGGCCGGCTGCGGATCGGCCGGACCCTGCAGAACCCGGTCGAGGGCGCCGAGGTCCACCCGGACTGCGTCGCGGCCTACGAGCAGACCAGCGCCCTGCTTGAGAGCCTGGGGCACGACGTCGAGGACATCGGCATGCCGCTCGGCCCGGACGTGGTCCCGTTCTTCGAGACGCTCTGGTACGCCTACGCCACGCTGGCCCCGCTCGCCCCGGAGCAGGAGGAGGTGCTCCTCCCGCTGACCCGCTACCTGCGCGGCCGTGGCGTGGAGGTCCGCGCCCCCGAGCTGTTCTTCGCCCAGGGCTACCTGCAGGCGGTGACCAGGGCGGCGCTCGTCACGCTGAATGCCTACGACGCGGTCCTCACCCCCACGCTGGCGCTGCCCCCGCGGCCCGTCGGCTGGTTCGACGAGGTGGACCCGGCCCAGAACTTCGAGCGCCAGAAGCTGTTCACCCCGTACACCGCGCTCTACAACGTGTCCGGCCAGCCAGCCGTGAACGTCCCGCTGTACCAGAACGCCGACGGCCTGCCGATCGGCGTCATGCTGGCCGGCCGGATGGGCGACGAGGCCACCCTGATCTCCCTGTCCGCCCAGCTCGAGCAGGCCCACCCCTGGCAGGACCGCCACCCCCCGATCTGGTAGCCAAACCAAATTTCGCACCAAACGGGCCAGGTACCCCGCCCGGCTCCCGCGTGCCCGCCCCACTAACCACGGCGCCACCACTTACCACATAATCGTATATTTATTCGATCCTCCGCAAATTAACGTGGTTGATTTGGGCTATGGGGTGGATTCGGGGGCCTGTAGTGCACCAAATCAACCCCGTAACCCGAATCCACCCCGTTATTTCGGTCCGGGGTGTTACCTAAGGGAGGCGTGTTATCCACGCGCGTGCTGATGTGCCGTGCAGCCCCGATCGTCCGCGTTAACCGGGGCAAGCCGCCAGGCCCGGCCCCGCCGCGCCTCAGTCAGACACCGCCTTGGCCGCGGCCAGGTGCTCCCAGTCGTGCAGGAAGACCTGCTGGAAGTACTGGGCCGCGTCCTGGTCGTAGATGATCACGCCGGCGTCCCGGTTCCACAGCGTCCCGTCGGCCGACCAGTTCTGGCTGCTGACCAGGACCGTCGCGCCGTCCACGACGATGCCCTTGTTGTGCACGTTTTTCTGGATCTTGACGTTGCTGACCACGTCCAGGCCCAGGGTCTGGAGCTGCTCGAGGTAGCCGGCCGTCTCGAACTCGCTCATGATGATCTTGACCTCGACCCCGCTGCGCTGCCGGTCGATGACCGCGTTGATCAGGTCGCTGAACGGCTGGGCGGTGGTGACGCCCGCCTTGGGCGGCTCGATGTACTGGAACTGCATGTAGAGGGTCTGGGTGGCGCTGGCGATGAGGGCCTTGACCGCACCCGTGTACACGCCGGGATCGGGGGTCAGCAGCGGGGCGATCTTGATGACCCCGCTGACCGTGGCGGCCGGGAAGAACTGCGCGAAGGCCGGCGTCTCGCTGCTGCCCAGGGACGGCGGCGCCAGCGGCGGGCCCGCGGCCTCGGGCGGCTTGTTGTGGCCGGACGCGACCTGCAAGTCGTTGCGGATGTAGTCCTCGAACACGCCCGCCAGCTGGGGCTGCTCCACCACCACGTGCCAGTCCCGGTCGCGGTGCCGGGCCTGGGACGCGTCGGCCGGGACGTTGACCGGGTCGATGTCGGGCTGGTTGGAGTTGTTCCAGTTCCCGCTGGACAGCCAGAACGCCGAACGGTCCCGCACCGCGACCTTGATGTGATAAGCGGACGGGTAGATCCAGGCGGTCGCGTCCGGATCGGTACGGGTCAGCGCCCATGCCTGCGTGAAGTCCTGGCTTAGCGCCTGGCTCAGGTCGCTGACGGCGTCGGCGTCGGTCTGGTCCGCGGTCGGGTTCTCCGCCGGGTGGTCGAGGACGAGGTCCAGCTGCTTGCCCGGGAGGCTGTCCGTGACCGCCTGCAGGACGTGCGCCGAGGTGAAGTCGTACAGCCCGACCGTGAGCGTCTGCGCCGTGCCGGCCAGGAAGGCCTTCAGTACCGGCCAGCCGGCGTCGGGGCTGGCGCTGAGCGTGATGGTGGCCTGCGCCTCGATCGGGTCGAGGGTCACGCCGGCCGGACCGCCGTAGCTGAGCTCGGGCTTGGTCACGGCCGCCAGCTGGGCGTGCGCCGACGCGGCCGCCGCCGGGTGAGCGCCCGCCGGCGTCACCTCGTCCGGGAAGTGCGGCACGGACCCCAGGTTCGGCGCCAGCCGCAGCTCGGCCGCGTACTTCTGCGGGTCCTCCAGTTCCAGGGCCTTGGCCGGGGACGCCTGCCGCACGTCCACCGGCACCCCGCCCACCTCGGCCGGCAGCGCCTCGTCGGCCGGCGGGGCCGCCACCTTGTGCCGGACCGTGACCACGATGGACCGCGTGCTGGTCAGCCAGTCGTTCTTGACCTTGTAGCCGGGCCGGACGGACAGTACCCCGGGCTTGTCGAAGGCCGTCATGTTCTGGTCGATGACGGCGCTGACGCCGGCAAGATCCTCGGTCATTTCCCACCCCTTTGTGTTCCCTGGTCTGGCAGTTCCCTCTTTACCGGTGGCCGAAGCCTCGTCCCCTGATTCACCATGGCACACGGAAATGCCCGGCCTCCGACCGCCCGTACGCTGCATATAGTGCGAGGGTGGCTTCAGCAGACAGCGGCGACGCCCTCGGGGACTCCGAAATCAGCGCGATCTTGCTCGACGCCGGCGGCGTCCTGGTCTTCCCGCGGCCCGGTCACGTCTGGCCCGTGCTGCGCGCGGCCGGCCTGGATCCCGACCTGGCCACCCTGGAGCGGGCGCACTACCAGGCCATGGCGGCCCAGGACGCCGAGGCGCAGCCGCCGGCCCCGGGCACTTGGTGGCGCGACTACATGCTGACCTACGTCGCCGCCTGCGGTGCGCCAGCCGACCAGGCTGGGCAGCTCGCCACCCAGATCGCCGAACGTCCCCGGTCGGGCACCTGGGCCTACGCCGGCCTCGGGGTCAAGGACGGCCTGCGGGCGCTGGCCGCGCTCGGCCTGCCGCTGGGCGTGGTGTCCAACTCCGACGGCACCGTGGCAGGCGACCTGCGCCGCGAGAGCATCTGCTACGCGCCCGGCCCGAGCCAACCGGGCCAGGAGGCAGCGGGCGTCCCGATGGGCGTCATCGTCGACTCCGCCGTGGTCGGCGTGGCCAAGCCGGACCCGCGGATCTTCGGCTTCGCGCTCGACGCGCTGGGCGTGCCCGCGGGCGGCGCCGTCCTGCACGTCGGGGACAGCCTGCGCTACGACGTGGCCGGCGCGCGCGCGGCCGGCCTGCAGCCGGTGCACATGGACCCGTACGCATTGTGCCCGCAGCCGGACGGCCACCCGCACGTCCGCAGCCTCGGCACCCTGGCCGAACTGGTCAGCTCCCGGATAACCGGAACGCGATAACCCCCCGCCAAGACCAGTAAACTACGGCACCATGCGCTGGTCCACGATGCACATCCCGACGCTGCGCGACGACCCGGCTGACGCCGGCGCGCCCAGCCACCGCCTGCTGCTCCGCGCGGGCTACATCCGCCAGCTGATGGCCGGGCACTACTCCCTGCTGCCGCTCGGCCAGCGGGTCCGGCTCAAGGTGATCGGGATCATCCGCGAGGAGATGGACCGGATCGGCGCGCAGGAATTCCTGATGCCGGTCATGCACCCGGCCGAGCTGTGGCGCAAGAGCGGCCGCTGGGAGCTGATGGGCGACGAACTGTTCCGGCTCAAGGATCGCAAGGGCGCGGACTTCGTCCTCGGCATGACGCACGAGGAGGTCATCTCGACCCTGGCCACCGAGATGGAGTCCTACCGCGAGCTGCCGCAGATGTGGTACCAGTTCCAGACCAAGATGCGCGACGAGCCGCGGCCCAAGGCCGGCCTGATGCGCACCCGCGAGTTCACCATGAAGGACTCCTACAGCTTCGACCTCGACGCGGCCGGGCTCGACGCGTCGTTCGCCAAGCATCGCGACGCGTACGTGCGGATCTTCGAGCGCCTGTCCATCCCGGCCGTCCCCGTCGCGGCGTCCAGCGGCGCGATGGGCGGCTCGACCTCCACCGAGTTCGTCTGCCCGTCCCCTTCCGGGGAGGACCTGATCGTCCGCTGCCCGGAGTGCGGTTACGCCGCGAACATCGAGAAGGCCGCGTCCAGGCTGGCCACCGTCGACGATAACGAACGGGCCGGGGAGCTTCCCCCCGCTCCCGAGCCCTTCGCCACCCCCGGCGTACGCACCATCGAGGACCTCGCGGTCCAGTACCAGGCTCCAGCCGGCCGGCAGGTCAAGACGCTGATCTACTTCCTGGACGACGTGCTCAGCCTGGTCCTGATGCGCGGTGACCACGCGCTCAACGAGCAGAAGCTGATCGACGCCACCGGCACCACCGCGATCCGCCCGGCCCAGCCGGAGGAGATCCAGGCCGCCCTCGGCGCGCTGCCCGGCAGCCTCGGCGCCGTTGGTACAGTGCCGCCCGGAATCGGCGACCACCCGGTCATCGCGGACGAGGCGCTGCGCGGCCGGCGCGGCATGTTCACCGGTGCCAACATCGACGACACCCACCTGCGCGGCGTGGACGTCGAGCGCGACATCAGCGTGGGCCGGTGGGCCGACCTGCGCGAGGTCGCGGCCGGCGACGCCTGCGTCAACTGCGGGCACGGCCTGGAGATCGAGCGCGGCATCGAGGTCGGGCACATCTTCAAGCTCGGCTACAAGTACTCCGACGCCATGGACATCCGGGTGTCAGGACCGGACGGCAAGCCGGCCAAGCCGATCATGGGCTGCTACGGCATCGGCGTCGAGCGCGCCCTGGCCACCGCCGTCGAGGTCCACCACGACGCCAAGGGCATCGTCTGGCCGGTCGCGATCGCCCCGTTCGAGGTCGTCGTGGTGATCGCCCAGCAGGAAGACGAGGCCGTGGCGGCCGAGGGGGAGCGGGTGTACCAGGCGCTGCTCGAGGCCGGCGTCGAGGTCATCGTGGACGACCGGCACGTGCGGGCCGGCGTCAAGTTCAGCGACGCCGAGCTGACCGGCATCCCGTTCCGGGTTACGGTGGGCAAGCGCGGCCTGGCTTCGGGGACCGCGGAACTCACCGACCGCGCCACCGGCACCACCGTCCAGGTCCCGCTGGGCGCCGACCTGCCCAAGCACGTCCGGGAGGCCGCGGCGGGAGGGTGACATGACCCAGACGGTGAAGTGGCTGCCGAAGCCGGAGAAGCACGACTTCCAGGCGGCCGAGGATTACCTGTCGCTCCTCATGCCGCCCGCTCATCGTCGCCGACGGCTACCACCGGGTCTGCGCGAGCTACTGGATCGACGAGAACACCGACATCCCCTGCATCCTGGCCGACCCCTAGCTATCACGCCTGCCCGTCCTTGGCCTGCCCGTCCTTGGCCTGGCAGCGCAGCGCCCGCAGCACGTCGTCGCGGCCCTCGGTGAGCACCCGGCGCAGCCCGTCCGGCGGGTTCGCGGCGGCGATGTAGTCGTCCGTGGCCCGCACCGTCTCCGCTGAGATCGCGGCCACCGTGTAGACACCGCCCGCGAAGTCCTGGGCCATCGCCGAGGACCAGTCCCGCCACACGTCCCCGACCACGGCGAAGTACGGCTCCCGGTACGGCTCGATCAGGGCCGGCTGGTCCAGGTCGACGAACCCGGACACGGTGGCACGGAACGTGGCCAGGGTCTGCTCGCCCGAGACCATCGTGTCCCAGGCCGCCTGCTTGGCCTCGGCGGTGGGGATGGCCGCACGGCACGCTTCGGCGTTCCGCTGGCCCGCGTCGGTGGCGTCCCGGTCGAGCTCGGACTCGATCCGCTCCGCGCCGAACCCGTCGACGCCCCGGCTCACCAGCCGGGACAGCAGGCCCCAGCGCAGGTCTGCCGCCGAGCCGTCGAGCAGCCCGGCCAGCAGGGCCAGGTCCTCGGCGCTGGTGGCCACCCCGGCGAAGGCCCGGACGTAGGCGAGCTGGATGTCCGAGCCGGCCGGCGCCTCGTCCAGCAGGCCGCGCAGCGTGCTGGCGATCAGGGCCAGCCCCGTCTCCCGCCAGCCGGGGTCGGCCAGGCGGCGCACCGCCACGCTGGCCTGCCCCAATAGCGTCTGCGCGACGCTGATGTCGGCCACCGAGGAGATGCCCGACAGCACCAGGCGCACGTAATCGCGCGCCGCCATCTCGCCGTCACGGCACATGTCCCAGGCAGCCGACCAGCACAGCGCGGCGGACAGCGAGTCGGTGATGTCCGCGATCGAGTCCACCAGCGTGCGCAGCGAGTGCTCGTCGAGCCGGATCTTGGCGTAGGTGAGGTCGTCGTCGTTCACCAGGACCAGGTCCGGGCGCGGCTGGCCGGCCAGCTCACCGATCACGGTGCGCGCCCCGGCCACGTCGGTCTCGACCCGGTGCCGGCGGACGATGCCGTCGGCGGTCCGGTCGTACAGGCCGATGGCGATGCGGTGCGAGCGGAGCACTGGGTGGCTCGCCGCCGCCTCCTGCTCCACCGCGAACTCGGTGAACCGCCCGTCCGCGTCCACCTCGTAGGACGGGCGCAGCGTGTTCACCCCGGCCTGCTGCAGCCATTCCGCCGACCAGGAGGCCAGGTCGCGGCCGGAGGTCTCCTCGAGCGCGGCCAGCAGGTCGGCCAGCGTCGCGTTGCCCCAGGCGTGCGCGGCGAAGTACTTCCGCACGCCGTCCAGGAAGTTCTCCCGCCCGACGTAGGCCACCAGCTGCTTGAGCACGGCCGCGCCCTTGGCGTAGGTGATCCCGTCGAAGTTCAGCTCGACCGCGGCGATGTCACCGATATCCGCGGCGATGGGGTGGGTCGAGGGCAGCTGGTCCTGCCGGTACGCCCAGGCCTTGTACAGCTGCGCGAACGTGGTCCAGGCGGACGTCCAGCGGGTCGCCTCGGCCTGCGCCAGCGTGCCCGCCCAGGTGGCGAACGACTCGTTCAGCCACAAGTCGTCCCACCAGCGCATCGTGACCAGATCGCCGAACCACATGTGCGCCATCTCGTGCAAGATCGTCTCGGCCCGCGCCTCGTGGGCGAAGTCGGTGACCCGGGACCGGAAGATGTAGGTCTCCAGGAACGTGACGCAGCCCGCGTTCTCCATCGCGCCCTCTTTGAACTCCGGCACGAAGAGCTGGTCGTACTTGCCGAACGGGTACTTGATGCCGAACGAGCTGTGGAAGAAGTCGAACCCCTGCCGCGTCACCTCGAAGAGCTCGTCGGGATCGAGGTACTCCGCCAGCGACTGGCGGCAGAAGATGCCGAGCGGGATGCCGTCGTGCTCGTCCCTGACCACGTGGTAGGGCCCGGCCGCGACCGCGGTGATGTACGTGGACATGACCGGCGTGGGCGGGAAAACCCAGCGGACCGTGTCCCCCTCGCCGATCCGGGAATCCGCCGCCATGTTGGACACGACTTCCCAGTCAGGCGGGGCGGTGACCGCGAGTGCGTAGGTGGCCTTCATGTCCGGCTGGTCGAAGCAGGCGTAGATCCGGTGCGCGTCGAAGGTCTCCAGGTCCGAGTACAGGTAGACCTGCTTGTCGGCCGGGTCGGTGAACCGGTGCAGGCCCTCGCCGCTGCGGGAGTAGGCGCTGTCGGCCACCACCCGGAGCACGTTGACGGCCGCCAGCCCGGTCAGCGTGATCCGGTCCCCGTCGAACGCGTCCAGCCCGACCGGCGCGTCGTTGAGGGTGATCTCGCGGACGGCGGGCGCGGTCAGGTCGAGATGCGTCGACGCGCCCGGCTCGGCGCAGTCGAACCTGATCACGGTGACCGAACGGAACGTCGTATCGTCACCGCCCCGCGCGGTCAGGTCGAGATCCACCTCGTAGGAGGAAACCGTGATGAGCGCCGAGCGCGCCGCCGCCTCGTCGCGGGTCAGGTTCGATGCCACCGGATGTTCGTCCCCTCTGGCGGAATGCGCCGGAAATGCCTGCGGTCAGGACTGCACATGACCTCTCACGAGCCAACCGCGACCGAAACGACGCACGTCGACTTCTGGTTCGACCCTATCTGCCCGTGGGCGGCCGCCCGGCTCTGGGACGGGGTCCTGCTGCTCTCCGCGGCGGACGGCTTCTTCGAGCTGAAGCGGTCCCGCACCCGCGACCCCATCTTCGACTGACCTAGTTCGGCTCCGTCCTCCGGCGAGCCTCGTCACGCCCGCCGCCTGCCCACGATCGCCGATGACGAGCAGGCCGGCGACCATCCCCCGACGGCCGGAGGCCGGAGGGGGTTTCCGCCGCGGCCGGCTTCCTGAGCTCGTCCCCGGCGGCTTCCGCCGCCTCGGCCTCGGCGAGATGCTCGGCGCGCGGACGGGACACATCCCGGGCCCGCATCGCGGCGGTCGGGGTCAGCTTCATGGGCGGCACGGCACCATCATCCTCCTAGAAGACCAGCGGGCACCAGGGCGCGGGGTCCCAGGCCATGGCGGCGGTGAGCGCCCGGACGGCGCCGGGGCGCAGCTCGGTGACCAGGCCCGCCTCGGCCAGCGCGGCCAGCCTGGTCCCGCCCAGGTAGGCCGACCCGAGCTCGGTCACGTCCAGCGCCAGGTCGGCCGCCCCGCTGGCCGGCTCGCACGACGCCGCCAGGCCGTCTCCCGCGTCGCCGCCGCTCGCGGTGGCGAGCCGCCAGCGGCCCGCGTTGGCCGGCAAGATCTCGTCCCGCACCTCGAGGACCACGTCGACCGGGCTGGCGTACCGGCGCCCGGCCAGCGCGCGGGGCACGTCGACGACCCGGGCCCACAATGAGTCCAGCGTGGTGCTCCGGGTTCGCCTGGGGTCCGCCAGCTGGTAAAGCAGCGGGTCGTCGACCGGCCGCAGGGGCAGCCGGAACTCGGCGGTCAGGTCCCGGCTGAGCAGGTCGGTCCAGATCGCCCCGCCGGCCGCGGGGTCGGCGGCCACCATCTCGCGCACGTTCAGCACGTTCTCCGGCAGGAAGTCCGACCAGGTGTCCTTGCCCGAGTACAGCGCGTACCCGCGCGGCCCGTGGTCGTCCTCGGCCAGCAGGCACCGCAGCGGGCTGGCGCCGCCCCGCTCGGCCGGCGGGTCGTAGACGCGCCGCCGCCACCACGCGTCGTTGCGCGCGTACAGCCCCGGACGGGACGACAGCACCGTGTCGTACACCTTGGCCAGCTCAGGCAGCGCGGCCTGCGGCTCGGCGATCCGGAGCCGGACGCCGCTGTTCTCCGGACTGGCGGCGGCGGCCGCGGCTCGGGTCAGCGCGCCCTCGCCGCGCTTCAGCGTGTAGTTGAGGCACCAGCTGGCCCGGCCGTAGCCGTACCGGGAGTAGATCACCGACTCCGACGCCCACAAGATGGCCAGCGGCTCGCCCCGGTCCTGGATGTCGGCCAGCTGCCGGCGCATCAGGCTCCTGAGCACGCCGCGCCGGCGGTGCGTGGGCAGGACCGCGACGAAGGTTACCCCGGCCGCCGGAAGCAGTTCGCCGCCCGGCACGCTCAGCTGGAAGCTGTGGCACATGGTGACGCCGACCTGGGCGGGGCCGTCGAAGGCCGCCAGCGAGCGGTCGAACTCGAACCGTTCCGCTACCACCCGCCGGTCGTCTTCTGACATCGGCGAGCCATGGAACGCGTGCTCGTCGACCGCTATGAAGCCGTCGAGCTCGTTTTCCTCGATGGGCCTGATCGGATACGGATTACCGGGGCGATGGCTGGCAGACTCTTGAGAGGGCATGTATGCCTTAGTACCTCGCCCGCCCGGCCGGCGCGACTGAATTTAGCCGGCCAGGTACTTGGCCCGCCCCGGCCCCGATCGAATACAGTGCCCGCATCATGGTTACCGCGCCGCCCCCCCGGGGACCCCTGTCGGCGCGACGCCGCGCGCCGCGGTTCGTGCGGAACCTGCGCAGGCAGCTGACCAGGCAGTTCATCACCAGGAACCGCCGCGTGGCGTTCGCCCTGTCGGTGCTGACGATCGCCATCGCGGTGGCCTCGGTGCACGTGTCGGCCTGGTGGTTCGGGGCCGGCGTGATGATCCTGCCGATCCTGGTGGGCGGCCTGCTGCTGTGGCCGCGCGCGCTGCGCATCTACTTCGGCTTCGCCGCCGCCGCGCTGATCTACGACGTGGTCGACGGGAAGGCCGGCGCCGGGATCGTGGCCACCATCGTGCTGACCGCCGGCTTCGCCGACGTGCTGGCGCGGACCCGGGAGGAACTCGGCGTCCAGGGGCTGCGCGGCGACCGGATGCTGCTCGAGCTCAGGGACCGTATCCGGGCCCAGGGCAAGCTGCCCGAGCTCGGCGAGGGCTGGGGGTCCTCGCTGGTGCTCAAGCCGGCCGGCGGCTCCTCGTTCGGCGGCGACTTCGTGGTGTCGTACTCCGAGGGCAAGATGCTGGAGATCGCGCTGGTCGATGTCTCCGGGAAGGGCATCGACGCCGGGACCCGGGCGCTGCTTCTCTCGGGCGCGTTCGGCGGCCTGCTCGGCTCGGTCCCCCGAGACGATTTCCTGCCCGCCTGCAACGCGTACCTGCGCCGCGGCGCGTCCCGCGAGGGCTTCGTCACCGCCGTGCACCTGTCGCTCGACCTGGCCACGGGGGAGTACGTGGTGGCCTCGGCCGGCCACCCGCCCGCCGTGCACTACGACGCGGCCGCGGGCCGCTGGCGGCTCACCCGGGCCCACGGGATCGTCCTCGGCGTGGTGCCGGACCTGCACGGCGCGGCCTCCGAGACCGAGCACGGCATACTGCAGCGCGGCGACGCGCTCATGCTCTACACCGACGGGCTGGTCGAAGCGCCCGGCCGGGACATCGACGTCGGCACCGACCGCCTGCTCGGCGAGGCCGAGCGCATGCTGTCGGTCGGCTTCAAAGTCGGCGCCCCCGCCCTGGTCGCCGCCATGCAACGCGAAATCGGCGGCTCCGACGACCGCGCCCTAGTCCTCCTCTGGCGCACCTGACCCCCCCGCCGCGCAGCCCCGCGCCGATGCGGCAGTCGATACAGCACCGATGTGCCACCGGTGCTGCTCTATGTGCCCCTATGTGCCACCGGGCCCGAAAGAACCGGGTCTGGCGCCCCCCCGGCTGGTTCGCGCGTGCAGGCCCCGGAAGGTATGCAGGTCCGGGCAGGGAGCCGAAACCAGCCGGGGGCCCCGCCCGCCGGAAGCCAGTGCCACCGCGCGCCGGCTGTAGCACCGGACCGCGCCGGACGCGCCGGACGCGCCGGACCACGCCGGCACCCGGCCGCTTTCCCCTTCCCGGTAGATCCCTAAACTGGCTAGTCAATGCCATTACCGGGCGCCCAGAACTTTACTGACGCACACGTCAGGTATTTTCAATATCATAACGATGTGGCCGGGACAAAGTATTTTTCCCCCGTGTAACCTGCGCGAACATGACTGTAACCGAAGCGTCTGGTGACCGCCGCGTAGCGCAGCGGGATCATCAGGGACAGTTAGGCCGCATGAGTTTGGCCGACCCTGACATTCGCCGACGCCTACGTCACCTGACGCACGCGTCATTGTTTGCAATTGTTTGTGCATTCCCTGGAAAATAACATCCGTGACTGGGGGCAGCCGAAGTACAAGCCGTACCGGACGGACGAACGCGCGAGAGCACGTCCGCCCGTCATCGACGCGTGCCGAGGACGTGGTGGCCAACGCGTCCGGGGAGAACTTCCCGGTCGCGCTGCGCATGCTGCCCGCCCGGTACCGCCGGCATCTGACCAACCTGTACTTCTTCGCCCGCCTGACCGACGACCTCGGCGACGAAGCCGAGGGACAAGGCAACGTCACCGACCTGCGACTCCGCCTCCTCGACGAACTGGCCGCCGATGTCGACCGCGTCTACTCGGGCAAGGCGCCGCGGTCCCCGGTGATCAAGGCGATGGCGGAAACGGTCCGCGAGTGCGGGGTCCCGGCCCAGCCGCTGCTCGACCTGATCCAGGCCAACCGGCAGGACCAGCTGGTCACCCGCTACCGGACTTACAAAGAGCTCGAGCAGTACTGCGAGCTGTCCGCCAACCCGGTCGGCCAGATCGTGCTGTACATCTTCGGGGTTGCCACGCCGAGGCGCATCGCCTTGTCCGATAGCATCTGCACGGCCCTGCAGCTGGCAGAACACTGGCAGGACGTGGCCGAGGACCTGGCCAGCGGGCGGATCTACCTGCCGGGTGAGGACCTGGAACGGTTCGGCGTCACGGAGGCGGACCTGGCCGCCCCCAACCTGGCCGCCCCCAACTTGGCTGCCCCCAACTTGGCTACAGCGAACGCGGGCCGGAACGTAAAGCGGCTGATGATCTTCGAGACCGACCGGGCCGGAAGGCTGCTCGACTCGGGCGCGCCGCTGGTGCACACGCTGCACGGGGCGGCCCGGCTGGCGGTCGCGGGCTACCTGGCCGGCGGCCGGGCGGCGCTGGCCGCGATCCGGGCGCAGGACTACGACGTGCTGCGGGGCACCCCGCGGCCACGCAAGCCGAGGCTAGCCGTGGAGCTGGCCAAGGCGTATGTGACAGGAAGGTAAGCGTGGACCTGACCGAGGCGTACCGTGAGTGCGAACGGATCACCTGGACGCAGGCGAGGAACTTCGCCTACGGCATCAGGCTGCTCCCGCCCGCCAAGCGGCGCGGGCTCGCGGTCATCTACGCGTTCGCCCGCCGCATCGACGACATCGGCGACGGCACCCTGCCCCCCGAGCAGAAGATCACCGACCTGGAGCGGGCCCGCCAGTCCGTCCTCAACCTCAGCGAGACGAGCCATCACGACAGCAGCCATCACGACAGCAGCCATCACGACGACCCCGTCCTGCTCGCCCTGGCCGACACCGCGCGCAACTTCCCGGTCCCGCTCCCGGCCTTCGGCGAGCTCATCGACGGGTGCGTGGCCGACGTCCGGGGCACCCACTACGAGACGTTCGAGGACCTGCACCACTACTGCCGCTGCGTGGCCGGCTCGATCGGCCGGCTGTCACTGGGCATCTTCGGTACCAAAGCCGACCCCGAGAAGGCGTCCGAGATAGCCGACTCGCTCGGCGTGGCCCTGCAGCTGACCAACATCTTGCGCGACATCCGCGAGGACCACCGCGGCGGGCGGGTCTACCTGCCCGCCGAGGACCTGGCCAAGTTCGACGTGGACCTGGCCAGTCCCGGCGCATCGCAGTTCAGCAAGCTGGTCGAGTTCGAGGCGGAACGGGCTCGTGACTGGTACGCCACCGGCTGGCAGCTGCTGCCCATGCTCGACCGGCGCAGCGCGGCCTGCACCGGCGCCATGGCCGGCATCTACCGCGGGCTGCTCGAGCGGATCGCGGCGCAGCCCGCCGCGGTGCTGAGCAGCCGGGTGTCCTTGTCCACGGGGGAAAAGGCCATGGTCGCCGTAAAGGCCCTGGCCGGGAGGGTCAGATGAGTACTGTTTCCGCCACCGGGGGACGCACCCCCCGGGTCGCGGTGATCGGCGGGGGGCTCGCCGGCATCACCGCCTCGATCGCGCTCGCCGAGACGGGCGCCGACGTCACGCTGCTGGAGGCGCGCCCGCGCCTCGGCGGCGCCACCTGCTCGTTCAGCCGGGACGGCCTGACCGTCGACACCGGCCAGCACATCTTCCTCGGCTGCTGCACGGCCTACCGGGGCCTGCTGGACAAGCTCGGCATGACCGGGCACGCGACCATGCAGGACCGCTTCGACGTGACCGTCCTGGCCCCCGGGGCCAACGGACGGCCGAGCAAAGCCAGGCTCCGCCGGACCGCGCTGCCCGGCCCGCTGCATATGCTGCCGGCTCTCGGCCGCTACCCGTTTCTTTCTTTGACCGAACGTATGTCGGTGGCACGCCCCGCCCTCGCACTGCGCCGGGTGAATCCGGAAGACCCGGCCGTGGACCAGCAGCGCCTCGGTGACTGGCTCGCCGCCCGCGGCCAGACCGAACGTTCCCGCCGCGCCCTGTGGGACCTGTTCACCATCTCGGCCCTGAACATCGCCGGCGACGACGCCTCGCTGGCCCTGGCCGCCGTGGTGATCAAGACCGGCCTGCTCGGCCAGAACAACGCGGCCGACATCGGCGTCCCCGCCCTCCCGCTGGGCGAACTGCACGGCGACGCGGGCGCCACCCTGCTCGGCAAGCTGGGCGCCCGGGTCAGCCTGGGCGCCAAGGTCTCTGCTATCGAGCCCGTAGACGGCGGCGGCTTCACCGTAAAGCTGGCTGACGAGGACCTGGCCGCGGACGCGGTGGTGCTGGCCGTCCCGCACGAGAAGGCCGCGCCGCTGATGCCGCCGGGTGCCCTGCCCGAGGAAACCGTCGCGGCCTGGGCCGGCCTCGGCGCCTCGCCCATCGTCAACGTGCACGTGATCTACGACCGGCCGGTCATGGACCTGCCGTTCGTGGCCGCGATCGACTCCCCGGTGCAGTGGGTCTTCGACCGCACCCGCATTTCTGGCTACTCTGCTTCTAAACACGGGCGTCCGGGTCATCAGTACCTGGCCATCTCGCTGTCGGCCGCGGACAAGTACGCGGACACCCCGGTGGCTCAGCTGCAGGAGGAGTTCGTCCCGGCGCTGGCCGAGCTGTTCCCGGCCGCGCGTGAGGCCACGGTGGCCGAGTTCTTCGTCACCCGCGAACGACGGGCGACGTTCCGCCAGGCGCCGGGCAGCGGCGCGCTGCGGCCGCGGGCCGCGACCGGCCGGCCAGGCCTGGTGCTGGCCGGCGCGTGGACCGACACCGGCTGGCCGGACACGATGGAGGGCGCGGTGCGCAGCGGCCTGACCGCCGCGATCGAGCTGCGCCGGACCGTCCTGGATCCCACCGCAACGATTGGGGAACGTCAGTGACTGCTGTTATGCCCGAGGGCGTGGCCCTGGCCCGCGACCTGGTCGGTCCCGCGATCGAGGCCGCGATCGGGCGGCTCACCCCGGCCGTGCGCGCCGTCGCGGCCTATCACTTCGGCTTCGCCGACGCGGCCGGGAACCCGATCCGCAGCGGCCCTGCTGGCGGCAAGGGGGGTAAAGCGCTGCGGCCCGCGCTCGCCCTGCTGTCGGCGCGCGCCGCGGGCGCCCCGCCGGAGCGCGGCGTGACCGCCGCCGTGGCGGTCGAGCTAGTCCACAACTGGTCGCTGCTGCACGACGACATCATGGACAACGACACCGAGCGCAGGCACCGGCCGACCGCCTGGACCGTGTTCGGCGTCGGCCCGGCCATCCTGGCCGGCGACGCGCTGCTCGCGCTGGCCCAGGACCTGCTGCTCGAGGACGACACGCTCAAGGGCGCCTGGGCCTCCCGCTGCCTGTCCGCGGCGGTGCTGCGGCTGGTCGACGGGCAGGGCGAGGACCTGGCCTTCGAGAAGCGCGACGACGTGACCCTGGCCGAGTGCCTGGACATGGCCGGGAACAAGACCGCGGCCCTGATGGCCTGTGCCTGCAGCATCGGCGCGGTGCACCTGGGCGCGCCGCCCACCCTGGCCATGGCGCTGGCCGGGTTCGGCGCCCACGTCGGGCTGGCCTTCCAGCTCACCGACGACCTGCTCGGCATCTGGGGCGCGTCCGAGGTCACCGGCAAGCCGGTCCGCGCCGACCTGCGCGCCCGCAAGAAGTCGCTGCCGGTGGTGGCCGCGCTGAACAGCGGCCAGCCCGCGGCGGCCGCGCTGCGCGCGCTGCTGACCAGCCCGGAGGCGCTGACCGAGGACGACCTGGTCCGCGCGGCCGACCTGATCGTGGCGGCGGGCGGCAAGGACTGGGCCGAGGCCGAGGCCGACATCCAGCTGGCCAAGGCCAACCAGAGCCTGGCCAGCATCGACCTAGCCGCCGAGGTGCGGGACGAGCTGACCGCCATCGCCGAGTTCATCACGGCCCGCACATGGTAAGTGACCCGCTGCTGACGGATCTCGCCCGCGGGACCCTCAACCGGGCTCGCGATCACCTGCTCGGCCTGCAGCACGCCGAGGGGTGGTGGCAGGGCGAGCTCGAGACCAACGTGACCATGGACGCCGAGGACCTGCTGCTGCGCGAGTTCCTCGGGTTGCACGACGACGCGGTGATCGCGTCGGCGGCGCGCTGGATCCGGTCCCAGCAGCGGGCGGACGGCACCTGGGCCAACTTCTACGGCGGCCCGGCCGACCTGTCCACCACCGTCGAGGCCTACCTGGCGCTGCGACTGGCCGGCGACGAGCCGGGCGACCCGCACCTGAAGCTGGCCCGCGACTGGATCACCGGCCAGGGCGGGGTCGAGGCGACCCGGGTGTTCACCCGGATCTGGCTGGCCCTGTCCGGGCTGTGGTCCTGGGACGACCTGCCGGTCATCCCGCCCGAGCTGATCTACCTGCCGTCCTGGTTTCCGCTCAACATCTACGACTGGGGCTGCTGGGCCCGGCAGACGATCGTGGCCCTGGCCGTGGTCCAGTCCTTCCGCCCGTCCCGACCCCTTGGCCCCATCGGCATCTCCATCGACGAGCTGAAGACCGGCGGCCCGCACGGCCGCGCCCCCCGTCCGCGCCGCGACCTCGACGCGCGCCCCATCGGCGGCGTGACCAGTTCCGCCGACCCCTGGGCCCGCGCCTTCGACGCCCTCGACAAAGCCCTGCACCGTTACCGGCCGGTAAAGTCGGTCAGGCGGGCGGCGCTGCGCCGCTGTGCCGAGTGGATCATCGCCCGGCAGGAGAAGGACGGCTGCTGGGGCGGCATCCAGCCGCCCTGGGTGTACTCGCTGATGGCCCTGCACCTGCTCGGCTACGAGGTCGACCACCCGGTGATGGCCAAGGGCCTGGCCGGCCTCGGCCGGTTCACCATCACCGAAGAGGGGCCGCAGGGCCCGGTGCGCCGCCTGGAGGCGTGCCAGTCGCCGGTCTGGGACACCGTGCTGACCATGACCGCGCTGGCCGACGCGGGCCTGCCCCCCGACGACCCGTCGCTGACCCGGGCCGCCCGGTGGGTGCTGGGCGAGGAGATTCACGGGCCTGGCGACTGGCAGGTGCGCCGACCAGGCATAGCCGCGGGCGGCTGGGCGTTCGAGTTCGACAACGACAACTACCCCGACACCGACGACACCGCCGAGGTGGTGCTCGCGCTGCGCCGGGTGGCCGGGCCGAGCCAGCCCGCCATCGATAGGGGTATGGCCTGGCTGACCGGGATGGCGTCCAAGGACGGCGGCTGGGGCGCGTTCGACGCCGACAACACCCGCAAGCTGGTCAACAAGCTCCCGTTCTGCGACTTCGGCGCGGTCATCGACCCGCCCTCGGCCGACGTCACCGCGCACATCGTGGAGGCGTTCGCCGCCGAGGGCCGCGGCGCCGAGCCGGCCGCCCGCCGCGGCGTGGTCTGGCTGCTGCGGAACCAGGAGCCGGACGGTTCCTGGTTCGGCCGCTGGGGTGCCAACTACCTCTACGGCACCGGCGCCGTGGTGCCCGCGCTGATCGCGGCCGGGGTACAGCCGTCCAAGCCGGCCATCCGCCGCGCCGTGGCCTGGCTGGAACGGCACCAGAACGCGGACGGCGGCTGGGGCGAGGACCTGCGTTCCTACGACGACCAGGGGCTGTCCGCGCAGGGCGCCTCGACCGCGTCGCAGACCGCGTGGGCGCTGCTGGCCCTGCTCGCGGCGGGGGATCGGGAGAACCCGGCGACCGAGCGCGGCATCCGCTGGCTGGCGGAAACGCAGCGGCCGGACGGGACCTGGGACGAGCCCTGGTTCACCGGCACCGGCTTCCCCGGCGACTTCTACATCAACTATCACCTGTACCGGCTGGCCTTCCCGGTCAGTGCCCTCGGCAGGTTCGTCAACGGAGGTACCGAATGACCGACGCGATCATCTGTGCCCCCATGAGAGTGGAGGCCCGCGCGATCCGCCAAGGACTGCGGGCCAGCGACGACCCGCCCCGGGTCCTGCGCACGGGCTATGGCACCCGCCGGGCGGCGGACCGGGCCGGGGAGCTTAAAGCCGACTCGTTCGGTCAAATCGCTGTTATGGGGGTCGGGGCCGGGCTGACCGATGACCTCAGCCCGGGCGACCTGGTCGTCGCGACCGAGGCGGGCCTGGCCACCTGCCCGTCCGCGCCGCTGCTGGCCGGGGAACTGCGCCGGGCCGGGCTGACCGCCCGGACCGGCCGCGTCACCACCGTGGACCACCTGGTCCGCCGGGCCGAACGGGCCGCGCTGGCCGCCGACGGCACGCTGCTGGCCGACATGGAGTCGGCGCCGCTGGCCGCCGCGGCCGGCGACCGGCCGGTGGCGATCATCCGGGCCGTGTCCGACACCCCGGTCCGCCCGGTGGCGGGCATCGTCTCCGGCGGCCTGGCCGCGCTGCGCGCGCTGCGTGCCGCCGCCCCGGCCGTGGAGCGGTGGGCCGCGGCCTGCGCGCCGCGCCAGGTGCTGCTGGCCGGGCCCCGCTCGTTCTGCGCCGGCGTCGAGCGGGCCATCGAGATCGTCGAGCGGGCCCTGGAACTCCAGGGCAAGCCGATCTACGTGCGCAAGCAGATCGTGCACAACACCCGCGTGGTGGGCGACCTGGAAAGCCGCGGCGCGGTGTTCGTGGACGAACTCGACCAGGTGCCTGACGGCGCCACCGTGGTGTTCTCCGCGCACGGGGTGTCGCCCATGGTCCGGGCCGAGGCGAGCAAGCGCGGGCTCGCGGTCATCGACGCGACCTGCCCGCTGGTCTCCAAGGTGCACGCGGAGGCCAGGCGGTTCGCCGCCGACGGATACACGGTCGCGCTGATCGGCCACGCCGGCCACGAGGAGGTCGAGGGCACGCTGGGCGAGGCGCCGGACTCCATGGTCCTGGTGCAGACCCCGGCCGACGTGGCCAAGCTGCGGCCCCGGGACGGGGACCGGGTCGCGTACCTGATGCAGACCACGCTGGCGGTCGACGAGGCCGCGGAGGTGTCCGGCGCGCTGCGCGAGCGGTACCCCGCGGTCCGCACGCCCGGCAGCGACGACATCTGCTACGCGACCACCAACCGGCAGGCCGCGGTGCGAGCGGTCGCCGCCGATTCGGACCTGGTGCTCGTGGCCGGTTCGGCCAACTCCTCCAACTCGGTCCGGTTGGTGGAGGCGTGCGAACGCAACGGGACTCCCGCGCACCTGATCGACAGCGCGGAAGACATCCAGCTCAGCTGGCTCACGGGGGTATCCACCATCGGCCTGACGGCCGGAGCCTCCGCCCCTCCGGCCGTGGTGGAGGAGATCATTTCGGCGCTCTCAGGGCTAGGCCCCCTGTCCGTCTCCGAGCGAGTGACGACCACGGAATCAATCCGGTTCGGCCTGCCCAAGGAGGTTAGGCAGTAATGCCCATGCCACTACGTCAGTCCCTGCGTGTCGGGTCCTACCTGATGCGCCAGAAGCTGGCTCGGAATAAGAAGTTCCCGCTGCTGGTGGAGCTCGAGCCGCTGTTCGCCTGCAACCTGAAGTGCGCGGGCTGCGGCAAGATCCAGCAGCCGCACACCATCTTGAAGCAGCGGATGCCGGTCGAGCAGGCGATCGGCGCCGTCGAGGAGAGCGGCGCCCCGATGGTCTCCATCGCCGGCGGCGAGCCGCTGATGCACCCGCAGATCGACGTGATCGTGGCCGAGCTCATCAAGCGGAAGAAGTTCGTCTTCCTCTGCACCAACGCGCTGCTCCTGCCCAAGAAGCTGGACAAGTTCAAGCCGTCGCCTTACTTCTCCTGGGTCGTGCACATCGACGGCCTGAAGGAGCGGCACGACGAGTCGGTCTGCAAGGACGGCGTGTTCGACGAGGCGGTGGCCGCGATCAAGCTGGCCAAGTCGCGCGGGTTCACGGTGAACACGAACACCACGGTCTTCAACACCGACACCCCGCAGACGGTCATCGACGTGCTGACCTACCTGAACGACGACCTCGGGGTCGACCAGATGCAGATCTCCCCCGCCTACGCCTACGAGAAGGCGCCCGACCAGGAGCATTTCCTGGGCGTGGAGGAAACGCGGGAACTGTTCCGCAAGGCGTTCGGCGACGGCCGGCGGAAGAAGTGGCGGCTGAACCACACCCCGCTGTTCCTGGACTTCCTCGAGGGCAAGACCGATTTCGGCTGCACCGCGTGGGGAATTCCGTCCTACTCGCTGCTCGGCTGGCAGAAGCCCTGCTACCTGATGAACGACGGGTACGTGAAGACGTACAAGGAGCTCATCGAGACGACCGACTGGGATTCCTACGGGCGGGGCAAGGACCCGCGCTGCGCCAACTGCATGGCGCACTGCGGCTACGAGCCCTCGGCCGTGCTGGCCACGACCAGTTCCCTGCGCGAGTCGATCAGGGCCGCGCGCGGGAACTTATCCGTACGCCTTTCCCGCTCCGTACACCTTTTCCGCGGATCCCCGGCTTCCGCAGCCGGGGATCCGCTTTTTTATTCCCGGACAAACCCCGCAGGTTCCGCTCAGGACTTGTTCAGGTAGCAGGGCCAAGCTCTCATCTGGCGCGGCGTTTCGCTCCCGGGGCGAGTCACCGCGCCGCCAGCTTCGCGCAGCCACTCGTATCGCGCTGGCCTCTTCAAGGAGTGCGGAATGTTCTTCACCTACTTGCGGCGTGAACTCCGGCGCCGCATGCGCCAGGCCGTGTTCATCGCGCTCGGCCTGGCCCTGGGCGTGGGCTTGGTGATCACCGTGACGGCGGCCTCGTCCGGCGTCAAGAACGCCCAGGGCACCGTGCTGCACGCGCTGTACGGCGTGGGCACCAGCCTCACCGTGACCAAGACGCCGACGGCGGGCTCGTTCAACCCGGGATCGTTCGGCTTCGGCTTCCAGGCCGGCACCAAGAACCGGCCGGCCGCCGGCACCAAGATCAACACGAACACGCTCTCGTCGAGCGCGACGCTCGCCTCGATCAGCTCGTCCTCGGTCTCGACGGTGGCCAAGCTGGACAACGTGGCCGCGGCGGCGGGCGGCCTGACCCTGAACAACCGCACGCTCAGCGGCACCGTGCCCGCCATCAACTTCAACGGCGGCGGGGCCCGCTCAGCTCGGGCAAGCTCAGCTCGGGCCGCACCTTCGCCACGTCGGACGCCTCGGCCGACGTCGCCATGGTGGACGCCTCGTACGCCACGCAAAACAAGCTGAAGACCGGCTCCACGATCGCCATCGGCAACAGCAAGGGCACCTCGACCAACTTCAAGGTGATCGGGATCGTCAGCGAGCCCGCCGGGGACAACCCCTCGGATGTCTACATCCCGCTGGCCGTGGCGCAGAACCTGGCCGGGATGAAGAACGAGGTCAACACCATCTACGTGGCGGCCAGCAGTTCGGCCGCCATCGGCTCGGTGCAGAACGAGGTCCAGAAGGCCTTGCCGTCGGCGACCGTGACCACCTCGGCCGACCTGGCCAGCGAGGTTACCGGCTCGCTGTCCAGCGCCTCCAGCCTGGCCAACAACCTGGGCAAGTGGCTCGCGCTGGCCGTCCTGATCGCGGCCTTCCTGCTGGCCAGCCTGCTGACGATGGCGGCGGTCTCGCGCCGGGTACGTGAGTTCGGCACGCTGAAGGCGCTCGGCTGGAAGAGCCGCCGCATCATCGGCCAGGTGATGGGCGAGACGATCACGCTGGGCATCATCGGCGGGATCATCGGCATCGGGCTCGGCTTCGCCGGGGCCGAACTGGTCTCCAAGCTGTCGCCCAAGCTGTCCGCCGTGGTCGGCCAGAGCACGGGTTCGGCTACCCCGGGCGGCTCCCGCCAGTTCGGCTTCGGCGGCGGTGGGGGCGGTACCGGCGGTACCGGTGGTGCCGGGACCGGCGGCGGAGGCTTCGGTCGCGGCGGCGGTGGTTTCTTCAACCGGGCCGGGAACACGGCCAACCACACGGTCGCCGTGCACCTCGCCGCCTCGGTGAGCATGAGCGTGATCATCCTCGCGGTCGTGCTGGCGATAGCGGGCGGCATCATCGCCGGGATCTTCGGCGGCTGGCGGGCGGCGCGGCTGCGTCCGGCCGCGGCCCTGGCCAAGGTCGCTTGAGGTTAAGGAGACATCGACTGATGTACAAGCTCACCGGAGTGACCAAGAACTACCAGAAGGGCCGGACGACCGTGGCCGCGCTGCGCGGCGTCGACCTGGTGATCGAGGACGGCGAGTGGCTCGCTATCCAGGGCCCGACCGGGCACGGCAAGTCGACCCTGCTGCAGGTGCTCGGCGGCCTGGACCGGCCGTCCAGCGGGATCGTCGACTTCGACGGCCGCGACCTCGCGCAGCTGCGCGAGACCGAGGTGACCCGGGTCCGGGCCACGGACATCGGGTTCGTGTTCCAGACCTTCAACCTGATCCCCACGCTGTCCGCCCAGGAGAACGTGGAAGCCGCCCTGGTCCCGCTGCACGTGGCGGGGGGCGCGCGGCGGCAGCGGGCCGCGGTCGCGCTGGAGTCCGTCGGGCTCGGGGACCGGCTGCGGCACGTGCCCGGTGAATTGTCCGGCGGCCAGCAGCAGCGGGTCGCCATCGCCCGGGCGCTGGTCAAGGAACCCAAGGTACTGCTGGCCGACGAACCGACCGGCAACCTCGACGAAGATACGAGAGACGAGATCATCGGTTTGCTTGAGACCATGTGGCGGGAACGTGGCCTGACCATGGTGCTGGTGACGCACGACAGCACCGTGGCCCGCCGGGCTCAGCGTATCGGCGTGATGAAGAACGGCCGCCTGACCTTCAAGCAGCCCCGGGGCAAGACGCCCCGGCCGGCGTCGGTGGGCGCTGGAGCGGCGGGGGCGTCCGGTTCCGAGTCGTCCGGCACCTCAGGCCTCCGGCCGCCCGATCTTCCCGGACGGCCGGATCTCCCCGAGGCGCTCGTGGAGGAACCAGACCTCCTCGAGTAGCCGGGTCGCGCCGCGTTCCCACGTGGTCCAGCACCGCCTGGCCGTTACCCTGTGCGGTCAGGCGGTGCCGGATCACGATTTTCAACGCAAGTCGGTTTATCTCCAGTAACAAAAGTTTAATTAGTGCCCAGTGATTTCCGGTCGGCCGCCCTCCATTAAGTTGACGCCAGCCGATCAGGCCGGGGAACGCGGCTGCAAGCGGTCGCCCGCATCCAGCGCCCGGACGGCCCGGGCTGGGGTACGGCACCGGGACCCCGCGTTCCCCTGAATATCAAGCTGACCGCTTGTAACCGGTTATGTCAGCTATGCGGAGCTGGGCGTCTTTGCGCTGGGTGTGGATCCATCCGGGGTAGTGATGACCGGCGACGTGGACGCGGATGAGCGGTTGGAAAGCGTGTGGGTCGATGCCGTCGCAGCCGTGACGCACGATGGTCTGGTAGATCTCTCCCGAGATGACCAGGGTCAGCGGGTCAGTTGCAGTCCGTAGTGTTTTCTTGACGCCGGGAGCGTCGAGGAGGCGGAATGCAATGTCAAGTGCTTCGCCGAAGCATCCATTGGCGTCGTAGTGGATTTCCCCTGCGTGTACGACAACCCGGACTCGGAGTTGCAGGCGCAAGTGATCGACGCGCGGGACGTTCGCGTTGTAATCGGCTAGGAGCCGGCTAAATATGGGGACGGCTCGGTTCAGCAGAACTGGCTTGGGGACTTGGTCGACAGGACGAATGAGGGCAAGGAGGCCATCGCCGCGGTCGGAGAACCGGTCACGGTGGCGCTTGTGAATGCCTGCCGAGTGCAGTGCCTGGTCGAACAGGTCGTAGAGCGCGTGACGGAGCAGGGCCTTGACCGAATCGGGACGGTTGGTCGACTGCTCGATGTCGACGGCGACGATGGTCCGGTGCCGTGGCAGGCCGACATCGGACCGAGTCCGGTCCGGCCAACCTGGCGGCGGTATGCGGGCCACGAGCGTACCCTCATGTTGCTGGGGTTTGCCCGACACAGGGTCACAGCCGGTCGCGGGACGCTTGGCACGGTATAGACGGCCCACCCTGTCTGCGAGGACACCGTTCTGGGTCAGCCCGCGTATCGCTGTTTGTACCTGGTCCGTAAGCATTGATGCGCCCTTTCCGGTCGACCATCGACCCTTAGTAAATATGCTTCTAAGTAATTTAGGGAAGCTTTTGGGTCAATTCAGGAAGGAAACCTCTTTCTCCGGAATCCTGAAACCGTCGGTTCTGGAACGAACTGGGACGAGCCGGAAGGCGTAGCGTGAGACAGCAAGAGAACCGTTAGCCGGGCAGGGAGGGCGGTCGATATGGTCCGGTCGAACGGGCGGCTTACCAGCAGCGGGCTGAACTTAATTAACGGAATAGCCTGCTCGCTGGCTTCATGGCCAGAGACGCCAGTACTGCGGCAAGTCCCGGCCGAGCCCGTCATGCTTCCGGGTGGTACTTAGCTCGATGGCAGCCCGAACGGTGAATTGACGATTTTTGCCCAATAGCTCACTACCCGGTGCAGATCCTGAGGACAGAGGTCCTGCTGGAGTTCATCGGTGACGCAGACGGCACCGACGCGCCTCGCCTCGCCTCGCCGAGATCCGAGCCGGACAAACTGGCCCGCCGCCTCAGGTGGTCGATGTCATCTCCGCCCGCCAGCACCCGGTTGACTTCCGACCTTGTCCGGCCCGGCCCGCACCTCACGCAGCCGCCGGATATCCCCGACCCTGGTTCGCAAGAGCGGGCCACCCTTAACGCAGGTCCTGAAGCGCTGGCTCGCCTGCTGGCCGAGGAGGCCCGCCTGGCGTTAGCCGGTGACCGTGAGAACCGGGAGGATCGCGAGCCTGCAGCGACCCGATCGACCGGGACCAGGGTCTAGCCCAAGACCACGTATGCGTACGCGGCTTTGATCGCGTCTCGGAAGGCCCAGCGGAGCTACAGTGCCTACATCGGTCAGCTGATGAAGTTGTTGAAACCGGCGAAGCTGCGTTCGGGCCTGGATGCGAGAATCCGCTCCAGAGCCTGGCTGAGCGCGGAATCGGAGTCAGTGAACTCCAGGTCGGTAATGCTGATCTCGCGGACGTCCAACAGCAGTCCGTCGGCAACGTCGTTCATGGTCCTCCTCGTCACGGGGGCGCCCCCGGGGTGCTGGGGCCTCCCCGCGTAAGGCGAGGTACGGCCGGTCTTGCACCCATCGGCAGCTAGCCTATCTGGCACAGCGTATCGAAGCACCATCCGCCCCAAGAAGGGAACTCCAGTAACTCTGGTGACACACGTCACCTCTTTCTCGTAGTTTTCTTGGATTTTGGGATATCTCGTGTTTCGCGGTTATGTGGCGGCTGCGTGCCAGGCTGCCAGGGCGAACGGGACGGTGCGCTCGACGGCGGGGCGGGCGGGGGCCCAACGGGTATGCGCACCGCCGATGCTTCTGCGCTCACGCTGCCCTGTCACCCCGCAGCTGCTGAACCGCTCTCTCATCCAAAAAAGGTTCGGCACAATGATGCACTCACGCCCCATAAGCACGAAACTCCGGGAATATTCCAATCAAATTAACGTTCAGTCATGGGCGACCATTGTCGACCGATTCCGGCGTTACGGGCAAACCTAATAGGATCCGGTACATGACGGTGCCTGAGGCAAGTCAGCTACGGGGAGGCATCCCCGTGATCTGGGGAAACGTCCCGACCCGCAATAAGAACTTCACGGGCCGGGATGACATTCTCGATCGGCTGCGGGAAGGCGCGTCGAGCCGCATCACGGCGGTATTGCCGGAAAGCAGGCCCCGCAGCTCAGAGAGCGACCCGGGCAATCCGATCCCGCAGGGCGTGCACGGTCTGGGCGGTGTCGGCAAGACCGCTATCGCGATCGAGTACGCCTACCGCTACCGCTCTGACTATGACCTCGTGTGGTGGATCGCGGCCGACCAGTTGCCGTCGGTGCGCGGCTCGCTCGCGGAACTGGCCCAGCGGCTCGGCCTCGAAGCGCCGCCCGCGGCCGGCGTTAACGGCCTCATCGCGGTCGTGCGCGACGCACTGCGGCGTGGCGAGCCCTACAGCCGCTGGCTGATCATCTTCGACAACGCCGATCGGCCGGAGGAGATCAGGGACCTGATCCCGACCGGGCCCGGAGACGTGCTGATTACGTCACGTAACCACCGCTGGGAGGCCGTCATCAGGACGGTTCCCATGGACGTGTTCCGGCCTCAGGAAAGCAGGGACTTCCTGCTCAAGCGGGTCCGCAAGGGTCTGACCAACCCGGACGCGGAACGGCTGGCGAGGGAACTGGGCCACTTGCCGCTCGCGCTTGAGCAGGCGGGGGCCATGCTGGCGGAGACCGGGATGCCGGCCGATGAGTACCTGCGGCTGCTCAGGGAGCACGCCGGGGAGATCATGAACGAGGGATCGCCGTCGGGCTACCCGCGCTCGATGACCGCGGCCTGGAAACTGTCCGTCGACGCCGTCAAGCGGAGTCGCCCGCAGGCGCTTGAGGTGCTGCGCTGCTGCGCGTTCTTCGGCCCGGAGCCGATCCCGCGCGACGTATTCCAGCAGGGTGCCCAGGAGACCGGTACAGCCGTAGCGGAGGTCCTCTCGAACCCGATCGCTACCGCGAGCGTCATGCGCGAACTGGCCCGGTACGCTCTCATTACCCTGGACGGGAATGCGGTTAAGGTTCACCGCCTGATCCAGGCGCTCCTTCGTGACGAGCTGACCGCGGAGCAGCAGGCTGCGTACCGGCATGAGGCGCACCTCATCATGGCGGCTGCCGTACCTGAAAACCCGGACGACGACACGACCTGGCCGCGGTTCCAGGGCCTGGTGCCGCACGTTAACGCCGAGGCTACCGAGCTGCACCTGTCCCGTGAGTTCGAAGTCAGAGGCCTCGCGCGCGGCGCCATCCGGTACCTCTATCAGTCCGGCGATTACACGTCCGCGCTGGCGCTCACGGAGCGGTTCGTCGAGCAGTGGATCGCGGACTCCGGGCCTGACGACGAGAATGTCCTGCGGGCCCAGCGTCATCTGGGAAACATCCTGCGGCTGATGGGCCGTTATCGCGAGGCTTATAAGGTGACGGAGGAGGCGTTTGACCGGGCCCGCGTCGCGCTTGGGGAGGATGATCCGACGACATTGTCGCTGCGCACGGGCTTCGGGGCCGACCTGCGGGCCAATGGCAGCTTCGCGGCCGCGCTCGAACTGGACACGGAAAGCCGGGTCCTGCTGGAGCGCAACTACGGTCCCAACGACCCCCGGACGCTCCGGCTGCTGTCCAGCGTGGCCCTCGACCACGGCCTCACTAGTGATTACATTACGGCGCAAGAGCTGTTCGAGCGCGCCTTCGCGCCTATGCGCCGTCTGGACTCGGGCGCGACCGCGCTGGACATCATCAGCGCCTGGATCGGCATCAGCTGGACGCTTCAGCTGCGGGGTAGATTCGATGACGCCTTGGACGTTGCCCAGGACGCGCGGGATTACGGCCAGGATTCGTCCGGACTCGGCGCCGAGCACCTGTATACCTTGCGGGCCGTCAACGCGTACCTGATCGCGTCCCGCCGACTGCCGGACAAGCGGCTGGACGCCCTTGAAGAGAGCACGCAAGTTCTGGACCTGGCAACTCGCCGCCACGGGGAAAGCAACCCGGACACACTCGCGATCGCGATCGGGATGAGCAACCTCATGCGCGCTACGGACGTGTCTTATCACGAGAGGGCCCTGGAGCTGGCAGAGGCCACAGTCGCAAGGTTTGCCGCCGTTTACGGTTCCAGTCACCCGTACTACTACGGGTGCCTGACCAACCTCGCGATGCTGAAACGGGTCACGGGGGATGCCGCCGCGGCACTCGAGCTTGACCGGGAGGCCTTCCGTGGCCTGACAACCGGGCTCGGAGAGGGCCACCACTACACGCTTACCGCGGCGGTGAACCTCGCTAGCGATCTCGCGGCACTCGGGCAGCTGGCGGAGGCGCGCGCTATCGGCGAGGACACTCTGCAGAGGCTGACCTCGCACCTCGGTCCTGACCACGCGCTTACCCTCGGCTGCGCGGCGAACCTCGCCCTTGATCTAATCAAAGCGGGTGACGAAGAAGGCGGGAAGAAACTCCAGGGTGAGACGCTGCGGCTCCTGGCCGACGCATACGGGGAAGAATCGCCTGACTACCTGGAGGCAGCCAGCGGCAGTCGCTTCGACCCGGACTTCGATCCGCGCGCGATCTGATCCAGCTCACGCGGGTCTCACCCGGTCTCCGCCTGCCCGTTGTTTGCCTGCCAGCGGGCCTGGTGCCGGTCCGACTTGCGTCGCGCGACGTCAAGGGCATCGCCGGGCACCGGCTCGCGCCGCCAGTCGTCGAGCACTGCGGCCATCGTCTCGACAAAGGTCTCGCCGGCGCTGGTGAGCTGCCCGCTGCGCAGCAAGGTCCCGGCGGCGGTGGCGGCGCCGTCTCGCCAGCGGGCGAATTCCGCATGGGCCCGCTGGCGGATCCCGTGCTCCGGTGCGGTCTGCCGCTGCTCGCGCCAGAAGCCACTGATGCCGAGGAACGCATAGGTGCCCTGGAGCAGGCCGCTAAGCGGGCGTGGATCGGGTCGCCACGGCGCGTAGTAGACCCGGCCGTCGTCCGGCCGCGTCAGCATGACGAGGTCGATCAGCGCAGACAGTTTGAGGTGCTGTGTTTCGTGGACGAGCGTCTCCGCGCAGGTGTACTTGTCCGGCTGCCGTGACATGGCCACCGTGCCGAAGACCTGGGGTGAGCTGACGCTGATACTGAGGTTCCCGGACTCCTGCGGCCCATAGGGGACGATCACCCGCACAAGCGTGGCGATCTCCGCGGCGCTGGCGGAGGCGAGCACCGACGCGGCCGCCTGCAGCGTGCCGCGCAACTCAGTGACCTGCGATGGCGTGAGCCGCTCGGTCAGGCCGCCATCCGGCGTGGGCATCCGGAACGGGTCGAGGTCGTCGATGACAACGCTGAACGGGCCAGCCGTGGCCCGCCTGAGCTCCCGCCAGCCAGGTTCATCCGCCCGCGCCCGCACCCGGAGGTTCCTGGAGCGGACCTCGGCTTCCTTCGCGGCGACGACAGCAGTGCTGCCGACGGCTTCGGCGGCTCCGAGGGACGGCAGCAGGACGCCAGCGCCGAGCACCGGCACCTCGATCTCGGCGTCCAGCCCGGCCCTGACGGCGGCCGCGGCCGCGATGGCGGCCAGTCCGCTCGGCCGGACGCCCGGCTGGGCCGCACCGGCGACTGATGCGGTGTCAGCCGGCGCATTGCCCGCTGCTGGTGTGGCGCTGGACCGGATGACATGGAGCGCCCAGGCCCCTACCGATGGATATCCGATCACCTCGGCTGCCGCCGCTGGGGCTTTTCGCTGTACTTCGGCGAGCAGTTGGTAACCGGCCTCGCCCAGCGCGTCGTCCGGGTGATCGCCGCGCCGGGCAAGTTCCGCGACCTTGCCAAGCAAGATCAGGTGCTTGCTGTGCTGGGCCGTGACAAGTTGCTCGAGTGTATCCGGGTCGCTGCCGCCCCGAGCGAGGGCCGTGAACTGCGCTGAGCTCAGCGAGTGATGCCGCCGCGCCCGTGTTGGCGTGTGCGGTTGCTGGGTCATCGGGCCGCGCTCCTGATGCGGTTGGCGTTCAGGTCGCTCAGCATGCGGCCGTTAATGTGGCGGATCAGGGCGAGAAGATCCGGGCAGTACACCGAGGGGTTGAGGAAACCGGTGCCGTTGTCGTACCGGTGGGAATACAGGCCGCCCCCGCAGACCGAGCGGACCGGGCAAGTGCGGCACTGCGCGGCCAGTGCCCGGTCCCCGATCTGGCGGGCGGCGATCTGCGGCAGTACCAGGGCGGCGTCCAGAGGATCCCGGTCGACGTGCAGAGTGGTCGCGGTGGCGCCGGCATAGGCGGCCTTAAGCGTGTCTTCCTGCTCGATGGAGCCGTCGGTCTCGATGACCACCATCTGGGCCGGCCCGAGTCCTACGATCTCGGAGTCGCTGGCCCCGCCGAGCAGGAGGTCCATGATTTCCTCGAACAAGCGGACCCTGGTCTGCGGTTTGGGATACCAGTCGTCGAAGATCTCGGTCAGCCAGTCCGCGTACGGGGTGCTGGCCGAGGCCCGGGCCCGCCCGGGCGGCGGGTTCGGCCAAGTCCCGTGCGGCAGCAGGAAGTCGATCTTCGGCGGCCCGAAGTCGGCGAGGGCCTGGTAGGTCCGGACCGGGTCCTTGCCCAGGTCAACGATGCACAGCAGGCCGCCGTAGAGGTGGGGAAACCGGCGGAGCCGTTCCAGCGCGGCGGCCACGGCCCGGTAGCTTCCACGGCCACTGGCGTAGCGCCGGTGCCGGTCGTGGGCTTCGGCGTAGCCATCGACGCTCACACCGACGCGGACATTCAACTCGTCGAAGAGGGCCAAGTAGGCATCGCTCAGCCCGACGCCGTTAGTCTGCACCGCCGCATGAACCGTGATACCCGGTCCAGCGCTGAGCCGGGTCATCGTAACCAGCCGGGAGATCAGCTCAGGTCCGGCCAGCAACGGCTCGCCGCCATGCAAAATCAGCGTGATCTCCCGTAGGCCGTGCGCCCTAGCGTGTTCCCCGATCCGGTGGGCGGTCGTATCCGCGGTCTGCTCGGACATCGCCCGGGGCTGATCGCGCCAGGACTGATCTGCCATTTGGTACATATAGCAGTAATCACATGCCAGGTCACATCGGCTGTGCACCTTGACTATGAACTCTCTAAAGGGAGATGGTCGCCAGCCCTCCTCCATGAGTTCGAGGACATTGAGGCTGGCAGGCCACTCAGGCAACGCGTCCTGCATCCACTGAGTTAATCATGCTCATGTCTAGCCGGGCGGCGTTCCAGTGAATCCTGAATCGTTCCGTATCCTCCCGGAGGGCCGGAAGAATTGGCTGTTGGAATTCCGGTGGAATCCTTCCGGATTAAAGTCTCTATCGTTCCGTCTTGACCTGGAATCTATGCGGAACAGTCGCTCGTGAAGTTTCCTGGAATTGGCTGGAGCGCTCGTGAAATGGAGGCGCGCTCGATGCTTCTGATCCTACTGGGGAACACCATAAAATTTCTTCAAGATGCCGTCTTGGCCGTGCTGGTAGCGGTCGTCGGCAGGGACTTGCCGCGACTCGTCCAGATCAGGGCCAAGAAGCCGCGACCCCACCGATACGCGATCGACTTTGCGGTGCTGTCTGTCACCGTCGTGCTTACGCTCGGCGGCACCAGTCAAGAACGGAAGGCCATGAAAGATGCCAAGAGTGAGGGCTGTGACGGCCGGTTAACGAACGACCGTCCGAGCCCGACGGCATGATCATTCACGGCTCGAGGGCCTGAAGTCGAGGCTCGCCTGTGGCAGAATAATGGCAGAATCCGGAGGACTCCGGAGGACTCCGGATGAGGTTTGCCGCTGGGCTGCAGCGGTGAAGAGGGTGGCGAGGTGGTCCCGTGAGGCGCGGCCGGGATCCCGTGGCCCAGCGTTTCGCAGATGACCTGAACCAATTGCGCCAGCGTGCTGGACAGCCGAGCTACAACGTCCTCGAGCGGCTGAGCGGCCATCGGCTCAAGCGCGCGACCATGAGCGACGTTCTCAACGGCCATCGGGTAAAAGTGCCGGACTGGAGATTCATCCACGAGTTCGTGACCGCATGCCGGTCCGCTGCCGAGGAAAACAGGCTCGATGTCGACCAACTCGGGACGGTCGCCGACTGGAAGCGTCACTGGGACGGGGCGGTTAGCGGTGTTATCGACGCACGCTTTCCCGCGCATGGCAGCCGGCAGCCTGATGTGATGGTGCCGGGCGATGGGTCAACGGACTCTGACTCGCAACCGGAGGATCTCGGAGAGGACGGTGCCCGGCCGTCGATCTGGGGGCGGGTGCCGTCGCGCCTGCCTGACTTCGTCGGGCGCGAGACCTGGCTGGCGGCACTCCGCCAAGCCCTGACCCGCGATGACGGCGTCGGCCTGGTCGCGATCCAGGGCCTGCCGGGAGTCGGGAAGACCCAACTCGCCGTCGAGTACGCCAGCAGGTACGCGTATGAGTACGACCTGGTGTGGTGGGTGCCCTGCGGCGATATCGATGCTGCCCACCGTTCTATGGCCGACCTGGCGGTCCAGGCGGGAGGTGCCGACGGAGCCGGAGAAACGGCTGACAGAGACTACGCCGAACTGTTCGATGCTCTCCGGCGGCACCAGCGCTTCGAGCGCTGGCTGCTGATCTTTGACAGCGCCGACGAACCGGAGGACGTCAGGGAGCTTATACCGCTGGTGCCCGGTGACGTGCTGATCACGACCCGGAGCACCCGCTGGGAAGCCTCCGGGGAACTGGTCGAGCTCGATGTTTTCGACCGGGAGGAGAGCATCGAGTTCCTGCGCCGCAGAATGCCGAAGGCTTCCCAGGTGGTCGCGCACCAGCTAGCTGACGGCGTTGGTGACCTACCTCTGTTCCTGGAGCACGCGGCCGAGTCGCATACCGCGGTCAACGCCTACCTGGCCCGGCTAAACTCGGATCCGCTGACCCTGCTGGCCGATCATCCCGCGGATTACCATTCGACGATCGGGGATGTCTGGCAGACGACGATCGACCAGTTGCGTGCCGATGCCCTCGACGCCTTCGACCTGTTGTGCTGCCTGGCCTCCTTCGGAGCCGAACCAGTCCCGCGGGACGCAATCGAAAGGGGCGGCTTCCTCCCGGACGTCTCGATTCACAGCCTGCTACGAAATCCCATCCGGGTCGCCGGGGCGATCGGGAAACTGCGGCGCGCGGGCCTGCTGCGAGTAAGCCTAGGCCCGCGCAGCCTGGCCGTGCACCGGGTCACCCGGTACGTTGTGCGGGCGCTGGCCGCCAGGTCAGATTCTGATGGCCGGTCCCGGCACGACGTGCACCTGCTCCTGGCCGCGGCTGATCCACGTACCCCGGACGATCCCACCAGCTGGCATAGCTTTGCCGCCCTCCATGGTCACGCGGTCGCCTCCGGAGCTGTCGCCTGCCAGCAGGAACTGGTCCGCGAGTTCGTCGTAAACCTGGCCCGCTACCTGACCGTAGCCGGGGACACGCGTAGTGCGATTGCCCTGGCGGACGAGGCAATAACGCAGTGGGATAAGGACGCGGGCGAGAGCGGTGCGGTCGGCTCTGATTCCCGGGCGATGATGCGCGTGGCGAAGGTCGGAGCGCTGTTCGGGCAGGGCGCGTGGGGGGAGGCGTTCAAGCTCCAGGAGGAGACCCTGGCCGAGATGCGCGCGGAACCTGAGCGGTGGTCAGCGAGCATCATCGGGCTGGAGGGCATGGTGGGCGCGCAGCACCGGATCGCCGGGAACTTCGCAGAGGCCCTGGCCGCTGACCGGGATGCCATGCGGGCGCACGCCTCCGAGTTCGGCAACGACGATCCCCGCACCTTCAGCGTGGCCCACAGCCTTGTCGCCGACCTGACCCTCAGCGGCGCGGTCGTGGAGGCCAGCGCCGTGGCCGCTGAGCTGCACCGCAATTGCCTGGCGTTCTATGGCGATACCAGCCATCCGGCGGTGCTCGCCGCGAGGGGCGTTCTCGGCCGGTGCCAATGGCTGGACGGCCATTACGGCGAAGCCGCCGCGGCATTGGCCGAAGTCCATCGTGGCTACGCCGCGCTTCCGGATGACTACATGCTGACCGAGAACCATCCGTGGCGACTCAGTCACGAGATCGACTACGCGATCACCCGCCGGGACAACGGTCCCACCGCCGCTGATCTCCGCCTTCTCGCCGACGACGCGCTTGAGCTTCGCCGTCGCTGCTGGCGGGCACGTGGGGCGAACCATCCGCAGACGCTCGCGTCGACCGTCGTCCTGGCCAGCATCCTCCACCGAATCGACGCCCGGACAGACGAAGTTGTGCGGCTGCTCGAGGAGGCCGAACGCCGCTACCAGTCCGCTCTCCCGAACCATCCCTATGTCTATGCCTGCGCCGCGTACCTGGCCGCCGTGCGCTCTCGAACCAGCAGCAACAGCCCGCAACCGGTGGCGGCTCAGTCAATCCGGGTCATCCAGGACATGACCAGCAGGCTGGCCGATTCGGTCGGGGCCGCTCACCCGCTCTCGCTCACGGCCCTGAGTGCCCTGGCGAACGCCCTAGCGCGCACGGGCGACTTCGGCGCGGCAGTCAAGCACGGGCATGAAGTGGTAGCCGGTTTCCGCGACCTCCTCCGTCCGGACCACCCGCTCGCGTTGGCTGCCCAGGCGAATACCGAGGTCAGCCAGTCCGCTCTGTCCTCGGGGTCACGCCTCCAGGCCAACTTGGCGGACATCGACTTCACGCCCCTCCCGTTGTGACCGTCGCGCCGGTGCCGGTCGACACGATCAGCGAGGTTGGCGACCAGGCCGTCCTGGCCGACGGCGACCAGCAGTTCCTCCAGTTCGGTGTGGCGATGGACGAGCACCACGCGGGGCGCGAGGATCATGACTCCTTCTCAACGCGAGTGAAGCACGTCTAGGGACCCAGCATCGCCTCGCGGCGGAGCAGGTCGGGCAAGTCCGCCGGTTCCGGTTTCGCGCCGCTCAGGCCCCGGGCGGTGAACCAGCGGCCGATGTTCTCCGCGTCGCGGGTCAGGTAGCGGTCGCCCTGCGTGTTGGCGATCACGTCGACCACCTGGGGCAGGTCGATCATCACCAGTCGGCCGTCGTGCACCAGCAGGTTGTACGCGGACAGGTCGCCGTGGGCCAGGCCGTCCCGGGCCAGGGCGACGAGCATGTCCACCAGTTGGTCCCAGAGCCCGGCCAGTTCGGCCGGATCCGGCCTGGTCTCGGCCAGCCGCGGCGCGGCCACCCCGTCGTCCGAGCCGACGAACTCGAGCAACAGTTCGGTCCCCAGGACCTGCGCCGGGTAGGGCACCGCGACCCCGGCCGCGTACAGCCGGGACAGCGCGCTGAACTCGGCCAACGCCCACTGGCCGGCCACCGCCTGCCGCCCGAACGCGGTCCGGTTGGCGGCCGCCCGGTTTTCCCGGGTGTCGCGGGTCCGCCGTCCTTCCAGGTAGCCGCTGTCGCGGTGGAACATCCGGTGCTCGGCGTCGCGGTAACGCTTGGCCGCCAGCAGGCAGGACCGGCCCCGCGGGACCCCGCGCCGGATCAGGAAGACATCCGCTTCCTTGCCCGTCTTCAGCCCGCCGAGCTCGGTGTCGACGGCGGCCAGCTCGGTGACCAGCCAGTCCGGGTGCGGAAGCGGGCCGCGCTGGGTGGGGATGGACTGATCCCAGGTCGACCAGCGGTCACCTTCCGGCAGGCCGTCGGTCGCCTCGTTGACCGGGGGCAGCGACCGGCGCCGGGTGCGCTTGGCCGTGGTGGGCTCGTCGTCGCCGAACCCCCGGT
>JBEKJP010000171.1:0-25805 GCA_050011155.1 Streptosporangiaceae bacterium
GACCACGACTCGGCCGGGCCGGGGCGCCTAGACCATGTGGGTATACCCCGCGTTCGGTTGCGCCCTGCTGGCGTCCGCTCTGCTGCTGCGCCGATGGCCACTCCCGGCGGTGGCCGTCGCGCTGGGCGGATCGGTGTTCCTCATCGCGCTGAAGCCGCCGCAGGCCAGCACGCTGCTGATCGTGCTGGCGGGGGCGGCGGGGGTCGAGGTCTGCTGTCTGGCCGCGACCCGCACCCGCCGGGTCTCGGCCGCGGCCGCGGCCCTGGTCGGCGTCGCCCTGCTGATCCCGCTGCCCGGCGGGGACCGCCTGTCCCTGCTCCGGGGGGGCACCGTGGGGCCGGGCGTAGCCCTGGTCACGATCATCGCCTGGCTCATCGGGAACTCGATCCGGCAGACCCAGGTCCAGGCCGAACTGGTGCGCGCCCAGGCGACCGCCCAGACCGTGCTGGCGGAGCGGTTGCGGATCGCCCGCGAACTGCACGACGTGGTGGCGCACAGCATCGGCATCATCGCGATCCAGGCCGGCGCGGGCCACCGGGTTTTCGACGCCCGTCCGGCCGAGGCGCGCGACGCCCTGGCCGCCATCGAGGCCACCAGCCGGGAAGCGCTCTCCGGGCTGCGGCGCATGGTGACCGGGCTGCGGCGGGCCGACCTGGCACCCGGGCCGGGACGGGAGCCGCTGGGCCCGGCGCCCGGCCTGGCCGACCTCGGGCGGCTCGCCGCCATGACGCTGGACGCGGGCGTGACGGTCGACGTGGACTGGCACGGCGGCCGGGAGCCGCTCCCGGCCGACATCGACCTGTCGGCGTTCCGCATCATCCAGGAGGCGGTCACCAACGTGGTCCGCCACGCCGGCACGGACCGGTGCCTGGTCTCGGTCAGCCGGGCCGGCGGGCAGCTGTCGATCGAGGTCACCGACAGTGGGCGCGGCGCCCCGGCCAGCAAGGTCAGCGCGGCCGGGACCGGCTACGGGATCACCGGCATGCGGGAGCGCGCCGCGCTGCTTGGCGGCGACTTCGCCGCGGGCCCGCGCCCGGCCGGCGGCTTCCGCGTCGCCGTCCGGCTGCCCGTGCCCGGGGCGGGCCGATGACCGTCCAGGTCATCTTGGCCGACGACCAGCCGCTGGTCCGGGCGGGCCTGCGCATGCTGATCGACCAGAGTTCCGACCTCGGCGTAGCCGGCGAGGCCGGAACCGGAGCCGAGGCGGTCAAGCTCGCCCGGGACACCGCCGCCGACGTGGTCGTCATGGACATCCGCATGCCGGGCATGGACGGCATCGAGGCCACCCAGCTGATCACCGCCGGCGGCGCGCCTGCTCGGGTGCTCGTGCTCACCACGTTCGACGACGATGACTACGTCTACGGCGCGCTGCGGGCCGGGGCGAGCGGGTTCCTGGTCAAGGACATGGCGCTGGACGACATCCTGGCCGCGATCCGCGTGGTCGCGGCCGGCGACGCCATGATCGCGCCGGGCGTGACCCGCCGGCTGATCGCGGAGTTCGCCGCGCAGCCCCGCCTTGGTCGCGGCTCCCGGGAGCTGACAGGGGTCACCGATCGCGAGCGTGAAGTGCTCAGGCTGGTCGGCCTGGGCATGTCCAACGCCGAGATCGCCGCCGCCCTGCACATCACCGTCGGCACGGCCAAGACGCACGTGGCCCGGCTGCTGGCCAAGCTGGGCGCCAGGGACCGGGTTCAGCTCGTCATCACGGCGTACGAGGCCGGCCTGGTAGCGGCGTCGCGCTGACCGCTTCAGGCTGGCTCGGCGCCTGAGGGAGGCGTAATGTCAGCATCGTGGAGGGAGCTGCTCACGAGCACACCCGATGCGGCACCCTCGGCGGTCCGGCCATGGCCACCCTGACCGCCGCCGCTCGCACCATGTACCCGCACGACGCGTTGCCCGACGATGTCTACGCGCGTGTCGGCGCGAAGCTCGCCGAGGCGGCGCGCGCGGACTCCGGGACGGCGCGGACGATCTCCGCTGGCGTGTCCGCGCTCAACGGCGGCCGGCCGTTCACCGCGCTCTCGGCGGACGAGCGGCTCGAGCGGCTGCGGGAGATCGAGGGCTCGGATTTCTTCGAGCTCGTGCGTTCGACGGCGGTCGTCGAGGTCTACTCGGACCAGCGCACCTGGCGGCTGGTCGGGTACGAGGGGCCCTCGTTCGACCAGGGCGGCTACCTCAACCGGGGTTTCGACGACCTCGACTGGCTGCCTGACCCGGACGCGGCTCCGTGAGCCTGTTCGGGGCGGACGACCCTGATGTCATCGTCATCATCGGTTCCGGCGCGGGCGGCGGCACGCTCGCGAGCGAACTCTGTCATCGGGGCGCGAAGGTCGTCCTGCTCGAAGCCGGGCGGCACTATCAGCCCGAGGACTTCATCAACGACGAGTGGGCCTCGCTCGATCAGCTCGCCTGGCTGGACGCGCGCACGACCTCCGGGTCGTGGCGGATAGCCGAGGAGTTCCCGAGCCTGCCCGCCTGGACCTGCAAGGCGGTCGGCGGGACGACCGTGCACTGGGCCGGCTGCTGCCCGCGCTTCAAAGACTGGGAGTTCCGGATCCGCTCCGAGCATGGTCCCGTCGACGGGGCCAGCCTGCTCGACTGGCCGATCGGCCTGCCTGACCTGGAACCCTATTACGACCAGGCCGAGCACCGGCTCGGCGTCACGCGCACGAACGGGATCCCGGCGCCGCCGGCCAATAACAACTTCAAGGTGATGGGCAACGGCGCCAGGCGCGTCGGGTACCAGGGCGTCAGCACGGGCCGGATGGCGTTCAACACGGTGCCGCGCGACGGGCGGCCCGCGACGATCCAGGACGGCTTCAACTATCAGGGCGACAAGCAGCGGGCGCACTGGTCGACGCTGACCGCCGAGATCCCGCGGGCCGGCCGGACCGGCCGGCTCGATCTGCGGCCCGAATCGATGGCGATCCGGATCGAGCACGACACGTCCGGCCGGGTGACGGGCGTCGTCTACGTCGACGCCGGGGGAAACGAGCGGCGCCAGCGGGCGCGCGCCGTGTGCGTCGCGGGCAACGCGATCGAGACCGCGCGGCTGCTGCTGAACTCGGCCTCGACGCTGTTCCCGGACGGGCTGGCGAACTCCAGCGGCCAGCTGGGGCGCAACTACATGCGGCACGTGACCGGGGCGGTGTTCGCCACGTTCGGCCAGCCGGTGCGGATGTACCGCGGCGAGACGATGGCGGGAATCGTGACCGACGAGTCGCGCAACGATCCCGGGCGCGGGTTCGTCGGCGGATACTACCTGGAGCTGCACTCACTCGGCCCGTCGTTCCTGGCCAACTTCCTCCGCCCGCGCGCCTGGGGCCGGGACTTCGCCGCGATCATGGAGCAGTACGACCACATGGCCGGGATGCTCCTGGTCGGGGAGGACCTGCCCCGGGAGAGCAACCGGGTGACGCTGAGTCGCGACGTCCGCGACCAGTTCGGCCAGCCGGTGCCCGACGTGCACGTCGATGACCATCCCAACGACACGGCGATGCGCGAGCACGCCTACGCCGCCGGCGAGTCGGTCTACCGCGCGGTCGGCGCCCGGGAGGTGTTCCGGGTGCCGCCGTATCCCGCCTCCCACAACCTGGGTACTGCCCGCATGAGCGCGCGGCCGCAGGACGGCGTGGTGAACGAGTTCGGCCGGGCGCACGACGTGCCCAACCTGTTCGTGTCCGATGGCAGCGTCATGACGACCGGGGCGGCCGCGAACCCGACGCTGACGATCGTCGCGCTGGCCCTGCGCCAGGCTGGCCATATCGAGCAGCAGCTGAAGGCCGGGGCGCTGTGAGCGGGCCCGGCTGATGGCCGGCCGTTTTCCCGCGCGGGGCCGGCGTACGCGGCTCCGCGGCCGGGGTGATGAGTGCGCGCAGCTTGACGAGCTGGCTTCGGCGATCCGCCGGGGCGAGAGCCGGTCGCTGGTGCTGCGCGGCGAGGCGGGGATCGGGAAGACGGCGTTGCTGGACTACCTGGTCTCGTCGGCATCCGATTTGCTTGTCGTCCGGGCGGTGGGGGTGGAGTCGGAGATGGAGCTGGCTTACGCCAGCCTGCATCAGCTGTGCGGTCCGCTCCTTGACTGGCTCGACCGGATCCCGGCGCCGCAGCGGGAAGCCCTGGAGATCGTGTTCGGCATCAGCTCCGGCGGCGCCCCGGACCGGTTTCTCGTCGGGCTGGCGGTGCTGAGCCTGGTCGCGACGGTAGCCGAGGAGCGCCCGCTGCTCTGCGTCGTCGACGACGCGCAGTGGCTCGACCGGGCCTCGGAGCTGACGCTGGCCTTCGTCGCCCGTCGCCTGCTGGCGGAGCCGGTGGGAATGGTTTTCGGGACCCGCGAGCCCGGCGAGGAACTCCGGTACCTGCCCGAGCTCGGGGTGCCGGGGGTGCGTGACGACGACGCTCGCGCGCTGCTCACCTCGGCGGTGCGGTTCAAGCTGGACGAGGCCGTCCGGGACCGGATCGTGGCCGAGACCCGGGGCAATCCGCTCGCGCTGCTCGAGCTGCCCCGTGGCCTGACCCCGGCGCAGCTGGCGGGCGGTTTCGGCCTGATGGGCACGCGCGCGCTGACCGGGCGGATCGAGGAGAGCTTCGTCCGGCGCCTGGACCTGCTCTCGGAGGACGGGCAGCTGCTGCTGCTCGTCGCGGCGGCGGAACCCGTCGGCGACCCGCGGCTGCTGTGGCGCGCGGCCGAACGACTCGGCATCGGCCCGGAGGCGGCCGAGGCGGCCGAGGCGGAGGGATTGCTGACGATCGGCCGGCGGGTGACGTTCCGCCACCCGCTGGTGCGCTCGGCGATGTACCACGCGGCGACCGCCCGGGACCGCCGCACGGTCCACCTGGCGCTCGCGGAAGCGACCGATCGCGAGACCGATCCGGACCGTCGCGCGTGGCATCTGGCCGCGGCCGCCGCCCGGCCGGACGAGGAGGTCGCCGCGGAACTCGAGCGCTCGGCCGGACGGGCGCAGGCCCGCGGCGGCCTCGCCGCCGCGGCGGCGTTCCTGCGGCGCGCCGTGGCGCTGACCAGGAATCCGGAGCGGCGGGCGGGTCGCGCGCTGACGGCGGCGCAGGCGAGCCTGCAGGCCGGCGAATTCGACGCGGCCCTCGGGCTGGCGGCCGAAGCCGAGGCCGGCCCCCTCGATCAGCACCAGCGCGCCCTAGTCGAACTCCTGCGGGCCCAGGTGACCTTCGCCGCCGGTCACTGGGGCGATGCTCCGCCGCTGCTGCTGACGGCGGCCGCTCAGCTCGAGCCATACGACCTCGACCTGGCCCGCGAGACCTACCTGACCGCCTGGGGCGCGGCCGGGCTGGCCGAGGATATCGCCGCCCGGGATGTCATGGTGGACATCTGCCGCGCGGTGCGGGCGCTGCCCCCGCAGCCGGGTGACCCGAGCCCGCGTGACCTGTTGCTCGACGGCTTCGCCCTGCTGATCACGGAGGGACACGCTGTCGCGGCCCCGGTGCTGCAACGGGCCGTGGTCGCGGTGGCCGACATTCCCACCGATGACGTGCTGCGGTGGGGCTGGATGACCGTGGGCGCCAGCGCGGCCCTGTGGGACCACGAGGGCTGGCTCGCCAGCTGCACGCGCCAGGTCCAGGTCGTCCGCGACGCCGGGGCGCTCGGCGCGCTGCCGGTCCACCTCACCTACCTGGGCATGGGGATCGTGTGGACCGGGGACTTCGCGGGCGCCGCCTCGCTCGCCGCCGAGATCGACAGCGTCACGGCGGCGACCGGGGGCCGTTTCCCGCCCTACACCCTGCTGCGCCTGCGTGGGCTGCAAGGCCGGGAAGAGGAGGCGGCCCCGGCGATAGCGAGCGCGATCGAGCAGTTCGGCGGCCAGGGGATGACGGCCTTGCGGGCGTACTGGGCGGCCGCGGTCCTGTACAACGGGCTCGGCCGCTACGCCGAGGCGGCATCGGCGGCCCAGCGGGCCACGTCCAACGCGCTCAACCACTGGATACCCACCTGGGTGCTGCCCGAGCTCGTCGAGGCCGCCGTCCGCGGCGGGGACACCGGGCTCGCCCGGGAGGCGTTCGAGCGGCTGGCGAAGACCACGCGGCCCTGCGGCACCGAGTTCGCGCTCGGTATCGAAGCGCGCTGCCAGGCGCTGCTCAGCGACGGCACGGCCGCCGACGAGCTGTACCGGGAGGCGATCGAGCGGCTGGAGCGCACCCGGCTCCTGCCCGAAGCCGCCCGCGCGCACCTGCTCTACGGCGAATGGCTACGCCGCGAGAACCGCCGGGTGGACGCGCGCGAGCAGCTGCGCACGGCGCACGGGATGCTGGCCGCGATCGGGATGGAGGCGTTCGCCGAACGGGCACGCACCGAACTCGCGGCGACAGGCGAGAAGGTACGCAAACGGACCGTCGAAACGCGCGACGACCTGACCGCCCAGGAACGGCAGATCGCGCGGCTGGCCCGCGACGGGCTGTCCAACCCGGAGATCGGCGCCCGGCTCTTCCTCAGCTCGCGGACCGTCGAGTGGCACCTGGGTAACGTGTTCACCAAGCTCGGCATCCGCTCCCGGCGAGAGCTGGCGAACGCCCTGACCAGCCCAGACTCCCAGCTGACGCTGGCCTGATCTTCGGCTCGCGGCTGTGCCCCAGGGACCGACCCCGTGAGCGGTCCCGGGATCGGGCCCAGGGATCCGCACGGGGGCGAGGCGCAAGCGAGAGGCGCAGGCTTCGCGTCGTAAGCCATTCCCGTGGAGAAGGGACCTTCCTATGTCCGTCACGACAGATACGGCCTTGGTACGGCCGTTCACGATTCCGGTCACCCCGGAGGCCGAGCTTGACGCGCTGCGCGCCCGCATCACGGCCACCCGCTGGCCCGAACCCGAGCTGGTGGCCGACTTCTCGCAGGGCGTGCAGCAGACGGTGATGACCGAACTCGCCCGCTACTGGGCGGCGGAATACGATCTGCGCCGGTGCGAGAGGCGGCTGAGCGCCCGGCCGCACTTCATCACCGAGATCGACGGTCTTGACGTGCACTTCATCCACGTCCGCTCGCCGCACGCGAACGCGCTGCCGGTCATCCTCACGCACGGATGGCCTGGTTCGGTCATCGAGATGCTGAACGTCATCGACCCGCTCACCAACCCCACCGCGCACGGCGCGAGCGCGGCGGACGCCTTCGACGTGGTCATCCCGTCGATGCCGGGCTACGGGTACTCCGCCAAGCCGCGGGATCTCGGCTGGGGGCCGGTCCGGATCGCACGGGCCTGGGACGTGCTGATGAAGCGCCTGGGCTATCAGCGGTACGTGGCGCAAGGCGGCGACTGGGGAGCGATCGTCACGGACCTCATGGGGGTGCAGGCGCCTGCGGGGCTGCTCGGCATCCACACCAACATGGCCGGCGTCGTCCCCGCGGATGTCTGGACCGTGCTGGTGCAGAACGTGCTCGGGGCCGGCGGCCCGCCGCCATCAGGCCTGTCCGAGGAGGAAAGCCGCACGTTCGAGCAGCTGGACTTCTTCTTCGCGAAGGGCGTCGGCTACGGGGTGCAGATGGGTACCCGGCCGCAGACGATGTACGGCCTGGCCGACTCGCCCGTCAACCTGGCGGCCTGGATGCTCAACCACGACGCGGCCAGCTACGCCGACATCGCCGATGCCTTCGCCGGGCACCCGGTCGGGAACCTGACCCGAGACGAGATCCTGGACAACGTCACGTTCACCTGGCTGACGAACACGGGGATTTCCTCCGCCCGCCTGTACTGGGAGAACACGGTCGGCTTCTTCGACGTGAAGGGCGTGTCCGTGCCGGCCGCCGTGAGCGTCTTCCCGAACGAGATCTACAAGGCCCCCCGCAGCTGGGCCGAGCGGGCCTATCCCAACCTCATCTACTTCAACGAGGTCGAGGCGGGCAACCACTTCGCCGCCTGGCAGGAACCGACGTTGTTCACCGCCGAGCTGCGGGCAGCGTTCCGTTCACTGCGCTGAATTCAGCGCGACTTATCGCGGGTGGCGGGCGGGTGGCGCGGACGGCGTGCGCCACCCGCTGCGCCTAGGATCTCGAACCAGGAGGCTTGGTCTTATGAACGTACGCTGGCGGGCGCCCGCCGGGCTGCACTCGTCCTCGCTCCGGCTGCCCGACGAGGGTGAGGTGCCGTCGTTCAGCGGCGCCACCGGGTGGCTCAACTCGCCGCCGCTGACGCCGGCCGACCTGCGCGGGAAGGTGGTCCTGACCAGCTTCTGGACCTACACCTGCATCAACTGGCTGCGCCAGCTTCCCTACCTGCGCGCCTGGTCCGCGAAATACTCCGGCCACGGGCTGGTCGTGATCGGCGTGCACACACCGGAGTTCCCGTTCGAGCATGACGTGACGAACGTCCGCCGGGCCGTGCGCGACATGCGAATCGACTACCCGGTCGCGATCGACGACGACTACGGGATATGGACCGCGTTCGGCAACCACTACTGGCCCGCGCTGTACTTTTCCGACACGCGGGGCCGGATCCGGCATCACCACTTCGGCGAAGGCGAGTACCAGCAGTCGGAGATGGTCATCCAGCAGCTCCTGGCTGACGTCGGCGCCGGCCACGACCTGGTATCGGTCGAGGCCCACGGCGTGGAGGCACCCGCCGACTGGGCCGCGCTGCGGTCACCGGAGAACTACACCGGCTACGAGCGGACCGAGAACTTCGCCTCCCCCGGCGGAGCGGTACCGGGAGCGCCGCACGCCTACACGACCCCGGCGGAGCTGAGGCTCAACCAGTGGGCCCTGTCCGGGGACTGGACGATGGACGAGCAAGCCGCCACGCTGAACCAGCCCGGCGGGCGGATCACCTGCCGGTTCCATGCTCGCGACCTCCACCTGGTCATGGGGCCGGCGGCGCGGGGCGCGGCCGTGCCGTTCCGCGTGCTCATCGACGGGCAGCCGCCGGACGCGGCGCACGGGGCCGACGTCGACGGGCGGGGCCAGGGAACGGTGACCGGGCAGCGGCTCTACCAGGTCATCCGCCAGGCCGGTCCCATCACGGATCGCACCTTCGAGATCACCTTCCCCGAACCGGGCATCGGAGTCTACGCGTTCACCTTCGGCTAGATCAGGCAGAACCGTCTCTGTCACCGTTAGCGGCGTTATCGACATCCTGCCTGGCCGCGGGCCAGCCCGAGTCGCTGACCGGTGACGCGGGGGCAGGGAATACGCGGCGGCAGCGCGGTGCTGCTGGGGAAGTTGTGCCTGTTGATTATCGTGCCCGTGAGGAGCGTTCGTGGCGACCATCGCAATTCTCGATCTCCAGCTCAAGACCGACGCGCTGGAGACCGCGCACGAGGTAATCCACACGACGCTCACCGCCACCCGTTCGTTCCCTGGCTGCCTCAGCGCCACCGTCTTGGTCGACAGCGGCGACCCAGCGCACGTGATCGTCTACGAGACCTGGGAATCGATCGAGCACGACCAGGCCTACCGGGCCTGGCGGGCCACCCCCGAAGGTGCCTCGGGCCTCGGGCCGATCCTGGCCGCCGGGCCCAAGCTCACCCAGTTCACGGTCGCCGAAGGCGTCTAGGTTCCTGCCTGTTCGGCCGGGCGGAGGCGACCGCTCGCCGAGCACTGTCGGCAAAGCATCTCCGGGGTGCCTTTCATCGTGTCCGGCTGGCTGCGCAGGCTTTCCATTCGGGCTTGGTTAGTGCGTACTCGACCTCGCCGTGCTCGGCTCCGTCGATGACGTCGGCATCGGGTCCGTCATAGGCGGTGGTGCGCACGAGGGTCAGGCCGCATTTTTCCAGCACGTGCCTGGATGCGGTGTTAAGCGTCATCGTGTGCCCGTACACGCGCTGAACGCCCAGGTCGGTAAAGCCCATGTTGATCAGGGCCCTGGATCCCTCGGTGGCATACCCGTGATTCCAGGCTGCCCGGCGCAGACGGTAGCCCAGTTCAACGTTGGTGATGTCGCCGCCAGGACCGGGCCGGAAGTGGAACCAGCCCAGGAACTCACCGTTGCTGGCGGACTCCGCGGCCCAGTTACCGAGGCGGTCATGCCGCTGGTAGACACCAAGGTGGAACGGGATGATCTCGTCCCGCAGGACCTCGCGGGGTGCTGGCCTGCCGAGGAAGCGCATCACTTCCGGGTCACTGTTCAGGTTGAACAGGTTGTCGACGTCGTCCTCAGTGAACTGGCGGATCGTCAGCCGTGGTGTCGTCAGGATGACGTGCCTGTCTCGTTCGCTCATGGACAACGAGTATGCAGGCAGGAAATCCGCTACGGAACAATGGAAAGAATGGAGAAAAGTCACACCCGCCAGGAGGAACAAGTCAAGATGACAAATTGCTCAACTATGCGAGAGGCTATTTGCAGGTTCTCCGTAGCGTCAATTAGAAGTTTAGCACATCGAATCCTTCGCCTCAGGCATACCCGGCGGCGCCTGCCGCTCATGACGACTAGCTCAGGCAGGGTTATGGCTGCGGGGCGCATGAGCCGACCTTGGCGGCGTTCGTACGCGCCTCGATCCGGTGCGCGGTCGTGTGGTCCAGGAGATATTCCAGGAGCAGGTCCTGCGCTGCCGCCCTGAACCCCTGCTTGCGGTGCTCGGGCGCCGTCGTTCTCCCACCGCCCGCGCTGGGTCCGCGGGTCGGTGAACCCCGGCCACCGGCACTGTTGGCCAGCGGAACCAGCGGCCGGCCCCTCGGTCCGACCGGACTGCCTGACCCACGGCGGCACAACCAGGGAAGGCGCAAAGGCCACCAGGCTGACCAGGTAGGGCGATAGCCTAGCGGTCATGAGCGCTCAGCCTGTACAGGAGTACGATCCGGACGACCCATTAAGATCCTGTAGCGGCTGACCGCAGCCGGCTACTTCGAGCCAGGTTTCGAAGGCCGGCTTGGCAGCCTTCGCGAGGCCGTGCGAGCCGACCGCCTCGAAGGCTCAGTGCCGATCGAGGAACTCGCCCCGGGCCGGTCCGGCCGACTGCGACTTATCGCGTCCGGTTCAAGGTTACGCTCTTGTCCAACTCAGCGCTTTTCGATGCGTTATAGGAATGAATCGTAGAGCTGGCATAAGAGCCTTTGGACGCAGTCGTCATGCCACCCGGCGATGGCCCGCATACCGCCGGACCGTATTCGGCTCCCGGGTGGGATCCGCTGGCCTTCCATATGGACGGCAACACCGAACTGGTCCGGATATTCGACCTCACCTGGATCGGCTAACGGCGAGACGGGAGCCGCGTCGGCAGACGATTCGTCCCAGTTCGATGAGCCCGAGATGGCCGGGCAGCATCACTGAAAACCGGAGGACGGACAAGAGCAAGAGCAGCAGGCGCGGTGAGTAATGTCACAAGATCAAAAAATATCCACTTTTATGCTATTGTTATTGTCAGCATACTACATTGCCTAACCGGAAGGGAACGAACCCGTTGCGCGAGAAAGGTGCACAGTTGGACACGATCCTCGACCACATGGATCACTGGGCAGCGATTCATCCCGAAAAGTGTTTCAGTGCGTTCCTTGATCGTCACGGCAGGCCGCGCGAAACGTACACGTACCAATCTTTCGCAGCCAGGACTCGTTTCCTTGCGGAGTACATTCACGATGAAACGGCCCTTCAGCGCGGCGATCGCGTGGCACTGGTATATCCGCCGGGACTGGAGATGGTGGCCTCATTCGCCGCTTGTGCTCGCATAGGGGCTATTCCCGTTCCCGTCCCCCCGGCCACGTCGGTCGCCAAAGGGGGAACTGCACGACTCAGGTCGGTGATGCTGGACAGCGGAGCCACGCTCGCCCTGACGGATTCATCGCTCGGATCAGCGCCAAGTGGCCGTCGTGAGGTCGGGGACCAGGCCGTCTCAGAAGAGCCTCTCGCTTCCCTCGGTATTCAATGGCTCGCCACCGATCTATTGCATGGCGTCGCCCGCGGGGACATAATCGATAGCCCAACCCGGACTCTCTTCCTGCAATACACATCCGGTTCGACCGGAGCGCCTAAGGGCGTGGTCGTATCGCACCAGAACGTTATACATAACAGCTATTCAACGATCGGGCACCAGGCAATCGGAGTATCTTGGCTGCCACAATTTCACGACATGGGCCTGATCGGAGCCTATCTTTTCCAGCTCGTCACCGGGGGCACGATATATGGATTCTCGCCGCTCGACTTTCTGCGGCGCCCCGCCCTGTGGCTGGAGACACTCAGCCGGTACAAGGGGACTTACACATCATCTCCAAATTTCGGCTTCGAATACTGCCTATCTCCTGAGCGGGTGCCAGATGCCCAGCTAGAGGGTCTGGACCTAAGTTCTGTACAAGTCTTTATGAACGCGTCTGAGACCGTTAGGCCGAGCACGTACCGAAGCTTCTTGGAACGATTCGAGAAGTACGGCCTGCGTCCAGAGGCGCTAGTCGCAGCGTACGGACTCGCAGAGAACACCTTGGCGGTCGCCAACTTGGGGCGACAATCAGTCAAGATCGACCGAAGGTCGCTTTACGCGCGTGCCGTTGTGATTGCTGCCGAGGACACACCCCTTGACCAGCACCTAGAACTGATTAGCTGCGGTAAGCCGCTGGATGGGATCCACGTACGGATCGTCGACCCGGACACCCGGGTTGCCGTCGAAGGCGACGGGATCGGGGAGATCTGGATCGCTGGCCAGAGCACGTGTCAGGCGTACTGGAACATGCCCGAGCTTTCGGAGCACGTGTTTGGCAACTCGATCACAGGCGACTCCATCGACGCATACGCCTACCTTCGCACAGGGGATCTCGGGTTCCTCCGGCACGGAGAGCTTTTCGTCTGCGGTCGACTCAAGGATATTGTCATTCTCAGAGGCCAAAACTACTACCCGGAAGATCTTGAGGCCGCCGTCGAGAGAACCTCCGAGAAAATACAGTTCGGAAGCGTAGCCGCGTTCCGGGGCCAGGATGGGGAGGAACGGCTTATTGTAGTCATTGGCCTCGGAAGTGCGGGCGACCTACCGCGCCCCGACGAGATTACTAGCTCCCTCCGCGCGTACGGCTACACGGGGCCGCATACGATAGTGTTCGTCCGGCGCCAGGCCATCAAGAGAACAACCTCTGGGAAGGTAGCCAGAAGTGCTACTCGCGACAAGTGGCTAGACGGCAGCCTGCGCACGATCGCGACCTATATGCGTGACGGCGATGCTGCCGGGCTGAACGGAGCGCATGCTCTAGACGTTCACTCCCACTACGAGCATTTTCTGGCAGCGTACGCGCTAAGGGGGGATGAGAACGCCAGGCCTGGCGACATCGGTCTCGATTCTCTTGCGATAGCCCAACTTTTGGAGATCCTTGAGAGAGCGGCTACCCAGGCCGATGCTCGCGACCTGCAAGAGACACTGCACATGCCACTTCTGCAGCGGTTGACCATCTCTGAAATATCCGCACTGGTCCGCGGGCTCCAGGAAGGCTCTGCCGACTGGGCGACCAACCTGCGCTCGGAACTCAAGGAGATAAAGCGAGAACTTGACGAAAGCCAAGCGGCGGCGATGCGGACCGACGCACTGCTCGACCTGCCCGGCGCCGGTACCGTGCCACGAGCTGACCGCACCTTCAATCACGTGCTCCTGACTGGCGCCACCGGATTTCTCGGACCATTTCTCCTCCGCAGCCTGCTTGACCAGACCAGCGCGACCTACACAGTCCTCATGCGAGGAACCGACCCGTCGGCGGCACGCAAACGGCTAACAACCGCTCTCGAAGCGGCAGGCCTTTATGACCTCCGCACTGCGGAGACCTTCGATGCTCGAGTACGCGTGATTTGCGGCGATCTGGCGAGCCAGCGGCTGGGACTTTCAGACCCCGGCTGGGTGCAGTTGGCTGAAACGATCGATACAATCGTTCACAATGGGGCCTGGGTTGATTACGTCCTGGATTATGACGTGCTCCGGCCATCAAACGTTGAAGGCACTCGAGAGCTTCTTAGATTGGCGTGCACCTCGCGTCGCAAGCAATTTCACTTCATTTCAAGCACGACCATCTTCGGCTGGTCCGACAAGCGAAACCTTCTCGAACGAGACTCAAACCCCGAAATGGCCGGGCTCGACTTCGGTTACGCACAGACGAAATGGGTGTCGGAACAGCTTGTACTCCAGGCTCGCGCACAAGGCATCGACACCCAAATATACCGGCCAGCTTTCCTCACGGCGTCAACCGCAGGATTCGGACATTCTACGGACATCGTAGTACGCTTGCTTTCGTTCATGATTAAGTACGGCGTATCTTTCGACACCGACATTCAACTCAGCTTCATGCCGGTCGATATTGCCGCCCACAATATTGCCGCCGTTATGACCTCTTCCGTCAAGCCTCAGGAGCAAGTTCTTCATGTGACAATCGACGAGTACTTCAACATGGTCGACCTAACCACGCAAATTAGCAAGGATTTCGGAATTTTGTTCCGATACGTCGACATGGAGGAGTTCTCGCGAGAAATGAAGAGACTAGGCAGCGTCGCGGATCCAATCTTCCCGATGGTTGACTTCGTTGTCCGCTCGCACTCGAAAGTCCTCATGATGGAGCACAAGCGGTACCGAAATACGGCTTTCCGGCTGGCGCTCGAGCGCTCAGGTGCCGGCGTCCCTGACGCGCCCCTCAAAGAGGTCGTGTCGTCTATCATGGCTCATCTGAGGGCTCAAGGAATGCTTCCACAGGGTTGAGCCCGAACGTGTGCCTTGATGATCCGTTAGCCCACGGGCGCAACTCCCGGGCGGGCTCGCACGGGAGCCAGGCGAGATCCCCCGCCCGTTCGGCCAATTCAGCGGAGGCCGGCCGGATCAGACCGAAAGCCTGGTCCACCTCCTCCCGCCGGTGCTGGCCGGCGAGCCGCAGGTCTCACTGGTGAGCACCCGGTGGCTCACTAGTCGAGCCGCTCGACGATCATCGCCGTGCCCTGGCCGCCGCCAATGCACATGGTTTCCAGGCCGACGGCCTCGTCCCTGGTGACCAGACGCCAGGTGGGCGCGTGCCGTCCCCGAGGCCGGCCTGGGCGTCGTTCAGCCGGAGCACCTCGGGGATCAGCCAGCCCGGGACCGGGACCCGTTCCAGGACGGTGCCGGGCAGCTGTTCCTGCAGCCAGTGCAGCCAGAAGGTCAGGCCTGCCACCTGCCCGGAGGCCAGCAGCCGCGCTGCCGGATAGCCCCGCCGCCGCAGCCTGGTCGGCGCAGCCTGGTCGGCGGCGCTTGGCGGCCGCGAGGTCGTCGTCGAAGGCGGTCCCCTGGTAGAGGCGGCCGCGCTAACACCGTGCGCAGTGCCTCGGTCGGCGACAGGCGCGCCGCTCGGGTCGACGGGTACAGCCCGGCGATGGCGCCGATGACCAGGGCGGCTCCCAGGCCGCCGTACAGAGCCACGGCCGGGATCTGCACCGACCAGCCCTGGCTCAGCGCGTAGATGACGGTCGACACGATGCCGATGATCGTGCCGGCCACGCCGCCGAGAGCGGACAGGAGCAGCGCCTCGGCGAGGAACTGCTCGGCGACGTGGCGGCGGGTGGCACCCAGGGCCCGGCGCAGCCCGATCTCGGAGCGGCGTTCCAGGACGGAGATGACCATGACGTTGGCGATCCCGACCCCCCCGACGAGGAGCGCCACGGCGCCGAGGCCGAGGAACAGCCCGTTGTATGCCCCCTTGGTGAGCAGGGCGGCCTGGAGGATGTCGGCCGGGTAGCTGACCGCCACGATCGAGGGGTTGGCCGGGTCGGCGGTGGCGGGCAGGACGCCGGCCACGGCGGTGACCTGGCCGGGAGCGCTGCGCAGGTAGAGCCCGGTGGGGTGACCGTCGAAGCCGAAGTACTGTTCGGCGACCGGGAACCCGATGAAGGCCATGCTGTCCATCTGGGAGATCAGCCGCACCGGGTTCAGGATGCCCACGACGGTGAACCAGTGTCCGCCGATCCACAACTGGGTCGGGTGGGCCAGGTCATTGATGCCCAGCAGGCTGGCCGTCTCGGCGCCGAGGACGACCGCCGGGTAACGAGCGGTGGCCGCGTTGAGAAAGGTGCCGTGGGCCACGGTGGCGCCGAGGGTGGCGGGCAGGGCGGCGTCGGTCGCGGTCAGCGAGATGCCGCTGGTGTCACTGGCCGGGACGAGGGGGGTGCGGTAGACGTAGACGTTCGCGATTTCGCCGATCTCGGTCACGCTGAGGACCGGCCCGACGCGTGACACCATGCCTTCGGCGATGACGGGCAGCTCGGCCGGCTGGCCTAGGCCGGGGTTCTGGGCCTGCACGCTGATCAGGTTGCCGAGCTGGCCCAGCTCGTTCAGCAGGCCCGTCTTGGATGACTGGGAGATGCCGAGCACGCCGACGATGGCGGCGATGCCGATGCTGATGCCGAGCGCGGACAGCATCGCCCGTACCCGCCGGCTCCGCAGTCCCAGGGCCCCGACCCGGAGCAGGTCCCGGCCTGACAGCCGGGAGCCGTCGGCGGCCGGGCGGCCGGGCCGGGGACGAGCACTGTCACGCACCGGTCCGCGTATCACGGATGATCCTCCCGTCTCGGATCTCGATGCGCCGCTGCATGGCCGCGGCCACGTCGTGGTCGTGGGTGATGAGGACGATGGTGGTGCCGTCGGCGTGCAGCTCGCGCAGCAGCTCCAGGATGGACGCGCCGGTGGCAGTGTCCAGGTTGCCGGTGGGCTCGTCGGCCATGACCAGGGCGGGCCGGCCAGCCAGGGCCCGGGCGATGGCCGTGCGTTGCTGCTCGCCGCCGGACAGCTGATTCGGCCGGTGCCCGGCGCGATGGCTGAGCCCGACCCGTTCGATGGCGGTCTCGGCCAGCAGCCGCCGCTCGGCGGCCCGCCCGCCCCGGTAGAGCAGGCCGTCGGCGACGTTGTCGAGCACGGACAGGCCGTCGAGCAGGAAGAACTGCTGGAAGACGAAGCCGAGCCGCCAGGCCCGCAGGCCTGACAGTTGCGGATCGGACATGGCCGAGGTGTCCTCTCCCGCGACGCGGACCACGCCGCTGGTGGGTCGTTCCAGGGTGCCCATCACGTGCAGCAGGGTGGTCTTGCCCGACCCGGACGGGCCGACGATGGCGACCAGCTCGCCTTGGCCGATCCGCAGATCGACACCGGCCAGGGCGGAGACCGGCGGGTCACCGGGGTATTCCTTCATCACGCCAGCCAGCTCCAGGACTGGCACCGGGCCGGCGTCCGGCCGGGCCGGGGCAGGGACGGCCTGGGTCACGACGACGGCACCTCCACCAGGGTGCCAGCGGTGAGGCCAGACCCGCTGACCTGGACCAGGGTGTCGCTGTACAAACCGGTGGTGACTCCGGTCAGGTGGCTGGTCTTGCCGACCACCACGTCCACGCCGTACCCGCCGCCGGCCAGCGCCAGCAGCGCGTTCACCGGCACGGCGAGGACGTGGCCGGCGGTTTGCGTGGTGATGTTGACGTTCACCGGGGCTTGGTCGAAGGTGGCGCCGGCCGGGGTGCTGTCCAGGGTGATGGTGACCGTCACCGTCGGCGAGGAGTTGCTGCCCGTGGACGAGCAGGGCGACTGGTCCGCGGAGCCGTTGGCGCCCCCGGCGCCGGCGCCGCTCCCGCCCGGGCAGGTCGCCACGGTGCCGACCGTCTCGATGTGCCCACCCACGGTCGTGGTCCCGTCGGGCAGCACGACCGTCACCGCGTCGCCCGGCTTGACCAGGTACTCCTCGCTCACGTCGAGGTCGACGACGACGGCCGGAGTGGTGCTGGTGGCGGTCAGCACGACGCCGCCTCCGGCGGACGTGCCGACCGTCGGCGTGACCGATGTGACCCGGATGGGCCCGGGCTCGAAGACCGCCTCGCCGAGCGGGATCTCGCCGGTTTCCTGCAGGCCGACCGCCTTCTGCCAGCGCTGCACCGCCGCGGCGGTGGCCGAGGAGTAGTGGTTGCTCTGCGTCAGCCCATTTCCGTAACCGAGGGCGATCAGGTCGCGGGTCAGCTGGCCCACATCGGCGCCGTCGGACATCCCGACGTCGAACTGCCGGTAGGCGGGCAGCGAGCCGTACAGCAGCGGCACCGGTACGTCGCCGACCGAGTAGACCGGCTGGTCCTGCTTGATGACCGCGCCCGGCTCCGGCAGCCAGGTGTAGACGCCCCCGCCGTGCAGGGCCGCGACCGCGTAGGAGCCGTCGTAGCCGATGGAGCCGCCGGCCTGCATCGTGCTGGTGAGGTTGGTCCGCACCACCGCCACGGTGGCGACCTGGCCGCTGTCCCCTGACGGCGCGGCCGTGCTGTTGTCGCTGCCGCCGGCCGCCACTGCCACCCCGCCCGCTACCACGCCCCCGATCAGGGCACCGGCAATGGCGGCGATGACCACGACCTGCCTCGCGGAGAACTCAGCCATTGGTACCCGACCCGGAGTTGCCGGCCGATCCTGTAGGGGGATAGTGCACTCCCGCCGTCCGGACTTCGATGTCTCCCGGTGTATCCGTGCCATTGATCCAATAGGCCGGCGCGCCTATCTTCTTGCCGCACAGGTCGTTGACACGCTCGACGGCCGGGCTGTTGGGGTCTACGCCGGTTCCGTTGAAATTGGTCTGGTCCCCGTCGGGATAGGGGTAGTTCGGGACCCCGTTGGCCCGCATGCAGGCGACGTACTTCAAGAGCTCGGCCTGATCCGGCGGGGGCGCGACCGGGTTGGCGGCCCGCAGCTCGTTCGCGGCCTCAGCCACGTACTGGCTGCAGGTGCCGGTACGTTCGTGGAGATCCCCGGCCGGCTGGGCATTTTTCTGGACGCTGATGTAGATCACCCCGCCCGCGCTGACGGTCGGGTCGGTCTGATTTGGATCACCGTGGCTGCGCTCGCAGGCCGCCCACTCGTTCAGCAACGGAGTCACGTTGCCCGCGATCGTGGCCCGGGTGCCCCCGCTGCTGCTGGTGCCCGGGATGCTCGTGCTGGCGCTGGTTCCGGGGCTGGTTCCCAAGCTGGCGACCTGCGGGGCCGCCGCGCCGCTGCACGCGGCTAGCGTCAGGGCGGCCGCCGCGGCGAGGATCGCCAGCGCGCCTGGTCGCCCTCCCATCCTGGTCATGTCCTGACGCCTCCCCTGCCGCCAGGCGTTGCTTTCAGCATTGCCTTTCATCTGCCCTGTCTCCCGGTTGATGCGGTGTTGGGGCACAGGTGTACTAAACGGAAGGTCATAACCCGGTCACAGCTGTGACCTGGCTGTGACGTGCGACGTGGCATCTTGTGGGTACTGCCGGGCTTGAGCAGGAGAAACGATGAGAGTGCTGGTAGCGGAAGACCACGAGCGGCTGGCCAGGGCCGTGGCGGCGGGGTTGCGCCGCTACGGGATGATCGTCGACGTGGCGCTGGACGGCGACGACGCCCTGGCTCGCCTGGGGGCCAGCCGTTACGACGTCGTGGTGCTGGACCGGGACCTCCCCGGCACCCACGGCGACGAGATCTGCCGCACCCTGGCCGCCGCGCGCTGTGAGAGCCGGGTGCTGATGCTCACCGCGGCCAGTTCGGTCAAAGACCGCGTCGAAGGGCTCGGCCTGGGCGCCGACGACTACCTGCCCAAGCCGTTCGATTTCACCGAGATGGTCGCCCGGGTCCAGGCCTTGGGCCGCCGGCCAGGTGCGCCCAAGCCGGATCACCTGGGCTACCGCGACCTGACCGTGGACCCCGGACGACGTCTCGCCAGCCGCGCCGGCCGGCGCCTGGCGCTCAGCCCGAAGGAGTTCGCTGTCTTGGAATGCTTGCTCGTGGCTGAGGGACGGCCGGTGCCAGCGGAGGAACTGCTCGAACGAGTGTGGGACGAGGCAACCGACCCGTTCACCACGACCGTCAAGGCTACCGTCAACCGGCTGCGCGCCAAGCTCGGTGACCCGCCGATGATCGAGACCGTCCGCGAGCGTGGCTACCGCATCGGAGGCCAGTGATGGCCGCCGCGTACCGCCTGCCCGCGTCGTTCGCCCGGCCACGACTGCCCCGCCGCACCGCCCGGCTGCGGCTCACCACGCTCTACGGTGGCCTGTTCCTCCTGTTCGGCGGCGTGCTGGTGGCCATGACCTATGCCCTGTTCCAGGGGGCCACCGCGTACCGGACGCCGCCCATACCGAGGGTCCCGAACGCCCCGGCCATCGAGAAACTCATCCTTCCCGCTCCGCTGGCCGGAACCCTGCCGCAAGAGATCAACCGGGCTCAGCAGCAGCTGGCCCAGGCCCAGGCCCAGCTGGGCGTATCGCTTCCGAATGCGTTCGCAAGTCCGTCCGCAGGCTCGGGACCGAGTTCGTTCGCGGGAGGCGGCCCGATCGCGACCAGGGAGCAGCAGCTGATCACGGCCGAGCATCAGCTAACCCAGGACCAGCATCAGCTGGCCCAGACGGTGCGCCAACTGGGCCAGTCTGTACATCAGCTAGCCCGGGCCGGGACGGTCCAGGCCGCGCAGCGCGCGGTCGACTCGCACCAGCTGGTGGTCAACTCCGGAATCGCCCTGGCCATGGCGGCCGTACTCGCCGTCCTGGCCGGCTGGCTGGTGGCGGGCCGGATGCTGCGGCCCATCCGGATCATCACCCGCACGGCCCGGCGGATCTCCTCCACTCACCTGCACGAGCGGCTGGCCCTGGACGGCCCGCAAGACGAGCTCAAGGAACTCGGGGACACCCTCGACAGCCTCTTCGCGCGCCTCGAAGCCGCCTTCGAGGCCCAGCGGCACTTCGTGGCCAACGCCTCTCACGAACTGCGCACCCCCCTGACGGCCGAGCGCACCCTCCTCCAGGTCGCGCTGGACGACCCTTCCACCACCTCCGCCGCCTGGCGCTCCACCGCCCGTGAGGTGCTCGCCTCCAGCGACGAGCAGGCGCGCCTGATCGAAGCCCTGCTCACCTTGGCTAGCAGCGAAAGCGGCCTGAACGAACGCGAACCCGTCGACCTCGCCGCCACCGTCACCACGACCCTGGCCGGCCTGGCGTCCGAGACCGTGCGGCTCGGGATCCGCATCGACGCGGCGACGGAAACCGCGCCCCTCGATGGAGACCGGCTCCTGACCGAACGGCTCGTGGCCAACCTGCTCACCAACGCCATCCGCCACAACCTCGCCGACGGCCGGGTCGAGGTCAGCACCGGGGTCAAGGACGGCCGGGCCGTCCTTACGGTGACCAACACCGGACCACCCGTCCCGTCGGCGGACATCGACCGCCTCTTCCAGCCCTTCCAACGACTCGATCGCCGCCGGGCCACCGTCAAGGACGGGCACGGGCTCGGACTATCGATCGTCCGGGCCATCGCGACCGCGCACGACGCCACCGTCGCCGTCCATCCCAGGCCCGATGGCGGCCTCTGCGTGCTCGTCGCCTTCCCGCAACCCGCATCCGCGGAAGGCCACAGCCTTGAGATCGAGATGGCGACACCATGATCAATTGCCGGGCGGCCGAATCTCGGCTTCGACGGGTTCGTCGAGAGTCGCGACGAACCCGGCTATCGCCTCGACGACCGCGCCAGCGGCGCGCCGGGGCAGGTGATGGCCCGCGTCCGAGATGAGCCGCAAGCGGGCGTGAGGCAGCTCGCTGACCAGCCGCTGCGCGGTCATGATGGGCACGATCTGATCGGCCGGGTCGGCGAGCAGCAGCACCGGTACCCCGATGGACGGCAGCGCGCCCTCCAGTTCGGCGAGCTCGCTGAGCAGTGCCCGCTGCTCGGTGAGGAAGGCCCGCCACCGCGGCTCCGCGCCGGCGTGATTCTCCCCCCAGATCTGCAGGCTGAGATGCTCGTCGGGGTTTAGTGTCCGGCCTTCCCGGCCGCTCAGCCAGGCGAGCCGGACGCGGGCGATCCACGGCGTCCAGGACCATATGACTTGCGCGGCCAGCGGGCCGATGACCGGTGCGGCGAGCAGCCAGTCCACGATGCTGACGGAGCCCGGGCCGACGCCGGCCAGCAGCACCACCGCCTTCACCCGGTGCGGGGCCAGGCGCGCCGCCAGGAGCGCGGCACCGCCAGCCCAGGAATGGGCGACCAGGACGGCGGCGTCCACGCCCCGTTCATCCAGGTCATCGAGGATTACCTGGGCGTTGGCGCTGAAGCCGACGGCGCTATGCTGGCTCGCGCCGTATCCGGGGCGGTCCTTTGCCACCGCGTGCAGGTGGGACGGCAGACGGGCCAGGACGGCGTCCCAGTCGGCGGCGCTGCCGGGCTGGCCGTGGAGCAGGATGAGCTCATGCGCATGAGGCGCTGTTTGCGGCCCTGGCTCGGCTGACGGCTCCAGCGCGGGCTCCGGGGCAGGCCGCGCCGCGCGCCTGCGGGCCTGGAGGAACAGCAGTATCAGCCACCCCAGCGCGGCGTTGAACCAGAAGCTGATCAGCCGGTAAAGCACGGCGGCGGCGACGGCCTGGCGGACGTGCATGCCCGATGCGACCAGGGCCAGGCTGATCGCGCCCTCGGTGATGGCGAGGCCCCCGGGGGTCAGCGAAAGGCCTTGTGCGCCGATTCCCGCCGCATAGACCAGGAGCAGGTCGTGCCACGGGACGCGCGCGCCGACGGCGATGATGCAGACGGTCAGGACCGCCGCGTCGGTGAACCAGTTGAGCAGCGAGTCACCGAGGGCCAGCGTCCAGCCGGACGCCGGGAGACGGAGAGCACCGAACCGCTGGACCCAGGCCCGGAGGGCCAGTTTCGGGTCGGTGGCGGGCCAGCGCAACAGCCGCGCGACCCGCGTGAGTGCCTGAGTCAGGAAGTTCTCCAAGACCTGGCGCGCGGAAGGGTAGCGGGCCGCGACCGCGATAGTGGCCGCGACGGCCACGGCGAGCGCGAGGGCGGGGACGGTGATCGCCAGCGCCACCGTGTGGCCGGACGCCAGGCCGCCCACCGCTAGGACAACGCCCCAGGCGGTGGTGGAGATCACGCCGCCGGCCAGCAGCGTCCAGGCGGCGCCCGCGGTGCCGGCGCCGAACCGGGTGAAGAGGCGAAAGAGGTAGGCCGCGGCCAGGCCCGGGCCGGCGATCGGAACGGAGACCGACATCGCGTTCGCGGCGTAGATAGTGACCAGCATCTCGGACCGCCGTGGCCTTGCCCGGCCGGCCTTGAGGAGCTGGCGGAACATGGCGGCGAAGGCGGCTATCGAGATGACCTCGAGCGCGACGCCGCCCGCGAGCCAGGCCCAGCGGGCACGGGCGAGCACCTTGAGCGATCCGGCCACGCCAAAGTTCTCAGCCGCGATCGCGATCGTCAAGAGCCCGACGGCCGCGATCGCGACGGCAGCCGGGACCACCGCCCGTGACCATCCTGGCCTGCCGGAGCGACTGGCCAGGCTCTCGATCACCGGCGCTGCTCCTCCCTGGTCAGCCTCCGCCGAAGGTCGCACATCAGGTGCCAACAACCACCGCATTCCTCCCGATACCCGAAATATCACCCGCGCAAGCGCGTCGGCTGGCTCCGCGCGGACCAGGGCAGGCCGCTGGGGTCTGGTTACGGCTCGAAAGCTGCCACGATGACAGACCAGCACGACAACGGCTCCCGGCCACCCAGCCAGGCGCCGAAACAGGTCAACTGCGCTCTGCCAGCCAGCGGATCACACGCGGCCAACCCCCTCTGTGTCGGGCGTAGACAACCGGCGTTCGGCATGTTCGGGGCAAGGGGGGTGCCGGCAACTGGACAGTTGATTCCTGGCGTGCTGGATGGTGTCAGCTGGGGATGGCTTCTCTGCCGGGAACAGGATCGGGCTTATCAAGTAGCGGGTCCGGTCCGGTGTGGCCGGGTTGTCCAGCAGGCCGCTCACGGGATACGCACTGGTGTTCGGATTTCTCGCCAGGAGGTTCTTCCGCTGGGAATAGCAGCGCAAAGCGTGCCCGAAAGGGAACTCAGATGAGATATTCCATCAAGCGGCCCGCACTGCCCGACGGTAGCCACCTTGGCTCGCTTCTCCGAGCACGCGGGCACGGCGGCCGCGTCAGAGCCTCGTCACCGGCAAGACCCTGTGGCGGCACGCCTGCAACTCACCTAACAGTGGCCCGGACGGCGTCATGTGCAATGGGAATGATGTTGGGTGCGCTGTGGTGGTCGTTGGGTGGAAGTGGCTTGTCACGCGCGGGTGTCCGGGCGGCGCGGACTGCGAGCAGATCGCTTCTGCTGCTAGGAGGTCACGTCGCGGTGGCGGGTCAGGGCGACGCCGGCCGCGGTGAGTATGAACGCGTACCCGACCATGATCACCAGGCCGGCCCACTGGGGCGGGGCGTGCGGGAACGCCCGTCCTGGCGTGATCATGACATTGGAGGCGACCGCGGGCGCGATGACCGAACCGCCGAGTACCCAGCCGTGGCGGTAGAAGTAGTAGATCCCGTGGAAGATGAGTTCCACGGCAGCGAAGCCACCCAGGTAGACGGCCACGCCGGCCACGACGGCGGTGACCTGGCTGCGGATCAGCGTGCCAAGGCCCAGTCCGAAGATGGCCCAGATAACGAACGCGAGCAGGTTCAGCAGCACCGACCGGACCACGATCCAGCCGGTCATTGCAGTGCTGACATGCTGGCTGTTCAGGTAGAACGGCGTGGTTATCCCGCTGATGACCGTGGAGATCAGCCAGAACAGCGCCCCGAAGCAGGCCGCGGCGGTGAGCTTGGCCACGATGACCAGGGCCCGGCGCGGAACGGTCAGGAACGTCGCCGTCGCGGTCTGGTGGGCGAACTCGTTCGTCATCAGCAGGACGCCGAGGAACATAGCGAACAGGACACCCAGGAACTGGCCCGAGGTCATCATGCTCGCGGCGATCGCGGCCACGCCCGCGGGCGTGCGGGCCTGCGCGGCCTGCGCCAGGGCTTGCGCCCGGCCGGAGGTGTCCTGCTGCGGATAGAGCTGGTAGTGGTGACTGAAGCCGTTGCTGGTCAGCGCTAGCGCAGTGAACACAGTGAAGCCGATGAGGAAGAGCCACCACGTGTTGGTGGTGCGGATCTTCATGATCTCGGCTCTGACCAGCCGCAACGGAGTCGTGCCGGTATCGCGGGCCTGAACCAGGGCCGGGCTGTCGAGCAGGCTCACCGGATCGCCGCCTTTCCCGCAGTGAGCTCGAGGAACGCCGCTTCCAGGTCCGGGCGCTCCGTGACCAGCTGGTAGATGGCGACGCCGGCCCGGCCACGGTGAGCCCGACAAGCTCCAGGGCCTCGTCCGCCCGCGCCAGCGGGATGCCCGCGGACTGGCAGATGACGCGCAGATGATCACGTCCGGTACGTCCCTTGTGGGCCGCGCTGGCCTCCAGGACGCCGCCGACCCGGCGGATCGGCTGATCTAGGTCGGCGTAGCGGGTGCCGCCGATAGTGGCGGTTCCCGACGTCGGCTCGACCAGGTTGAGGAGCATGCGCAGCGTCGTCGTCTTGCCCGTCCCGTTGCGCATCCTGTGCCGCTTGACCAGGGAAACAAGAAACTGTGTCACCCGGTAGGCGACAGCGAGTGGCTATTGGTCGCCTGGCGGGCAGATAACTGACGGGAGGTGGACTTATACGGCCAGGTGACCGTGAGCTATGCGTCTATATGGCCACGTAAAGGACCGTCCAGATGACCGTGAACCGCGCGCGGCTTCGAGGACGTGACCATCGCCGAGGTCGCCGCCGCGGCCGGGGTGTCAAAGGTGACGGTGTTCTCGCACTTCGAGCGCAAGGAGGATCGGCTGCCCGACGCGGTCGACATCGTGCGTGCGGCCGTCCGGGAGCGGGCGGCGGACACCAGCCCCGTCAAGGCGCTTCACCAGGTCGCGCTGGCGCTCGCGGCGGAGCGGCATCCGCTGTCCGGGCTGAGCGGGGATGTCGAACCCTTCATGCGGACCCTTACCGCCTCGCCCGCGCTCACGGCGCGGCTTCACGCGTTTGGTCATGAGATCGAGACGGAGCTGGCGGCCGAGCTCCACGCCGACGCGGGGTTCGCGGGTGACAGCGCGCTGGCCGCGGCCCTGC
>JBEKJP010000172.1:0-14681 GCA_050011155.1 Streptosporangiaceae bacterium
CGAGTCTCCGATGAGGATGACCGGCTTGCCGCTGGTGTGGGCGAGGAACCATTGCCAGGCGGGAAGCACGCTGTCGTAGGCGACGGCGGAGGTCGATCGCAGCAGCGCCTGGTCGCCGGCAACCCCCTTCGCCACGGTTGGAAGGGTCGCCGAGCGGTAGGACGGTGCCCACACCCGGCAGACCTGAGAGAAAGGAGCGCCTTGTTCTTCCGCCACGCTTATGTCCACCGTGGTCACCGCCAGGCTGGTGTTGCCGATCCCGGTGAGCCCGTCCGACCCGTGGACGTAGAAGCAGGCGAACTTCGATGCCATCGCCGGGTGCGGCCAGGATGCCGGCTGAAGGGTGCCGCCCGCGGTGACCGTGGTGGCGGCGAGACTGGCGGCGCAGGGGTTCGCTTCCTGGCCAGGACGGCAGACCCAGACAGGTCCCGCCGCCGCACCCGGCGTGCTGGCCGGGGCGCCCGCGTGCGGGCTGGCCGAGGAGCAGCCCGTGGTCATTAGCGCGATGCTAAGGGCGCTGCAGACCGCTGCGGCCAGCAGCCGGCGAGGCGGCCGGCGAGGCGGCCGGGCTGCGCCTGGGCTGCTGCTGCGGGCGAGCTGGCTGTACCGGGTCATCATGGCACCTGCTCTCACAAGCCGCGCGTGCCCGGACAGGGCCCGCATCAAAAACTGATATCATAATGATAGTTTTCTAGTATCGGCTTCGTCAACCCGGATGACCCGGGCGATCGCAGGATCGCGCCGGTGCCGCGGTTTTGACGGGGGCCGGGGTTAGCCTGCCGGGGTGATCACTGCGCTGGCGGTGGAAAATTACCGGTCGCTGCGCCGGCTGGTGCTGGCGGTGGGCCGGCTGAACGTCGTGACCGGGCCGAACGGGAGCGGGAAGTCCAGCCTGTACCGGGCGCTGCGGCTGCTGGCCGATTCGGCGCGCAACGGCGCGGTGGCGGCCCTGGCCCGGGAGGGCGGTCTGGAGTCGGCGATGTGGGCCGGCTCGCCGGATGAGGGCCGGTCGATGCGGCGTGGCCAGGGCCGGCCACTGGTCCAGGGCGGTGCTGAGCGCCGGCTGCTGCTTGGCTTCGCCGGGGACGAGTTCGGGTACGCGATCGACCTGGGGGTGCCGCCGCCGGCCGGGTCGATGTTCGGGTCGGACCCGGAGATCAAGGCCGAGTCGGTGTGGGCCGGCCCGGTGCTGCGGCCGGCCGCCGTGCTCGCCGAGCGCGGCGCCAGCGGCGCGGTCCGCATCCGGGCCGCCGACGGGGGCTGGGACCGGCCGCCCGGTTTCCTCAAGCCGTTCGACAGCATGCTCAGCCAGATCGCCGATCCGCAGCGGGCCCCGGAACTGCTGGTCCTGCGCGAGCGGATCCGGTCCTGGCGGTTCTACGACCACCTGCGGACCGACGCGCAGGCTCCGGCGCGCACGGCCCAGGTCGGCACCCGCACCCCCGTGCTGAGCCACGATGGCGCCGACCTGGCCGCCGCGCTGCAGACAATCCGCGAGATCGGTGACGCGGAAGCGCTGGACGAGGCGGTCGGCCACGCCTTCCCCGGCAGCCGGGTCGAGATCACCGCACCGGGCGGACGGTTCGAGCTGGCGCTTCGCCAGCCGGGCCTGCTGCGGCCGCTGCGAGCCGCCGAGCTCTCGGACGGAACAATGCGCTACCTGCTGTGGGCAGCGGCCCTGCTGACGCCCCGGCCACCGGAGCTGCTCGTGCTGAACGAGCCGGAGACGAGCCTGCACCCCGGCCTGATCGGGCCGCTGGCCGGCCTCATCACCGCCGCCTCGGCCAAGACCCAGGTCATCGTCGTCACCCACACCCAGCCACTGGTCACCGCGTTCCGGGACGGTTCGGCCCGGGTACTGGAGCTGGTCAAGGAGGATGGCCGGACGCTGCTCGACGGTCAGGGCATCCTCGACGAGCCGGCCTGGCACTGGCCCGGACGCTGAGAGAGCACGCCGGCGCGGGGATCAGGGCTTGATGCCGACGGCGGCGAGTACGTACGCGGGTCCGGGCGGCGCGTCCGGGACGTCCGCCATGCCACCTCGCCAGCCGCGGGCCAGCGCCAGCCCCGGCGGGACCAGCGGCCAGGGGCCGAAAAACGATCGCAGCTCGTCCCGCGTGTGGTTGTACGTCGCCGCCGCGGTGTAACTCTCACGCATCCGCTGCCACATGGCCAGGTCGTCGTTCCGGCCGCAGGAGATGGCCAGCGCGCTCCCCGGGGCGAGCCGCGATGCGTACCCGCGGACGAGTTCGCGCGCCGTCGCCGGATCGTAGAAGTGCAAGACCATGGCGAGAAGCACGCACGCCGGCTCGGACCAGTCGATGATGCCAGCTACTCCAGGATGCTCGAGAACGCCGGCCGGGTCGGAAAGGTCCGCCTCGGCGACATCGACGCCGGCCGGCTTGGTCAGCAGGGCGCGCGCGTGCGCCACCACCACGGGATCGTTGTCCACGTAGCAGACCCGCGCGCCGGAACAGATTTCACGCGCGGCCTCGTGGACGGCCGGGTGGGTCGGCAGGCCGGCCCCGAGGTCGAGGAACTGCCGGATGCCCTGCCGAGCCGCCCAGGCGGCAGCCCGGCCGACAAATTGCCGGTTGTCACGGCATGCTTGCACCCAATCAGGGGACAGTTCCGCGATCTGGGCGGCGAGCTCACGGTCAGCGGCGAAATTGTCCTTCCCGCCGAGAAAGAAGTCATAGACGCGCGCGATGTTCGGAACTTCCGTATCGAACCCCAAGGGGCGACTGTCCCCGGACATACCGCTCATTATGCCGGCCCGCGGCGCAACCACGGGCGAATGCCGGTCACCACGGCGCGCACCGTAGCCCGTTCGGCCTCAAATTTTTACCGAACGGCCTGGGCGCGTGCCCGGGCCGCCGGCCGCAGTCGTGCGGGAACCCGCTGTTCCTCCCGTACGGGTGTATCTATACCGTCCCGCCCTTCCTCTGTACCGGTAACCGGGTCGTTCCGGCGCCGGAGCAGGAGGGACGGGCGTATGACCGACAGCACCACACATGACCCGCGCCCGCCCCGCAAGGCGGGGCGGCCGCTGATCAGCCCGCTGCTGCGCGCCGACGGCGGCGCCTCCCAGGCTGACCGGGACAAGCTGGTCTACACCGTCGGCGACCGGCTGGCGGTTCTGGTCGAGCTGAACGTCGGCCACGGCATAACCGTGGCCAGGAACCACTTCACTGCGCTGTTCGCGGCCACGTTCGCGGGCCAGCAGGTGACCGAACCGGTTCCCATCGCCCGCCGGTATCTGCGCTGCCTGCTCACCCAGGATCAGGTCAGCACCCTTGGCGACGCCGACCGGGCCGGGCCGCACATCATCTTCCGCATCTGGCCCGACTTCCGGGTCCGGCCCCACATCGACCGGTCGGCGGCCACGGTCAAGGCCGACGCGGCCGCGCGCAGCTACGGGACCAGCGGTGACGGCGTCGTCTGGGCCGTGGTGGACTCCGGCATTGACGCGACCCACCCGCACTTCAACTGCGCCGGCGTCGGCCCCAACCTCGCCGACGAGGAGGTGGCCGGGTTCCACCGCGACTTCACGCCGCTGCTGCAGCCGGGCGGCACGGTGAGCGAGGACCCCAAGCCGGCCCTGCTGGACGGGTTCGGCCACGGCACGCACGTGGCCGGCATCATCGCCGGAGCCATGCCGCCCGCTCCGGCCGAGATCAGGATCGCGACTAACGAGCCGACGCTGGACGACCTGCCGTCCTGGGCCGGGCGCACCCTCGAGACCGGCCGCTCGCTGACCAGCATGGCCCCGAAGGCCCGGCTGATCAGCCTCAAGGTCCTGGATGACGATGGCGACACCTCCTCCAGCGTGGTCATCGCCGCGCTGGACTATGTGCGTACGGTCAACTCCGACGGCCGCCAGCTCATCCACGGGGTGAACCTGTCGATCGGCTGTGACTGGTACCCGGACGAGTACGCGGCCGGGCAGAGCCCGCTGTGCCGGGCCGTGGACGAACTGGCAGACAATGGCGTGGTCGTGGTGGTCTCCGCGGGCAACGGCGGGGCCGCCGGTACCCTCACCGGAGCCAGCGGTGACATCAGCGGCCAGCTGTCCACCATCACCGATCCGGGCAACGCGGCCAAGGCCATCACGGTCGGCTCGACGCACCGCTACGCCCCGCACCAGTACGGCGTCAGCTACACCTCCTCCAAGGGGCCGACGCTGGACGGGCGGCTCAAGCCCGACCTGGTGGCACCGGGGGAGCGGATCACCTCGGCGGCGACCGGCAAGCTCAGGGAAGGGGTCGGGCCGCTCCAGTGCGACCCCGGTATCGCCGCCTACATCGAGGACAGCGGCACGTCCATGGCGGCGCCGCACGTTTCCGGCGCGATCGCCGCCTTCCTGTCCGTTCGCACCGAGTACATCGGCCAGCCGGACGAGATCAAGCAGGTCTTCTGCGCCAACACCATCAACCTCGGTCGACACGAGTTCTACCAGGGGGCCGGCCTGCTCGACCTCATGCGTGTGCTCTCCAACGTCTAAGGATGCGATCATGACCGACATCGCCGGACTGCCCTACTACGAGGTGACCTTCGCCGCCGACGGCACGCTGACCGCCGACGGCGGCCTGCCCGCCGCCGTCCAGGCCGGCGGCATCACCGATCTGTTCTTCCTCTCCCACGGCTGGAACGACAGCACCGACAGTGCCCGCAGCCTCTACCAGGGCATGTTCACCCTGCTGGCCGGGATGCTGGGCGACAAGCGGGCCACGTCGGCCGCCGTGGGCGTCTTCTGGCCCTCGCTGCTGTTCCCCGAGGACGACCCGGCCACGCCCGACACCCCGTCCACAGGAGCCCAGCTGGCCGCGGCGCTGGCCCCGTCCTTCCCCGGTAAGGAGCAGGACCTGGTGGCGATGGGCGCCATGCTGGACGCCCAGCCGCAGGACGCCGCCCAGCTCCAGCAGTTCCACCAGCTCGCCTCCGGGCTCGTAACCAGCCCGCCGCTGGCCCCCGAGGACGCCGGGCCGCAGGCCGCCATCACCGGGGACACCGGCGCGGTGTTCGGGCACGCGGCCGCGATGGCCAAGGTCCCGGCCAGCGCCGCGCAGGGCCTGCCGAACCCGTTCACCGCGCTGTGGTCCGGCGCCCGTGAGGTGCTCCGCAGCATGTCCTACTACGAGATGAAGAACCGGGCCGGCGTGATCGGCCAGCACGGGCTGGGCCCGCTGGTCGCCACGCTCGCCGCCACCGCCCCAGGCCTGCGCGTCCACCTGATCGGCCACAGCTTCGGCGCCCGCCTGGTCGCGTTCTCCCTGACCGGCCTGCCGGACACCGCGACCGGCGCGGCCAGCCCGGTCAAGAGCCTCACCCTCGTGCAGGGCGCGTTCTCGCACTTCAGCTTCGCCGCGCCGACCCCGTGCACGGCGGTGCCGGCCGGTGCCCTGGCCGGAGCGAGGAACCGCGTCGACGGGCCGCTGCTGTCCACATTCACCGCGGCCGACCGCGCGGTGGGCTGGTGGTACCCGGCGGCCAGCATGCTCGCCCACCAGAACGCCGAATCGCTGACCGACGTGACCTATGAGTGGGGCGGTATGGGCCACGATGGCTTCCAGCAGTCGCCGCCCGCCGTCACCGTGCCCCTGCAGTCGCCGGGCCAGCAGTACGGCTTCAAGCCGGATGGCGTCTACCTGCTGGACGCGAACAAGGTCATCTGCGCCATGCAGTCCCAGTTCAGCGGCGCGCACAGCGACATCAAGCACCCCGAGGTCCTGTGGGCCATCCTCTCCGCCGCGTCGCCGTGATGGGGCCGGCTAGGGCTGGGCGAACCAGTCCAGGACAAGGTTGGTGACCGCCTGCGGCTGCTCGCGCTGGAGGAAGTGGCTGGCGCCGGGGACGAGCTCGAACCGGTACGGGCCGGCGAAGTGCCCGGCCTGGTCGTGCATGACCTCGGCCCGCTTGTCCTCGGCGCCGCACAGGGCCAGGGTCGGCACCGTGATCGGCCGGTTCACCGCCTGCCGCACCTGCGCCAGGGCCGGGTCGGGGTCCGCCTTGGCCGGGTCGAACATGGCCCGGTAGTAGCCGAGGGTCGCCGCCAGCGCGCCGGGTACGGCCAGCATGCGCTTGACCTCGGCCAGGTGCTCCTCATCGGTGAAGCCGGGTGCGGTCCAGTAGTCCCACAGCCAGTCCACGAACGCCCAGTTGCCGACGCTCAGCGCCCGCTCCGGCAGCTCCGGGAGCTGGAAGAAGAACCAGTGGAAGGACCGGTGGACATGCTCGGCGCGCAGCAGCGACTCCCGGGTCGCGGCCGGATGCGGTACGGCCATCAGCACGGCGCTCCGCACCATCTCGGGGAAGGCGGCGAGCACCTGATAGCCGATCGACGCGCCCCAGTCCTGGCCGACTAGCAGGCACGGATCGCCACCGCCGAGCATCCGGATCAGCTCGCGGACATCGGTCGCCAGCGTGCCGATATCGAAGTAGCCCGACCGCGGGATCTCGGTCGGCGGGTAGCCGCGCAGCCACGGCGCCACCACGCGGAACCCGGCCCCGGCCAGGGCGGCCAGCTGGTGGTCCCAGGTATGCGGCGTGTCCGGCCAGCCGTGCAGCAGCACGACCAGCGGCCCGCTGCCCCCTTCGAGGTACGCGAACCGCAGCCCGTTGGCCGTGACCCGGCCTTCCCTCAGCAAAGCAGCCATCACCCCATTATCGGCCGGTGCCTTCGTCCGATACGCAGGGCTCCGCAGGCATAATCCGACCGGGCCTGGATATCAAGATCCTCTATGGATGGTCACAGCGGAAATCTCGAAGAGTCCGGGTCCGGACCTGTCGTCGCGGGGCTGGGCGGTCCGGAGGAGCTCGCGGCCGACGAGGTCCCTGATGCGCTGGTCTCGGAGTTCTCCTCGCTGACCACGCCGTACTGCTGGGTCATCATCGAGGACGCGGTCGCCGGTTACGACGGGCCGGGTGGCCCCGCGCTCGCTCACCAGCCGCGCAGGTCCACCGGCCACGCCTCCAGGACCCGGTCGCCTTCGGTCAGGTACAGGCGTTCGTGGTAGGCCACGGTGGGGTCCACGTGAGCCGGAAGCACCCGGACCCGGTCACCCACCTGGGGCAGCGATCCTCCTGCGGGCGGCGAGAACACGATGTGCTCGTCGGAGCAGTACCACACGGCCGAGCCATCGGCCAGCGACGGTTGGCCGTGGTCCATGCCGAGCGCCTTGAGCCCGCAGTCGGCCACCGCCCACCCGCCCGGGTTGACCGACACCACGGTGGCCAGGATGCTCAGGGCCTGGCCGAAGGGCACGCCGATGGCGGTGTAGGCGGTATCCATCAGGGCGTAGGAACCGGCCTGCAGCTCGGTCGCCGAGACATTGAGATCCCAGCTGCCGGTTCCTCCGGCCGAACGCACCGGCCCCCCGACCGCGTCGTGGGCCCGTTCCAGCAAGGCCATGCTGTCCGCGACCTGGCGGGCCCGGTCAGCCCGGTCGCTGATCATCATGGTGTGGCCTTCGTAGCCCATCACTCCCCGGACATCCAGTCCGGCCGCGCGAGCCAGTTCGGCCAGGGAGCCGGCCTCGTCGGGTGAACAGCCGCAGCGGGGCAAGCCGACGTTGACGTCGACCAGGACCTCGCGCAGCCCGGCCCGCTGGGCGGCGTGCACGATCGCCGGCGAGTCCACCGCCACGGTCACCCGGGCCCCGGCCGCGACCAGGGCGCCCAGGCGGGACGCGTCGAGCACCTCGTTGGCCAGCAGCAGGTCCTGGCCCAGGCCAGCCGCCGCCATGCCCTCCGCCTCCCGGATGGTGGCGCAGGTGAACCCGGGGTGGCCGACGCTGCGCTGGTGGCGAGCCAGTTCGGTGCACTTGTGGGCCTTGACGTGGGGGCGCAGCCGCTCGCCGGGCCACGCCTCGGCCATCCGGGCCAGGTTGGCGGCCAAGACGGCGGCGTCTACCAACGGGGCGGGGGTCTGCAACTCGGCCAGGTTACGAGGAACGGTCACGGCGCCAGCATGCCTGGCCCGTGAGCCGCGGCGCTAGTGGCCGGGTCCTCTGGCGTGGCCGTTCTACAGTGGCGTGGTGAGCGTGTTCGGGCCGGGTGAGGCGGTCATGGTGGCCGATGGCGGCCTGGCGACCGAGCTTGAGGCGCGGGGGAACGACTTGTCGGATGCGCTGTGGTCGGCGCGGCTGCTGATGGACGCGCCGCAGGAGATCCTGGGCGCGCACCTGTCGTTCTTCCGGGCCGGGGCGGTGATCGCGACGTCGGCTAGCTATCAGGCGTCCTTCGAGGGGTTCGCGCGCCGGGGTGTTGGCCGCCGGGAGGCGGCCGGGCTGATGCGCCGCAGCGTGGAGCTGGCGCGGGCCGCGCGTGACCAGGCGGCCGGGGACGGGCGGGCGCGGTGGGTAGCCGCCTCGGCCGGTCCGTACGGGGCGGCGCTGGCGGACGGGTCGGAGTACCGGGGACGGTACGGGCGCAGCGTGCGGGAGCTGGCGGCTTGGCACCGGCCGCGGCTGGAGGTGCTGGCCGAGGCGGGCCCGGATGTGCTTGCGCTGGAGACGGTGCCCGATGCCGACGAGGCTGAGGCGCTGATGTCCGCGATCTCCGGGCTGGGGGTGCCGGCCTGGCTGAGTTACACCATCGCGGACGGGCGGACCCGGGCCGGGCAGCCGCTGGCCGAGGCATTCGCGGTCGCTCGCGGCGTGCCGGAGGTCGTGGCTGTGGGGGTCAACTGCTGTACGCCAGCGGACGTGCTGACCGCCATCACCATCGCGCGAGAGGTGACGGGCAAGCCGGTGATCGCGTATCCCAACAGCGGCGAGGAGTGGGACGCGCGGCGACGGGCCTGGACCGGGCAGTCCCGGTACTCGCCGGCGCAGCCGCAGCAGTGGATAGCGGCGGGAGCGAGAATCATCGGCGGGTGCTGCCGGGTCCGGCCCGCCGACATCGCGCAGCTTGCCCAGGGGCTCGCAATGCAACGCCAGGACGACCTATAGCCGATAACTGAATGCCCCGACACGAGCGACTGGTCACGCAGTCTCCCGGCCGAATAGGTGCGGGCTGGTTTGACTCGATAGCCGATTCTCACTTCCCGGGTGCGGGTTGTCGTTAGCGTAGCGGCTTGAACGCGGCCCGGATCTCGGTCGCGGCCGCGGAACCCGCGGACACCGCGCCGGTGCCACGCGAATTCAGGGCGCATTTCGTAGATCACACCCTCACGTGGAGTACCTACGCCGGAATTCAATGGCTGCGGCTCTTAACCGCCTGCCCGGCGCGGTGTCACGTGGGCTGGCGTCTCGCCGCCGGGCGCCTGGGCGGCGGGACCTGGCGTCCCTGGTGTCACGTGCGCCTCAGGTGCCGCACAAGGGGCCGGTGACCCGGTTCGCCGCGGGCTCAGAACCGAGGTGAGACCCGGGCAGCACCGCGCTGTCCATGTGCGAGCCACGACCACTGAGTCAGGATGGGAGGGATGGTGTTAGAAGGGGAGGTGAGGTGGCACTCGATCCGGGCCAGCTTGGCCAGCTCCGTTAGGGACGGCGGCGTCGAGCTTCTGGACACCTTTCCGGGCTTCGAGCCGCACTGACAGGACGCTGGCCACGGCACGCCGATGATCTACGCCAGCACCGTGCTGCTCCGCGAGTACCTGGACGGACAGACGCTGCGCCCGGTCCCGTGCCCGGCGGTGCTGGACTGCGCCCGGCTGCCCGACCGGGGTATGAGGCTCAGCCGTACCTGACCGGGGGTCGTAGAACGAACGACGATGTTCCAGCGACACAGCGCGGCAAATCCGGCTCGTTATTCCGGCGGCAACAAAGCTGACCAGCCAGTTTTATAGATCCTCAATGCAAGCGATCATAAATTGCTAAGGTGCTAAGTTTATTCATCTGCCGGGCCGTCATAGGGTAACGATTGAAGTCGGCTTCCTGACCCAGTTCTGGTAACGACGTGACAGCGCAACGTTAATTCGCCCAATAGGGCATAAACATCGCGCCGTGCCGCCAATTCTGCGGTCGGCTAACAAATTTCGGACTCTGCGAGGGTCTTCAGGGTGATAACACAAACCAGCGCCATGGAGGTCTGGGTGACGCATAGAACTACTCCCTCGGAGGAGCTGCGCGGCCTCGAGGGCTTGTGGCGGGACCTGATAACTCGCAGTGATCTGAGGGTCGGCGCCGAGGCTGGGCCAAGGCGCGACGAGCCGACAGGCGAATCAGCGCTATGATCTCGCCCGAGGAGCTCGATAAGGAAATCGAAGCCCTCGTCACGGGACACGGCAAGGATCTCGAACGTTACCTGCAGGGTAACAAGATCCGGCTTCCATCACATCTTGTAGGAGACGTGATTAACGATGCGCTCCTTGCCGTTGCCGACAAGCGCCGACGCGGCCATACCATCGACAATCCAAGGTCTTACTTGTTCAAGGTGGCCAGGAATGCTGCTATCGATCGCCTTAAATCCCGGTATACGACTGGTATCCCAGACCCGAGGGCTGCCGCTGAATACCAGAGCAAATATGACATGCTGGCGCACGCCGAGATCAGTCATGACCTTCGCATTGCCATCAGGCAGCTTCCCCCTCGTCAGCGGCAAATTATCGAGCTGCGCTACTTGCGGGACTTCACCGTCAAGGAGACAGCGGAGATTCTCAATATCGCTGAGGGAACGGTGGGCCCCGCTACCACGACGGCATTGCGCCGGATGCGGCAGATCCTGTCAGGACAGATCGGGAGCCCGAAGGAGGAGACCGCGTGAATTACGACGGCATGGCCGGTAACTCCCTAGGAGCCGAGAATCTAGGAAATGATTACATCGACCGGGCCATGATTGATTTCAAGGCTTCCCTCGCTCGCATGGATGCAGACCCTGGAGCCGCCGCTCGAATCCGGCACCTGGCCGACGTGACTGACATTCAGCTGGCGGAAAAAGAGGTGCGCGAGAATGTCAGGAACCTGGCAGCCCGGTCGGCTGAAGCGCCTGCCCGCGCCGAAACGCCAACGCGGGCGGCTGACGGTACTCATCTGCCTGATGAACTAGCCGAACATTCCGAAGCGGCTGCAGACGCCGGAGCGCCCGCTGTCCACGTGGCCGGCCGTGCGGGCCCGAACATGCTCCGCAAGGTGCATTCGGCCTCTGTGGTCGCCCTTGATGCGGTTTCGGGACTGGTCGTGTCGGCCATTGACTTCGCGACCTTCATCGGCACGCATCCCCGGGCGCTGAACCTCGCGCAGCACCTGCTCGATTACAAGGACACCGGAAAGCGGCGGCGCTCAACCCTGCTAACCGGGCAGAACTGCACGATCCTCCTCACCGACGTGGTGGGGTTCGGTGCTCGCAGCCGCACTGACAGCGATCGTCGGCTGATCAGGAAGACGCTCTTCCAGCTGACACAGTCAGCGCTGCACGGTATGCCTGATGCGCAATCTGAAGATCGCGGCGACGGCATCTTGACGGTGGTGCCGCCGAACGTTTCCACAACGGAGATTGTCGACCGACTCCTCGAGAAGCTGCCCGCCGCGCTCGAACTTCATAACCGCACCCATCCCGATCCTGCCCGGTTCAAGCTGCGTGTGGCGGTGAGCGTCGGACCTGTCATCAGCGACATGGGTGTCTCCGGCGAGGCGATCATCGTGGCGGCACGCCTGGTGGATGCCCCGCGTTTCAAAGAGGCCGTCGCGGCAAGTACGGCCAGCTTGGGCGTGATCGTGTCGTCGTTCGTCTACGAGACGGTCATCAGGCATAGCGCGGATCCGCGCGAATTGGCCAGCTACTCTCAGGTTCTGGTGGAGCTGAAAGAGTTCAGCGCCACGGCCTGGATGAAGCTACTGAACGCGTCTTGAGCCTTTAGCGAAGCGGATACCCGCTCAGCCGTACATGAACCGGGGGTCGTAGTTGGTCACGTTGGCCTCCCAGGCCGCCTCGGATGCGGCGGCGGGGCAACTCGGCGGGACGTTCACGTTGTAGGTGAACACGATGTCGCCGTTCGTCTCGAAGGCGGGCTGTTCCTTCGCGCCGTACGTGGTCAGCGTGCACGGTGAGCCCGGGTCGTCCGCGGGCTCGCTGCCGGCCACGCCGTCGGTCGCGGTGTTGTCGATGCTGCCGACGAACGTCCACGGCCCGGAGGGGGCGGCGGTGGCCGTGTACTCGTCGATGTTCGGGCCGAGGCCGATGTCCGTCGTGATCATGCGGTACACGTCCCGGTTCGGGTCGTAGACCACGCTGTACTCGCCGCCGGCGTGGATGAGCGGGGTGCCGCCGGACTGCATCGCGGCGACGGCGTCCTCGCCGCCCGCCGAGCGCGCGGTCCAGCCCAGGCTGGTCCCGTCCCAGTACTGCCACGATCCGGTCTGCGACAGGTCGTTGCCGGACACCCGGGCCACGTAGGCGTGGCCGGTGCCGTCGCAGTTCTGGAAGCCGTAGATGTAGGTGGTGCCGAACAGTTGCATGATCGACTGGCCGAACTCGACCTGGGCGTTGCCGGCCGCCGGGTAGCACGTCGGGGTCTGGACCAGGGCGGCGGAGTTGAAATTGGTCGTGTCGATGCTGACGGTCCAGCCGGTCGTGCCCGAGTTGATGGTGAGCGTGGCGAGGTCGAGCCGGACGACACTCCCACTCTCGCCAATGCACCTCAGCACGATCTGCACCTGGTTGAGCGTCGACTGGATCGCCGCGGCGGGCCACTCGGCCGCGCATCCGGTGGCCGCGAACGCGTTGGTACCCCACCCGTTCGGCCATATGTTGTGGAAATTCGACGCGGCCGAGGCCGTGGCACTGTCCTGGACGACGATCTGGTTGTGCAGCAGGCCGGACGGCCCGCGGCTGCCGTCGCTGCCGACCGCGCCGAGGAACGAATCGGAGAACAGCCAGAGCACGCGGCCGTCCAGCAACTGGAGGGTGTAAGTCCCGTCGCCCTCGGTGAAGGTGTAACCCGTCCCGCTGTGGACGTAGGCGCTGAGCCCGATCGCCGCGGGCAGGTTCCCGGCTGGCGTCGCCGCCTCGGCCGGGACCGACGCCGTAACCGCCGCGATCACGCTCGCCGCCAGGGCGAGCGTGATCGCGACTATGAACTGCCTTCTGGGCACGGGCCTCGCCTCCAGCCAGCCGATGCTCCCGCCCCCAATCACTATCTAATCACGTGATTCAGAAGGCCCGCCACTAGCCCAGCGGGGCGATGGTGACGTCGGCCGCGGCGAAGCTCCGGCTGCCTGGACCAGGGAAGCCCGGCTCCACGGCGGAGCCGGCGACCTTCACCGTGATGAGGTGGTGGCGTAGCCAGCCCCAGATGCCCTGGCTGGACTTCGCGGTGAAGACCACGGACAGCGACTTGGTCTGCCCGGGGCGCAGCGGGCCGAGGTTCTCCGACGCGGTGTTGCCGCTGATCGTGCAGCCCTGGTGCGACCAGAACCGGCCGCAGTACAGCGCGTGGAGCTGCGACGGCAGGCTGACCTGCGCGGTCACGTCCGGTGCGGAGAAGCGGCTCGCGTCGGTAACCGACAGCGTGCAGGTGCCCCGCTTGCCCGAGTACACCTTGGCCGGGCAGCTGAGCTGGGTGGCGATGACCGGGTGCGGACGCATCGGCGGTACCCCGATCGTCACCGGGTCCGGGGCGCTGGCCGACGCGGCGAACGCGGACGAGCCCGCGTAGCTGGCCGTCAGCGTGTGGGTCCCGCTGCGCAGGCCGTAGATGGTGCAGTCGCCGACGCCGACCGCGGTCGACCCGGCCTGGACCAGGGTGAGCTGGCAGCCGTCCCGCCCGTCGGAGACCTTGACGGTCCCTGACGGCCAGACGGTGCCGCTGGCGGGCGTCACCGACACCCGCACGTCGAGCGCCGTCCCGTGGTACCCCGGCGTCGGCGTCGTGCCGGTGATCGCGGTCGTCGTGGCGACCGCCGTGCTGGCCAGGGCCGTACCCGGCGTCAGCGCGATTCCCCCGGCCAGGCCTGCGCCCAGTAGCAATCCCGCCGCCACTCCAGCCGTACGGCGGCATGCGGCACTTATCGCATTGTGCATGTAAACGACCTTTCCACCCGTCGACACAAGTCCCCGCAATTCCCCTCACGCCATATACGCTCCGGCGGCTTCATACGTTGCTCGGACGTTGATAACGTTTCGGTCAATACGTCCAAAACGTACAACTTTCAAGCAAATTCGGTGAGCCGGGACGCGAGAACATCTCGGTAAGTAATTCGCGTGAACGGCAAGAAGCGTTCAGGCCATCGCTGGCGTAACCACGGCAATGCTCCATCGTCGGTGGTCCGGGGGGCTGCTGCAGGATCGGTTGCTCATGGGTCCGGTGCGGGACGGCTGGCGTATGACGCCCCGGGGCATGACGGCCGGGGCATGACGCCCGTGCCGTGCCCGCCAGGCGCGGGAGCACCACCAGCCGCAAACCTGCATGCGGAGTGGCAAGTTAACCGGGTGGATCGGGGCTTCCGGGTGGATAAGGGGGACCATGATGCACAAAAATCACCCCGGAGCCCGAACTCACCCCGCTATTCCCGCGGGACAGCGCACCACCGGCCCCCAGGGCACCACAGCACCCCCTGGCACGCCAGCCAGCAGGCGCATCAGCCGGCGCGCTCTCCATCTCGCCGTCACAGCACGGCATCCGGGCTGCACCGAGGCCGGCTTGCCTGGTTTTTGAGGAAGGAGGTGATCGGCATGCCAGCGACGCACCGGCCCCTGGCCGGACGGGTAGCCGGCCTCTCGCGCGGGGTGCTCCGCGGTCT
>JBEKJP010000173.1:0-14674 GCA_050011155.1 Streptosporangiaceae bacterium
CTCCAGCTCATGAGGACCAACCCCGCGCGGTATCAGGGATATTGATAGTTATGTTTAGTCTTATAAAGTGAGCTGTTAAGACGACGAATGGTTATATTGAATTTGTGCCTGAGGCCGACAACGGCGAGGCCGCCGCCGCGTTCTGGGCGGGGCGTGTCGCGCAGAGCCCGAACCGTCCAGTCCTCGAGTACGACGGCCAGAGCTGGACCTATGCCGAAGCCGACCTGGCCGCCGACGAACTCATGGCCATCATTCGCGCGGCGGGACTGCGGCCGGGATCGCGGATCGGCGTGCTCCTGCCGAGCTCCGCGGCTCATGTCCTGGTCACGATCGCGGTGATCAAGGCGGAATGCGTCATCGTCCCGCTCGTACCGAACTCCACTGACGCGGAGCTCGCGTACACCCTCCGTGCATCGCGGGCTCACGCGCTCATCACCGATCAGCGCGGGTGGGACAGGCTCGACGCGGCGATGACCGTCGTCGATCTGGCCATGGGCCAGCGAGCCGGCCTCGCGGGCACTACCGTTCCGGAATTGCTCCTCGCGGTGGCGCCAGCCTTGCAGGAGCGCGAACCGGAGAACGGCCGCGGGGCTCTCGCCCCGGCCTTCCTCCTGTACACCTCGGGCAGCACCGGAACACCCAAGGGAGCGGTCCTTCCGTCAGGAGCGCTCTCGTCGGCCGGCCGAGCTTGGGCGTCGGGCGTCGGCCTCACCTCGTCGGCGGTCCTCGGATGCGTCTTGCCTATCCAGTACGCCGGGCCCATGCTCATGCAGCTCGGCGGGGTGATCGCCGCTGGTGCGCGCCTCGTGCTGTGGCCCGGATTCCATGCATCCTCCTTCTGGGAAGACTCAGACGGAGCAGGAGCAACTCACGCCGTGCTTCCATTCGCCGTCGCCTCCATCCTCTGCCTCGCGCCGGAACGCCCCGAGGATCGAGCGCACACGCTGCGGTCCGTCAGCGGCGACCGGTTCCCGGCGGGATTCGCCCGCCGGTTCGGTATCAGCGTTCAGAGCACATGGGCTATGACCGAGCTGGCCGGCATGGGCACGATTACCTCCGTATCCGACACGGGGGACTTCAACGGCAGGATCGGACGGCCCTCGCCGCCGACGGCTCTGATCGAGGTGCGCAATGCGGCCGGCCGCCGATGCCCGACGGGCCAGCGCGGCGAGATCTGGTTCCGGCATCCGCACACGCTGCTCGGCTACTTCGACGATGAGCAGGCTACCGGCCAGGTCAAGAGGGACGGCTGGGTCCGCTCGGGCGACCTAGGCCACTTCGACGAGCGGGGTGAGCTGTACTTCGACGCCAGGATCAAGAACGTCATCAAGCGATCTGGCTCGAACATAGCGGCCGAGGAGGTCGAGCAGGTACTTCGTGCGCATCCGAACGTCGTGGACTGCGTCGTGCTCGGGGTCGACGATCCGATCCGAGGCGAGGAGGTACATGCCCTGTTGCAATGTCGCGGCGACCGGCTGGACCCGGCACGCCTCGCCGAGCACGCACGGTCGGCCGGCCTCTCCCTTTGGAAGTTCCCGCGTTACCTTCAACAGGTAGCGGACCTGCCTCGAATCCCCAGCGGCAAGGTTGACCGCCGGTCCGCCGCGCGTCTACTTGACCGCAGCGCCGCCATTGATTTCGGCGAAGGCGTGACCCGGTACAACGCCGCGGTGAGACCGGCCACCCGAGGAGACGGCTGATGGGCGCGCCCGCGGCGGTGGTCGCGCGGCACTTCTGGGCCGAGCGAGTGCAGCGCACACCGGACGCACCGTACCTGACCTGGGGCGATCAGACCTGGACGTTCGCGAGCCTGGACCGCTGGGTGCACAGTCTCGCCCACGGCCTGGTAGCGGCCGGAGTGCAGGCCGGGAGCCGGACCGCAGTGCTGATGCCCAACAGCGCGCAACTCGTCCGGGCCTACCTCGCTCTCATGCAACTCGGCGCGACGATCGTGCCGCTGCTGCCGAAGGCACCGCCCGGCGACATCGCTTTCACGCTCGGGCACTCCGGGGCCACCAGCGTGCTCACCGACCGCGCCGGCTGCGACCTGCTCGCCGCGGTCGGCTCCGCGCTGCCGCAGATGCACCGCGTGATCGTGCTGGACGAGCTGGACCCGGCCGGCGGGCCGCGGCTGCCTGCCGAGCTCATCCCGCAGGCCGCGGTCGAGTCCGGGCACACCCACCCGGTGCCCGATCCCAGGCGGTCGCCGCGGGATCCGCTCGCGATCATTTACACGTCCGGCAGCACCGCCCGGCCGAAGGGGGTCGTCCTCCCGGAGTCATCGTTCGGCGCAACTGGCACGGCCGCAGCCGGCCGCATCGGGATTACCAGCCGCGACACGATGTACTGCGTCCTCCCGCTGTGCCATTGCGGCGGCACCCACCTCGCCTGGGCGACGACCATCGCGGCCGGCTGCCGGTTCGTGCTGGCCGAGCGGTTCAGCGCCCGCGCGTTCTGGCCCGCCGTCCGGGCCGCTGGGGCGACTCACGTGAACCTCGTCCCGGGCATGGTAGCCATCCTCAACCGGGCGCTGCCCGCGCCGAGTGACCGGGACCACCCGCTGCGGGTGAGCATCGGCGCGACCCTCGACCGGCAGTTCGTCGAGCGGTTCGGCGTCGAGATGGTGATGACATGGAGCATGACCGAGACCGCAGCCATGGGGACGATGACCACCCCGCTGCGCGAACACCCGGATCCGCGGGTGGCCGGACGCCCGCTCGCACCCGTCGGCGAGACCGCGGTCCGGGATCCGCAGGGCAACCCATGCCCGCCCGGGCAAACGGGTGAGATCTGGTGCCGACACGAGCACGTCATGACCGGCTACCTGGACAACGAGGCGGCGACCGCGGCGACGCTCGTGGATGGCTGGGTGCGCAGCGGTGACCTCGGCGTCATGGACGCGGACGGGGCGCTGTACTTCCGCGGCCGGCTCAAGAACTTGATCAAACGGCTGGGCGAGAACGTCTCCGGTGACGAGGTCGAGCACGTGCTCGGCACGCATCCCGACGTCGTCGAGTGCCTCGTGCTCGGCGTCGCCGACCCGGTGCGGACCGAGGAGGTCTACGCCGTGCTCGTCACCGACCTGGGGTCCGGGCTCGACGCCGCCGCGGCCGTCGACTGGTGCCGCGCCCACGGGCTCGCGGAGTGGAAGCTGCCCCGCTACCTCCGGCTGCAGGCGGCCGAACTGCCCCGGCTGGTCAACGGCAAGCTCGACCGGGCCGCAGTCGTGCGTGCCGTGGCCGAGCACGACGTGCTCGACCGGGAGCAGGGCATCATCATCCGCGGCTCCGCGTTGAGTGATCAGTTCGGCGCCGGGCAGTCGGTGCCAACTGGCAGGCTGGAATTACCTCAGCCCGCCGCCACTGCTAAAACCCGGAAAGCGTTTCTTGCTGGCTGTTATTACCGGTGTCGATGAGCCAGCCACTGCATTAATAAATTAGTGTTCGTGCACTATAATACCCCGGATATTCGTGCCGTCCAGCATATGCTCATAGCCAAGATTAATGTCGTCGATCGAGTACCGGTTGGTGATCAGTTCGTCCAGCTTCAGCTGCCCTGTCCGGTACAGGCCCAGGAGCCGCGGAATATCTGCTTGCGGATTGCAGGCGCCGTACAAGCTTCCCCGGAGTTCCTTCTGCCACAGGATGAACTCGGTGAGGCGCAGGTCGGCGACGTGGTCCTCCCAGGGAGCGAGACCGGTGGCAACCACTACGCCGCCCTTCCGTACCAGGTCCAGGGCCGGCTGAAGCATCTGGCCGTTGCTTAGCCCCACGGTCAAGATGGCCGAATCCGCCATCACCCCGCGGGTGAGGTCGGAGATCACCGACCTGGCGTCCGAAGTATTCACAGCATGATGGGTAGCGCCAAACTCATATGCACGCTGCGCCTTTGAGGGAATCGTATCCACCGCCACAATCGCCGATGCACCAGCCATCCTGGCGCCTTGGACGGCATTCATCCCGATCCCGCCGACGCCAATCACCGCGACGACATCGCCAGGCTTGATCCGCGCCGTGTTGACCGCCGAACCCCAGCATGTGGGTACCCCGCAGCCAACTAGGCAGGCCACCTCGAGGGGTATGTCGGCCGGCACTTTGCATACCATAGTCTCGGGAACGGTCCCGTAGCCACGGAATGTGCCGATGGAAGCTGATGTCCGCAGGTTCTCCTGTCCGACGCGCGCCCGGTATGTCCCGTCCATGGCCAGACCCAGCATCGCGTTCGCATTGTCGTCGCAGAGATTCTGCATCCCGCTCGCACAGAATCGGCACACTCCGCAACTCGGCACGAAACTAAAGACGATGTGATCCCCCGGCTCGACGCGCGTGACGCCCGGCCCGACCGCTTCGATGATGCCGGAGCCTTCATGCCCGCCGACGGTGGGGAACTCAGGCGCTACGTCTCCCGTCAGCGCGTGGTAATCGGAGTGGCACAGCCCGCTGGCGACGATGCGGACGAGAACCTCGTTCGCCTGGGGCGGCAGGACTTCGATCTCCTGCACGGCCCAGGGCTTCCCCACGCCGTACGCAATCGCAGCCTTGGTCTTCAACGCGGCCATGGTCACTCCGTTGAAATCGAGCAGGCATGCCTTAACAGGCGAATAAATATCATAATCTCGCTGAGGCGTCAAAGGATCTGAACGACCTGCGGTGGCGAGGCGCCGGCCGCAACGCCGGCTGGGACTCCATGGCTCTCGCGCCTGCCCTCCGGCACTGAGCTTGCCTATTTCATGACTATCGTTAGGATGAACTTTAGAGTTTCTGCTGCCGAGCGTGGTGTGAGGAGAGGCTCCGTGGTTGACTTCGACCTGATCATCCGGGACGGCACGGTCATCGACGGATCCGGGTCGCAGCCCCGCCGCGCGGACGTCGCGGTTCTCGGGGACCGCATCGCGGACGTAGGCGTGGTAGCCGGCCGGGGCCGACGCGAGGTAGACGCGGCCGGGGCGCTGGTCGCCCCCGGTTTCGTGGACCTTCACACCCACTACGACGGGCAGGCCACCTGGGACGGATTCCTCCAGCCGTCGTCCTGGCATGGCGTGACGACGGTCGTGGTGGGCAACTGCGGCGTCGGGTTCGCGCCGGTCAAACCCGAGCACCGCGGCCGGGTGGTCGAGCTGATGGAGGGGGTCGAAGACATCCCCGGCGTCGCCCTGACCGAGGGTCTGAGCTGGGAGTGGGAATCGTTCCCGGCGTTCCTGACGGCGCTGGAGGCCAGGCCGCACGACATGGACATCGGCACTCAGGTCCCGCACGCCCCGCTGCGCGTGTACGCGATGGGTGACCGCGCGATGGCGCACGAGCAGGCCACCCGGGGCGAGATTGAGACCATGGCCGGGCTCGCGCGCGAGGCGGTCCAGGCCGGAGCGCTCGGGTTCACCACCTCGCGGACGCTGGCCCACCGCAGCATTTCCGGCGAGCTGATCCCCTCCTACGACGTGGACGCCGATGAGCTGACGGCCATCGCTGTCGCCGTCGGCAGCACTGGCACCGGGGTGCTCCAGCTGGTCACCGACTTCACCGACCCGGACGACGACTTCGAGCTGATGCGGCGGATGGTCCGCGAATCGGGCCGGCCGCTGTCGGTCTCGGTGTCCCAGGTCCAGGAGCGGCCGCAGACCTACCGGCGGGTGCTCGACCTGCTGGAGCAGGCGCGCGGTGACGGCCTGGCCATCACCGGCCAGGTGGCGACCCGGGGCATCGGGATGCTGCTCGGCCTGCAGTGCACCCTGCACCCGTTCATGAGCAACCCGGCCTGGCAGCGGCTGGCTCACCTGCCGTATGCCGAGCAGGCCCGGCTCATGGCGCGCCCGGAGACGAAGGCCGCGATCCTGGCCGCGCAGGACAGCCAGGCGCCGTCGAACCGGCTGGGCGGTTCCTCCATCTACCTGTACGACATGATGTACGAGCTCACCGACCCGCCCGACTACGAGCCCGAGCCTGGCATGTCGCTGGGCGCACGGGCGGCCCGCGCCGGGCAGAGCCCCGAAGAGCTGGCCTACGACGTGATCCGGGCCGACGCCGGACGGGGGATGATCTACCTCCCCATCGCCAACTACACCTACGGGTCCCTGGACGCGGTCCGCGAGATGCTCGTCCACCCGTACACGGTGCCCGGCTTGTCCGACGGCGGAGCACACGTGGGCACCGTATGCGACGCGAGCTTCCCGACCATGCTCCTTCAGTACTGGGCCAGGGACCGCCGCCGGGACCGGCTGGACCTGCCGTTCGTCATCAAGAAGCAATCCCGGGACACCGCGAGCGCCGTCGGCCTGCTCGACCGCGGCCTGCTCGCTCCGGGCTACAAGGCCGACCTCAACGTCATCGACCTGGACCGGATCCGCCTGCACCGGCCGGAGATGAGCTTCGACCTGCCCGCCGGCGGCGGGCGGCTGCTGCAACGAGCCGACGGGTACCGGCACACGTTCGTCAGCGGCGTCGAGACCTACCGCGACGGCCAGCCGACCGGCCAGCTGCCGGGAGCCGTGGTGCGCGGCGCGCGGGCCGCCCCGGCAGCGACCGCCTGACCCCGCGACCGCCAGGAGGGCCGGCATGACCGAGGAGACCGCCCAGCGCTACGAGCTCGCCGACGGCTGGGGACGGCCGCCCGGCTACCCGGCGGACCTGGACGTGGCCGACGGATGACCGAGCTGCCCGACTACGACAGCCTGCCCGCGGCCGGAGGGCGCGGGCGAAGCGGCTGGGGGCTGTTCGGCGAGCAGGACAACGTCGGCCTGATCAACCTGCAGACGCCGGACCGGGTGGCCCGCGCGTGCCGGCTCGTCCAGACCGGCCAGGTGTTCCCGCTCGACATCCCGCTGGACTTCTTTCCGCCCCCCGATAAGCCAGGCGAACGGGGCGCGCCGCGGCACGTGCTGCAGAACTTCGACCAGACCGCGTTCGACGACAGCCTCGATGGCTTCTTCCTGCAGGGCACCACGCAGTGGGACGCTCTCGGGCACGTCGGGTTCCGGCGCGGCGCCTTCTACAACGGGGCCCGCCCGGAAGACATCGAGGCCGGCCGGCGCAACACCATCGACCACTGGGCCAGGCGCGGCATCGTGGGCCGCGCCGTCCTGCTGGACATGGTCCGGGCGCTGGCCGCCCGCGGCGAGGAACTTGACCCGTTCGGCGGGTACGCCATCACCGTCGATGACCTGGAGGCCGCGCGCGAGCAGGCCGGCCTCCGGTTCCAGCCCGGCGACGTCATCCTGCTGCGCACCGGCCACCTCGAGGCGCTGGCCCGGCTGCCGGCCGAGCAGCGGCGCATCCGCCTGGACACCATGACCACCCCCGGCCTGGCCCACTGCGAGGAGATGGCGCGGTACGTGTGGAACACGCACGCCGCGGCGGTCGCCGCCGACAACATGGCGGTCGAGGTCTGGCCCGCGCTGATGGATCCGGCGGCCGGCGACCTGACCGGGCCGCAGTGGCCCTTCGGCTACCTGCACAACGCGTTCATCGGGTTGTTCGGGCTGGCCATGGGCGAGTACTTCTGGCTGGCGGACCTGGCCGGTCAGTGCGCCCGGGATGGCCGGTACGAGATGCTGTTCACCAGCGCGCCGCTGAACGTCCGCGGGGTCGGGTCACCGGCGAACGCCCTGGTCATCTGGTGACCTGCTCGGCTCCGGTGCCGGTCATGGCCGGCCGGCGGCCGGGTGCTGCCAGTCCGGCCTCCTGCCTTCGGCGTGCGCCCGCGGTCCCTCCGTGGCGTCGGGATGTGACCACAGGGCCACCACGGCACGCCACGCGTCGTCAAGTTCCCGCTCGATCGGCCCGCGGGCGCGGGTCCGCAGGATGCGCAGGGTGGCCCGCACGGCCTCCGGTGACTGCGCCGCGATCATCCGGGCCAGCTGCCCGGCCCGGGCGAGCAGCTGGCCGACCGGAACGACCTCGCTGACCAGTCCCCTGCTCAGCGCCGTGCTCGCCGTGATCCGGCTGGCCGCGCCGGACAGGGCGGACGGCGCCACCGCGGCGACGCTGGCCCGGGCGGCCAGCTCAAGGCCGACGGAGCCGACCTGGCCCATCGAGACGTGGGTGGCCGAGAACCAGGCTGAGTCGGCCGCCACCGTAATGTCGGCGTCGGCCACGAAGCACAGCCCGCCGCCGACGCACAGACCGTTGACGGCGGCGATGACCGGGACATCCAGCGTCCGGCCGGGCAGGAAACCGAGCGCGACGGCGATGTCCGCCGACGGCTGGGCCTGGGCCACCAGGTCGTGCATGTCGGCACCCGCGCAGAACGCCCGGCCGGCCCCGGTGAGCACGACGCATCGCAGCGCGGCGTCACCGCGCCAGTGGATCCAGAAGCGCGTGAGCTCGTCGCGGTTGCGGTGGCTGATCGCGTTCAGCCGGTCCGGGCGGTTGAGCGTGACGGTCAGCACGCCACCCTGCTCGGTCCAGCTGAACGTCGCGGACGAGAGAGCGTCATGCTCCTGACTCACTAAGGCTGCCTCCCTGTTATTCGCTTACTACTATGTTTATGATTATCCTGTTGTGTCAATGCGAGGGGACCGGCGATGCGAGTTGAGGGCAAAGTGGCCATCGTCACCGGCGCAGGCAGTCCAGGCGGCATCGGCGCGGCCTACGCCCGGGCGCTGGCCGCCGAGGGGGCGTCGGTAATCCTGGCCGACATCGACGCGCGGGCCAGCGCGGTAGCCCAGGAGATTACCGACGCGGGCGGCGACGCCCGCTTCGCCTACGCCGACGTCAGCAGTGAGGAGAGCACCCGGTCCCTCGCGGCCGAGGCCGCCGGGACGTTTGGCCGGATCGACATCCTGGTCAACAACGCGGCTCTGTTCGCCGGGCAGCCGTCGTTCCCGCCCCTGCTGGACACGCCGGTCGAGATCTGGGACAGCATGCTGCGGGTCAACCTCACCGGGACGTGGATGTGCTGCCGGGCGGTCGTGCCATACATGGCCGAACGGCGCAGCGGAGTGATCATCAACATGGCGTCGGACGCGGGTTACCGCGTCCGCAACGCCTACGGGCTGTCCAAGCTCGGCGTGATCGGCCTGACCACGGCCCTGGCCCAGCAGCTCGGGCCGTCCAACATCCGGGTCAACGCCATCGCGCCGGGCCCGGTGTGGACCGAGGCGCAGGCCACGTTCGACGCGGCGACCCTGGAGGCCACCAAGGTCGCGATGGAGAACACGCCGTTGCGCCGCGGCGGGGTCCCGGCGGACCTGACCGGGGCGCTGCTGTGGCTGGCCGGCGACGAGAGTACCTGGGTCACCGGACAGGTCGTGCGCATCAACGGCGGCGATGTGATGGACCTGTGACGAGACCCCGTCACAGGCCGTGCACGACGACGCTCTTGAGCTGCGTGAAGTCCTCCAGGGCCTGGAACCCCTTCTCCCGTCCGTAGCCACTGTTCTTGTAGCCGCCGAACGGGACGTCGTTGGGTGCGCCCCAGCCGTTCACGTAGACCTGGCCGGCCTGCAGCTGCGCCGCCACCCGTAGCGCCCGGCTGACGTCCCTGGTCCAGAGGCCGGCCGCGAGCCCGTACTCGGTGTCGTTGGCGAGCTGGACCGCCTCGGCCTCATCGGCGAACGTGATCACGCTGAGCACCGGGCCGAATATCTCCTCCCGAGCGATCCGCATGTCGTTGCGGACCGCGGTGTAGATGGTCGGCGCCACGTAGTAGCCGTCGGCGGTGGCGGCGGCCGTGGTGAGCGGGCCGCCGAGCACGCAACTGGCGCCTTCGGTCTCGGCGATCTCGAAGTACCCCTGCACCTTGGCGTACTGTGCGGCGGTGATGAGCGGGCCCAGCTGCTGGCCCGGCTGGAGCCGCCGCATCTCGGTGGCGACGGCCTCGACCATCTGGTCGTGAATTTCCTGGTGCACCAGCAGCCGCGACCCGGCCGAGCACGCCTGGCCGGCGTTGATGCAGATCGCCATCGCCGAGACGGACGCCGCCCGGGTGAGGTCCGCGTCCGGGAACACGATGTTCGGGGACTTGCCGCCGAGCTCCAGCGTGACCGGCATGAGCTTCTCGGCCGCCATTCCGGCCACCAGCCTGCCGGTCCGTACCGAGCCGGTAAACGCGACCTTGCGGATCAGCGGGTGCCGCACCAGCGGCGCGCCCGCGCCGGCTCCGGTGCCGGACACCACGTTCAGCAGGCCGGCCGGCAGTCCGGCCTCAGCGGCCAGCTCGGCCAGGAACAGGGTGCTGGTCGAGGTGAACTCCGACGGCTTGAGCACGACGGCGTTGCCCGCCGCGAGGGCCGGGGCCACCTCGCGGGCCGCCTGGTTGAACGGCGCGTTCCACGGCGTGATGATGCCGACCACGCCCCACGGCTCGCGCCGGGTGAACGCGTGCGCGCCCGGCCCCAGGTCGATCGTGTCGCCGTGCAACGCCCGGATGAGCTGGCTGTACAGCTCGAAGTACCCGGCCGAGGCGACCAGCTCAGCGCTGGGGTCGATCTTGCCGGTCTCCGCGCGCTCCAGCGCGGCGACCTGGTCCAGGCGCGCGCTGATCAGGTCGGCCAGCGCGAGCAGCGGCCGGGCCCGCTGCTCGGGTGGCAGCGCCGCCCAGCCGGGCTGTGCTCGCTGCGCGGCCTGGACCGCGGCGCCGACATCGCCGGCGTTGCCGTCCGCCACCTCGGCGACCACGGCGCCGGTCGCCGGGCTGCGGGACTCCAGGTACCGGCCGCTGCCGGGCGGGGCCCAGCCGCCGTCGATCCACAGGTCCCATCGATACCGGGCGGTCATGGTCTCACCTCTCGGGCGGGCGGGTCAGCGCCATCAGGTCGGCGATCGAGGTCAGCTGGTCGACCCGGCCGGCGGCGTGCGCCAGCTCCGCCGACCGCGCCTCGCCGAGCACGGGTACGGCCAGCATCGTGAACTTGTCCGTCAGCCACCGCCGCTGGGCGGCCAGCTCGTCGTCGGCGGCCGGGTCGACCGCCCGCAGGCACGCCGTCAGCCGCTCGCCCGAGCTGAGCTCCACCCGCGCCTCGGTCGGCGCCCTGGCGGGCAGGGTGGCGGCGCCGTCCACCAGTTCCACCCGGTCCATCACCATCGCCAGCTCGGGGTCGCTGATGCGCGTTTCGGTGAAGGCGGCCGGGCCCGTGCCGCGGCCGGTGACGGCCAGCGCCGCCACATACCGCAGGCTGAACTTGCCCTCCAGACCGGTTCGCGGCCAGTCCACCAGGCAGATCTGCCGCAGCACGGGCGGGATCGTGAGGACGACGCGCTCGACCTCGTCCGGCCGGAACGGCCGCCGGGCGCGGAGGCTGGCGATGCCGTTGATGGCCGAGTGCGCGCCGTGGCAGCAAGCGTGCTGCTTGAAGACCAGGTCCTCGACGCCGTAGCGGCCGCGCAGCTGGTCCAGGGCACGGGCCGGGTCGAAGGTGCCGGTGAAGGCGGTCGCGTAGCCGGCCTGGCCGGTGACGGCCTCGGCCGGCGCGGTGAAACCCCGCTCGACCAGCTGCGCGGCCAGCAGGCCGTCGACCGCGGCGCGGGCCGCGTTGAGGTGCTTGCCCATGGTCCCGAACACGGCCTTGAGGCCCGCGCTTTGCGTCGCGGCCAGGCTGAGCGCGCGGGCCAGGCCGTCCGCGTCCAGGCCGAGCAGCTTGCCGCACGCGGCGGCGGCGCCGAAGGTACCGGTCAGCCCGGTGAGGTGGAAACCGCGCGCGTCCGCGCCGGGACCGGTGGCCAGCCCCACGACGCTCGCCGCCTGGACCCCCGCGACGTAGGCCGCGACGAGCTCGGCGCCCGGCGCCTCCAGGTCCTCGGCCAGCGCGAGCGCGGCGGCCAGCACCGAGGCCGAGGTGTGAGCCTGCGCCCACACGTTGCTGTCGTCGAAGTCGAGGGCGTGCGCGGCCAGGCCGTTGGCCAGGGCAGCGTCGCCGGGCACCGAGCGCACCGAGGTACCGGCCAGGGTCGCCGCGGGCCGGGCCTGGTTGGCGGCGGCCAGTTTCTGCGCGATCAGCGCGCCCGGCTGTCGCGAGCCAGCCAGGGTGACCGCTAGCCAGTCGAGGACACCCTGCCGCGCCCGCTCGAGCGCGGCGGCGGGCAGCGCGGCCGCGGTAAGGCCCGCGAGGTCAGCGGCCAGCGCGGCGGTGAACTCCGGCCGCGTCGTGACCGGCGTCGAGGGGGCGGTCACCGCCCGTCTCCGGTTCGGGCGGTAATCCCGTCAAGGATCGGCAGCAGGTAGGAGCTGAACCGGTCGGGGTCTTCTGACATCGGAAAGTGGCCAAGACCCTTCATCACGGCGTGGGTGGCGCCGGCGATCTGATCGGCGCTGGCCCGCGAGATGACCAGGCTCGGATAGTCGTACTCGCCGACCAGGAAGTGCACGGAGCAGCGCGAGGTGTCGACCTGATCGGCGCTGCCGCGCAGGTCGTGGTCGGTCGCGTAGTAGTAAATGTCGCCGGGGAAGACGCCGGGACCGCCCTGGGCGTAGTGCCACCAGGTCTCCTTGCGGTAGGCGACCGGGGCCGTGGCGCCCATGAACGGGGTCTGGGTGGCCGCGTGCAGCGCCACGTCCGGGTGGAAGCCGAGCGACAGCACCGAGCTGGCCGAGGGCGGAAGACTCGCGATCCATTCGTCGACGTCGAACTTCAGCGCGGCCTCGCAGGCGATGACCGCACGGAACTCGTCGGGGTGGAAACGGGCGAGGTCGAGCGCGAGCATCCCCCCCAGGGAGGAGCCGACGAAGGTCGGCCGGTCCAGGCTGAGCGTCCCAGACAGCGCCCGGACCACGGCCAGCGCGAAACTCGTGGTGAGCCGGTACGGCTCGGTCCACCAGGCCCGGCCGGCCGGCGGCACCGACTTGCCGTGGAACGGCAGGTCGTAGGCGATGACCCGGAACCGGCTGGTGATTCGCTCGTCCTCAAGCAGGTGCCGCCATTGCCTCGCGTCGGCGCCCGCGGTGTGTTGGCACAGCAGCCCGATCCCGGTCCCGGCCTCCTCGTAGTACACGCGATAGTCGACGCCGTCGATGAGCAGGTGCACGTACCGTCCGACCGCCTGGTCCAGCTGGCCGTGCACGGCCGCCGACGGCACCACCTGCGGGGCGGGGTCCGTCCCGTTGGCCGCGTGCCTCAGCAATTCGCAGAACCTGCTCACGGCCAGGTAGCGGCGGCCGTCCATGCCGCCCATGCGCAGGTCGAGCCCGGCCAGGCTGGCGCCGAAGACATTCGTGCAGGGCGCGGGCGGCACCGGCTGCAGCAGCTGCCGCCACAGTGACGCGGAGGCGACGGCGGCCAGGTCACCCTCGCCGAGGGCCGGCCCGCTGTCGACCTCGTCGGGGCCAGACAGCCCGGCGGGGCCGACCCGTACCCGCCAGGTCCGGTCCGGCGTGCCCAGGTAGATCGTGCCGGTCCAGCCCGCCGCGTGCAGCGCGAACTCCGGGTCGGCGGAGGCGAGCTCCACCGCCCGCCGGATCAGGGCGTCATCCATGCCGGCTCATTCCTCCCAGGCGCATTCGGCTTCAGTCAGGCCGCGCTGGCCGAGGCTCGACGCGCGACGCAGGGCCTGCTGGGCGGCGGCGATCACGGCCGGCTCGCGGCTCGCCACGCACCGTGCCACCTGCACGGCGCGGCGGCGCAGCTCGTCCTGAGGCACCACCTCGCTGACGATCCCCCAGGCCAGGGCGGTGGCGGCGTCGACGCGGTAGGTGCTCAGGATGGCCAGCGCGGCCCGCTTGGGCAGCACGCGGTGCAGCATCGGCGCCGCGGCGCCGGGGAACGCGCCGAAACCGAGCTGCGGGATGCCGAACTCCGCGGTGGCGGACGCGATGGCCAGCTCGCAGGTATTGACCAGGCTGAGGCCGCCGCCGAGGGCGTAGCCGTTGACGGCAGCGATGAAGACCGCCGGGTGCTGCCGGATCAGGTCTAGTACCTGGTAAAGCGGACCGCGAGGCGAGCCGGGCCGACCGGGCGCGGCCTCGGTCAGGTCGTTTCCCGCGGTGAACGCCCGTTGACCCGCGCCGGTCAACACGACGGCCCGGACCCGGGCGGGCAGCGCTGCTAGCGCTTCGTGCAGGTCGGCGAGCAGCTTACGGCTCATCGCGTTGAGCTTGGCCGGGCGGTTGAGTGTGATCACCGCGTAGCGGTCGGCTTGCTCCAGGATGACCAGACTGGCGGCGGCACTCGGCATGGCGGCTACTTCGCGACGTCGCCGAGCAGGCCGCGGGCGACCTCGCGGCGCAGGATCTCAGACGCGCCGTCCGCGACCCGGTAAATGCGGCTGTTGCGGTAGATCCATTCGATCGGCAGCTCCCGGCTGAAGCCCATGCCTCCGTACAGCTGCACCGCCCGGTCCGCGACCCGGGTGATCATCTCGGTGGCGTAGATCTTGGCCATCGCCGCCTCCCGGCGGATATCGGTGACGCCGGCGTCGAGCTTGGCCGCCGCCGCGTAGACCAGCTGCCGGGCGGCTTGAATCTCGATCTCGGTGTCCGCTATCCACCACTGCACGGCCTGCCGGCTCGCCAGCGGCTGTCCGAATGTGCTGCGCCGGAGCGCCTGGTCCACCATCAGCTCGAGCAGCCGGCGGGCCATGCCCACGCAGTGCGCGCCGATCTCCACCCGGCGCAAGCCCAGCCGGTTGGCCAGCAGTACGAAGGCCTGGCCGGGCTGGCCAAGCAGCTGACCGTCCGGGACCCAGCAGTCGTGCAGGAACAGCTGGAAGACCGGGATGTCGCCCATGTGGAACTGCGGCGGGCCGAC
>JBEKJP010000174.1:0-14584 GCA_050011155.1 Streptosporangiaceae bacterium
ATATGTTGCTGGTATGAGTACGCGGGCGATGCAGGAGGCGACGTTCCTGATCCTGACGTCGCTGGCGGCGGGCAGCCAGCACGGGTACGGGATCATCTCGGACGTCGCGGAGATCTCCGGTGGCCGGGTCAAACTGCTGGCCGGGACGCTCTACACGGCGCTGGAGCGGCTTCGTTCCGACGGGCTGATCCAGGTGGACCGGGAAGAGGTCGTGGACAACCGCCTGCGCCGCTACTACCGGCTTACGCCGGACGGCGAGACGCGGCTGGCCGCCGAGGCGGCCCGGCTGCAGTACCACGCTACGGCCGCGCTGCGGCGGCTGCGGGTGAACCCGGCGGGAGGTTTCGCATGAACGGGCCAGAGCTTAACGCGAGCGAGTCGGCCAGCCTGGAGCGCGGGTACCGGCGGCGGCTGGCGTGCTATCCCCGCTGGTTCCGGCTCCAGAACGAAGACGAGATCCTCGCGGTGCTGATGGCCTGCGCCCAGGACGGGCAGCAGCGGCCCAGCCTGGCGGCCACCCTCGACCTGCTCAAGGGCGCGGCGCGGATGTGGATGCGCCCCCGGCCGGGGCAGCCGCGCACGGTGTTCATCGCGATCCGGCTGATGTGGGCGGGCGCGCTCGCCTCGCTCGGCGGCGCGATCACCGTCCTGGCGACCCTCGGGAGCGTGCAAGGGGCGGTGCTGCACGCCTATCCTCTCGCGTGGCATGCCACGCAGGTAAGCCTGCTCAGCTCGGTGGCAGAGGCACCGTTCGTCAGCGGCCTGTGGCTGTGGATGGCCTGGGCGAACGGCCGGGGCAAGAACCGGGGCCGGGCCGCGCTCGCGGTGTTCTTCGGCCTCGACAGCCTGGTCGTCCTGGACACGCTGGCCCAGGGCGCCGTCACGTACGCGCCGGCCGACGCGGCGGTCGGGATGGTCGAGTGCCTCATCGGGCTGGTCACGGTCTTCCTTATCTTCAACCCGGCGTCGAGCCGGCACTACCGTACCTCCATGCGGAACACGTCCTCGCTGGCCTAGGCGGTCACCGCCTAGGCTCAGGGCTGTGACAGCTGAGCAGGACCGGGCGGGCAAGGCGCGGCGGATGGAAGAAGTGATCCGCGGCTACTTCGACGCATGCAACACGGGCGACGCGGACGCGGTGGCGAAATTCTTCGCGCCGGGCGGGGTGCACTATTTCCCGCCGGACATGTACGACGGACCGTTCCGTGGCGGCGAGACGATCGGCGCGAAGTGGGCCTGGGCGGTGCGCACGCTGGGCTCGCGGTGGACCGTGGACGAGATCATCTGCGACCCGGACACCGACCGGGCGGTGATCGAGTGGACCCACGAGAAGACCAAGGTCGGCGTGGTGCTGCGGGGCGACGAGTGGTATCACTTCGACCAGGACACCGGGCTGATCGCGGAGATCCGCGCCTACTACGCCTCGCCCCAGGCGGCCGGGCTTGACCGGCTCGAGCTGGGCGGCTATCCCTACGCCGAGCGTGGTTATGCCGCCACCTGAGGGCACGTACCAGGGCCCGTATATGGGACTGCTGCTCGACATCGGCGGGGTGGTGCACCGCACCTCCATGCACCTGGCCGGGCGGCTGGCCGAGAGCGAGCCCAGGCTGCGGCCGGTACTGGAGCGGATCGGCGGTCTTGGCACGGACCAGGACGTGCTGTGGCAGCGGATGCTGGCCCGCCAGGTGAGCGAGCGGGATTACTGGGCGCAGCGGGCCGCGGAGTTCGGCGCCGCGGTGGGCGAGACCTGGGGTACCCAGGACATGATGCACCGCCTCTACGACCTGCCCGAGCAGGACTGGCTGTGCGCCGAGACGGTGGACCTGATGAACGACACCAAGGCGGCCGGGCTGCGGCTCGGCGCGCTGACCAACGACCTGGCCGCGTTCCACGGGCCCGGCTGGGTCGAGCGGCAGGAGCACCTGAAGCTGTTCGACATCATCGTCGACGCCAGCCTGACCGGGGTGCTGAAACCGGACCCGAGCGCCTTCGCCAGCGGCGCCGAGGCGCTCGGCCTGCCCGTGGGGCAGATCGTATTCCTCGACGATATGCCGTGGAACGTCGAGGGCGCCCGCCAGGCGGGGCTGACCGCCGTCCGGGTGCCGTGGGACGACGCCGGGCCGGCCATCGACATCGCCAGGAACCTACTCGGGCTCGATCCGCACTAACCGAAGGAGCAGGCATGCCGCTCGTCCGCATCGACATCATGGAAGGCCGCCCGCCGGAGAAGATCCGCGAGCTGCACGGCCGGGTCGCCGCCCTGGTCGCGGAGATCCTGGACACGCCGATCGAGCGGGTCCGCACCTACATCACGCAGTTCCCGCCGGAGGGCTGGGGCATCGGCGGCGTGCCCGCCGACGTTGCCCGCGCCGACGAGGTCGCGGCCCGCCGCGAAGCCGCGGCGCAGCGGGCGTCGGGTACGTGACCGATACCGAGCAGGCCGTGGTAGTGGGGGCCACCGGGACTATCGGGCAGGCGGTGATCAAGCGGCTGACCCGGCGCGGGCTGCCGGTGGTGGCGGTGGCGCGGTCCAAGGACGCGCTGGACGAGCTGGCCGCCAGCCACGAGCTGATCACGCCCTGCCCGGCCGACATCGGCAGCAACGAGGCCATCGCGGCGATCGGGGCCGCGCTGACCGGCCCGGTAAGGATAGCGGTGTTCGCGGCCGGGTTGCCGGTCCGCGGCTCGGCGGACACCATCGACCCGGACGCGCTCGCCATCGGCGCCAACATCAAGGCCGGCGGCCTGCTGCGGCTGCTGCACGCGGTCCGCGACCGGCTGGTACCCGGATCGCGGTTCGTCACGTTCGCCGGCTCGCTCGGCCTGGAGCCGCGGGCGCACGAGGCCGGGCCGGGTGCGGTCAACGCGGCCGTGTTCAACCTGATGCGCCAGATCAGCCTGCTCTACGGGCCGCGCGGAGTGACCGCGCACACGCTCAGCCCGGGCCCGGCGGACACGCCGCGGCTGCGCCGGATCGTGGCCACGGTCGCCGCCGAGCGAGGCGCCGCCGAGGACGACGTCTGGCAGGAGTACGTGGCTCAGAACTCACTGGGCCGGCTACCGACCGTCGACGAGCTCGCCTGGGCGGTGGAGGTGCTGCTCGACCCGGAGGCCAGCGTGCTGCACGGCAGCGTGCTCTACCTGGACGCGGGCGGCCACCGCGGGATCGGCTGAGGGCTGGTAGCGAGGCGGGAACGCAGGCCCGTTCGTTATAAAGGTTTTAAGGGTTGTAGCCCAGCCGACGCGAGATGAGGTGGGCGGACTCGACCACCAGCGTGGTCGCGCGGCGCATCATGGTCCGCATCCGGGCGCTGTCGCCGACCACGCTGACGGCGGCCATGACCTTGCCGTCACGGCCCCGGATGGGCGCGCCCACCGAGACGATGCCCAGGTGCCCTTCCTCGTTGTTCTGGGCCCAGCCGCGCCTGGATATCTCGGCCAGCTCGGTCAGCAGCCGGTGCTTGTCGGTGATGGTCCAGGGGGTGACGGCTCTGGGCCGCCAGTCCGCTAGCCGCTGGCTCAGCTCGTCCGGCGGCAGCGCGGCGAGCAGGATCTTGCCCGAGCTGGTGGTGTGGGCGGCGAGCCGGTGCCCGACCTGGCGGAAGATGGGCAGCAGGTTGCGGCTTTCCAGCCGCTCGACGTAGACCACCTCGAGGCCGTCGAGCACGGCCACGTGCACCATCTCGCCGGTCTCGTGCCGCAGCGTGGTGAGCACCGGCAGCGCCGCCTGGTGCAGGTCCACGTGCTCGGTGACGCGGCTGCCGAGTTCGTACAGGACCAGGCCGAGGCGGTAGCGGCCGGGGGTGCTGCCCCGTTCGAGCAGGCGTTCGGCGGTCAGCGTGGTGACGAGGCGGTGCACGGTGCTCTTGCCCAGGCCGAGCTGGCGGGACAGCTCGGTGATGCCGAGTTCCTGGCCGGCCCGGGAGAACGCGCGCAGCACGCGGGCCGCGTTGCGCACCGACGCCAGCGTGGCGCGGCCAGAGCTAGCGGCTGGGCTGGCCTCGCTGGTCACTGTCATAGGTCCAAGGTAACCGTTCCGCTCTGCGGGACAACAGCATTGGTTTCGCAGGCAGGAACGCCGTACGTTCTGGGAAATCCCGGTAGGCCCTGGGGGTTATGTGGCGCAGATCCTGTGGTTCGAGAACTACCAGCCCGCGGACGCCTCGGTGCTCGGCGGCAAGAACGCCTCGCTCGGCACCATGTTCGGCGCGGGCCTGCCGGTCCCGCCCGGATTCGCGGTCTCGGCCGACTGCTACCGCAAGGCGCTGGCCGACAGCGGGCTCACCGCGCAGATCGACGCCCTGATCGCCGGGGTCGACCCGCGCGATACCGGGTCGGTGGCGGCGGCCGGGTCTCGCGCCAGGGAGCTGATCGGCTCGGTGGGGATGCCGGCCGCGCTGACGGAGGCGATCGGGGCGGCCTACGCGCGGCTGGGCTCGCAGTGCGGTGACGACACGCTGCCGGTCGCGGTGCGTTCGTCGGCCACCTGCGAGGACCAGCCGGACGCGAGCTTCGCCGGCGAGCACGAAACCTACCTGTGGGTGCGCGGTGCCGACGCGGTCGCGGCGCACGTGCTGCGCTGCTGGGCCAGCCTGTTCACCGACCGCGGCATCGCCTACCGGCTGGAGCGGGGATACGGGCAGCCCGGCGCGGCGATGAGCGTCGGCGTGCAGCAGATGGTGCGGCCGCGGGCAGCGGGGGTGGCGTTCACCCTCAACCCGCTGGACGGCGACCGGTCGCAGATCGCCATCGACGCGTCCTGGGGCTTCGGCGAGGCCGTGGTCAGCGGTGAGGTCACCCCGGACAATTTCCTGGTCGACAAGGTCATGGGCACAATCGGCAGGCGCACCATCTCCGCCAAGACCCTGGAATACCGGCTGACCTCGGCGGATACCGTGACGGCGGTCGAAGTCGATGCCGAACGGGTCTGCGTTCCCTGCCTCACTGATGACGAGATCGCGGCGGTGGCCCGGCTTGCGCGGCGGGCGGAGAAGCATTACCGCTGCCCGCAGGACGTGGAGTGGGCGATCGACGAGAGCTCCGGCGACGTGCTGCTGCTGCAGAGCCGGCCGGAGACGGTGTGGAGCCGCCGGCCCCGGCAGGCCCCGGCCGGCACCGCGGACCCGATCACCAGCATGGTCCAGACCATGCTGCACCCGGTATCCGGCGGTGGCCATGCGGCGCATGGCTAGGCCAGCCGGCGATTGAATCAGTACCATCACCCGGCGTCCATGGCGGCCGCCGGGAGCGAGTTTTTCAGGAGGAACACGATGGCTGACCGCTTCCCCAGCCCGTTCGAGATGCCGACTCCTCCTGGAGCGGAGGGATGGCAGGACCTGTACGCGTACTCCACGGTGTTCAGCGAGGACCGCAAGGAGTACGAGGACTCGACGTTCTGGTTCATGGACGGCGTGCACACGCCGGAAGTCATCCCGCCCTGGGACGCCACCATCTTGGAGTTCGCGATCATCGGGCTGTCCCAGTACAACACCAGGCACTACGTGATCCCGCCCGCCCTGGGCGTGGACCTGCGCTTCCTCAACGGCTACATGTACCTGTCCCCCGTCGGCGTGGCCGACCCGGAGGAGATCGGCGCGCGGGTCCCGGAATTCGCCGAGCGCGCCGGGTACTACTTCCAGAACTGGGACCGGCTGTATGCGGCCTGGATGCCCAAGGTGCGGGCGCTCATCGACGAACTCGAGTCGATCTCGTTCTCGCCGCTGCCGCACCGGGAGGACATGGCGGTCATCACCGAGGGGCGCGGCACCGGCAGTGCCCTCGACCTGCTGTCCACCTACAGCCGGCTGGTGGACCTGACGCTGAAGCTGTGGCACTACCATTTCGAGTTCCTCAACCTCGGTTACGCCGCCTACCTGGACTTCTTCGGCTTCTGCAAGCAGCTGTTCCCGTCCATCCCTGACCAGGCGATCGCCAAGATGGTGGCCGGTATCCAGGTCGACCTGTTCCAGCCGGACGACGAGGTCAAGAAGCTGGCTCAGCTCGCGGTGGAGCTGGATCTCGCTTCTCGCTTCGCGGGCTCCGAGCCGGCGGCCGAGGTCCTCGCCGGGCTGCGCGGCGACCCGCGGGGCGACAAGTGGCTGGCCGCCTGGGAGCAGGCCAGCCAGCCCTGGTTCAACTTCTCGGCCGGCAGCGGCTTCTACCACAGCGACAAGGTATGGCTGGAGAACCCGGACATCCCGCTCGGCTTCCTGCGTACCTACATCGCCAAGGTGCGGCGCGGCGAGACGCTGGAACGGCCGATGGAAGCCGTCATCGCCGAACGCGAGCGCATCGTGGCCGAGTACAGCGAGCTGATCGACAGCGACGAGGACCAGGCGACGTTCCAGGCCAAGCTAGGGCTGGCCCGCACGGTTTTCCCGTACGTGGAGAACCACAACTTCTACGTCGAGCACTGGGGTCACTCGGTGATCTGGCGCAAGATGCGCGACCTGGGCCGGGTGCTGGTCGCCGCGGAGTTCCTGGCTGACGCCGATGACGTGTTCCTGCTGTCCCGGCACGAGGTGCCCGAGGTGCTGTTCGACTACTACCACGGCTGGGCGGTGGGCGTGCCGTCGCGCGGCCCGTCGTACTGGCCGCCGGAGATGGAGCGCCGCAACGGGATCATGAACGCGCTGCGGAACTGGTCGCCCCCGCCGGCCCTGGGCACCCCGCCTGAGGTGATCACCGAGCCGTTCACGGTCATGCTCTGGGGCGTCACCTCGGACAGCGTCAAGCAGTGGCTCGGCGGGGCGCAGGACGACGGCGGGCTGACCGGCTTCGCGGCCTCGCCCGGCGTGGCCGAGGGCCCGGCCCGGGTCATCCTGTCCGCCGACGGCATCGCCGACCTGCAAGAAGGCGAGATCTTGGTGGCGCCGCTGACCGCGCCGAGCTGGGCGCCGGTGTTCGGCAAGATCGCGGCGACGGTGACCGACGTGGGCGGGATCATGAGCCACGCCGCCATCGTGTGCCGCGAGTACGGGCTGCCGGCGGTGACCGGCACCGCGTTCGGGACCAAGACCATCAAGACCGGGCAGCGGGTGCGAGTGGACGGCAACACGGGCTCCGTGACCATCATCGACTGAATTTTTTGGAGTTACCTCATGCTGACGGCCGAGCAGAACGACGAGCTGACCCAGGTCGCCCCCGGTACCCCGATGGGCGAACTGCTGCGGCGCTACTGGTACCCGGTCGCGTTCACCCGCGAGCTCGAGGAATTCCCGGTGCGGCCGGCGCGCCTGCTCGGCGAGGACTTCGCCGTGTTCAAGACGCCGCGCGGCACGTACGGCATGCTGCCGGAGGCCTGCCCGCACCGGCGGGCCTCGCTGGCCTACGGCGTGGTGGAGGGCGACGGGCTGCGCTGCCCGTACCACGGCTGGATGTTCGGAGTCGACGGGGCGTGCCTGGATCAGCCCGCGGAGCGGGAGGAGACCAACTTCCGCTCGCGGGTCCGGGCGCAGGCCGCTCAGGTGCAGGAGATGGGCGGGCTGATCTGGGCGTACATCGGGCCGCAGCCGGCGCCGGAGCTGCCCCGGTTCGACGTGTTCGTGATGGACGGGGTGCGGGACATCGGCTGGACCGACCTGCCCTGCAACTTCGTGCAGATCATGGAGAACGCGGTCGACCCGCACCACACCGAGTGGCTGCACGGCCGGTTCTTCGAGTTCATGGCGCGGCACCAGGGCTTCGACGCGCCCGCCTCGTTCGGCAAGAAGCACGTCAAGGTGGGCTTCGACGCGTTCGAGTGGGGCATCATCAAGCGCCGGGTGGTCGAGGGCGCGTCCGAGGAGGACGACGACTGGAAGATCGGCCACCCGCTGGTGTTTCCCTACAACATGCGGGTCGGCGGGGCCAACATCGAGCAGATGCAGATCCGGGTGCCGATCGACCGCACCACGACCCGGTTCATGCTCTACACGACGCACGCGCCGGAGGGCGTGGAGTACCCCTCGCAGCCTTCGGTGCCGGACTACCAGATCCCGGTGTACGACTCTTCCGGCCGGCACCGGGTGGACTACGTCGAGGGTCAGGACATGATGGCCTGGGTGACCCAGGGGCCGATCACCGACCGGACCGTGGAACACCTGGGACGTTCGGATGTCGGGGTGACGCTGCTGCGGCGGATGTTCAAGGAGAACATGTCGTTGGTGGCCCAGGGGAAGGACCCGCTCGGGGTTTACCGTGACTACCGTTCTCGGATTGACCTGCCGTGCGAGAAGAACAAGTTCGACGCGGGGGGGTCGTTCGCCATCCAGTTCATCGAGCGGGCTTCGTCGCGGTTCAGCCCGCAGGCCGATGCGCTGAAGAAGCTGCACATCAAGGCGCACGAGAATAAGAAGGCCGCGGCGGAGTGACGGCTGGCTCGCCTTCTGGGCCTTCTGGGCCTTCTGGGAACGGTGTGGCCGTCGGTGGCGATGTGGGGCGGGGGTGGTTTCCTGTCGACGTCGAGCGGCACCGGCGGGATGCGCCCCGGTTCTGCCCGGGCTGCGCGGCGGCGTTGTCGCTGGCTGACGGGGGTTTTGGGCTCGTCACGGAGTACTGGACCGGGCAGGATCGGGTGTTCGTGTGCTTTTGCGGGGCGTGCGGCTGGAGTGGCGACATCGTGCTGGCCGCCCGCGTGGTCGGCCATGAGGCGGCGGAGTAGCGTCCCGGATCAGCCAGGGCGGCATGAAACCCGGGTTCGAGTGCGCCAGAACGCACTGGAAGCCCGGTTTCATCTGCGTCCGGCGCCGCCCCGCCGGGACGGCAGTGATGCATGGTGCGGCTGGGACCTCATTACCGGGTGGATTCGGGTTACCGGGTCGATCCGGTACCCGGGAGGCACCCCTATCCACCCCATAACCCCGATCCACCCCGTAAAAAGGGACATATCAGACAGAGTGGCTACCGAAGCGGACCCAGTTCGCTGAATGAGCGGCGATGAACATCGTTGACGATGTTCGCAAAACTTGCTTCGGGTGGCGTGGCCGAGGGATCGGCTTACGGCGGCGCGGAGCAGACCGCGCACACTCTCAGCGCAGGAGGCCAGCCATGACGCTACAGTTTCTTGGCAAGGACCCCGAGTCGGAATACAACGGCTCCCCACGTTGTGGGATGACGGCGACTGCTACGTCATCCAGGGATGGCGCATCACCGACCCCGGCACACTGGCCGAGATCGGAACAGTGCCCGCCCACGAGACGGTGCTCCGACTCCCCAAGCGGATGATGCCCTTCTTCAAGGAGGTCGGCAATGACGGAGCCGCTGGACTTTGAGCGGCTGTTCCGTTCCACCGCCCGGACAGCAGTCCACCTAGAGATGCGAGACGACTACGGCGGCAGCTCACCGGCGTTCGCCGCGTGGCGCGAGCGCCGTCCCTATGACCGCAGCGGCCCGGACGCTGCCTGGCACGCGCTGGTCGGTAGCGTCACCGGGCGCGGGGCCACGGTCCGCCGCGCCCGGATCATCAGTGAGCCTGCCAGCGACTACATCAGGTTCGAGCACGAGGTGACACCGGCCGCCAACCTGGCGGCCGGAGAGCAAGTCCGCTGGCTGCCCCGGCGGAACGCATCGGACCTCGCCCTGCCCGGAAACGACTTCTGGCAGTTCGACAACGCCGCTGTCCTGTTCAACTACTTCAGCGGCGACGGCACAGCAGCAGGCACCGAGCTGCGGGACGAGCCAGCTGTGGTCAAGCTGTGCGCGGCGGCGTTCGAGGCCGTCTGGGACCGCGCCTTCCCGCACGGCGAATACCGGCCCGCCTAGGCAGGGGCAGCCATCGGTGCCGGTCCGCTCAGCCACTGCGCAGCAAGCACTTGACGCGCTCGCAGCCAGGCTGCGGGAAATCCGCAAGGACGCCGAGCTGTCAGCCCGGCAGGTAGCGCAGGCCGCCGGATGGCACGAATCCAAGTGCTCGCGGATCGAGCACGCCCGCACCATCCCCTCGCCAGCAGACATCCGCGCGTGGTGCGCCATCTGCGGCGTGCCGGATCAGGCAGCCGATCTGACAGCCACCCTCCGCAGCATCGACACCATGTACGTCGAATGGCGGCGGATGATCCGCTCGGGCATGCGCCGCCTCCAGCAGGCACCGCTGCCCCTGTACGAACGGACCCGGCAGTTCCGCATCTACGAACCCGGCGTCATCCCCGGCCTGTTCCAGACAGCCCAGTACGCCAGAGCCAGGATGGGACGCATCATCGAGTTCAACGGCATCCCCGACGATCTCGACACCGCCGTGGCCGCCCGCCTGGAACGACAGCGCATCCTGCGCCGAGGCGATCACCGGTTCGCGGTCGTGCTGGAAGAATGGGCACTGCGGTCCCGGATCGGCAGCACCGCGATGATGACCGAGCAACTCGCGCACCTAGCACAGCAGTCGGCGGCCCTGCCAACCGTGGCACTCGGGATCATCCCGGCCAGCGCGGCACGCACCATGTGGTCAAGCCCGGGCTTCTGGATCTTCGATGAATCACGGGTCCTGATCGAGACCCCCGCCGCCGAACTGGCCATCACCCAGCCCCGCGAGATCTCCATCTACCTACGGACCTTCGCCGAGCTGGCCGCCATGGCCGTCTACGGCAGCCACGCGCGGGAACTCATCAACCGCGCAGCCGCAGACATCCACTGAACCCGCGCACACTCGTGCAAGTCGCTTTACCCAGTTATCACGTCCTACCTAGCCTGACGTGCAGAATCCCGCTTGCACGCACGGACGGAGACGACCAGCTCATGACCGCGCAGACCTCCACCGGCCACATCACACAGGACGCTGACGCGGTCCCGGCGAAGCCGGAGCACAAGATCAGCCAGCTGACCACCGGCGAGCTGGCCAGGGAGCGTGCCCGGCTGGAAGCCGCCCTACGCAGGCCGTTCGCCGCCGAAATCAAACGGCTCTTGCGTTCGCGGCTCGACGCGGTGCAAGACGAGCAGGCCCAGCGCGCCCGCAGGCGCGACGAGGACGTGGCCGCAGCCAAGGCCGAGCTTGCCGCCCAGTCCGCCGCCCGCGCGGCGGGCGGATAGCCTCGCGAGCTGTCCGCGCTGAGACGCCCGTCTCAGCGCGGACGGGACCCAGCAGGCCACCAGGAAAGGGACCGCCGTGATACGCATCTGCCGGTGCGGCCGGGCCGCCGACGATCCGGAAGAGCCGGGCAGTGCCGCGTGAGCCCGGCGTCAGCCACATGCCGCTGGACGAGCTTGAGCGAGCCCGCCGCGAACTGGCCGCCAGCCTCGCGCTCTCCCGCTCGGGCACGCTGGCTGCCGTGACCGCCGCTCAGCTCGGTAACGCGACTCGTTGCACCTCGCCGTCAAGGAAGTACCCCTTCACCAGCGCATTCAGCTCGGCTTGCAGCCGACCGTGGATGGCCCGGCCGCCCGGTAGAGTCCGAGGGGATCACGACTGCCCGATCGCTATCGCAACGTCGGAAGAATTCCCGCCGGATGACTGACCAGGGCCGGCCACGTCCGGCACGGCTGTCCGCCTACGCGACCGCGTCCTCGCACCTCGCGCTGCTGAGCGACCTGGCTCTTGAGCGCGTCCCCCTCGTCCAGCCCGGTAAGCAGCCTGCTGGGAGTCCACCCTTCACGGCACAGGAGCTCAGACAATCCGAGAGCTGCTTATCGACCGATCAGCCGACGGGAACCAGTTGGAGATCCGGGATGTTGACGACACGATCGCTGGTGGATGTCGCCCATGGAGCGCGGTCGGGAATGCTGATCACGCGACCGCTGGCAGATGCCACCCATGGGGCGCGGACGCGCCACAGACGAGTCCATAGCAGGTTACGAAGCTCGCGACCAGACACTGCCCACTGGTTCTGCTCGTCCCCGATGGACAGCGCGCTGAACGCATCGTCACCGTACCGGCGCCAGTAGTCGAAGGCCCACGCTAGGGCCTCGTCCAGATCGGGACTGGAGAGCAGCATGTTACCGCTGTCTGAGGCCCAGATCTCGAAGTCCATGCTCTTAGTCTAACCCTCATCCAGCGGCTGGACATTTCGGACCATACCGAGTAGCTGGTCTGGCGTTGTCCCGATCAGGCCGACATGGCCTCCCTTGATTGTCATGGGAGCGGTGTCGGGTACCTCCAGCTCCGCGATGTACTCTCCGAGCTTGTGCAGCCTGGCTTTCCTGGCCGCGAGCTCGGCCGTCACGAAGGTAGAGACTTCCTTCCAGGCGGCCTGGTCCTTGCTGCGCACTGGTCGGCGTTCAGGGTAGAGATCCCAGTGCGTTTTCATATCGTCAGCTATCGGAGGATTGTTCTTGGTGACCCTATAGAGTCGCACGATCGCACCGAAGTTCTACTGCGCCTGTGGGGGCATGTCCTGCGGGACGATCTGCTTGCTAATGCGGAGCGGTATCCGCGTGATGACCGTGCCTGAAACCTCCACGGCAAACCAGTAGACCCCTTCGTCCTGGGCCGGAAACTGCATCGGGAGAACAATATTGATTCCCCGGTCTTCTGCCCCGACTGGCTGTGACGTCTCAAACTCTGGCAGGGACAATCCCGATGGGGTCTCGATCCGCACCTTTACAGGTACCGGACCAATGTCACTAGGCGACTTCAGGCCCAGGGCGAACGTGACCACGACCGGCGGTTCCGGTGGCACCGCCTCCTGCGGGACGTCAGCTCCGGCCGGTATGGTCATCGTTACGGTCAAGTGGTCTATGAGCCGTATAAAGGACAAGACGCCGTCAGCTTCTTGGAGTACCTTCTCGCAGATGACCGCGAAGTTCAGGTAAGGACTATCGATCTCCGCCACGGCGCGGAGTCTACCGCAGCTCATCCTGCAGGTCTTAGAGCTCATGGTACGTCTCACCTCTTGCGGCCGGTCGCGTCGCCGCGGAAGAGCAGCGGCGAGGGCACGAGAGCCGACTGCCCTCGGTACGCGTCCGACATCTACTCGCTGGGGTGCCTGCTCCTGGAGCTGCTCACCGGCGACGTTCCGTTCTTCGCGACGGCGGATACGCCACTGCGTTCGTTCCATTTGAATGCGCCCGCGCCGTCCGCGCGGTCACGGCGGGCCGACGTACCCGCAGAGCTGGACACGCTGGTGTCTTCGATGCTGGTGAAAGACCCGGGTGCGCGGCCGCTGGCGGCGGGGGTGTACGAGGCGCTGCTCGCCCCCGTGCCCAGGAGGCGATCAGCCTGCTCGAGGACGGCGTCGAGCGGGCCGGCCACGACCCGGCCCTACGCCGAAACCGGCAAGCCCGGGAGGGCGCTCCCCCAGCTGCGCTTCTACGTGCAGAACGCCGGTACGGCCGTGGGCGGGGACGAAGCGCGCAAGGTCCTCGAGAGCCGCTTTGTCATCGCGCAGCTATTGGCCGCCGACGGCTATCCGGACGAGGCGCTCGCCGAACTCCAGGCCGTCCGCCCGCTCCTGGCCGAGGCCTTCGGGCCGGACTCGACGCAGGTCCGCAACCTCGACAGGCAGGCCGCGCGGTTGGGGGCGCCGCGGTAATACCGGCCGCCGGCTTCCCCCCGGCAGCGCCGGGGGGAAAGCCAGGGAGAGTTTCTACTACCCAAGAGAATACTCGTGGAGTATTCTCTCGGGTATGAGCGTTCCGCTGACACTGCTCGGGCTGCTTGAGCGCGGGCCAAGCCATGGGTATGACCTGAAACGGGACTACGACGCGTACTTCGGCCAGGGCAGGCCGCTGCGCTACAGCCAGGTGTATGCGACGCTGTCCCGGCTGGCCCGGGACGGGAAGGCGGTCGCCGGGCCGGTCGAGCAGGAGGCCGGCCCCGAGCGCCGCCGGTACATCATCACCGAGGACGGCGTCGCCGAGGTGGAGAAGTGGCTGGGCGAGCCGGTCCCGCCCGACCCCGACCTGCAGAGCGAGCTGTTCACCAAGGTCGTGCTCGCGCTGATGCTCGGCCGGCAGGCCGACGGCTACCTGGACGCCCAGCGCGCCGCGCACCTGCGGCGGATGCGCGAGCTCACCAGCTTCAAGCAGCGCGGCGGCACCCTCGACGTGCTGCTCGCCGACCACTCTCTCTACCGCCTGGAGGCGGACCTGCGCTGGATCGACCACACGGCCGCCCGGCTGGACCAGCTCGCCCGGGCGGTGCGGTCATGACCGGCATCGAGAAGCAGGCCGTAACCGGGAACGTCATCGAGGCGCGCGGCCTGTCGCTGTCGTTCGGCAGCACGCCGGCGCTGCGCGGCGCGTCGCTCGCCGTCCGGGGCGGCGAGATCGTCGCGGTCATGGGGCCGAGCGGCTCCGGCAAGTCGACGCTGCTGCACTGCCTGGCCGGCATCCTGGTCCCCGACGAGGGCGAGGCCTGGTTCGACGGGCAGCGCCTCGACTCACTCAGCGACGACCGGCGCAGCGCGCTGCGCCGGGACCGGTTCGGGTTCGTGTTCCAGTCCGGCCAGCTGGTCCCCGAGCTGACCGCCGAGGAGAACGTCGCGCTGCCGCTGCTGCTGTCGGGCACCCGGCGCGGCCCGGCGATGGCGGCGGCCCGGCGATGGTTCCCCGTGCTCGGGCTCGACGGCCTGGAGGGCCGTCGGTCCGGCGAGCTGTCCGGCGGGCAGGCGCAGCGCGTCGCCCTCGCCCGTGGCCTGGTCGCCGAGCCGGAGGTGCTGTTCGCCGACGAGCCGACCGG
>JBEKJP010000175.1:0-14566 GCA_050011155.1 Streptosporangiaceae bacterium
GATCGGCCTGGTCCGGATGGGCTTCGGCATGGACTGGTTCCGTACCCTGCACGGCGCGTGGCTGGTGCTGCGGGCCAACCAGCTGTGGGCGCCGTACCCCGATAACCACCCCAAGCGCGCCCAGTCCTGCATGCGCCGGTTCTACGCCCTGATCCGGCTCACCTACGGCGAGCCGGCCAACCCGGCCAAGGCGGCCGAACTCGAGGTCGGCTGGTGGCGGGTCCACCGCGAGATCCAGCACGAGCCCGGCCGTTCCTCCGGCCAACTGGTCGAATCGCTGATCCGGCTCTACAGCTACCTCTACGGCGAGCCCGAGGAGGAGTTCCGCCCGGCCGCGGCGCACCGGGCCAAGGCAATGGAACTCTCCGACCAGTGGGTCGAGGAGGGCTGCCAGCCGGACAGCCCGCTGCTCCCGCTGGAGCACGCCGCCCTGGTCCGCGCCTACGCCGCCCTCCTCGCCACCGTCCACCACTAAGCACCCAGAGCCCCCCGCGCGGCGACCTTCCGCCGCCCCGGCCGCGTATGTCGTGTCGCTGTTCAAGTCCTGATCCAGAGGAAGATGGCGAGCCCGAGGCCGACGAGCCCGGCGATGACGCGAAGTGCCCGCGCGGGTAGATGCCGGGCGACAAGCGGCCCGATCATGCCGCCGGCCAGGAATCCGCCGGCCATCGGCGCCGCGGCGGCCCAGTCGACGGACCGCGAGAAGACGAATACCGCGCAGCACGTCACGTCGGCGATGCCGCAGCCGCCTGGACTACGAGGTCCAGCTCGAGTTCGTCGAGCAGGGCACGCTGATGGGCCTGGCCCTGACCCATCCCGCGGGCGGCCCGGACCTGGGGCTGCGGCTCGACCCGGACGGGCACACGCTGCGCTTCTACACCAAGGCGCATCACACCGACGTCGTCGCGGGCGAGACCGCCACCATCCACGATCCCCGCGAAACCGCCGAGCGCCGCGAGCGCGCGGAAGAGGAACAGGAAAAGGAACTCCAAGCTGCCCGCCCGCTACCGTTGGAAGATGATCTCTTCCGTCGCGGTGCTGTCGGACATCCACGGCGTGCTGCCCGCGCTCGAGGCGGTGCTGGCCGAGCCGGCCGTCCAGGACGCCGGCCGGATCGTGCTCACCGGCGACATCGCCGCCGGGCCGCAGCCCGTTCCGGTCCTCGACCGGCTGCGAAGCCTCGGCGAGCGGGTCACCTGGGTGCGCGGCAACGCCGACCGCGAGCTGGTCCAGCTGGCCCGCGGCGAGACCGACGACGTCGGCGACCCGATCTCGCCGTGGGCGGCGCGTCAGCTCAGCGCCGGTCACGTGGACTGGCTGGACCGGCTGCCGTACCCGGTCACGCTGGACGTGGCGGGGTTCGGCGACGTCCTGTTCTGCCACGCGACCCCGCGCGACGACGAGGAGGTCGTGGTCGTCGACTCGCGCCTGGAGCGCTGGGCCGAGGTCCTGGCCGGGCTGCCCGAGCAGGTCAGCACGGTGGTCTGCGGCCACACCCACATGCCGTTCACCCGGCTGGCGTACGGCCGGCTGATCGTCAACCCGGGCAGCGTCGGCATGCCGTACGGCCGGGCCGGGGCGCACTGGGCGCTGCTCGCCGACGGCGCGGTCACCCTGCGGCGCACGGTCTACGACATCGAAGCCGCCCGCACCGCCATCGATGCCCAGTCGGATTACCCGGACGTGGCCGAATGGACCGATTATTTCCTGCACTCCCGGGCCGGCGACGCCGAAGCCCTCGCCGCCTTCGGCCCGCGCGACGGCCGCGCCCGCTGACGCGCTGACACGCTGACGCGCTGACACGACGAAACGCGCTAACTGAGACGTAGCCATGACATGCTAGCCCTGGGAGCGCAAACCATTGCAATGTCAACCACCAGCCAGTAACCGCGCGCCAGGGGAAACCCCTTCCGGCCTCCGGCCGTCGGGGCCACCCTTGGCGCAGTACGCGAGCGTCGCGCACGTCGCCCGGGTCTACGACTACCTGCTCGGCGGCAAGGACAACTTCGCCGCCGACCGGGAAGCGGCCGAGCAGGCGATGCGGATCAACCCGGCCGTGGTCCCGACCGCGCGCGCGAACCGGGCGTTCCTGGCCCGCGCCACCCGCTACCTGACCGCCGAGGCCGGGCTGCGCCAGTTCCTCGATATCGGCACCGGCATGCCGGCCGGCAGCAACATCCACGAGGTGGCCCAGTCGGTCGCGCCGCAGTCCCGCGTCGTCTACGTGGACCACGATCCCATCGTGCTGTCCCACGCCCGCGCGCTGCTGATCAGCGCGCCCGAGGGCCGGACCGACTTCGTCGAGGCCGACCTGCGCCAGCCGCTCCCGATCTTGGCCGAGGCGGCGCGCACGCTGGACTTCGGCCGTCCGGTCGCGGTCATCCTGACCGCCATCTTGCACCTGGTCCAGGACGCCGACCAGCCGTACCAGCTGGTCCGCCAGCTGGTCGGCGCGCTCGCCCCGGGCAGCTGCGTGATGATCAGCCACGCCGCCGCGGACATCGGCAACGGCGACATGGCGAGCATGGCCAGCCGGCTGAACGAGCTGATGGCGCAGCAGACGGTCCTGCGCACCCGCGAGCAGGTGGCCGGCTTCTTCGCCGGGCTCGACCTGGTCGAGCCGGGCCTGGTCCGGGTGGCGGACTGGCGCCCGGCGCTGGCCACCGACGCCGCCAGCCCGGCCCAGATGTGGGCCGGCGTCGCGATCAAGCCGCAGCGTTAGCCTCGCCCGGCAGCCGGTACCGGGGGAGCGCCGTGAACAGCACCAGCGCGGCCCCGGCCACGCCGCCCAGCGTCGCCACCCACAGCGCCGGGCGCAGCCCGAACACGGATCCGAGCAGCCCGCCGAGCAGCGCCCCGAGCGGCCGGGTGCCGTAGTTGACCATCTGGAACGCCCCGGTCACCCGCGCCCGCAGCGGGTCAGGCACCACCGCGGCGAAGACCGCCCCGATGCTGATGTCGAGCAGCATCAAGCCGAACCCGCACCCGAACTCCGCCACGAACAGCATGCCCAGGACCTGCCACCGGCCGCCGTGCGCCAGCGGCCACAGCACCAGCGGCGCGGTGAACAGCAGGCAGCCGGCCGCGTACGTCCGGCCGGTCCCGATTCGCGCCGCGATCCGCTTGGTGACCAGCGCGCCGAGCAGCCCGCCGAAGGCCGCCACGCCGAGCAGCAGGCCCACCAGGCCGGGCCGCAGGTCCAGCACCCGTACCGCGTACAGCAAGTAGAGCGCGTTGAACATGAGGTTGAAGAAGTTGACCGTGGCCGCCGAGATCAGCGACGCCCGGACCACCGCCGAACGGGCGATGTACCGCGCCCCGGCCAGCACGGACCCCCCGTCGTCGTCGGCGGCCGGCTCGGCCGGGGCGATCCGGCTCAGGAAGAACGCCGAGCCCAGGAACGACAGCACGTCGGCGGCGATGGCCAGCGGGGCGGTCAGCACCTGCACCAGGACCCCGCCGACGCTCGGCCCGCCCACGAACGACAGCGCCCGGCTGCCATAGATCAGCGACTGCCCGTCCATGTACTGGTTCTCGGACACGATGGACACGAACAGCGTTCCGTCCGACACGTTGAACAGGATGCTCAGCGTCCCCGCGGCGAACGTCACCGCGAACAGCTGGAACAGCGTCAGCGCGTGCAGGGCGTAGGCCACCGGGATGCTGGCGAACAGCGCGGCCCGGCCCAGGTCGGCGGCGATCATCGTCCGCCTGCGCCGTCCCCGCCGGTCGACCCAGGCCCCCGCGGGCAGCCCGAACAGCAGGCTGGGCAGCCACTCCAGCGCGGTCAGGTAGCCCATCTGGGCCGCCCCGGCGTGCAGCGCCAGCACGGCCGCCAGCGGCAGCGCCACGCCGGAGATCTGGTCGCCGAACATCGAGACCGTCGAAGCGCTCCAGTACCGCCGGAACACCCGGTCGCGCAGCAATTTCGGCACCATGTCAGGACCGCCCGCGCCGGAAGTCGTTCGGGAACGCGATGCTCAGCCAGCTGACCTGGCGTGCTCCCGGCGGCCGCAGCTCGGGCCGGAGCAGGCGCTCGAAGTACTCGTCGAGCACCTCGCGGACCCGGTCGCCAATCTCCTCGAGCTCGGCCGGAGTGACGTACAGGATCCGGTCGCCGAGCATGGCGGCCTGGCGCCATGCCTCCGGCTCCTCCGGGCTGGCCTCCAGCCAGCGCGCCAACTGCTCGAAGTACTGCTCGGCGATGACCGAGGCCAGCAGCCCGGTCGCGGCGGCCGCTTCCGGCGAGCCGTCCCCCAGGGCGTCCCAGTCGGTCGACGTCGCGGTCGCCCGCCAGGGCTTTTCTCGCCCGGTCCCGCCGCCGGCCTCCTCGACCAGCCCGTACTTGGCCAGCTGGCGCAGGTGAAACGAGCAGGTCCCGGAGGACTCGCCGAGCAATTCCCCGGCCCGCGTCGCGGTCAGCGGCCCCTCCGTACGCAGCAACCCCACCAGCTTCATCCGCACCGGATGCGCATAAGCCCGCAACGCCCGCGCGTCGGTCAGCCGCGTGACCGTCCGTCCCCGCGCCGTGTCCGCGGTCCCGGCCGGGCCCGCATCGGCCGCCCCCCGCGTCTGCTCGCCATCCATCGGCCCGCTCCGCCCCGCTTCATCCGTCGCCATGATGCCAACATAGCTTTGCAAATTAGTCTTTGCAAAGCTATGTTGGCAAAGATTTTTATACCGAACGGGCCCGGTCCCCCGCCCCGGTGCCCCCGCGTGCCACGGCGGCCGGAAGAATGCGCCGCTTCTCGCTGTTCGGACAGGCGTGGACGATTCGGCTCTTACCTTCGGCCCCCGCGCCGTGCCCCTGTCCGTGCTCGACCTGGCCCCGGTGCCGGACGGCGGGACCGCCGCCGAGGCCCTGCGGGCCACGACCGACCTGGCCCAGCACGCCGAACGCCTGGGGTACCACCGGTTCTGGGTGGCCGAGCACCACAACATGCCCGGTATCGCGAGTTCCGCGCCGCCGGTGCTGATCGGCCACATCGCCGACGCGACCACCACCTTGCGGGTCGGGTCCGGCGGCGTCATGCTGCCCAACCACGTGTCGCTGGTGGTGGCCGAGCAGTTCGGCATGCTGGAGGCGCTCCACCCCGGCCGGATCGACCTCGGTATCGGCCGCGCGCCCGGCACCGACCAGGTCACGGCGGCCGCGCTGCGCCGCTCGCCGGAGGGGCTATCCGCGGACGACTTCCCCGACCAGCTGATGGACCTGCTCGGCTTCTTCACCGGCCGCTGGCCGGAGAACCACCCGTACACAAGGCTCACCGCGGTGCCCGGCCGGGGCAACCTGCCCGCCATGTGGCTGCTCGGCTCGAGCGGCTACAGCGCCCAGCTGGCCGGCCTGCTCGGCCTGCCGTTCGCGTTCGCGCACCACTTCAGCGCGGCCAACACGCTGCCCGCGCTGGCCCTGTACCGCCAGCACTTCCGCCCGTCCGAGGTCCTCGAGCGCCCGTACGCCATGGTCGCCGCCGCCGTGATCTGCGCCGAGACCGACGAGCGGGCCCGCTTCCTGGCCGGCTCGGGCGCGCTGTCCTTCCTGCGGCTGCGCTCCGGCCGCCCCGGCCCGGTGCCGTCGCCCGAGGAGGCCGCCGCCTATCCCTACAACGAGCTGGAGCGGGCCTTCATCGAGGACCGGCTGGCCACTCAGATCGTCGGCTCACCCGAGACCGTCCAGCGCGGCATCACCGACCTGCTGGAGGCCACCCAGGCCGACGAGCTCATGATCACCACCATGGTCCACGACCCGGCCGAACGCCTGTCCTCTTTCGAACGCGTCGCCACCCTCGCCCGCACCCCCCAGCCCGCCACCTCACCCAGCACTCCCTAGCCCCGCCCCCCCTCATATCGCCGTGCGCAGCGCTAGCTGGCAGATTTCGGGCATCTTGTTCTCGGCTACCCTCGCGGCCAGCCGCACGCCGACGACCGCGAGCACGAAACCGTACCCGGCCGCACCCGGCAGCATCACCCCGATCCGGATCGCGGCCGGACCGTTCGCCGCCAGCACGGCGCCCGCGATCACCGGCGCGGCCAGCACGGCGGTGCCGGCCAGGGTGCCGAGGACGCTGCCGATCCGCTGGATGGCGTAACCCGGCGCGGCCACGAGCACAGGACTGCCGGCCCGCCTGACCATCGGGTAGGGCAGTGCCGCGGTGAACAGGTTGCTCAGCCCCAGGGCGGCGCCGAGACCGGCCAGGACGATCGGCGTCGCCTCGACTCCCCGCCCGGGATCGCCGGCCACGGCGGCCAGCGCGAAGCAGACCGCGACCACCAGCGGAGCCCCGATGACGCACAGCACGAGGTTCTGGCCCGAGAAGTAGGCCCGCAGGTCGCGACGGCGGCTCAGCGCCGTCGCCTCCAGGAGGAACGCCGGCCCGGCCTGCGCGGCCGCATTGGCGTGGAAGATCCCCACGAACGCGGCGCCGAAGACCGCGCTGGCGAGGATGACCACGGGCCGGTGCTGATGGCCGAACACCGAACTCGCCGAGACCGCGGCCGTTACCACCGCGACCAGCGCCCAGTAGACGAGCGACAGCGGCTCACGGCGCTGGTAGAGCCAGAACCTGGCGGCGACCGCGCCGCGCAGGCCCAGCCCGGCCAGCGGCAGCCGCATGCTGCGGACCCGCGATGACTGGGTCGTCGTGTCGGCGGTGACCAGGGCCCGCCCGAGCGAGCGGACCCACAGCCAGACGAAGATCACGATGACCGCGGCCAGTGCCCCCAGGCGGGCGAACGCTATCCCCGGACGGCCGTCCGAGGCATCGGAGATGGCGTGCGCGGCCAGGCCGGGCGGCAGCCAGCGCATCCACGAGTCGAAGCCGGTGAAGCTCGCCGCGGTGATCGTGCCCTCGCTGGCCGCCTTCGGCACCACCTGAGTGAAGAACTCGTACAGCGCGACCAGCGGGATGATCAGGAACGCGGCCAGATCCCGGCCCCGGCGCGAGCGGAGCAGCCCGGCCAGGGACGTCGTCACGAACCGGGACAGGGCGATGCAGAACAGGACCTGCAGCACCACCGCCGCCACCGCGACGATCACGCCGAGCCCGCCGCTGGCCAGGCCGATCACCACGCCGAGGAGGCCGACGACGTTGGCCAGCGGCCAGAAACCGGTAAACGACGCCGCCAGCAGGCCGGCCGCGAGCGGCCGCGTGCGCAGCGGGTACAGCGCCAGCGCCGCGGGGTCGAGCGTGCTGTCCACGCCGAAGACCATGATCGGCGCTATCAGCCAGCCGAACGCGAACACCGTGAAGATCACCGAAGTGAGCTCCGCCGACGTGCTCTTACCGCGGAACCCGGCCAGGACGAGGAAGGTGCCGGCCGCGAGCAGCACGGCGAACGCCGAGCTGACGATGAAAGAGATCTTCGCGGAATTGGACGACCGCAGCGCGTTGAGCAGCAGGCGCAGCTTCAGCTTGACGAGGAGCCGAGCCACGACAGCACCTCCTCATCGGTCGCCCGCGGTCCCACCCGGTCGATGAACGCCCGCTGCAGTGTCTTGCCGCCGCGAACCTCGTCGATGGTGCCGGTCACCACGATCTTGCCCTTGTCGATGATCGATACGTGGTCGCAGACCTGCTCGACCAGTTCCATGACGTGACTGGAGAACAGCACCGTCGAGCCGGACCCGGCGAACCGGGTCAGCAGCCGCCGGATCACGTCCCCCGATACCGGGTCCACCCCCTCCAGCGGCTCGTCCAGGAACAGCACCGGCGGGTTATGGATCAGCGCGCAGCCGAGGGCGGCCTTCTTGCGCATGCCGGTCGAGTAGTCGGCGACCAGCCGCCTGGCGTCCCCCGCCAGGTCCAGCACGTCAAGCAGCTGAGCGGCCCGCGAGCGCGCCTGGCCGGCCGGCAGCCCGCGCAGCCGGCCGGCGTACTCCAGCAGTTCCTCGCCGCTCAGCCGTTCGAACAGCCGGACCTCCGCGGGCACCACGCCGATGACCGCCTTGGCCGCGGGCGGGTCCTGCCACACGTCGATGCCGTTGATCAGGATCTGGCCGCTGTCCGGCCGCAGCAGCCCGGTCATCATCGACAGCGACGTGGTCTTGCCCGCCCCGTTCGGCCCGACGAGCCCGGCCAGCGAACCCGCCGCGACCGCCAGGTCGATGCCGGCCACGGCCTCCTTCGCACCGAATTTCTTCCGCAGCCCGCGCACCACGACCGCCGCCCCGCCCGTCCTGGGCGCGACCGGCCCCGGGTAACGGGGCAGTTCGGTGTCCGCGCCTTCCGGCGTGCTCATCCGCTGTCTCCCTGCCTCAGAAAAGTGATATCATGATGATACCTCTCGGAGGCGTCCCGGCAACCGGCGTGGGCGACACATCAGCGGCACGTCGCCGACCAGCAGGCCGATGACGTGCCGCTATTCGTACCAGGTCTGCGGCCAGCCGTGCAGGAGCATCACGGGACCGCGATGCCGGCCAGGATGAGGTCGGCCAGCTCCTCGATGAGGGCGTCGTCGATGGGTTCGCGGGTGAGCAGCAGGCGGACGTACAGCGCGCCGAGGAGCGTCTCGATGGTGAGCTGGCTGTTCGTGCCGGGACGCAGCTCGCCGCGTTCCTGGGCGCGCTGGAGCACGGTGCGGCCGGTAGTGAAGCGCTCGGCCCAGAAACTCTGCCGGACGTCACGGTCCTCGGGCAGGTCGTCGCGCAGCGCGAGCCGCAGCAGCACCTGGCCCAGGGGCGTGGTGATGAAGGCCGCGATGGCAGACAGCAAGGACACCAGGTCACCGCGCAGCGAGCCGGTGTCGGGGACCGGCACGGCGGCCTGGATCTCGCTGAGCACGGCGTCGAGGATGAGGTTCGCCCTGGTTCCCCAGCGCCGGTAGACCGAGGTCTCGTGGACCCCGGCTCGCTGGGCCACGTCGCGGATCGACAGGTCGTCTGCCCCGTCGGCCAGCAAGACGTCGAGCGTGGCGCGCAGGACGGCCTCGCGGACTCGCGCGCTGCGGCCTCCGGTCCGGCGCGCCTTGGACGGAAAGCTGGTCGCCGGCATGTGACCTATCTTATAGCAACTCGACTTGCGTTAGCGGTTGGGAGATACCTATGCTTAAAGCAAGAGAACATGCGTTAAGCGAAGAGGTGGGATCGATGCTGAACTACACGGACTTCTGGCCGGCGCTCTGGCTGACGATCGGCGCGGGACTGGTGGTGACCGCGGCCCTGTGCCTGCTGGTCGCCACGTTCTCGCCGGACTGGTTCCGGCCCCGCCGGCACCACCACGGCACCGTCACCCCGGTGAAGCCGGCCGCGCACGGCCACCAGGACCGCCGGGAACCGAAGGCCGCGTGACCCGCGGACCCGGGCTACGGCTTGCGGCCGACGCCCGCCCGGAATGACCGGTACCGGCCGGCGGCGTGCGTCCCCGGGGCGGGGCGCCAGTCGCGCATGAACACCACGCCCGGCGGGACCAGCTCGAAGCCGTCGAAGAAGCGCTCGATCTCGGCCAGCGTCCGCATGTGCAGCGACGCGGACGTCTGGCGGAAGACCCGCGCCGCGTTCTCCTCGTCGTGCTCGGGATCTTCGCCGGGCACGCGCGCGGGCGCGTGCGTGATGACCAGGTAGCTGCCAGCGCTCAGCCGATCGCGGTACCGGGCGATGACGCCCCACGGGTCCGCCTCGTCGGGGACGAAGTGCAGGGCCGAGACGCAGATCAGCCCGACGGGCTGGCTCAGGTCCAGCATCCCCAGCAGGTCGGGGTGCTCCAGTACCGAGGCGGGGTCGGTCAGGTCGGCGTGCAGCACCGCGACGTCGCCGCCGGAGGCCAGCAGGGCCCGGCCGTGCAGGGCGACCACGGGGTCGTAGTCGACGTACACCACGCGCGTGCCCGGCGCGTCCTGCCGGGCCACCTCGTGCACGTTGGCCCGGGTGGGCAGGCCGCTGCCCAGATCGAGGAACTGCCTGACGCCCTGGCCGGTGAGGTACCGGACCGCGCGGCCGAGGAAGGCCCGGTTGTCCGCCGCGATCGCGGCCACGTCCGGGATCACGGTCAGCAGCTGCTCAGCCGCCGCCCGGTCGGCCGCGAAGTTGTCCTTCCCGCCCAGCAGGTAGTCATAAATCCGGGCGACGTTCGGGATCGTGGTATCGAGCCCGGCCGGGGCTTCTTCCCGAATGCTGCTCACCATCCCGATATCCCGGTGTATACCCCCGCGTCCCGGGACGGATCGTATCAGTCGGCGGCCCGGGGGACCCGGCGGCGCCAGCGCTCGGCCCGTCGGTCGGCCATGATCTGCCTGACCACGTTACGGCCCGGGATGCCGGTCACGCCGCCGCCGCCGTGGGTGGCCGAGCCCGCCTGGTACAGGCCACGGACCGGCGTCCGCAGGTCGGCGTAGCCCGCCGCGGGCCGGGCGTGGAACATCTGCCCGAGCGACAGCTCGCCGTGGAAGATGTTGCCGCCGACCAGGCCGTACTCCTCCTGCATCGTGTGCGGCCCGATCACCTGCCGGTGCCGCACCGACGACGTGAAGCCGGGCGCGACCCGCTCCACCCGGGCCAGCACCCGGTCGGCGTAGGCTTCGAGTTCCTCCTCGTGCGGCTCGTCGGCGTAGCCGTACGGCACCCACTGGGTGAACATCGACATGATGTGCTGGCCTGCCGGGGCCAGCGAGTCGTCGAACACGCTGGGGATGCAGATGTCGGCGAACGGCAGCTCGGCGGGCTTGCCCGCCACGGCCTGCTGGTACGCGTTCTCGATGTCGTCGAGCGACTCGGCCAGCACGATCGTGCCCCCGTAGACCTGCGGGTCGGGCTCCGGGTGGCTGGTGAACGCCGGCAGCCGGTCCAGCGCCAGGTTGATCTTGACGGTGCCGCTGCGGCTGCGCCAGCCGCGGATGTCGGCGACGAACCCGTCGGGCAGCTCCTCGGGGTCGAGCAGCCGCAGGAACGAGATCTGCGGGTGCGCCGTGGTGACGACCAGCGGTGCGTCGATGGCCTCCCCGCTGGCCAGCGTGACCCCGGTGACCCGGCCGCCGGAGGTCCTGATCCGCGCCACCTCGGCGTCGGTCCTGATCTGCGCGCCGAACATCCGGGCGGCCCGGGCCAGCGCCGCGCTCACCCCGCCCATGCCGCCGCGCGGGAAGCCCCAGGCGCCCGCCGCCCCGTCGGTCTCGCCGATGTGGTGGTGCAGCATCACGTAGGCGGTCCCGGCCGACCGCGGCCCGGCCCAGGTGCCGATCACCCCGGACACCGACAGCAGGCCGAGCATCGCGTCGCTGCTGAAGTACGCCTCGATCAGGTCGGCAATGCTGCCGGTGAGCAGCCGGGTCACGTCGACCGCGCCGCGCTCGTCCAGGGCGCGCAGGTGCGTGAGCAGCCGCGCCTGCCGGAGCAGGTCGGCTGGACGGCGCGACCCGAGCCGCGGCGGGATCTGCTCCAGCAGCGGGCCGAGCACCTTCCCGATGCCGGCCAGGTGCGCCTCGTACCGGGGGTAGGCGTCCGCGTCCGCGGCGGAGAACTTCGCGATCTCGGCGTGCCGCTGCACCGGGTCGGGCGGCAGCCGCAGGGCCCGGCCGTCGGCGCGGGGCGCGAAGTAGGGCCCCTGCGGGTACACGTGGTACCCGTGCTGCTCCAGCCGCAGGTCGCGGACCAGGTCGGGCGGCAGCAGCGAGACCACGTAGGACAGCGAGGTCACGGTGTACTCCGGACCGAACGGGTGCTCGCTCACCGCCGCCCCGCCCGTGACACCGCGTCGTTCGCACACCACCGTCGACAGCCCGGCCCGGGCCAGGTAGGCCGCCGCGACCAGCCCGTTGTGCCCGCCGCCAATCACCACGACATCCGCGCGTCCCGTCACCGTCCGCCCCTTCTTCCTCAGCTGCTCATCAGTCATGCTGTCTCCATAGTCCTATCCCGGTGAACGGAGCGCGCATAGTGGACCCCACCAAGATCGCGGTCGCCCAGCTCGCGATCGCCGTGGCCGAGCCGGACGCCAACCGGCGGGCCGCCGCCGACGCGGTCGCGGAGGCCGCCGCCGCGGGCGCCCGGATCGTGGTGCTGCCCGAGCTGTCCGACTCCGGCTACATCTTCGATCCGGCCGACCCGGCCGCCGAGGCCCGTGGCCTGGCCGCGCCGGCCGCGGGCAACCCGACCCTGGCCCAGTGGCACGCCCTGGCCGGCCAGCACGGCCTGGTCATCGTCGGCGGCTTCTGCGAACTCGGCCACGACGGCCGCCTGTACAACAGCGCGGCCCTGGTCGACGCGTCCGGCACCCGCGCGGTCTACCGCAAGGCGCACCTGTGGGACAAGGAGAAATTCGTCTTCACCCCCGGCGACGCCGCCCCGCCGGTCGTCGGTACCGAGGCCGGCCGGGTGGCCGTCATCGTCTGCTACGACCTGGAGTTCCCGGAATGGACGCGGCTGGCCGCCCTGGACGGCGCCGATCTCATCGCCGCCCCGGTGAACTGGCCGGGCTACACCTGGCCCGCGGGGGAGCGGCCCGCCGAGGTGGTCAAGGCGCAGGCCGCGGCGGCCGCCAGCGGCGTGTTCGTCGCGGTGGCCGACCGGTGCCGCATCGAGCGCGGCGTATCGTGGATCAGCGGCTCGCTCATCGCCAGCCCGGAGGGCTACCTGCTGGCCGGCCCGGTGCTCGCCGACCGGCCCGCGGTACTCACCGCCGACTGTGACCTGCCGCGCGCCAGGAACAAGCGCGTATCCGAGAACAACGACCTGCTGGCCGACCGGCGCCCCGAGCTGTACGCCTGGGCGCCGGACAAGCGCGTCGCGGCGGCCCGGGCACACTGGGCGGCGCGGTTCGTCGCGAACGGCACCAGCTACCCGGATTTCGAGGCGACCATGGCCCGCATCGGGCGCTGGGACGACTGGTGCCGCGAGTGGGGCCGCACCGCGCAGCACTACGAGCAGGCGGCCGAGGCGGCCGAGACGGCCGGGCGCGCGCTCACCGCGGGGGAGGCGTGGCGGCGGGCCGCGCTGTGCTGGCACTGGGGCAAGTTCGTCTTCACCGATCACCCGGACGAGCAGCGGGCGGCGCACGAGCGGACGGTGGCCTGCTTCCGCCGCGGGGCCGGTACCCTCACCCCGCCCGCCGAGCCCGTGCGCGTGCCCTACGGCGGCACCACCCTGGCCGCCTACCTCCGGGTTCCGGCGGACGGTGCTGCCCCGGGCGGGCCGCCTGTCGTGATCATGATCCCCGGTCTTGACTCGGTGAAGGAGGAACTGCAGGCCACCGCCGAGTACCTGCTGGCCCGCGGCCTCGCCGTGATCGCGGTCGACGGACCGGGGCAGGGGGAAGCCGAGTACGAGCTACCGATCGAGCCGGCCTACGAGCGGGTCACCACGGCGGTGGCGGACTACCTGAAGGGCCGCGACGACATCGACCCGGACCGGCTCGGCGTCTTCGGGGTGAGCCTGGGCGGCTACTACGCGGCCAGGTCGGCGGCGTACGAGCCGCGGGTCCTGGCCGCGGTGGACCTGGCCGGCCCTTATCGCTTCGACCTGGACTGGGACACGCTGGCCGCGCAGACCAGGACCACCTTCCAGCACCGGTCGGGTGCCGCCAGCGTGGCGCAGGCCCGCGAGCTGGCCGCGACGCTGACCCTGGAGGACGCCGCGCCGCGGATCACCGGCCCGCTGCTCGTCGTGCACGGCGGCCGGGACCGCCTGATCCCGGCGTACCACGCCGAGCGGCTGGCCCGCGAGGCGCCCGGCGCCGAGCTGCTGCTCTACCCCGACGGCAGCCACGGCGTCACCAACCACGCGTTCGAGTCCAGGGCCGCGATCGCCGACTGGCTCGCCGCCCGCCTGTTACCGCACGCCCGTAACCGAGTGGCGTGAACCCGGCCCGTTCGAACAAACGGGTGTCCGAGCCCAACGACCTGCTGGCCACCCGCCGCCCTCGCGGGCCCAATCACGTCGCTAGACCTGTCAGCAGGCGCGGAGTAGTGTGGTGATCTCGTCGATCCGGACGGTTATCGTACGCTAGGGGGGGATCCTGCGTAATAATCCGTTTACTTACGGTAATCCTATCTCTGACCCACGGCGGTTCTTCGGGCGTACGCGTGAGGTAGAGCAGATCTTCAGCAGGCTGCGTAATGAGGAATTCGAGTCAAGTTCGCTTGTCGGCGATCGCAGGATAGGGAAGACCTCGCTCTTAAACTATCTCGCTGACCCCGGAGTCCGGGCGTCACGAGGTTTCGGGTCGGATAGGTATATTTTCGTCTACATCGACCTGCAAATGGTAGATGAGGCGATGGGGCCGGAGCAGTTGTGGCGCCGCCTCCTGCTCATGATGCGACGGCATTGCTCTGACCAGGAAATCCTGGCCCTGCTGAAATCCTTGGAGCAATGCGAGCGACTAGACACATTCGAGCTCGATGAGCTTTTCCAGCAGATCGATGACAAGGGTCAGCATGTCGTGTTCCTGCTGGATGAATTCGAACGCGTCACGGAGAATCCGAACTTCGGGCCGGATTTTTACTACGGCCTGCGCAGCTTGACCATCCATCACAAGTTCGCCCTCGTGACGTCGAGTCGGCTGGAACTGATCGAGCTATGCCACAGCGAGGCGGTCAAGTCATCTCCCTTCTTTAATATATTTGCGAACATTAACCTCCG
>JBEKJP010000176.1:0-15138 GCA_050011155.1 Streptosporangiaceae bacterium
GCGGTGAGCCCGTGGCCGTTCCCGGGCCCTTGATCGAGATGATGCTCATCGGACAGCTCCAGGACTGGGCGGCAGATCGGCGCAGATTAACCCGTTCCCGGCAGGCGGAGTCTGTCAGGATGCTGATCGTGACGCGCGAGGGCCCTTTCTGGGAGGCGGTAGAAGGCAGGGCGCCGCTTCCGCCCGCGGCGGTCACCCTGGGCTGGGAACTCGTCGCGATCGACCCGGAGCAGGGGACGATCGAGGTCGCCTTTGCTGCTGGCGGCGCGTTTTTGAACCCGGCCGGGGTCGTGCAGGGCGGCTTCCTGGCTGCCATGCTCGACGACACGATGGGACCGGCCCTGGTCTGCGGGCTTGAGCCGGGTGATTTCGCCCCGACGACGGACTTGCACGTACAGTTCCTGCGGCCTGCCCGTGCGGGCCGCCTGGTAGGGCGGGGGCGAGTGGTGCGACGCGGACGGGACATAGCCTTCCTCGCCGGGGAGCTCGTTGACGAGGACGGCGCAGTCGTGGCCGTGGCCACCGCCACGGCGCAGATCCGGGGCGGCATGCTCGGGCGCCCGGTTACGAGGGACTGAGCCCGGCGCAGGCGCCGCTCGCCAGGCCCGCTATGCGCGCCCGTGCGCGCCGCGGGCCTGGTGGTGCGGGTGAGACCGCGTCCTGGCCCGGGCCGGCCTGGGGGGTGAGCGCACGGGGGAGCAGCATGGCCGCCCTCGCATGCTCACTTTGAAAGAGCCGCACCCCGTGCAACGATCATCGTCCTCGGTGCAGGCACTGGTGCGGCGTCGTCCGGTGACGCCTGGCGCGGCCGGCCACTTCGGCGCCGCGCTCGAAGAGATCCTCGCCCAGTGCCCAGGAGAGAAAACCTGGCCAACGGCGAGGCATGGCTCTGACGTGTGTCGTTATCGCTGGCACGATGGACAGTGGTAGCACTGGCATTTATGGCCGTTGAACTGGGTGAACGTCCTTGGCTATAGCTTTGGCCAGGCGGCGGGCCGCAGAGAGGCGGTACACAAGACTATGGCAGCACTGTCAGCTAAAGAGTTCCTGGAGGACGGCGGCCGCCCGGGGTGGAACCTCTTCGTCGGGAAAGAACTCCCCGCAGATCTGCAGAGCGGTTTCCGCGGAGTCGACGCCGATGATGTCGGCGAGTAGGCGGAGGTCGTCGATATCCCGGGTCCTCGCGGCGAGGGCCTTCATTGCGAAAATGTGCCGTGGCGATGCCGCAGTCACCCGGAGGCCTGGATGGTCGAACACGCGGCGCTTATCCGGGTCGTCCTTGCCCGAGATGTAGACGCTGGCCTGCTCGTTGAGCCACCACGCCGGCAGCCCGAGGTCGTGCGCGACGTTCCTGGCTTCTTCAAGGACGACACCATGCGGCACGAACAGCGAATCAACGTCGCGGGTCACGCGGGTAGCGTCGTAAGCCAGTGCCATGGCCGCTCCGCCGATGATGAAGACGTCGGCGACCACGCCTCGCCGCACGAGTCGATCCCCGAGGGCGGTGAACGCCTGCTCGATCTGCGCGCGGTCGAGGAGGACGCTTCCAGGTTCAGTCACGCTGCTTCCAGGTCCGCGGCTGAGAGGTAGACGCCATGCTTCCGGAACGCGGCTGGCGCCCGGACCAGGGCGTCGGCGCGCTGAACCCGGAGTTCGGCCGGGAACCACGGCCGACGCAAGACCCTCGGCTCGGCCCAGGCTGGCGGCGCGAGATCATGCTTGGCCGCGAGGTACTCGGCTAGTGCCGCCAGCAGCGCATCCCAACGCTCGTCACCAACAAGAGACGGCTCGTCCCTCAGCAGAGATGGCTGAGCATCGGCCGACTCCCACCGATACTCCTCCAGGAACTCCCATACGAGTTTCCAGCGCGTCCTGTCGTCAGGGACGCGCGACAGGTGCACGGCAAGATCGGCGACAGTCATGGGACGGTAGCTGGCCACGCCTGTTCCTCCCTTGTCTGCGGAAACTCCTTCTACCTAATGACGATATCGTGCGGGCATGGTCCTGGTCCGGTGCGTACGGCAGCGGGCAGGAGGGATCCTGCTCCGCAGGCCGCCTCTTGACGAGCCGTCCGACATCGTAAGCTCAGGTCCGGGCCGCACTGCTCTACGATGGATGCTGGCAGCCACGGCCACCTCTCGCGGTCGCCCTGCTCCTCTGGCTTCGAGCGCGGGTAGCGGACCTCGACCGGGCTCTTGGCGGCGCTGGCGGCGGCCAGGTCGCGGGCCAGCCACGGATCCACCGGGCCCAGGCCGGGGCGGTCGGCCAGGCCGAGCAGGGTAGCCAGCGGGACGGTGAGGTGGTTGCGGCCGGCGAACCCGGCCGGGACCGGGCTGCCGCCGGAGCCGTGCCGCGCAGGGCGGCGGGGCGGGAGTCCTGGTCCAGGAGCAGGTCCAGCCGGATGCCACGGTCGTGACGGAGATCTTCGACTGTTCCCGGGTTCCCGAGGACCAGCGGGCGGACATCGACTACGGCAGGATCTGGATCGAGGGCATGCGCCAGACGCTGGAGCGGCTCGACCGGCTGTGCACCGACGGCGGCTTGATCCTGCGGTTAAGGCCCTGGCGGGGGTGCCGTGGAGCCGCGCACCTGCAGGGTGGGGGGCAGCAACTGGAGCCCGGCGGGGCGGGCCGGATCGGCGACGCGGGCCAGCAGCGTGCGGGCGGCCAGCCGGCCGCAGTCGAAACCGGCGCTGTCCACGCTGGTCAGCCAGATCGACCGGAGCCGGGCCAGGTAGGTGTTGTCGTAACCGACCAGCGAGAGGCGGCCGGGCACGTCGACGTTCATCTCCGAGGCCGCCGAACGGGCGCCGACGCAGGTCAGGTCGTCGACGGCGAAGATCGCGGTGGGCGGCTCGGGGCGGCTGAGCAGGCGCACGGCGGCGCGGTAGCCGCCGTCCTCGGTGAAGTCCGCGTACTCGAGGAGAATGTGCTCGCCGAGGCCGCGGGCGCGCATGGTGTCCTCGTAGCCTTGCTGGCGCAGCTTCGGGACGACGTTGCCGGTGCCGGACACCCGTCCGGAGATGTGCGCGATCCGGCGGTGGCCGAGGTCGGCCAGGTGGCGGGTGGCCAGCGTCGCGCCGAGCAGGTCATCGTTCGCCACCGCGTCCACCCGCGGCAGGTCGATGTCGCGCCAGCCCACCGCGACCGTGGGGACGACGCCGGCGATCTCGGCGATGACCGGCGAGTTCGCCTGCGTGCCGGCCAGGATGAAGCCGTCGGCTTCCAGCTCGAGGAAGCCGCGCAGCGCCGATTCGTCCATCCCCCGGTCCAGCCGGCCTCCCCCGCTGAGCACCACGTGCCTGCCGTCCGCTTCCAAGACCGAGAGCAGGCCGTCGAGGAGGTCCATGTACCACGGGTGGCGCACGTCGTTGAGCAGGACGCCGATGGCCCGGCTGCGTCCCTCGCGCAGGGTCCGGGCCGCGGCGTTGGGCCGGTAGCCGAGTTCGGCGATCGCCCGGTCCACGGCCGCGCGCCGGTCGGCGCTGACCTTCGGCGAGCCGCGGAGCACGAGCGAGACCAGGGATTTGGAGACGCCAGCGCGTTCGGCCACGTCACGGATGGTGGGCCGGGCGGGCTGGTCGCCGTTAACCGGCATCCGGGGACCTCCAGGACGGCAGTTGGAACGATCTACCGAACGAAGCTTAGCTCATTCGCGGTCTTGAGCCGGGGAGCCTGACGCGCTGAAAACGGGGTTCCATCACGTTCGAACGCTATGGCGGGCGGGTTTCATGAATCTCGGGGCCGAGAGCCTTGACATATGACCCACGGGGAGCGACGCTTGAAATGTTGGAACGATCTAACAGATTCCAATTTTGTCCAACCCGGTGGTGACTCTATGGAATACGACCCGTTCAGCCAGGAGTTCCAGGCTGATCCGTTCCCGGTGTACAAGTGGATGCGCGACGAGGCACCGGTGTTCTACAGCGAGAAGTGGAACTGGTGGGCGCTGTCCCGGTTCGAGGACGTACGCGCGGCCGCCACGGATCCGCAGACGTTCCTGTCCTGCGAGGGCATCGACATCGACGACACCGCCAAGGACCAGAGCGGCCCCGGCTTCCTGCCGGACATCGACAACCCGCGCCACGACCAGATCCGCCGGATGATCCAGCCACAGCTGCTGCCCAACCGGATCGCCGAGCGCGAGGACGCGGTCCGCGCGGTGGTACGCGGCCTGATCGACGCCTGGCGGCACCGGGGCACCGTGGACCTGGCCCAGGAACTGGCCTGGCCGACGCCCAACGAGGTGTTCTTCGACCTGCTCGGCCTGCCCGCCGCCCGGGCGCAGGGCCGCGGGCAGCTCAACCAGTGGGTGCACGAGCTCAAGGACCGCAAGCCCGACGACTCCCGGCTCACCCCGGTGGCCAAGGCGGCCACCGCGGGCATCCAGAGCTATTTCACCGACCTGCTGCACGAGCGCCGCGCCCGGCCGCGCGCGGACCTGGTGACCCACATCGTCACCGCCGAGATCGAGGGCGTGCCGTTCGCCGAGGAGGACTTCGGGCCCGCCTCGGAGGTGCTGGGCCTGATGATGGTGCTGTTCCTGGGGGGCGTGGAGAGCACCGCCGGGCTGATCGGGACGTTGTTCAAGCTGCTGGCCGAGAACCCGGACCAGCGCGCCATCGTGCGGGAGAACCCGGCCCTGATCCCGGACGCGGTCGAGGAGGCGATCCGCCTGGCCACTCCCCTGCAGCTGGTCGGCCGGACGACGTCGCGTTCCGTGACGCTGCACGGGGTGACGATCCCGGCGGGCGGCCGGGTGGTGCTGGTGTACGGCGCGGCGAACCGGGACGAGCGGCGATTCACCGAGCCGGACCGGTTCGACGTGACCCGGGGGCGGTTCCGTCACCTCGGGTTCGGCGAGGGGATGCACGGCTGCCTCGGCGCGCCGCTGGCCCGCCTCGAGGCGAAGGTCGCCCTGGAAGAGGGGCTGCCCGTGCTGGGCGACTACACGATCGCCGCGCCGCCGGTGCGCTACCGCACCACGCCGAACATGTACGTCTGGGACAACCTGCACCTGGCGTTCCCGGGCGCCCGCGGGCCCGTGGCAGCGGTGGCGAAGCGCCATCCCCAGGAGGCGGATGTCCGGGTGGAGGATAAGGCCGAAGTCGCGGACGGCGTGGTGGCGCTGACCCTGCGGCAGATCGCGGACAGCCCGCTGCCGCCCTGGGCGCCGGGCGCGCACGTGGACCTGATCCTGGACGGGGCCCCGACCCGGCAGTACTCGCTGTGCGGCGACCCGGCCGATCAGCACGTGTGGCGGCTGGGCATCCTGCGCGACGAGAACGGCGGCGGCGGTTCGCGGTTCGTGCACGACCGGCTGCGGGCCGGGGACACGGTCCGGGTCCGCGGGCCGCGGAACAACTTCGAGCTCGCGGACTCGCCGCACTACCTGTTCATCGCGGGCGGGATCGGCATCACGCCGATCCTGCCGATGATCGCCGCGGCCGTCGCGGCCGGGGCGGATTGGCACCTGCTGTACGGCGGGCGGTACCGGGACTCGATGGCGTTCCTGCCTGAGCTGGCCCGGTACGGCGACCGCGTCACGGTGGCCCCGCAGGACGAGACGGGCCTGCTCGACCTGGACTTCTGGCTCGGCGTGGCGCGGCCGGACACGCTGGTCTACTGCTGCGGTCCCGAGCCGCTGCTGGCCGCGGTCGAGGAGCGCTGCCGGGCCTGGCCGCCCCGGTCGCTGCACGTGGAGCGGTTCAGCGCCCGGCCGCTGAACGCGCCGGTCCGGGCCGAGGCCTTCGACGTGGAACTGGCCCGCAGCGAGCTGCGGCTGACGGTCCCGCAGGACCGCTCGATCCTCGACGTGATGGAGGAGGCCGGGATCGGGGTGCTGTCGTCCTGCGCCGAGGGCACCTGCGGCACCTGCGAGACCGCCGTGCTGTCCGGCCTGCCGGACCACCGCGACTCGGTGCTCACCGAGGAGGAGCGCGCGGCCGGGGATCGCATGATGATCTGCGTCTCCCGTTCCTGCACCGCGCGCCTCGTCCTCGATCTGTAGGTCAGGCTGCCAGCTGGGAGAACCAGCGGACGATCTGAGCGGTGCCCGCGACGTTCGATCCGAAGTGCCGCGAGCCGGCGTGGTCGGGTGTGCCGAGGTTGACCGCGGTGACCCGTGCGCCGTGGGCGGCGAACGCCGCCTGGCAGTGCCAGGTGTCGGCGTTGACGACCTGCTCGTCGTCAGTGGCCAGGTAGAGCCGGGTGGGGACCTGCGGGGCCCAGTCGCATGCGCTGCTGTCGGCCTTCAGCGCGGCGGCCAGGGCGCCGGCCGGATGACGGAGCATGGCCAGCCCGCGCGGGGTGAGCAGATCGCTCAGCTGGCCGGGAGTGCCGGCGATCAGCTGCTGGCTGGTGTGGTTGCCATCCAGCAGGGTCTCGATGGTGCTGGCGTAGGGCGGCTTGAACACCTGCGCGGGCGAGGAGTAGACATGGTGCACGCGGTTCAGGGCGACCAGGCCGAACGCCGCGTACAGGACGCTGTACTTGGCTCCCAGCTGCGGATCCGGGTTCAGCCGGACCAGGTCGCCGTCGACGATGGCGGGAGCTTCGGCGCCGGGCAGGTCGTAGGGCCCGCTGATCGGGGCCAGCGCGCCGATCCGGAACCACGGGTCGGCGCCGTCCTGCAGCGCCCGGCCGAGCGCCAGTGCCGCCGGCCCGCCCTGGGAGAAGCCGGTGGCCAGCACGTCCCGCCGGGCCTGCTCGCCATGGGCGATGAGATAGTGGCGCACCGCCCGCAGCATGTCCAGGGCGGCCGTGGTCTCCGACGGCAGGTCCAGGTACGGCTGCAGGCCGGGCCCGGTGCCGAGGCCGAGGTAATCGGGGTCGGATACGGCGAACCCGGCCGCCGCGAAGGTGTAGGCAGGCGCGGGCTCGAAGCCAGTGGGCTGCATGGACGGCGCGTCGCCGCGGTAGGTCTCGGTGCCGTGGGTGTAGGAGACCACCGTCAGCTGGCGCGCGCCGTCGGCCGGCAGCACCATCAGGCCGCTCGCGGTGGTCGGGTGTCCGTGGACGTCCACCGTCCGGTACACCAGCCGGAAGCTGCGCACGCCGTACCGCACCGCGGACGGGTCGAAGCCGTCGGCCGTCAGTTCGGATCGCACCGAGGCCGGGGTGGGCAGCGTGCGCAGCGGGGTGGCTGAGATCAGCTGGCCCCGGACGGACGGGCCCGGCGGCCCGCCGGCCGGAGCGGCCGAGGCCACGCCCGCGCCGGCCAGGGCGGTGATGCCGGTGACGGCGAGCGCAGCGGCCAGGACACTAAACCCGGCCCGCCGAACGGAGTGGGTTGATCGCTTTCCGAATGCGGAGTTGTGTTTCATGCTCAAGACGCTAGGGATCGGCGCTGGCGGCGGGAATGTAGCTGGATACCGTCTTCGCTGGTCAGGCTAGCCCCCCGTCGTAACGTGTACCTAGCGTGTCAGCGCAGGTGGGTGAAAGGAGCGAGCCATGACCATGGCCCCGGCCACGATGTTCCTGCCGACCTTGCCCGGCCGGTACTACACCGACCCGGAGATCTTCGAGCGGGAGAAGCGGAACATCTTCGAACGGCAGTGGCAGTACGTGTGCCGCGCCGAGGACGTGCCGTCGCCGGGCCGCTTCGTGCGGACGGTCATCGGGAACGAGAACGTCATCGTGGTTCGCGGCCGCGACGGGGAACTGCGCGCCTTCCTCAACGTCTGCCGGCACCGCGGCTCGACCCTGTGCCTGACCGACAGCGGAGACTTCGGCCGGTCCATCCGGTGTCCGTACCACTCCTGGACCTACCGGCTGGACGGCAGCCTGATGAGCGCGCCCAACTGGAGCTCCATGGCCGCCGCCGACAAGGCCGACTTCGGCCTGCACCCGGTACACCTAGGCGAGTGGCACGGCATGGTCTGGCTGAACCTGGCCGAGGACCCGGCGCCGCTGGAGGACCTGGTGTGGCCGCAGCTGGATTTCCGGCTGGGCGGGGACCGGGCCAAGTTCGACCGCTACGGCCTGGCCGGCCTGGTCGCGGGCCGGCGGGTGGATTACACGGTGGCCGCGAACTGGAAGATCATCCAGGAGAACTTCCAGGAGTGCTACCACTGCGGCACGATTCACCCTGAGCTGGTGGACACGCTGCCGCAGTTCCGCAACCTGGCCGGGGGCGCGCCCGTCACCTACGACACCAACGGCTACCTGTTCGCCGAGCACAAGGACTCGTTCTCGATTAGCGGCAGTACCGTGCTGCCCCGGCTGCCGGGCCTGGAGGACCGCGACGACCGCAAGTACTACGGCATGGTGATGCGGCCCAACTGCTTCCTGTCGCTGCTGCCCGATCACGTCATCGCGCACCGGTTCGAGCCGGTGAGCGCGGAGGTCACCAAGGTCGTGTGCGAGTGGCTGTTCCCGGCGTCGACGGTGGCCGGGTACGACCTGAGCGACACGGTCGAGCTCTTCCACCGGGTCAACGAGCAGGATTTCGCCGCATCGCAATGGTGCCAGCCGAACATGAAGTCCCGCGCCTACGCCCGCGGCGGGGTGCTGGTGCCGAGCGAGCAGGAGATCATCGGCCGCTGGTACTACCGGTGGTACCGGGAATCCATGGGGCTCGGAGAGGTGCTCTGACCCGGATCAGCCGCTCCCGGTAGCCACGGTCGCGGGCAATGTTGATAATGGATGCTGAGCATGTACATCATCCATACTCGCTGGAGGTTCAGGGTGACGCTGACGCAGATCGACATCGACGAGGACGCTCTCGCCGAGGCCATGCGGCTATCCGGGGCGAAGACGAAGAAGGACACGGTCAACCTGGCCTTGCGCGAGTTCGCCGCCCGGCATCGCCGGGTAGCGGCCCTCGAGCACTATGCCGACCTCGCCGCGGGCTGGGATTTCGAAGGATGGCAGCAGCGCCGGGCGGCTGAAAAAGATCCGGCGGCGTGATCCGGTACCTGGTCGACTCGTCCGCCCTGTGGCGGATCCTGCGGGACGCCTCGCTGCGGGAAGCCTGGGCCGAGGTCATCTCCCTCGGCGTCGTCGGCTCCTGCCATCCACAGCGGGTCGAGTTCCGCCGCTCGGCTCGCACGCTGGAGGAGTACGAGCAGATGTCGGGCATGTTCGACGCTCTCTACCCCGATGCCGCGGTGCCCAAGAACGAATGGCGGTGGATAGAGTCCGCGCAGTACCGCCTGCTGCGCCACGGCGCCCACCGCGCATTGTCGGCCGTCGACCTGCTGATCTGCGCCACCGCGGCGCATCATGACCTGGCGGTGCTGCACGACGACCAGGATTTCGCCGCCGCCGCCCGTTACCTGCCCGATCTCCGCGAACGCGTCATTCACGACCTGCCACAGGCTGAGCAGGACGGTTGAGGTCACTCAGGACCACGATAACCTGACTGTGGTTTGCCACAAGAATTTATTCGAGAATTTGGGCCCGGACACTGTAGCCTGGTACCTGGAGCCGAGAGGCGCTGCAACGGGTGACGAGCCCGCCACGCTCGGCTCCCGCTGACGCGGAAGCAAGGGCGCCTCCCACAATGGGAGGTGCGCAGTGCGCGATTTGATACAGCTTCTGGACCGGCGGATCGCGATCCTGGATGGCGCCTGGGGCACGATGCTCCAGTCGAAGAACCTCACCCCCGCTGACTACCGGCTGCCCGGCCACGACCGGGATACGGGCGGGGACCCGGATCTGGTCAACCTGACCCGCCCGGACGTCGTCCTCGACGTCCACCGCCAGTACCTGGCCGCCGGTGCGGACATCACCACGACCAACACGTTCACCGCGACCAGCATCGGCCAGGCCGACTACGGGCTGGAGTCCCGGGTCTACGAGATGAACCTGCGCGGGGCGCGGCTGGCCCGGCAGGCGGCCGACGAAGCCGAAGGCACCCGGTACGTGGCCGGCTCGGTCGGCCCGCTCAACGTCACCCTGTCGCTCAGCCCCAAGGTGGAAGACCCGGCATACCGCGCCGTCACCTACGACCAGGTGAAGGGGGCCTACGCCGAGCAGATCGCCGCGCTGGCAGAAGGGGGCGTGGACCTGCTCCTGGTCGAGACGATCTTCGATCCGCTGAACGCGAAGGCCGCGATCAAGGCGGCTCAGGAGACCGCCCCGGACCTGCCGCTGTGGATCTCGGTCACGATCGTCGACCTGAGCGGCCGCACCCTGACGGGGCAGACGGTCGAGGCGTTCTGGAACTCGGTCCGCCACGCCAGTCCGCTCGTCGTGGGCGTGAACTGCTCGCTCGGCGGCAAGGAGATCAGGCCGCATATCGCCGACCTCAGCCGGTTCGCGGAGACCTACACGGCGTGCCATCCCAACGCCGGGCTCCCCAACGCCTTCGGCGGTTACGACGAGACGCCCGAGGAGACCGCGCACTACCTGCACGAGTTCGCCGCCGAGGGCATGGTGAACATCGTCGGGGGCTGCTGCGGCACCACCCCCGCGCATGTCGCCACGATCGCCGAGGCCATCAGGCCGATCCGGCCCCGTGACCTCAAGGCGCAGAGTTCGGTCCGGGCACAGGACCACCGGGCCACGCAACTCTCGGGACTGGAGCCGTTCGCGATCACCGCCGACACCGGGTTCGTGATGATCGGCGAGCGGACCAACGTCACCGGCTCGGCCAGGTTCCGCCGGCTCATCGAGGCCGACGATTACCAGGCGGCCGTGAACGTGGCGCTGGACCAGGTGCGCAACGGCGCCAACGTGCTCGACGTGAACATGGACGCGGACCTGCTCGACGGGGAACAGGCCATGACCACGTTCCTGAACCTGATCGCGACCGAGCCGGAGGCCGCGCGCATCCCGGTGATGATCGACAGCTCGCGGTGGAGCGTGCTGGAGGCCGGGCTCAAGTGCGTGCAGGGCAAGGGCGTCCTCAACTCGATCAGCCTCAAGGAGGGCGAGGCCGTCTTCCTCGAGCACGCCGCGACGATCAGGAGCTACGGCGCCGCCGTGGTGGTGATGGCCTTCGACGAGCGGGGTCAGGCCGACACCGCCGAACGGAAGGTCGAGATCTGCGGCCGGGCCTACGACCTGCTCACCCAGCAAGCCGGCTGGGCCCCGGAAGACATTATTTTCGATCCGAACGTGCTGGCCGTTGCCACCGGTATCGCCGAGCACAACGGTTATGCCAAGGCGTTCATTGACGCGCTCCCGCTGATCAAGGATCGCTGCCCGGGCTCGCGGACCAGCGGCGGCATCTCGAACCTCTCGTTCGCCTTCCGCGGCAACGAGATCGTCCGCCGGGCCATGCACGCCGCGTTCCTCTACCACGCGATCGGGGCCGGGCTGGACATGGGCATCGTGAACGCGGGTCAGCTCGACGTCTACCAGGACATCCCGGCCGAGCTGCTCGAACTGGTGGAAGACGTCCTGTTCGACCGCAGGCCGGACGCCACCGACCGGCTCGTCACGTTCGCGGAGAACACCAAGGCCCAGGGCGGCGCCAAGCGGGCCGAAGCGGACCTGTCCTGGCGGGAGGCGCCGGTCGAGGAGCGCCTGTCACACGCCCTCGTGCACGGCATCGCGGACTATGTCGAGGCCGACACCGAGGAGGCCCGCCAGCAGGCGGCCCGGCCGCTCGACGTCATCGAGGGCCCGCTGATGGACGGCATGAAGATCGTCGGCGACCTGTTCGGGGCGGGGAAGATGTTCCTGCCGCAGGTGGTGAAGTCGGCCCGCGTGATGAAACGGGCCGTCGGCTACCTCGAGCCGTTCATGGACGCCGAGCCGAGGGCCGCCGGGCAGCGCCGCGGCAACGGCAAGGTGGTGCTCGCCACCGTGAAGGGCGATGTGCACGACATCGGCAAGAACATCGTCGGCGTGGTCCTCGGCTGCAACAACTACGAGGTCATCGACCTCGGCGTGATGGTGCCCGCGGCCAAGATCCTGGACACCGCGGCCGCCGAGCAGGCGGACATCGTCGGGCTGTCCGGCCTGATCACGCCGTCGCTGGACGAGATGGTGAACGTGGCGAGCGAGATGCAGCGCCGCGGCATGACGACCCCGCTGCTGATCGGCGGGGCTACCACCTCACGCCAGCACACCGCCGTGCGCGTCGCGCCGGCCTACGACAGCTCCACGATGCACGTGCTGGACGCCTCACGGGTCGCGGGCGTGGTGCAGCGCCTCCTCGACCCGAAGCGAGCCGCTGACCTGGACGAGGAGAACCGCGCCGAGCAGCAGCGACTGCGGGAGCAGCACGAATCCCGCCGCAGCCAGCCGCTGCTGTCCCTGGAGGCGGCCCGCGCCAACTGCGAACGGCCCGACTTCGCCGGCCTGCCGGAACCGGCGTTCTGCGGCGTGCGCCTGGTCACTCCCCCGCTGACCGAGCTGCGCGAACTGATCGACTGGCAGTTCTTCTTCCTGGCCTGGGAGCTGAAGGGCAAGTTCCCGGCCATCTTGGACAAGCTCCCCGAGGCCCGCGAGCTGTTCGACGACGCGAACGCGATGCTGGACGAGATCATCGCCGAGGAACAGCTGACCGCGCGCGGCGGATACGGGTTCTGGGACGCGCACGCCGACGGCGACGACATCGTAGTGGCCGCTGGGTCCGGCGGCGAGCTGCGGCTGCCGATGCTGCGGCAGCAGACGGTCAAGCCGCGCGGCCGCCCGAACCGGTGCCTGGCCGACTACGTGGCGGACGACGGGGATCACCTCGGCGGGTTCGCGGTCGCCATTCACGGCGCCGAGGAACTGTCACGGCGGTACGAGGCGGAGAAGGACGACTACAAGTCGATCATGGTGAAGGCGCTGGCGGACCGGCTGGCCGAGGCGTTCACCGAGTACACGCACCTGCGGGCCCGCCGGGACTGGTACGACCCGGACGAGGCGCCGGCCACCGAGGACCTGCACGCCGAACGGTTCCGCGGCATCCGGCCCGCGTTCGGCTATCCCGCCGCACCGGACCACAGCCTCAAGGAGGAGCTCTTCGAGATGCTCGGGGCCGGGGACTTCGGCCTGGCGCTCACCGAGTCGTTCGCCATGACGCCGGCGGCCAGCGTGTCCGGGTTGCTCTTCGCGCATCCGGACGCGCGCTACTTCACCGTCGGGCGCATCGCCCGCGATCAGGTGGAGGACTACGCCAAGCGGCGCGGGATCCCGCTCGACCAGGCGGAGCACTGGCTGGCGCCCAACCTCTCCTACCAGTAGGGGACGGCGCCTGGATGTGTACCGTTTAGTCATGGCTGCCGACGCACTGCCTGGCTGGATGGTTCCCTCGGCGCGGCTGTGGCGGATGCGGCTGACGCAGGTGGCCGTGGCGGGGCCGGTGCTCGCCGTGATCGCGGGCGTCGTGACCGGGATTCTCGCCGGAGCCTGGGCGGGGACGGCCGCCGCGGCGGCCGTGGCCGCCGTGGCGGGGGCCGTCTTGTGGGTCGAGCGCCGCCGCTACCGGGCCTGGGCGTACCGCGAGCGGGAAGAGGACCTGATCGTGTCCCGCGGCGTGCTCGTCCGCCGCGTTTCCGTGGTGCCGTACGGGCGGATGCAGTTCGTCGAGGTCACGGCCGGGCCGTTCGAGCGCGCCTTCCGGCTGGCCACGGTACAGCTGCATACGGCCGCGGCCGCGAGCGACGCCCGGATACCCGGTCTCGAGCGGGACGAAGCCGCCCGGCTGCGGGACCGCCTCGCCGTGCTCGGCGAGGCCAGGGCAGCCGGCCTGTGACCGAGGACCTGGGCGCTGGCTGGCACCGGCTGCACCCGCTGTCGCCGTTCATCAACGCGGGCCGCTTGCTGTCCAGCCTGCTCGGCATCGCGGTCCTGAGCCTGGTGACGGCCGATGGCCTCAAGGCCTACGTCTACCAGGTGGTCGCGGCGGCCGCGCTCGTGGTCGCCGGTTTCGTCCGGTGGCTCGTCACCCGGTGGAAGCTGGACGGTGCCACGCTGCGCATCGAGACTGGCCTGCTGCGCCGGGAATCCCGGCAGCTCCCGATGACCAGGATCCAGGCGGTCGACGTGGTGCGGCCGTTCCTGGCGCGCGTCCTGGGCCTGGCGTGCCTGCGGATCAGGCTGGCCGGCGCCGGGAAGGAAGGCGACCGGCTGGCCTACCTGACCGTCGGCGAGGCCACCCGGCTGCGGGCGGTGCTGCTGGCCGGGCACCACGGTCTTGACCCGGCCACCCCGGAGCCCGCCGAGTCCCCGGTGATCACCGTCCCGGCCGGCCGGGTGATCGGGGCCACGCTACTGCGGGCCGCGCCCAGGTTCGTAGTCCTGGCGGTGATCGCGACGGTCGCCGCCGAGGCGGCGCCCGCCCTCTTCCTCACCTCCGAATCCACCCTCGGGGTGATCGCGCTCGGGCTCGTGACCAGGACGTGGCAGGAGGTGACGGGCCGCTACGGCTTCACGGTCGCCACTTCCCCCGACGGGATAAGGATCCGGCGCGGGCTGCTGAGCACGGTGGCCGAGACCATCCCGTTCCGCCGGGTCCAGGCGGTGCGGCTGGTGCAGCCACTGCTGTGGCGCCCGTTCGGCTGGTGTCGGTTGGTGGTTGACGTGGCGGGGGTGGCGGGCCGGGATTCCGGCCCGCAGGCCGGCGGCCTGACCAAGGCGCTGCTCCCGGTGGGCCCCATGAGCGAGGCGCGGTACCTGGTCCGGCTGGTCTTCGGTCCCGGCCTGCCGGAGCTGGCCAGGCCGCCGACGCGGGCGCGGGTCAAGGCGCCGCTGAGCTACCACTTCCTGGCCGCCGGGCACAACCAGGCGATGGCCGTGACGGTCACCGGCCGGGTGACCAAGAAGACCGTGTACATGAAACTGGAGAAGCTGCAGAGCGTCCGGCTGACCCAAGGACCGGTACAGCGCAGGCTGTCGCTCGCCTCGGTGCACGGCGACGCCGCCGGGCGGCGGGCGCACGCCGCTTTCCAGGACCGGGCCGCCGATCAGGCCCGGGGGCTGCTCGACGACCTAGCCGCGCTCGGCCGGAGCGCTCGCAGCGCGGAAAGCGCGGAAGCCGGCCGCCCGGCTGGCTGAGAACCTGGAGAACGGCATGCCGGCCGACCCGGACAGCGCGGCTGTCCTGCGCGGTGAGCTGGCCGCGCTCGGGCGGCCTGACCACATCACCGCCGTCCGGCGCCTGTCCGGCGGGTGCATCGCCGATGCCTGGCTCATCGCCTACGCCGACGGCACGACGGCGGTCGGCAAGATCATCACCGCGGCGCCACCTGACGTG
>JBEKJP010000177.1:0-14377 GCA_050011155.1 Streptosporangiaceae bacterium
GGCGTCCCGGGCGGTGGCGTTGCTGCGCCAGGCCAACGCTGACCACGAGTTGCTGCCCGCGGTGGTTGACGCCTCGCCGGCCAAGCAGGGGCTGCGCATGCCAGGAACCGATATCCCGGTGATCGGGCCGGATCAGCTGGCCGAGCGCCGGCCGGACGCGGTGCTGCTGTTCGTGCCGGACCTGATGCCCGAGGTTCGCATCGCCTTCCCGGAAGTCGAGGCCGCGGGCGGCCGCTGGGTGGACATCGAGGCGCTCGGCTCATGACGCCTGCAAGAGCAGGCGGAGCTGGGCCAGGCATCGCCCCCGGGTAGGGCCGATGCTGCCCACCGGAAGGCCAAGCTCGTCAGAAATGTCAGCGTAAGGCGTGGGCGGGTCGGCCATCAGCAACTCGAGCAACCGCTGCCACCTGCGGGGCAGCCGGGACAGCGCATCACGGACAACCTGATCGCGTTCGTCAGCCAGGATGCGCTCGTCAACCTCGGGCCCGGCGACGTCCATGCCGAACAAGACTTCCTCATCGTCATGGGCCAAGACCAGCCGCTTGCGCGAGGCCAGGCTACGCAGGCACTCGTTCCTGGCCGTCGCCGCCAGCCAGGAACCAACCCGGTCGGGGTACTCGATCCGGTCGATGTGCTCAAGCAGGCGCAGCCAAGTGGTCTGGGCAACATCGGCGGCATCGCTTTCCGTTAGCTTGAAGTCCACCGTGATCGACCAGATCAACCTAGCGAACTGCGTCACGAGGCGTTCCCACGCCCGCCGGTCCCCGGCCGCGGCACCGCAGACCAGCGCTGCGATGTCCGGGATATCAGTCTTCTGCTCGGGCATTGGTATACCCGCCCTCCCATCTATTCAGATGCGTGCGCCGACCGCAGCTTCAGGTTTCTGTGGCAGCTCTGTCGACGCAGCGCAGTCATCGTTTTCAGTAATCTGGCCGCTTCGCGCTGTATCTGAATCGCGGCACGGAGGATGTGGATGTCATCGGCGGGGGGTCCATTACCTGCGGACCAGCGCGCAGGCCCGACGGGGCTCGGTACGCCCCGGGCCGCCCAGCGGCAGGTGGCCGTGGAACTGGTAGCCGCCTGAGCTATCGCGGCGCGGCATTCGCACCCGCGACGGCGAGAGAAACACCGGCCCGCAGCCATGACCCCACGCCGCTCTGCGCACGCCGACCCGGTCATAGCCAAGGCCGACCAGTGCAGCGGCAGGCAGGTAGTCCCTGCGAGCCTGATACGACGACGGGCACCTAGCTGCTCGTCGTCCGATCCTGCCACCGAAAGCGGCAACACTAAACATGCGCACCGACCCCCCATGGGCAGCACCAAGACGTCCGCTTGGCGTACCCACGCTCCCACTCAGTTCGCTTCGCCTGAGTTCTCCCACATTAGTGACGTGTAGTCAACTGTCTGGGTTTACGCGGGTACATCGTGACTTATAGTGACACTTTCTCTGTTACGTTACGGCCAACATACTGCCCAAAGAGCTGAAAACAGCACGTAAACCGAACAAACACCCAAACGGCAACCGAGATGCACCCCACGAGCACCCACGGCTACCGATTGTGCGCAGAAATGTCGCAAGGATCACCATGACGAGTCAGGGAAGCGTGCGCACGGCGACGTCCGCCGGCAGGCGAAGAATCTCTGCTACCAGCGGATACAGGGTAGAAGCGGCCCGCTTGCGCAGGCCCGGGGAACGCGGCCAGCCGGGCCGCTCAGCCAGGAGGCTAGCAGCAACCACTCAGGCCGGCTTTACGCCCAGGTTCACAAAACTTTTACTCGGGAGGGATCACCTTGAGTACTTATGCCACGATTGCGCTTCAAATGGTGACACAAGGTGACTATTTTGACCTTCAGGTAACAAGCTGCAATCCCATTAAGCACTAGGGTCGAAGCAAACGAAAAAATATTCGCCGGATCAGGACCGCTCCCAGGCGTGCACAAGATCGCGGTAACGGCGTGCAGCCGCGCGCAGTTCCAACTCGGGGTCGCGTCCCGCGGCCCGGGCCGCGGCGACCAGACGGAACAGCTCACGGCCGATCTCCCCGGGGTCGCCATCGAGCCGGGTCAGGCCGGCGGGTACCCCGGCTCGTTCGGCCCGGCGCTGCAACTGCGCGGCCAGCGCCAGGGCGGGCTGCCCGAACGGCACACCGTCCAGGGCGGAGGGCGGGTCGGCCGAGGCGGGCACCCCGGCCCGTTCGGCCCGTTCCCGCTTTTCCTCGCGTTTGATGTCGTCCCAGTTGCGGGTGACCTCGTCGGCACCGGACACGGACACGTCCGCGAACACGTGCGGATGCCGCCGCACCAGCTTGGCCACGATCCCGTCGGCGACGTCGTCGACGTCGTAGCCGTCCTCGCGCTCGGCCGCCATCCGGGCGTGGAACACCACCTGCAGCAGCACGTCGCCAAGCTCCTCACAAAAAGCCTGGTCATCACCGGACTCAAGCGCCTCGAGAGCCTCGTAGGGTTCTTCTAGCAGGTGCGGGGCCAGCGACTGGTGGGTCTGCCGGGCATCCCAGGGGCACTCGCGGCGCAGCCGGTCCATGGTCGCGACCAGGTCGAGCAGGTGCGCGCCGGGCAGGTCGGCCGATCCGCGCAGCAGCCGCGCACCCGGCGGGACCTGCGGGTCGTCGCCCGGCGGCGCGAGCCAGACCGCTGTCCCATCCTGTCCCGCGGCCTCGGAGGCGGCGTCGGCGGCATCCACGACCTGGTACCCGATCCCCGCTTCGTCCAGCGCGGGCAGCTGCGGGTGGCCAGCCGGAGCGAGCACCGCGTCGGCGGAGCGCAGGGCCTGCCAGGCCGGCCAGCTCAGCAGCCCGGGTGCCACCCGCGGGCTGGTCGCGAGGACGATCAGCAAGCCGGCGTCAGCCCGGACGGCGAAGCCGTCGGGGCCGGACCCTCGGTCCGCGTCACCGTCGGGGTGACCGCGACGACCGCGAACTGCTGGCTGTAGTCCAGCCGGCCGTACTGCGGGTTGACCTCGATCTTCAGCTGCTTGGCGGCGAGGCACATGGCCTTGCTGAGCTTGTCATTAGCCGCGTTCGCCTGGTCCTGGGTGGTGGGCGGCTTGCCCCCGTTGGCCTGCAGCTCGAACTGGTCGGTGATGGCCTGATAGCGGCCGACCTCGGTGCGCAGGTTGGCCGGGATCCCGTTGGCGGTCAGGATCAGGTTGATGGTGACGTTCTTGATCCCCTGGGCCTGCGCGTTGGCCGCGGCCGATTTGAAGATCTCGTTCAGCGCCGCCTCCCCCTGGGCGGTGGAGACCGTGATGCCGGCCTGCTTGGCCAGCTGCTCGTTGATCTGGAACCGGATCAGCCAGGCGAGCGTCTGCTGCGTCTCCTGCGCCGGGGTCAGCTGCACGGTGCCCGGGTAGAGCTTGACCTGCCTGCTGAGGTTGGTGACGTCGGTATTGAGGGTCGCGACCGTGATCCGCTGGTTGCCGACGACCGCCGCGGCCCCCAGCTTGACCGGGCTGCACCCGGCCACCACGAGCCCGGCGCCCAGCACCAGGGCGGACACCTTGATGAGGCTGGAGAGCACCGCCATGTCCTTTCTCACGTCACCACTGTCACGTCACCACTGTCACGTCACCACGGGCGGCAAGTCGGCCAGCACCGAACGGATGACCTCGCCGCACCAGCTCAGCAGCTCTTTGTCGCGCAGCGACTGCCCGCCGATGGTAGCCGTTTTCGGTGTTGGTACGAGCATCGTACGCACCGCCGGCTTCAGCAGTGTCTTCGGGTACAGGCGCTGCACCCTGACCTGCCGCGAGTCGGGCAGCTCGACCGGCGCGAACCTGATGTGGTTGCCCGCCGCGGTGATGTCGGTGAGCCCGGCCCGCCGGGCGGCGGTGCGCAGCCGCGCCACCTCGAGCAGGTTGAGCACCGGCTCCGGCGGCTCGCTGAACCGGTCCGTCAGCTCCTCGAGCACCGCGGTGACGTCGGCTTCCGAGTCGATCGCGGCGATCCGCGTGTACGCCTCCAGGCGCAGCCGCTCGCCCGGCACGTAGTCGTGCGGGATGTGCGCGTTGACCGGCAGCTCCACCCGGACCTCGGCCTTCTCGGCCGGCCCGTCGCCCTTCAGCTCGCTGACCGCCTCGCCGATCATCCGCACGTACAGGTCGAACCCGACCCCGGCGATGTGCCCGGACTGCTCGCCGCCGAGCAGGTTCCCGGCCCCGCGGATCTCCAGGTCCTTCATGGCCACGTACATGCCCGCGCCCACCTCGGTGTGCTGGGCCACGGTGGCCAGCCGCTCGTGCGCCGTCTCGGTCAGCGAGCGCTCGGGCGGGTACAGGAAGTAGGCGTAGGCCCGCTCCTTGGCCCGGCCCACCCGGCCGCGCAGCTGGTGCAGCTGGGACAGGCCGTACATGTCGGCCCGGTCGATGATGAGGGTATTGGCGTTCGGGATGTCCAAGCCGGACTCCACGATCGTGGTCGCCACCAGCACGTCGTAGTTCCGCTCCCAGAAGTCGACCATGATCTTTTCCAGCTCGTGCTCGTTCATCTGCCCGTGCGCGACGGCGATCCGGGCCTCGGGCACCAGCGCGGCCAGGTCGGCGGCGACCTTGCGGATCGAGGTGACCCGGTTGTGCACGAAGAAGACCTGCCCGTCCCGGAGCAGCTCGCGCCGGACGGCCGCGGCCACCTGCCTGGGGTCGTAGGCGCCGACGAAGGTGAGCACCGGGTGCCGCTCCTCGGGCGGCGTCAAGATGGTGGACATCTCCCTGATCCCGGCCACCCCCATCTCCAGCGTCCTGGGGATGGGCGTGGCGGACATGCCGAGCACGTCCACCTCGGTGCGCAGCCGCTTGAGGTACTCCTTGTGCTCGACGCCGAACCGCTGCTCCTCGTCGATGATCACCAGGCCGAGCCGGGAGAACCTGGTTTCCGGGGAGAGCAGCTTGTGCGTGCCGATGACCACGTCCACCGTGCCGTCGGCCAGGCCGCGCAGGGTCTCGTCCGTCTCGGCCTTGCTCTGGAACCGCGACAGCGGCTTGACCTTCACCGGGAACGGGGCGTAGCGCTCGGAGAACGTGGAAAAGTGCTGCTGGACCAGCAGCGTGGTCGGCACGAGCACGGCGACCTGCTTGCCGTCCTGCACCGCCTTGAACGCGGCCCGGACCGCGATCTCGGTCTTGCCGTAGCCGACGTCGCCGCAGATCAGCCGGTCCATCGGCACCGGCCGCTCCATGTCCCGCTTGACCTCGTCGATGGCGCCGAGCTGGTCCGGGGTCTCCACGTAGGGAAAGGCGTCCTCCAGCTCGCGCTGCCAGGGCGTGTCCGGGCCGAAGGCGAACCCGGGCGAGGCCATCCGCGCCGAGTACAGCCGGATCAGCTCGGACGCGATCTGCCGGACGGCCTTGCGCGCCCGGCCCTTGGCCTTGGCCCAGTCCGCGCCGCCCAGGCGGTGCAGCGCGGGCGCCTCGCCGCCGGTGTACCTGGTCACCTCGTCCAGCTGGTCGGTCGGCACGTAGAGCCGGTCCGCGGGCTGCCCGCGCCGGCCCGGCGCGTACTCGATCACCAGGTACTCGCGGGTGGCCCCGGCCGCGGTGCGCGAGGTCATCTCGACGTACCGGCCCACCCCGTGCTGCTCGTGCACCACGTAGTCGCCGCTCTTGAGCTGCAGCGGGTCCACGCCGCCGCGCCGCCGGCTCGGCATCCGCCGCATGTCCCTGGTGGTGGGCAGCCCGGCCGGGGTCCCGGCCAGGTCGCTCTCGGTGAGCAGGACCAGCCGCACCTCCGGCCAGACGAAGCCATTGCCCAGGCTGGCGGTGGTCACGTAGGGCACGCCGGGCTCGGGCGGCTCGGCCACGTCGTCCTGCAGCCGGGCGCCGATGTCCTCGCCGCGGAGCATCTCGGCCAGCCGGTGGGCCGGCCCGTGCCCCTCGGTGACCAGGACCACGCGCCAGCCCTCGGCCAGCCAGCCGCGCACGTCGGTGAGCATGCGGGTGGTCTCACCGCGGTACGCCGGCGCCAGTGCGGCGTTGATACGGAACGGGGTGGGTGCACCTGGATCGTTCGGCCCGATTGCCCCGGTGGCGGACAGACCCGGCCCCTCGTCGCCGTCGGTCACCCCGAACGGCGCGATCGTCCACCAGGGCAGGCCCAGGGCGTCCGCGGCGTCGCGGACCGCCGCCATCGGCTGGAACGCGGCGGAGCCGAGGTCGATCGGCGCCTCGCCGCCGGCGGCCGCGTTGACCCAGGACGCCTCGAGGAACTCCTGGCTCGTGCGGACCAGTTCCTCGGCCCGGGCCCGGACCCGCTCCGGGTCGCAGGTGAACACGATGCCGCCCGCCGGGACGTAGTCGACCAGGAGCTCCATCCGCTCCGCCAGCACCGGCGCGAACGCCTCCATGCCCTCGACCGCGATCCCCTCGGCCAGCTTGCCCAGGATGTCGGCCAGCGCCGGGTGGATATCGGCCAGGACCTTGGCCCGCTCCCTGACCTCCGGGGTGAGCAGCAGCTCACGGCACGGCGGCGCCCACAGGCCGTGCTCGGCCGGGCGGATGCTGCGCTGGTCGGCGACCTTGAAGGAGCGGATCTCCTCCACCGTGTCGCCGAAGAACTCCACCCGCAGCGGGTGCTCCTCGGTGGGCGGGAACACGTCCACGATGCCGCCGCGCACGGCGATCTCGCCGCGATTGCCGACCATGTCGACCCGCGAGTAGCCGATCTCGACCAGCCGGACCAGCAGGTCGTCGAGCTCGCAGGCCTGGCCGGGGTGCAGCTCGACCGGCTCGAGGTCGCCGAGCCCGGCCACGATCGGCTGCAGCAGGCTCCGGACCGGCGTGACCACGACCGACAGCGGGCCGTTGGGCTCGCCCGCGGGCGCCGGGTGGGCCAGCCGCCGGAGCACGGCGATCCGCTGCCCCACCGTGTCCGAGCGGGGTGACAGCCGCTCGTGCGGCAGGGTCTCCCAGCCGGGGAAGAAGGCCACGCTGTCCGGCGACAGGAACGAGCCGAGCCCGGCCGCCAGGTCCTCGGCCTCCCGGGCCGTGGCCGTGACCGCCAGCACGAACCCGGGCGCGGCCGGGTCGCTGCCCCGCGCAAGCGCCGCCGCCAGCATCGGCCGCAGGGTCGGCGGGGCGACGAGGTCGACGGCGGGCGGCCCCTCGTCGGCGACCTGGCTCGCGCGGGCGCGCGCGACCGCGTCGTGCAGTTGCGGATCGTCGTCGAGAGCAGTGAGCAGTCCTGCGAGGCTCATGATGTCCTTGTGATAGCTGTTCGTCCCTCGTCCTAGCTGCCCCGTGACCCGGGCGGGACCGTCCCGGGATAGCCCGCCGCGGCTGCGGCGCGGTCCGGGCAGCATGAACCGGCCGGGTTCAAGCGGACCCGGCTCTCATACGGAACCCTGCCAAGTTTACGCGCTCCTATCCCCGCGCGCGTGAGTGGCAGCCTGAAGGGAACACCACGACGCCGCCATGAATTCCGGCATCCCACTGGGTCCAGACGAGGTGCTTTACGTGATAGGAAAGCCAGAGGAGCGCTTCGCGCGAGTCGTGTGACGCGCTGTCCCGCGGCATGTCCGCCTTCCCGCTCCGGGCATGACAGAGGTTTCGTATCGTTAACGGCACGTGGTTAACGATCGCGGTGCGCTGGGCGTACCGCGTCAGGAGTCATGTTCGGAGGCACAGCTGACCACGCAGTGGAGTTCACCGGCTTCTTCACCGGACTCGTCCGCGCCAGCCCCGTCCGGGCTGCCCGCGGAGCCCCGCCTGCCCGCGGAGCCCCGCCTGCCCGCGGAGCTGGCCGGCTGGCCGTCCTGCACGCTCGACGAGGCCCAGCTAGGCGACCTCGAGCTGCTCACGTCCGGGGCGTTCGCGCCGCTGCGCGGCTTCCTGGACGAGACCGAGGTGGCCACGGTAGCCGTCCGCGGCACGCTGGCCGACGGCACCCCGTGGCCGGTTCCTGTCACCCTCGACGTGGCCGCTGGCGCCGTCCCCGCCGACGCCGATCGCCTGGTCCTGCAGGACCAGGAGGGCTCACCGCTGGCCGTGCTCGCGATCACCGAGCGGCTGGCCATGCCCGGCGGCGATCCCGGTCTGGTCCGGCTGGCCGGCCCGGTCACCGCGCTGCGCGAGCCCGAGCACGGCCCGTTCCGTAACCTGCGCAGGCGGCCGGCGGACGTCCGCGCCGTGTTGGCTAGCACTGTATTGGCTAGCACTGGGCTGGCTAACACGGGGCTGGCCGGGACCGGTGACGAACCGTCCGGCGGGAACGTGCTCGCCTACGCGACCAGGCGTCCCCTCAACGCGCGGCACATCGGCCAGCTGCGCCACTACGCCGGCCAGCTGAACGCGCGGCTGCTGGTGCTGCCGCTGATCTGCGGCCCGGCCGAGATCGTGACCCGGCCGGACGCCCTGGTCCGGGCGGTCCTGGCCGCCAGGCAGCACCTGCCGGCCGGCACGCTCGTGGTCCCCGTGCCCCTCGCGTCCCGCCCGGCTAGCTCCGACACGGCTAGCTCGCGCCTGGACGACCTGCGCGCCGAGGGCATCGTCGCCGCCGCCTACGGCGCTACTCACCTGCTGGCCGACGCACCCGATGTCACCGGCCTGCCGTCCGGCTCGAGAAACGGGACGCTGACCCTGCCCGGAGTGCCGATCCCGGTCATCAGCGCGGGCGAGTGGGCCTACGACCCGCGCTCGGAGGTGTGGCGCCCGCTCGCCCTGATCGAGACGGGCGCCGAGCGCGGCGAGCTGACCGCTTCCGAGCTCGGTGCGCTGCTCGATTCCGGCACCGAGGTACCCGCCTGGCTCGCCCCGCCGAGCGTGGCCCGTGAGCTGCGCCGGGCCCGGCCGCCGCGGGCCGAGCGCGGGCTGGTGGTCTTCTTCACCGGCCTGTCCGGCTCGGGCAAGTCGACCGTCGCCCGCGGGCTGGCCGAGGCGCTGAACGAACGCGGCGACCGGACCGTCTCGCTGCTCGACGGCGACCACGTCCGGCAGCTGTTGTCCGCCGGGCTGAGCTTCTCCCGGGCCGACCGGGACCTCAACATCGCGCGCATCGGCTACGTGGCGACCGAGGTCGCCCGGCACGGCGGCATCGCCATCTGCGCTCCGATCGCGCCGTACGCGCAGGCCCGGGCGGCCGCCCGCCAGATGGTCAGCGAGGTCGGCGACTTCCTCCTCGTCTACGTGTCGACGCCGGTAGACGTGTGCGCGGCCCGCGACCGCAAGGGCCTGTACGCCAAGGCCCGGGCCGGGCTGATCACCGGCTTCACCGGGGTGTCCGACCCTTACGACGAACCACGCGACGCCGACCTGGTCCTCGACACCTCGGCCATGACCCGCACCGAAGCCGTGGATGCGGTGCTGAAGCTGCTGACCACGGGCGGCTGGCTGACGGGCCCCAGCGAGCCGGGTGAGCCGGCCGGAGGCGGCGGCGCCCCCCGGGCGTCCGGCGCGATGCTCCGGATCGGCCCCCCGTTCCGCAAGCTCTAGTCAGTCCTCGGCTCAGTCTTCGGCTCAGTCTTCGTCTTCGGCGCGCGCGCCGTCTTCGAGGCGGGCGCGGAGCCCTGGACCCCGGTTCTTCAGCCGCGTCATCAGCGCGCCGGACATGACGTCCCGCTGCCGGGAGAGCAGGACGAAGCTGGCTATCCCGCTCACCGCGCAGGCAAGCACGAGCAGCAGGAGGCCGCGGGCGCCCGCGAGATAGAGCAGGAGCGCCGAGACGGCGAGCAGCACGATCCGAGCAGAGGTGTAAGTCAGAGTGGTACGCATGACGCTCCTAGCATAGTCAGCCGGCTTGCCCGGCGGGGGCGAGCGTGGCCGCGAGCAGGTCGGGGTCGATGTTGCCGCCGGACAGCACGGCCACCGCCGGGGCAGTCCCGGAGAACCCGGAGAGCCCGGGCAGCTCGTCTCGGTGGTACAGCCAGGCCGCGACCGCGACCGCGCCACCGGGCTCGGCCACCAGCCGGGCCTGCCGCGCGAGCAACCCGACGGCCGCGAGCATCTCGGCCTCGGTGACCGTGACGATGCCGGCCACCAGCGCGCGCATGTGGGCGAACGGCAGCTCGCCGATCTGCTCCACCCGGAGCGCGTCCGCCACCGTGCGCTGGGTGTCAGCGGCAGGCCAGCTAACCCGCTCACCGCGGCCCAGGGACTCGCGGGCGTCCGCCGCGAGCTCAGGCTCGACCCCCACCACGGCCGCGTCCGGGCAGCGGGCCCGGACCGCCGCCGCGATCCCCGAGATCAGGCCGCCGCCGCTGACCGGCACCAGGACCAGGCCGACGCGCGGGCAGTCGGCCGCGATCTCCAGGCCCACGGTCCCCTGGCCCGCGATCACCTCCGGGTCGTCGAACGGGGGAATCAGCACGTACCCGTGCCGCGACACGAGCTCGGCGGTGGCGGCCTCGCGCGCGGCCAGGGTGGGTTCGACCCGGACGAGTTCCGCGCCGTAGTACTCGATCGCGTCGGTCTTGACCGCGGGCGCGGTCCGCGGAACCACCACCACCGCCCGCACCCCGAGCCGGGCCGCGGCGTAGGCCACCGCGTGCCCGTGATTCCCGCTGGAGTGGGCGACCACCCCGTACTGCCGGGCGGCCTGCTCCCGCGCGGTGATGGCGGCGTACGCCCCGCGCAGCTTGAACGACCCGGTGGGCTGCAGCGACTCAGGCTTGATCAGCAGCGGCGGCTCGAACTGGGGCAGCGGGATCAGCGGGGTGCGGACCGCCACCCCGTCGAGCCGGCTGGCCGCGTCCTGGATCCGGTCCACGCTGACCAGCCCGGATCGCGTCCCGGCAATCCCGGTCGTCTCGCTCATCACGTCACCTCTCGCCGTTTCCCGGTGCCGCCGCGTTCCCGGATCCGGTTGCGGCGGCAGTTCCGGGAGAAACGCCTGCGAACCGGGACGCATATTTACTTAAAGTAATCGAGCTGCTACCGTACATCGACTGGCCAACCGCGAAACCCCGGCTAATTTCCAGAAATCTAGGTAGAAAGTACTCGTTCAGCGCCAAACTAGAGGGACATCTGACCAGAGGCTCGAGGAGGACAGTCCGAGGAGACTGTCACCGGCTCGAGGGAGACTCTCGGAGGAGACTGAACGTGGACGGCAATAACGAGCGACTGCTCACGCCTGGAGAGGTGGCCGCACTGTTCCGGGTGGATCCGAAGACCGTCACCCGCTGGGCGGCTTCTGGGCGCATCACGAGCATCCGGACTCCCGGGGGTCACCGCAGGTTCCGTGAATCCGAAGTACGGGCTCTGCTGCGCGGTGACAGCGAACCGGCCCCGACGGGCCACCTGACGGCCTGACCACGCCAGAACGGAGGAGACCACCCGCGGTCTCGCCGGGTGTCGGGGGTTCGTAGCACGGTTCGGGGGCTTCGGGGGCCTGCTTCTCGGGGGCGCTTATTACTCGCCGTCCGCTATTCCTCGCTGTCCACCGTGTCCTGCCACGTGTGCTCGCCGTTCATCCTGGCGAACTCGAGGAACTCCTGCCGCAGGGCTTCGTCGTCCTGCCGCCACCGCTCACGGCGCTGCTCGGCTTCCTCGGGGGTCAGCGCGTGCTCGGCCAGCCGGGCGTAATCGGCGTCTTGAGGCCCGATCTCGACGTAGACGTCGCCGAGGACGCGTCCGTCGTTGCCCGTCGCGGTCTGCGGGACCATCAGGTTCCCGTTAGGGAGTCGAATGACAAACATCGCTGATCACCCTAGATGCCATATCGCCGGTTGAAAAACAACATGACCTGAAGCGCCGTACGTGTGTCACCGCTCAGCATGTCCACCAAGGCCGGCCGCTGTCGGGACGCGATCGCGGAGAACGCGTCCGCGAAGAACTCCTTGCGCCCGAGACCGCCGGGCTGGCGGTGGAAATCGCTGGCGAAATGGGGCTGGCATTGCTCGTAGAGTACGCGGAACTCCGCTGAATCAGATTGCCACTTACCCGGCGGGCTGTCGAGATCATCGAGCGCGTGCCCGACCTCGTGGCACATAACGTCCGGGGTCGGGGACGGCCGCGATCCGACCACGATCTTGCGTTCGCCGTAGGCGCCCGCGCAGGCGTCCCAGGTGGCCCGCCCGGCCGGCAGCGGGACGCCGCGCAGGCTGGTCATATCGTCGAGTTCCGGCACGCCGCCCGGCCCGACGAAGATCGCGTCGAGGCCGGCCGCGAGCTTCTCCTTGATCCGCATCGGCAGCTCGGCCAGCCGGTCGACGGCCGCGACCACCTCGCGGGGTGGCGGAGACGCCGGATCCCACTGCCGCCACAGGATGGCCTCGAGAGAGCCGCAGTTCCGCCGGCCGTCCGCGACCCGGGGGCGTTCCCGGGGATGCGCGGGCGCGAACGGCAGCCCGGCGTGCGCGAGGGTCAGGGCGGCGGGTCGCCCCGACGGGCGCCCGGAACCGTCCGGCTGGCGCGGTATCCCGGCCGCGACCCGGGCCAATCCGGCCGACCTGGCCGCCGCCTGGGCCTGATCCGGCTGCGCCGTTTCCGCCCAGCGCGTCCGGGCGGCCGCCGCCACCGGCCTGGCCTCTCCGGCGCCGATGGCGTCGGCGGGCACTTCCCGGATCCTGGCCCGAGCCGCCCCGGCCCGGACCGCTGGCACCCCGGACCCGCGGGACGCGGGGGCGTGGGACTGACCGGCCGCAGGAGTACCAGGTCGGGACGCGGGCCCTGACGTGAGCCCGGCCGCGCCGCCGCGGGCCGGGTCGCCGCCGCGGGCCGGGTCCACGCCACCGGGGGGTTCCGGGCCCGGAAAGCTCAGCGCGCTCGACATCGACGCACCGGGCACCGGACCTGGCGGCGCCAGCGCACCGGGGCCGCGACGGCGGCCGCGACGGTGCCTGCCTTGGGTACCGGAAGCGGCCGGAGCCGTTCCGGACGCGGGCCTGCGGGAGCGGGCGAGCCGACGGATACGGTCGAACAGCCTTAGCCGCATGAACCGAACTCCTGCCCTGTTGCCCTGATGGCCAGCGTATGCCGAGTTCGTCCGTCCCGTCACCCTATGCGCCTAATGGCTGGCCCGGGCGATCCGGCCGGGAATTTGACTTGTTACCGCACATCGCATATATGCCTGACGTTAGGCTTCGGCCATGTTGCTGTCCGGTACCCTGTTTGCCCTGTTCATGATGGGCTTCTGGCTTTACTGCCTGACAGACGCCATCCTGACGCCCGCTTCGGAGTGCCGGGGGCTGTCCAAGGCCGCCTGGATCGCCGTCATCACCTTGACGTTCGTCGGCGGCGCCATCGCCTGGCTCATCGCCAGGGAGCCGCAGCGCAACCCGGCCGTGGGGGCCAGCCCGGCCCGGCCGGCGCGCTGGGATCCGGACGATCCCGGTGACCCCGAGGACCTCGAGGACCCGGACGCGAGCCATTTTCGGAGCTGGCGATGGACCGCCGCGGACGACGCCCTAGCGCGCCATCCGGCCGGCCGGAGCCGGATGACCGGCACCGGCCGGGCCGTGCCCAAGGGCCCGGACGACGACCCCGAGTTCCTGCGCGCGCTGGACCGTACGATCCGCGGTAACTCGTAAGCCAGCGGCGGCTAGCCGCCGACGCCGGCGTAGGAGTGCAGGCCGGCCAGGAAGACCTGCACGACCAAGATGTTGAAGATCAGGCTGGTGAAGCCGAGCAGCTGCACGTAGTGCGCGCGGCGGCCGCGCCAGCCCGCCGTGGCCCGGGCGTGCAGGAACGCGGCGTAGAGCACCCAGGTGATGAAGGCCCAGGTTTCGACCGGGTCCCAGCCCCAGTAGCGGCCCCAGGCCTGGTCGGCCCAGATCGCGCCCGCGATGACGCCGAACGTCCAGACTGGAAAGCCGAACACGACCGTCCGGTAGGTGAGCCGGTCGATCTGCTCGATGCTGGGCAGCCGGCGGATGATCCCGTGTCCCGGTTCGGCCCGGCCGGCCGCCACCCGCCGGTTGTACCGGTCGATCCAGAGGTAGACGGCGCCGAGCACCGCGGCGACGAAGAAGATGCCGGTCGCCAGCGTCATCGCGGTGACGTGGATATCGAGCCAGTACGACTGCAGCGCCGGGACCAGGTCGCCGGGGGCGGTGTAGATGATCGTCTCGGCCAGCCCCAGCGTGATCACCACCGCGCCCATCACGAAGACGCCCAGCGTCCAGGCCTGGTAGCGGATCAGCACGACCAGGAAGAAGATGACGGCCACACAGGTCAGGGCGGTGACGAACTCGTACATGTTGCCCCAGGGCGCACGGTGCACCGCCAGCCCGCGGGTGATCACCGCGGCGGTGTGCGCGGTGGCGCCGACCAGGCTGAGCAGCACCGCCGCCATCACCCAGCGGCCGGCCGCCCGGATCGCACGGAACGCCGGGACCGCCAGCTCGGGCATGGAGGAAGCCGCCGCACCGCCGGACCCGGAAGCCACGCCGATTCCAGGAGCCCCGGGTGGCGTCGTATCCGCGGCCACCGACGCGG
>JBEKJP010000178.1:0-14283 GCA_050011155.1 Streptosporangiaceae bacterium
AGGTTAAAGATCCCGGGCGCAGATCATGATCGCGGGCAGTTCCGGTCGTATTTCGACCGTTTCTGCCCGCGATCATGGAACAGCTTGACGCAAGGGGTGCAGCCTTAACTTCCTGGCAGTGGGTTCTAACCGGGACGATGTCACATCGACCCGGTCCGGCAGGCGCCAGAACCAATGTGAGACCTGGGCGGCACTCCTCTAGGTGACCCGATGTGCCACCGGCACTCCTCTAGGTGACCCGATGTGCCACCGGTGCTGCCAGCCACGCCCCGCCAGCGGTCCGCGTCAGATGCCGCGGGCCAGCCGGTAGTAGGCGGCGTTCGCGCGGATCCGGTTCTCGAACTCGAGCGCGGTGGTCGTCTCGTCGATGACCAGCAGTTCCGTGCTCGCCATCCGCGCGTAGTCCGCGAACGCCTCGACGCCCACCGCCGTGGACATGCACGTGTGATGCGCGGCGCCGGCCTGGAGCCAGGAGGTCACCGACGTCGGGAAGTCCGGCTCCGGTCGCCACACCGCACGCCCGACCGGAAGCCGGGGGAGCGGCTCGGCGGGCGGGATCACCTCGACGACGTTGGCGACGAGCCGGAAGCGGTCGCGCATGTCGGACAGCGCGACGACGACGCCCGGCCCGGGATCCGCGGTGAAGACCAGGCGGACCGGGTCCTCACGGCCGCCGATGGCCAGCGGATGGATCTCCAGCCGCGGCTTGGCCGACGTGAGCGACGGGCATACCTCGAGCATGTGCGCGCCGAGGATGGCTTCGCGGCCCGGCGTCAGGTCATAGGTGTAGTCCTCCATCAGCGACGCGCCGCCGGGCAGGCCGTCGCCCATGACCTTGGCCGCCCGGACCAGCACGGCCGTCTTCCAGTCCCCTTCGGCGCCGAACCCGTAGCCGTCCGCCATCAGCCGCTGCACCGCCAGGCCGGGCAGCTGCTTCAGCCCGCCCAGGTCCTCGAAGTTGGTCGTGAAGGCCCCGAATCCGCCGGCGTCGAGGAAGGACCGCAGCCCGAGCTCGATCGCGGCGCCGTCGCGCAGCGACTGGTGGCGCTCCTTGCCCCGGCGGAGCTCGGCCGCGACGTCATAGGTGTCTTCGTACTCCGCCACCAGCGCGTCGACGTCGGCCGGGGCGGCGGCGTCCACCGCGGCCACCAGGTCGTTGACGCCCCAGGTGTTGACCTGGACGCCGAAGATGGCTTCCGCCTCGGTCTTATCGCCCTCGGTGACGGCCACGTAGCGCATGTTGTCGCCGAACCGCGCCAGCCGCAGCGACCGCGTCGCCGCCCACCCGGCCGCCGCCCGGGTCCAGGTCGCCACCTGCTCGACGACCCGCGGATCGGAGACGTGCCCGGCGACCGTCTTACGCGGCACGGCCAGCCTGGTCAGCATGTAGCCGAACTCCCGGTCGCCGTGCGCGGCCTGGTTCAGGTTCATGAAGTCGAAATCGATCGACGCCCACGGCAGGGCGACGTTGGCCTGCGTGTGCAGGTGCAGCAGCGGCTTGTCCAGGGCACTGAGTCCCGCGATCCACATCTTCGCCGGGCTGAACGTGTGCATCCACGCCATGAGACCGACCACCCGGTCGTCGGCGTTGGCCTCCAGCATGGTCCGGCGGATCGCGTCGTGATCGGTGAGGACCGGCTTCCAGACCAGCTTGACCCGGATGGCCGGGGCCTCGGCGACCTGTGCTTGCGAGAGCTGTGCTTGCGAGAGCTGTGCTTGCGAGAGCTGGGCGGCGATACCGCGCGACTGCTCCGCCACCTGGCGAAGCGTCTCCTCCCCGTACAGATGCTGGCTTCCCGTCAGGAACCAGACCTCGAAGTCGTCCTGGGCGGTCGGTGCGGTCATCAGCGCTGTGCTCCTTGCTGGCCGGCCTGTGGGTTTCCGTAGTACGCGTCCGGTCCGTGCTTGCGGCGGAAATGGCGTTCGAGCAGATACGGCGGGGCATCGGCGTGCGGGTTCAGCGCCAGCGTCTGGATGGCCATCTGCGCGACCGCCTCACAGGTGATCGCGTTCTTCAGCGACGCTCCCGCCGAGTCACCCCATACGAACGGGCCGTGGTTGGCCGCCAGCGCGCCAGGGACCTCCGCCGGGTCGCCGCCGCCGGAGCCGCCGGAGCCGCCGGAGCCGCCGGAACCGAACAACTCGACGATGGCCTGGCCGGTGTTGTACTCGTAGTCCGTGACGCACTCGGCTTCCGTGAGGTTCCGCGTACAGCGGATCGGCCCGTTGAAGGCGTCGGCGTGGGTGGTGCCGAGCACCGGGATGTCCCGCTTGGCCTGCGCGAACGCGACCGCCGAGGGGGAGTGGGTATGGGTGATGCCGCCGACGCCGGCGAACGCCAGGTAGAGCCGGCGGTGGGTTTCGCTGTCGACGGAGGGCCGCAGGTGCCCCTCCACCACCCGCCCGTCCTCGAGGGCGACCACGACGAGCTGGTCCGCGGTCAGGTCGTCGTAGGACACGCCCGAGGGCTTGATCACATAGAGGCCGGCGTCGCGGTCGACACCGCTGACGTTCCCCCACGTCAAGGTGGCGAGCCCGGCACGCGGGATCCCCTGGTTGGCACGGAGCACCTCGTCGCGGAGCGCGGCCGTTACCGAGGAGTTCACGCCGTCCTCCCGGGCTCAGTCCGTTCAGACCGGGCGCGGTCCCTGATCGCCCGCAGCCGGTACATGGCCTTGTTCTCGCCCCGGCCGAAGTAGTCGTGCAGCCGAACATATTCCGCGTAGAGCTCGTCGTAGACATCGGCGCGGGCCGCATCCGGCTGGTACACGTCGGAGTGGATCCGGCCCATCGCGTCGGCCGCGGCCGCTACGTCCGGGTAAGCGCCCGCGGCCACCGCCGCGTGGATGGCCGAGCCGAGCGCCGGCCCCTGGTCGGACCCGATGACGCTGAGCGGCCGCCGGGTGACGTCCGCGTAGATCTGCATCAGCGGCTTGCTCTTGATCAGGCCGCCCGCCACCACGAGCTCGGTCACCGGGACGCCGGACTCACCGAACGTCTCGATGATCTTCCTGGTGCCGAACGCGGTCGACTCGAGCAGCGCCCGGTAGATCTCCGGCGCGGTGGTGGCGAGGGTCAGGCCCACGACGACCCCGGACAGCCGCCCGTCCACCAGCACCGAGCGGTTGCCGCCCTCCCAGTCCAGCGCGACCAGCCCGTGCGCCCCCGCCGGCTCGGCCGCCGCCTTCTCGTCGAGCAGCTGCTGGACGGAGACGCCGCGGCGGCGGGCCTCGTCGGCGAACTCACCGGGGACGCCGTTGCGCGCGAACCAGGCGAAGATGTCGCCGACCCCGCTCTGGCCCGCCTCGTAGCCCCACAGCCCGGCCACGATGCCGCCGTCGACCGCCCCGCACATGCCGGGGACCTCGGCCAGCTCGGCGCCGTTCATCACGTGACAGGTCGAGGTGCCCATGATGGCCACCATCTTGCCCGCCGCGACCGGCCCGGCCGCGGGCACGGTGACGTGCGCGTCGACGTTGCCGATGGCCACCGCGATGCCTTCCGGCAGGCCGGTCAGCGCGGCGGCGGCCGCGGTCAGCCCGCCGGCCCGGGCCCCGAGCGGGGAGATCGGATGGGCCAGCTTGTCCTGCGCGAACGAAGCGAACCCCGGGTCCAGGGCGGCCAGGTACTCCCGCGACGGGTAGCTGCCGTCCTGGTAGATGCCCTTGTACCCGGCGGTGCCCGCGTTCCTGGTCTCATGGCCGCACAGCTGCCAGATGATCCAGTCGGCGGCCTCGATCCACCGGTCGGCCCGGGCGTAAAGACCGGGATCCTCGTCGAGCAGCTGCAGCGCCTTGGCGAACTGCCACTCCGAGGAGATCTTGCCGCCGTAGCGGTTGATCCACTTCTCGCCCCGCTCGTGCGCGACCGCGTTGATCCGGTCCGCGTGCGCCTGGGCGGCGTGGTGCTTCCACAGCTTGGGGTAGGCGTGCGGGCGCGCGGCCAGCCCGGGCAGCTGGCACAGCGGCGTGCCGTCCGCGGCCACCGGCATGCAGGTGGACGCGGTGAAGTCGGTGGCGATGCCGATGACCTGGGCCGGGTTGATGCCGGCCGCCCTGACCGCGGCCGGGACCGTCTCGCCCAGCGCGCGGGTGTAGTCGGCCGGATCCTGCAGAGCCCAGTCCGGCGGCAGCTCGCCGTACCCGTCCAGGGCGCGGTCGATCACGCCGTGGGGGTACTCGCTCACGGCGGTGCCGGCCTCGGCGCCGTCGCTCACCCGCACCACGAGCGCCCGGGCCGACAGCGTCCCGAAGTCCACGCCGACGACGAAGGCGCCATCATCAGTGTTAGCGCTAACAACCATCTGTCCGCCTTTGGGTACGTTCCTGCCAGTGCATTCTTGCCTTCCCGGTCCGGCTCGACTCACCTGGGAAGGTCAGCGCGGCGGCCCGGCGGCGCTGGCCCGGACGATCAGTTCGGGCGCGACGCGGACCCTGGGCCCGGCCGGGATGGCGCCGGACATCCGGTCGACAAGCGTACTCAGTGCCTGCCGGCCGACCTCCCCGAAGTCCTGCCGCACGGTGGTGAGCGGCGGACGGTAGTACCCCGCCTCGGGCACGTCGTCGAAGCCGACGATGCTGACGTCCTCGGGCACTCGCAGCCCCCGTTCGGCCAGCGCCCGGATGACGCCGAGCGCCATCGTGTCGTTCCCGCAGAAGACGGCGGTCAGACCGGGCTCGTCGGCCAGCCGGGTGCCGAGCTCGTAACCGGAACTCGAGGACCAGTCGCCCGTCAGCACGGCGGGCTCGGCCGCGCCGGCCGCCCGCAGCGCCTGCCGCCAGCCATCGACGCGCTCCCTGGCGTCCAGGCAGTTGGTCGGCCCGGCCACGTGGTAGACCGTCCCGTGGCCCAGGCTGAGCAGGTAGCGGGTCGCCGCCGCCGCGCCGGCCGCGTTGTCGATGGCCACCGAGGTAACCGAGGCCCGGGTACCGCAGCCCACCGCGACCAGCGGCACCGGCGGCGGCACGTGCGCCAGCGCGGCCACGGCGGTGTCCACCGTGGCGATGACGACGATGCCCTCGATGCCCTGGCCGAGGAACCGGTCCACCGCCTCCAGCATCGACCGCCGGTCGAGCGCGGGCAGGCTGGCCACGGACACGAAGTAGCTGTCGTGCGCGGCCCGCTCGAACCCGTAGAGCATCGAGGTCGGGCCGTAGAGCATGGTGTCGGCGGTGATCACGCCGAGGGTATGCGTACGCCGCGTGACCAGCGTCCGGGCCGCGGCGTTGGGCCGGTAGGCGAGCTCGCGGATGGCGTCGAGGACCCGCTCCCTGGTCAGTGGGCGAACGTTCGGGTGCTCGTTCAGCACCCGCGACACGGTCTGGTGCGAAACCCCCGCGAGCCGGGCCACGTCGGCCATGACCGGCGGCCGGGACAGGTCACCGGAGGCAAGCTGGACAGACCTCGGCACCCGGCGGCTGGCCTTCTCACCCGGTGACGACGTCACGTCGTGCCTCCTCTGCCGCGCGCGCCGCGGGGCTCTGCGGTCAGCCGGGGCCGACGTGAGCGTTCACATCCGTGCTGACCAGGCACAGCACTGTCACCCCGATGCCCCCGGCAGTGACATGCGCCTCATCCTCCGCAGCCCGAAATCCTTGTACCTCAGAGTAGCCTCAGCACGGCCACGACGGTACCCCGGGGCGTTCCGGGCGAGGTCGGGCGTGTCGTACCGCCCGCGCGGCCCCGGTGGCGCCGGCGGTCAGACCTTGCGCAGGTCAGGCCTTGTTGCGGCGGCTCGCGCTGTCCTTCAGGTCGCGCACCACGTCCCGGGCGGCGTCGCGGGCCTTGCCCACGGCCTCGCTGTCCTTCAGGTCGCGGATGGCCTCCTTGGCCTTGCGCCCGGCGTCGGCGTCGCGCAGGTCGCGCAGCGCGTCCCTGGTCGCGCCCTTCGCCTTACCCACGGCCTCGCTGTCGCGCAGGTCCTGGAAGGCCGCCTTGGCCTTGCGTCCCGCGTCGCCCTCGCGCAGGTCGCGCAGCGCGGACTCGGCCCGCCTGCCCGCCTCGCTGGTCCGCACGTCATCGAGCGCGTTCTTGGCCCGCCGGGTCGCCTCGGCGCCCCGGGGCCCGCGCAGCCAGTCCATCAGCCGGGCCCAGAAGCTCCGGACCTGCCGTTCCATCTCGCTCATGGTCGCCTCTCCTCAGTCCCCCGCCGCAAGTTCTCAATCCTATAAACACGATATAACGTAAAATGATGCCGCGCCAGGTAGCGCCAAGTAGCGCCTACCCCCGGCCGTTCCCGGCAATCGCCAGCGGCCGCCTCGGGTGCCGCCACCCGCCCGCGTGAGACACCATCGTGAGACACCATGAGACAATCCGGTCCGTGCAGCCTCAGCGCATCAGCGGCCACTCCCCGTACGAGCCCGTGTTCGGCTTCTCCCGCGCAGTCGCCGTGGGGGACCGCGTCCTCGTGGCCGGCACGGCCCCGGTTCCGCCCGGCGGCGGCCCGCCCCCGGACGGCCCCTACGCCCAGGCCCGGCTCTGCCTCGACCTGATCGCCGAAGCGCTGGCCAAGGCCGGTGCCTCCCTAGACCACGTAGTCCGCACCCGCATCTACCTCACCGCCGCGGAGTACTGGCAAGAGGTCGCCCGCGCCCACGGCGAGACCTTCGCCGGCATCCGTCCCGCCGCCACCGCGGTCATCGTGGCCGGCCTCCTCGACCCCGCCTGGCTGGTAGAAATCGAAGCCGAAGCCCAGCTCCCCGCCTAGATTCCGATTACCGCGCTGTCCGCGAACTAATCCCGCACGATGCCGCTCAGGATCACGTCCACCACGTCGGTGATGAACTCGCTGGTCATCGGCAGGTGGCCGAGCAGGAGGCGGTGCTCGGCGGCGCCGAAGAACAGGTCGAGCACCACGTCCCTGTCCACGGACGCGGGGATCTCGCCCCGCGCGATGGCCCGGTCCAGCATGATCCGGTGCTGGGCGCGCAGCGGCTCGAGCACCCGGTCCCGCCACGCCCCGCGCAGGTCCGGGTCGTGCTGCGCCTCGGCGATCAGCCCGGTCAGCATCGGCCCCATCGCCGTCTGAGTGACCGCCCGTACCCAGGCGTGCAGGGCCGAGAGCAGGTCACCGCGCAGGGTGCCGGTGTCCGGCAGCGGCTGCTCCGCCCGGAACGATATAACGAACGCGTCCAGCGCCAGCAGTCCTTTCGACGGCCAGCGCCGGTAGATGGTCGTCTTCCCGACCCCGGCGCGTGCCGCTACCTCCTCGATCGACATCGCGGCCAGGCCGCGCTCGGCCAGCAGGTCCACGGTCGCGGCCAGGATCACGCGGTCGGCCTCCGCGCTCCGCGGCCGACCCCGCGGCGCGGTACCCGCGGTACCGCCGGAGGCACCCCCCGGAATTTCACCGCTCATGGGCAGGTTCTACCATAGAGAAATTCCGAAACGATCCGTAACGTATTTGATTGGTACCATGCCTGCCCTCGCTCCTCCCCGCCGCCAGCCGCTCCAGCTCGCCCTGATCCTCGTCGCCGCGTTCATGGTCGTCCTCGATTTCTCCATCGTGAACGTCGCCCTGCCCTCGATCGAGCGGGAACTGCACATGCCCGCCGACGCGGTGCAGTGGATAGTGACGGGGTACGCCATCTCGTTCGGCGGACTGCTCATTCTCGGCGGCCGGGCGGCGGACCTGTTCGGCCGGCGCCGCATGTTCGTCGTCGGCCTGATCGCGTTCTCCCTGGCCAGCCTGGCCGGCGGCCTGGCCGAGGACCCGGTCCTGCTGATCGCCGCCCGGGTCGTGCAGGGCGCCGGTGCCGCCATCGTCGCCCCGGCCGCGCTGTCGCTCATCACCACCGGCTTCCCCGAAGGACCCGAGCGTACTCGCGCCATCGGCCTGTACGGCGCGGTTTCCTCGGTCGGCTTCGTGGCCGGCCAGGTCCTCGGCGGGGTCCTGGTCCAGTTCACCAGCTGGCGCGCCGTGTTCCTGGTCAACGTGCCGGTCGGCCTGATCGCGGCCGCCCTGTCCCCGTCGGTCCTGGGCGCCGCCAAGGCGCACGCCGACGCCGTCAAGCACCGCCTGGACATCCGCGGCGCGCTGCTGATCACCGTCGCGGTCACCCTGGTCGTTCTCGCCGTCTCCCAGGGCGTCGCCCTCGGCTGGTCATCGCCGCTGGTCATCGCGGCTGTCGTGGTGGCGGCCGCCGCCACCCTCGGCTTCGCTAAAGCCGAGACCCGGCACCCCGAGCCGCTCATCCGGCCCAGCCTGCTGCACCGCCGGGGGCTGCGGGACGGGACCACGCTGGCGTTCCTGCTCGGCCTGTGGAACGGCGGCGAGATGCTGGTGCTCTCGCTCTACCTGCAGCAGGTGCTGCACGAGTCGCCGCTGTTCACCGGCCTGGTCATCGCCCCCCAGGGGGTCGTCGGCTTCATCATGGGCGTGACCGGCCCGCGGCTGGCGGGCCGGATGGGGGTCAAGCGGCTGCTGGTGCTGACCGCCGCGGCCACCACGACGGGCTTCCTGGTACTGACCCGGCTGCCCGCGGCCGGCTGGAGTCCGGTGCTGTTCGTCGTCATGCTGATCGGCTTCGGCACCGCGGGCACCGCCCTCGGCTCGACCGTGCTGGCCAGCCGCGGCATGCCCGACGCCGACCAGGGCCTGGTCGGCGGCATGATCAACACCAGCCGCCAGATCGGCGCCGCGATCGGCGCCGCCCTCCTGCCGGCCGTGGCTGAGAGCGTCAGCCACGGCGACGGCGTCTCCGGCGACCGCGCCGCGATGCTCGCCGCGGCGGTAGCCGCGCTGGCCGCCACCGCCGTAGCCTGGCGGGCCGCGCGGCTGGTCCCGGCCCGCGCCGCGATCTAAAACCGATTTAAACGAACGGGGTGGGTTCCCCGCCCCGCCCTCAGCTCGTGTGCTGGACGGTATAGCGCACCGTCTGCAGCACGATCTGCCCGTCCCGGAAGATGAACGTGTCGATTCCGTCCTCGACCTTGGTCGCCGCGGCGGTCGCGGTCCACTCCAGGAACAGCACGTCGCCCTCGAAGATCAGGGTCGGCAGCGCCCAGTCCGCGTTCGGCACGTCGGCCAGCAGCCGGACGAACCCCTCGCGGACCCCGTCCTTGCCCCGCTTGACCCCGGCCGGGGTGATGAAGACGGCGTCGTCGGAGTAGTCATCCACGATCCCGTCCAGGTCGCCGGCCCCCAGGGCCTCGGCGTGGTGCTGAAACACTTCCTGCGGCGTACGCGTCATCGCGCTCTCCTCCCGAGGGATCTTTCGTCTTACCTTAGTGTCATGGGTTACGAGCACATCGGTGTAGAGCGCTCCGGCGACTTCGCCACGATCACGATGAACCGGCCGCAGCGGCGCAACGCCCTGTCCCAGGCGCACATGCGCGAGCTGATCGCGGCGTTCGGCGATCTCGGCGGCAGTGACGTCCTGGGCATCGTGCTGGCCGGGGCCGGCCCGGTGTTCAGCGCCGGGCACGACCTGGCCGAGGTCGTCTCCGCCGACCTGCACGAGATCCGCGCGCTGCTGGCCACCTGTACCGAGCTGATGACGCTGATGCAGCAGGTGCCGCAGCCGGTGGTGGCGCGGGTGCACGGGCTGGCCACCGCGGCCGGCTGCCAGCTGGTGGCCAGCGCCGACCTGGCCGTGGCGAGCGAGGAGGCCGGCTTCGCCACGCCCGGCGGCAAGGGCGGCTGGTTCTGCCACACCCCGATGGTGGCGGTGGCCAGGAACGTGGGCCGCAAGCGGGCGGCCGAAATGGCCATGTCCGGCGACGTCATCGACGCGGCCACCGCGCTGGACTGGGGCCTGGTCAACCGGGTGGTGCCCGCGGCCCAGCTCGACACGGCCGTGCAGGACCTGCTGGAGCGGGTCACCCGTGGTTCGGCCGCCAGCAAGGGCATCGGCAAGCAGGCGCTGTACGCGCAGATCGACCTGGACCAGGCCAAGGCCTATGCCTACGCGATCGAGGTGATGGCCGCGACCAGCCAGGAGGCCGACGCCAAGGAATGGATGAACGCCTTCCTGGAGAAGCGCAAGCCGGACTTCGGCCGCCGTTAAGGCTTCTGCCAGACCGAGACGTGCTGGCCGCTGTCGCTGGTGAACGGCTCGCGGGCCCAGCCCGCCCAGCGGTCGTAGAATCGCATCCCGGCCAGCTGCGCCATCAGGTCCAGCTCGGACGGCCACACGTACCGGAACGGGATCGAGCGGTACCGGCCGCGCCCGTCCTCGACCGTGACGTAGTTCGAGCTCATCGCCTGGGTGGCCGTGTCGTACAGGTCGAACGCCCAGCTCGTCTCGCTGACACCGAACGGGACCGCGGTCTGACCGGGCGGCAGCCTGCGCAACTCCGGCACGCCGACCTCGACGACGAAGCAGCCCCCCGGCTCCAGGTGAGCCGCGGCGTTACGGAAGCAGGCCACCTGGGCGTCCTGCGTGGTCACGTTCATGATCGTGTTGAATACCAGGTACACCAGGGAGAACGTGCCCTCCACCCGGGTGGTGGCGAAGTCGCCGATGGTGACGGGAATCGCCGCACCCCCCGGCTTGGCCGCCATCCTGGCCACCATGGCCCGGGACAGGTCGATGCCGTGCACCTCGACGCCGCGGGCGGCCAGCGGCAGCGCCACCCGCCCGGTCCCGATGGCGAACTCGAGCGCCCGCCCACCCCCGGCCAGCTCGGCCAGCGTGCCCGCGGTGGTGTCGATGACCGCCGGATCGAACTGCCCCTCGAACCCGTCGTCGTAGGTAGCCGCGACGTCTGCCCCGAAGTAACCGTCTTGATCGTCCATCACCGGGGGACGGTACCCCGGCGGCCCGGTGCCGGTCACCCGGTTTTGTCGGACCCGGCTGGTAGCGTCGGCCGCGACGGACACTGCAAGGGGGAAATGCGATGGCATCTCGACTCAATCCGTACCTCAACTTCGACGGCACCGCCCGCCAGGCCCTGGAGTTCTACCAGAGCGTGTTCGGCGGCGAGCTCACGCTGAGCACGTTCGGTGACATGGGCATGGCGGACACGCCCGACGCCGGCAAGATCATGCACGGCCAGCTGGAGACCGAGGCCGGCTACACGATCATGGCCTCCGACCGGCCCGCCCACATCGAGTACCAGCCGGCCGCCGGATTCTCGGTCTCCCTGTCCGGCGACGACGCCGTGTTGCGCGAGTACTACGACAAGCTCGCCGTCGGCGGCGCCGTCACGATGCCGCTGGCCAAGCAGGTCTGGGGCGACGAGTTCGGCATGTGCACCGACCAGTTCGGCACCTCCTGGCTGGTCAACATCTCCCAGCCGCAGGCCTGACCCCGCAGAACCATGCGCATTTTCGTGGCCGGCGCCACCGGCCTGATCGGCGTCCGCCTGGTCCCGCTGCTGGTCGAGGCCGGGCACGAGGTGGCCGGCATGACCCGGTCGCCGGACAAGGCCGGATCGCTGCGGGACCTCGGGGCGGAGCCGGTGATCTGCGACGTCTTCGACGCCGAAGCCGTGGCCGAGGCGGTCGACGCCTACGCGCCGGACAGCGTCTTCCACCAGCTGACCGACCTGCCGGACCACGTGGCCGACATGGCCAGCTTCGGCAGCCGCAACGACCGCATCCGCAGCGAGGGGACCCATAACCTCCTCGCCGCGGCCGTGGCCGCCGGGGCCGAGCAGTTCATCGCCCAGAGCATCGCCTGGGACCAGGCCGACGACGCCCGCCGGGCCGTCACCGCCGCCCACGAGCACACGGTGCTGCAGGCGGGCGGCGTGGTGATCCGCTACGGCCAGTTCTGGGGCCCGGGCACGTACTACGAGACGACCCCGCCCGCCCGGCCGCGCATCCACGTCGACGACGCGGCCCGGCTGACCGTGGCCTCGCTCGAGGTGCCGGCCGGCGTGACCATGGTGATCGATGACCGCGCCGCAGGCGCTTAAGGCAGCGCTGCGCCGCAGGCGCTTAAGGCAGCGCTGCGCCGCAGGCGCCTGAAGAAGCGCTGCGCCCTGGTCGCCTGATCGCTGAACTCCGAGCCCGGTGACGGCGGCCGAACCGCGAAAGGCATCATGGTCGGATGCCACTGTTCGCCTTTGAAGGCCGTGCGCCGCAGGTCAGCCCCCAGGCATGGATCGCGCCGACCGCCACCCTGGTCGGAGACGTCCGGGTCGAAGCCGAGGCCTCCGTCTGGTACGGCGCGGTGCTGCGCGCGGACTTCGGCCCGATCATCATCCGGCGCGGCGCGAACATCCAGGACGGCTCGGTGCTGCACGGCGGCGACGACCCGGTGACCGAGGTGGGGGAGGGCGCCACCATCGGCCACCTGTGCGTGGTGCACGGCTGCACCATCGGCGCCGAGGCGCTGATCGGCAACGGCGCCACCGTCCTCGACGAGGCCGTCATCGGCCGCCGCGCCCTGATCGCGGCCGGCGCCACGGTGCCGCCCGGCATGACCGTCCCCGACGGCATGATCGCCGCGGGCGTCCCGGCCCGGGTCGCCGGCGAAGTCACCGGCCGGGCCAAGGAGTGGGTCGACACCAACCCGGAGATCTACCGCGCCCTAGCCCGCCGCCACGCCGCCGGCCTCCGCCCCGCCTGACCCTCCGCAGCCTGACCCTCCGCAGCCCCACCCCCGCGGCCCGCTGCCTCCGGTCGATAAGGTCGGATGTATGGAATATCGCACGCTAGGAAAGTCGGGCCTGAGGATTTCCGTGCTCACCATGGGCACGATGACCTTCGGCGGCCGCGGCGGGTTCGCCCAGGTCGGGTCGACCGACGTGGACCAGGCCCGCCACCAGGTCGACATGTGCCTGGACGCCGGGATCAACCTCATCGACACCGCTGACGTCTACTCGGGCGGTGTGGCCGAGGACATCCTGGGCGAGGTCCTGCGGGGCCGCCGGGATGACGTGCTGGTGGCCACCAAGGTCCGGATGACGATGGGCCGCGGGCCGAACGACGCCGGCCTCTCCCGTCACCATGTCATCAGCGGCTGCGAGGCCAGCCTGCGGCGCCTCGGTACCGATCACATCGACCTGTACCAGGTGCACGAGTGGGACGGCCAGACCCCGCTCGAGGAGACCCTGGAGGCACTGGACCTGCTGGTCTCCTCAGGCAAGGTCCGCTACGTAGGCGCCTCCAACTACGCGGCCTGGCAGCTGATGAAGGCCCTGGGCACGGCCGAACGGCGCGGCCTGCCGCGGTTCGTCAGCCAGCAGATCTACTACTCGCTCCAAGGGCGCGAAGCCGAGTACGAACTGGTCCCGCTGGCGGTCGACCAGGGCCTGGGCATCTTGGTGTGGAGCCCGCTGGCCGGCGGCCTGCTGTCCGGCAAGTACCGCCGGGGGCAGCAGCCGCCGGAGGGCTCGCGCCACCTCACCGACTGGGGCGAGCCGCCGATCTACGACCAGGAGGGCTTGTACGACATCATCGAGGTCGTGGTCAAGATCGCCGAGCAGCGCGGCGTCTCCGCCGCCCAGGTCGCCCTGGCCTACCTGCTGGCCAAGCCGGCCGTCACCTCGCTGGTCATCGGCGCCCGCACCGACGAGCAGCTCGCCGACAACCTGGCCGCCGCCGACCTCACCCTCACCGACGACGAACGCTCCCAGCTCGACGTGGCCAGCGCCCCGCCCCTGCTCTACCCCTACTGGCACCAGGCCAAGACCGCCCGCGACCGCCTCTCACCCGCCGACCTGACCCTCCTAGCCCCCCACCTGAAATAGGGTCGCCCCCCACCTGAAATAGGTCGCAGCATCGAGCCGGGGCCTCGCTGGCCACGGGTGTATCGTCCGCCACATCATTCGCAAACCTGTTCCCCTTGTTGCAAGTTAACGGGGTTGATTCGAGCTAAGGGGTGGATTAGGGGTCCTATAGTGCACCAAATCCACCCCGTAACCCCGATCCACCCCGTTGTCGGGGCACCGAACGGCGCTCTCAGGCACCACCGTGCTCAGAAGTCACGACGCCCGCCCCGGCCCGCCGTCGTCCGCCCGCCCCGCCGTCGGCCGCTCGGCCGGGGGCTCCACCCGCCGGGAAACGGCGTGAAACCGGGCTTCCGGTACGTTCTGACGCACTGGAAGCCCGGTCTCACGCCGCCTGTTTGCTCCACCACCCGTGGTGCCCGGCTCTGCCTCTTACCTCCACGCTGCCTCTTACCTCCACGCTGCTCGCCGCTCCCGCCCCGAACTTGCCCCCACGAATCACCACAAATGCGACATTTCGCTCGCCGGGGTCCGGTCGGGAAGTCGAAGGATGCGGATCTCTAGTGGATCTGTCCATCAGAGATCCGCATTCTTCGGTTCGCGCCTGCGCCTGGCATGTCACGGCCGGAGTCGCCACTGGGGCCATTGAGACCATTGGTGCCA
>JBEKJP010000179.1:0-14222 GCA_050011155.1 Streptosporangiaceae bacterium
ACCGTACCGCGCCCTCACTTCCGCGGCGGCCGCTCAATACCCGACGGCAGAACGAGATGATCTGGATGGCCCCTGAGCCCACCCGACCTAGCCTTTGGCCGTTCAGATCCGGCGTGCCGGGATCTCGTGGATATCACCGTGGACCAGAACCGCGGACCGATCGTCGTGGGCAAGGCGGCGACGATTCATGCAATCCAGCGCGTCCGCCACAGTGGCCGGCGAACACGGCCGCCCCGCCTGCTGCCATAGTCCTGGCAGCCGATCGGCGTACTGCTCAGCCAGCTTCGCGCCGGTTGGAAGGTCAAGGACGGATCAGCCAACCGCAGGGCCGAAACCACGCAACCCCGGCGATCACGCGAACGTGAGCCAAGTCAGGGCTCGACCGGCTCCTCTCCCCGGCGGTACACATGCACGCCGTAGAGCTCCATACCGTTGTTCTGGGCAGACTGGACCAGGCCGTCGATTAGCTCGCGCATGCGGCGGAGCCTACATTGCCGGCCTGAGTTGGCTCAAAGCTGTCGATCTTGCTGGCCGGCTCGATGATCCGCGCGAGCACCAACTGCCGGAACACCCCGTCGCCGCCCGCTGCCTCGTCCAGGCCCAGGACCCGGTAGCCGCGGTCGAGCGCGTCCAGCAGGCAGCCCATCCGCGAGGAGACGCACCCGTCGGCCAGGTCGGCTTCGCCGTTGTCGTCGCGACGCACGACAGTCCCGCGGCGCTAGGGTTGCGGATCCCCGTCGACAGTCATTCCGACGTCGGCGGCTTGTTCCGGTCCGGTCGGCCGTTCCGAATCGATTCGTTCGAGCGAAGCGAACTGGCCGAAGTGGCACGCGAGATCGGAGTCACTTCCGGATTCCCTCACTTTCCGCGCTGGCTCGCGCACGTCATCCCCGGCCGGCCGGCGGCAGCCACCGCAGTTGACAAGCTCTCACGTTATTCACTACAACTTAGTAAGTGGTGCTGAATATCGGGAGGGGCGTGCATGCACGGGAAGTTCGATGACCTGGGCCGGTTCGCGGATCCGTCACTGCTGATCCTGACCAGCCTGTCCGACGGGCCCAAGCACGGCTACGCGATCATGACTGATGTGGCCGGCTTCAGCGGCGTCAGCATGGAGCCGGGCACGTTGTACGGCGCGTTGTCCCGGCTGGAGCGCCGCGGCTGGATCCGGCCGCTGGACACGGCCGAGCGCCGCCGCCCGTACGAGATCACCGCGGCCGGTCAGGAGGTACTGGCCGAGCAGGTCAGGAGCATGCAGCAGATCGTGCAGGTCGCCCGGTTGCGCACCGCCACCGCGTGGGGTGCGTGATGAGGCCCGGGCTGGCCGACCGGGTGTCCCGCTTCCTGGTCGGCTGCCATCCGCGCCGCTGGCGGGACCGCTACGGCAAGGAGATGCTCGACGTCCTGGACCAGCACCAGCCGACCGCGCGGACGGTGGTCGACTTGTGGGCCAGCGCGGTCAGCGCGCAGCTGAGCCCGGCTTACCGTACAGACCGGCTGTCGCTGTCCCGGCTGCGCCGGGCCGCCTTGATATCAGCCGCGGTGGCGGCCCCGCTCGCGCTGGTCCTGGGCCCGGTCGGCTACCGGATTCGGCAGGATGACCACTGGCAGCCGGCCGCCGATGAGCCCCTCGAGACGGCGGCGTTCTCGCCGCACACGGGCCTCATGGTCACCGCTTTCGGGGAAGCCATCGACGGCCTGGACGCGATGTGGAACGTCACGGACCTGAGTCGGCCACAGCGCCTGTCACAGTTCGAGGGCGGGCAGCCCGTAGCGCTATCCCCGGACGGCCGCACGGTGGCTACCATCACCTACGGCGGCCGGACGGCCATCTGGAACGTGGCCGATCCCCGGCGCCCGGTCGAGCTGACGACACTATCCGACGGCGACGGCAGCCAGCTGGAGGAACTGGCGTTTTCCCCGGACGGCCAGATCCTGGCCGCCGCCCGCTACGACCGGATCTTCCTGTGGGACATGGCCAGGCCGGCCCGCCCCCGCCTGCTGGGCTCGCTGGACGCCCCGGTGACGGCCCCGGAAGGCAGCGGCCCCATCCCGTTCAGCCAGCAGGACCTCGCGTTTTCTCCCGGCGGGACCATCCTGGCCAGCGCGACCGGAATCGATCAGGTCACCTTGTGGAACGTGACCAACCCGGCCCACGCCGGCCGCCTGGCCGTCATCGACGGCCGAGGCGACTTCATCCAGGCCTTCACGTTCTCCGCCCGCGGGAACCTGCTGGCCGCCGTGACCTACCACGGCAACGTGCTGGTCTACAGCCTGGCGGACCCGGCTCGTCCCGTCCGCACCGCGACGGTTCGCGGCTTGCTGACCCGCGCGCTTTTCCCGAGCGGGAAAGCGCAGCCTAGCGAGACGCCGCTGTGCGCCGCTTGCAGCGGACTTGGCAACTACGCGGCGGCGTTCGCCGCCGACGGGCATACCCTGACCGTCGTCGTCGACCGCGAGGAGATGAGCGCCAATTCCGGGCGCGACACCATCTTCGGCTGGCCGGTGACCGGCTCGGGAACCCTCGGCGCGGGCACGGTCGCCGCGCGCGACGTCGCGGACTTCCAGCCTGTCATCGCCCCCGGTGACCGCACCGTGGTTGGCAGCCCGCCCGGCAGCCACGCCTGGCACGCCTGGCCGCTGCCCTGATCCTTCGTGAGCGCCTGGACCACATCGCCGACGCCTCTAAGGCGATGAACGAACGGCGAGCCATCAAGTCACTGGTCCGGATCGGAGCGCTGTGATGGCAGGAACGAACCAGACGGCCACCTGGTCACCGCAGGACCTGCGGAGCATCGGCGCGTCCGAAGAGCTCCAGCTCGCGTCCCGTCGCCCGGACGGAAGCCTCCGCCCGTTCGTGACGATATGGGTTGTCCGCGCCGGAGATGACCGCGCAGAAGAACCACGCGCGCTGACCGCAAACTACCGGGACGAGGTTACGCGGCGATGCTGCCGACGCGGGCGAGCGCGGCGGCTGAGGTGCCGAAGGATGTCTCCAGCACGGCTTGCCTGCGCCTGGGGTCCATGAGGTTGGCCCCCATCGCGGCTTGGCCGGAACTGGCCGTGGCTATGTCGCGGCTTGGCCGAGAAGGCCGCGCATCGCTGCCCAAACGGCTGGATGTCTGAGCAGGTCGAAATGATGAATTCCGCCGAGCCTGCGGCTCGACTCCACGGGAAACGGGATGTGCTGGCGCCGGCCGCGCCGGCCATGCGCGCTGGCCGGCTGAACGAGGAGGTCGCCCACCACGGCACCGACCGCGCTACCGGGATCGCCCGTGACCGTGGCGCTGATCGCGTAGTGGTTCGCCCCGGCCAGCAGCGGAGCGTCGTGCCGGTGATCGCGCAGGCAGCTGTCCTGATCACAACCCGCCCAGTCGTCGGGGAGCAGGTAACCGTACCGCAGATCCTTGATGCCAGAACTCGACCCGTTGACCAGGGTCACGAACGGCCTTGTTTCTGGCACCTGGCCCAGAGCCCAGCCTGCGAACCCGGCCGCGCGGGCCAGCGGGGCACCAAGGTGCGGCGAACCGAGGTAAAACACGTGACTGACTTGCCGCGCCCACGCCATCGATGATTGCCGGCCGTAGTGACACGCGCTGCGAATGACCAGGCCGCCCATGGAGTGGCCGATCAGCATGATCTCCTCCACCTGTGCTGGCCACGCAGCTGTCAGGCGGTCGAGGAGGCCAGCCAGATCCTGGCCGTTATCAGACACGTGCCGACCTGTACTGTAGCGGACGTAGACGGGCGTGTACCCGAAGTCCGCCCGCAGCCGCTCACCGTAGGACACACTTTCAGCGCTGCGCGGATCCCACGAGTTCTCTGTCTCGGCCAGCCCGTGAACGAAGACCGTCAGCCTCGGCGTGGCATCCGGGAACGCGGCCGCAAGATCCGGGGCCGCTAGGTCGACATCGCGGCCGCCCTCGCGCACGGCCATGCGTATGGCCAACGGCGCCACGTCTGGCCGGAGCCGGTCGCCGGCTATCGCGTTGAGTGCCGAGAGCGCCAGGTTGCCCGTCGGGGTGGAACTCGTCGGGTGCCCGCCGGCGCCAAGCGGCGACAGCACCTCGCCGAAGATCCCCCCGGCCGCTGAACCGGCGCTCCGGACCGCGAGGTAGACGCTCCGGCTGACATTGTCGTGGATAAACCGGGTCGGGGCGCCCGCGTGGCGGATCGGGCCGAACACGCGCCCGGCGACGGCCTGGTGGACCTGCTCGATCCGGGATATGACTCCGGCAAATGCGTGCCCGCCTAGCCTGCTTACAGCTCGCAGCTCCGCTGGCGTCATCAGGATTCCTCCGAAGCGGTAACTCCTTTGCTATCAGAGCATAATCCCGGCCGGTTTCCAACGTCTCGCTCATCCGGCCTGCTGCTTCTGAGCGCGGTGCTCGGCGGCCGATACAAGTTCTGAGATGCCGTCCTCGATGCCGCGAGCTAGCACCTCAATGTCGGGCGTCGTGGCGTAGTCGCCGGTGATCCCGAACGTCACGTTGCCGCAGTAAGTGAAGATGGAGATTCCGGTGCGCAGCGTGGTGGCAATCGGAACATACGGAATGATCTCCACTAGGCGGCGGCCGAGCGCGTACAGCGGCTGACGTGGTCCCGGCACGTTCGTGGTGACCGTGACGATCTCTCGCTGCGGCAGCCTGAAGGCGAGCCGGACAAACATCGACGCCAGCGGGAACGCGGTGTAGCGGCCCAGCGAGACCAGCGCCTTCCCCGCCGCTGCCTCATTGCCCGCCTTCAGGGCCGACATCTGGGTCCTGACCGCGGCAAGCCGTTCCAGCGGGTCGGCGACATGGACGGGAAGCTCGGCCACGATGGCCGATACCCGGTTCTCGTAGATGCTCTCCTCGCCCGGTTCCCGGGTAGAAACGGGAACCAGCGACGGAACCATCGACGGTCCGGGCTCCTCGCCGCGGGCGAGCAAGAGGGTACGGAAAGCGCTGCTGATCGCGGCCAGCACCACGTCGTTCACGGTACCCCCGAGCTCCCTCTTGATCGTCTTGACATCGTCAAGGGAAGCCCGGGCCCAGATGTACCGGCGCTGCCGCCCGATCGGACCAGTCAGGGAGGACGCAGGCGCCGGCCACAGGGACCTGGCCATCATGGCTATGCCCCGCCGTGCGCCCGCGGCCTGCCGGACGGCGCGCCCGGGGCTGGCCAGGGCGCCGTACAGTGCGCGGCTCTCTCGCAGCGGAATCAGGGCGGTGTCCACGGCCGCGCCGACGGCGAGCGCGAGGTCAGACGGCTCGACGGACACCGTCCGGTGATCGACGGCAGGAGGGGAGGGCTCGGCGGAGGCATCGAAGATCACGCGGTAGAGGTCGGTGCCAGACACGCCGTCGACCATGCAGTGGTGCACCTTTGAGATCAGCGCCCAGCGGCCCTGGTCAAGCCCTTCGACAAGCCAGTATTCCCACAACGGGTAATCGCGGTCGAGCCGCTGGGTCATCACCCGCGCCACCAGCTGGCTGAGCTGCTGGTCCCCGCCAGGCGCGGGCAAGGCCGTCTGCCTGATGTGGTAGCGGAGATCGAAATCCGGGTCGTCGACCCAGACCGGCGGCCCGAGCCGGAACGGTGTCATGTGAAGCTTCTTGCGGTAGAGGGGCACCAGTGGCAGGCGCCCCGCGATAGCAGCGAGGAACTCCTCATAGGACGGCGCCGGACCCTCGAATACGGCTATCGAAGCGATGGCGAACGAAGCGTGGCTGTCCTGGTCCTCCGCGTCGATAAAGGAAGCGTCCAGCGAGTTCAACCGGTCCATGACGTGTATCCTTTGGCGATCTTTTGATCTGCCGCCGCGTATCGGCTCAAGATCATTCCTGATCCCTACGCTAGGTGGCGCGGCACCGGTCCGGTATTGCCAAGGGTCCGCGCGTTGCAGGACCTTTGGCCGCCTTCACGCCCTCGTCTCGGCGCTGGCCGTCGCGCAGGCCCGATGGTGACGACGAACGGCTGCGGCGCGGCTGGCCGAGCCCGGCCCGCTGCCTGCCATCGCCACGGAGTTGGTGACGTTCGCGGCCAGCGGCGCGATGCCCACGGCGAGCAGCGCCGGATACGCGACCAGCGTGGTGATCCCTCCCGCCGTGCCGATGATCCCGGCGTACTCGTCTGGCGGTGGCATCACCTGGGTGCTTGCATAGCTTCCCGTGACAGTGCTCGCCTGGACAGTCGGCGCTGGCGGTATGTCATCGTGTCTTCGTGGATGAAGACCTATGGGATGTCTACGACAAAATGGGCGTGAGCTTCCGGCAGCATGCAGCAGACGGTGCGTACAACGCACACTACGACCGGCCGGCGGTGCTGGCTGCGCTCGGGCCCGTCGCTGGCCGGCAGGTGCTGGACGCAGCTTGCGGCCCCGGTCTTTATCTGTGCGAACTGCTGGAACGGGGAGCCGAGGTCACCGCCTTCGATGCGAGTCCGGTAATGATCGGCCTGGCCAGGCGCCAGGCAGCGGAACGGGTACGGATCGACCAGGCCGCGCTCGGGGAGCCGCTGCCCTACCCCGACGGGGCCTTCGATCTCGTCGTCTGCGCGCTGGCCATTCACTATGCCAGCGACCGCGGGGCCGCGTTCGCCGAGTTCTGCCGCGTCCTGCGTCCCGGCGGGGCGGCTGTGGTATCGACGCAGCATCCGGTTATGGACTGGTTGCGCAAGGGAGGCTCCTACTTCCAGCCCACCCTGGAAACCGACATCTGGCACACCCCGGCGGGAGATCAGCCGGTGCGATTCTGGCGCGAATCGCTGTCGGCGCTGTGTACGGCCGCGACCGATGCCGGATTCCTGATCGGGAAAGTCATCGAGCCGGTCCCAGCAGAATCGATGCGCGAGCATTACCCGGAAGACTACGAGAAGCTGAACAGGGAACCCGGATTTCTGATCCTGCGCCTCGTCAAGCCAGCTTATAAGGATGGCTCGTGACTCGGGGGCCCGTTCGCCTTGCTAATCCCCGGACAGCTACAGGACCAGCTCGTCGAGCCGCGCCCGTTCGGCATAAAAAAACCTGTATGAGTGAACTCGGCCAGCGGCTCGCCGCGCCGCAAGCGGAGGGCCTCGCCCAGAGCGGCCGACGCGGCCCGCCAGACCTTGAAGTCAGCATGACCAGGCCCGTAGCGGGCTGGGCCATAGCGGTGCTGACCGTGGCCCTCGTCATGGCGGGATGCGGCAGCGGCGCCGCCCGGCCGGCCGCGACGCGTGCGCCCGCACCAGCGTCCGCGACGCTCTCGCTCGCGACCTCCCTGAGCGCGGCCGGCACGACCTGGGCCACGATCCCGATGGGCGCCCCGTCCGGACCGAACGAGTTCTGGCAGCTGTTCACCCTGACCAGTCCGAGCGGCAACTGGTCCCTGCGCACCCCGGGCGGAGTCGCGACCAACGGCGCCCTCGTGCTGGCCGCCCAGGGCCGGCAGACGCTGACCGCCGGGGTGCGCCCCAGCCTGGATCTTGGCTTCTCTCCGGTTACCACCACCCGGGACGGTGGCGGCACCTGGTCCAGCCTCCCGCCAGAACCCGGCTTCGCGAACGTCCCCGACGCCCTCGCCACGGCCGCCGGCGGCCAGTTCGCCGCCCTCGGCCAGAACCAGGCCGTCCAGGTCACCAGCGCCCAGCAGGCCAGCTGGACCGCGCTGACCACCAGGAAGGCCGTGGCCGCGACCGCCGCCGGACGGCGCTGCGCGCTGGCCGGGCTCACCGCGGTCGCCTACACCCCGGCCGGGTCGCCGCTGCTCGCCGGGACCTGCGGCCGGACCGGCACCGCCGGCATCTTCACCGAGCAGGACGGCACCTGGCAGCTGGCCGGCCCGGCGCTGCCCGCCGCCCTGAGCGGCCGGCCGGTGCGGGTCCTGCGGCTGAGCCAGGCCGGCGACCGCGACGTGGCGCTGCTCCAGGCGGGCACCGGGACGTCGGCCAGCCTGCTCGCGGCCTGGACAGGCGACGGCCGGACCTGGACGCTGTCCCAGCCGCTCGGCCTGTCCGGCTCGCACCCGGTGTCCGCCTCGTCCGGCCCGGACGGCGCCGCGGCCGTCGTGCTGTCCGGCGGCCGCGGCGTGACCGTCAGCGGTCCTGGCGCCCCCTGGCAGCAGCTGCCGTCGCTGCCGCCCGGGCTGGCCGTCGTCCTGGCGCTACCCGCCCCCGGCCGCACCGATCTGCTCGCCGCGGCCGGCAGCATGCTGACCGTCTGGCAGCTGACCGGCCAGCCCGCCCGCTGGACCAGGACGCAATCCGTCAAGGTCCCGATCCAGTACGGCTCCTCTAGCGGCAGCTAGATCATGATCAGCAGCATGAACGCCATGGTGACGCCCATCGCGATCCGGCAGCCGGTGGCCACCCACGGGGCGAGCACGCCGGTGCCGTCCGCCGGGCCGCTGGCCGGCGGTACCACGGAGGCTTCCTCGGCCGTCTCGATGACCAGGGCGGGACTAGCCGGCTCCGCGACCGCGACCGAGGCGGCCCCGCCCGGCCCCGCCATCGCCCGGACCCCGGCCAGCACCGGCCCGGGCGGCGCCACGCGAGCGACCGCCAGGCTGTAGTGCCCGCTGGCACCGGGACCGGAGAGCTGGTCCAGATCCCAGACGCTGTAGCCGACCAGGGTCAGCGCGAACAGGAACGCCAGGAGCGGCAGGCCGAGGGTCCCCATTCCGCTCATGCCGCCGGTCATCCCGCCCATGCCGCCCGACCCGTGCGTCGTCGGGGCCGACACGGCGGCGAACATGTAGAGCATGGCCCCGGCGTGCACGAGGTGCGGTGCGCAGTGCCCGCCGGCCAGGGCGCGGACGCCGCTGACGCGGAGATCCAGGACGACACGGTAGGCGAACCACGCCGCCATCACGCCGAAGACCACCTCCCACGCGCCGCCGGGCAGGGTCCGCAGCCCCGTGGCGAGCTGGCCCGCCATGGCGATGCCCATCAGCAGGTGCGCGGCGTCGATGTCGGTCAGGGCGGCCGGCCGCGTCCCGCGCTGCCACGGCCGCGCCGCGACCAGGCGGGCCGCGCTCACCGCCGCCACCACGAGCATGATCGCGGCGAAAATGTCCAGGATCCAGGATGGGATCATGATGCGGCTGTCCCTTCGTCAACGGCGGCCGCCGGGGCCGGGGCGGTGCGGGCCGGCGCCGTGACCACACCACGGGCCGGCCAGTAGGCCAGGGTCAGCAGGGCGAGCAGCGGGCCGGAGTTGGGGTCGGTGGCCCCGCCGGTCATGATCTCCCCGAACGCCTCTCCGAACACCCAGATCACCGCGGCTACCACGAGGGCCAGGACCAAGGTGCCCCGGGCGGCCGGGGCGGGCAGATACACGCCTACGGCGATGATCACCAGGGCGACGGCCAGCACGATCGAGGCGGCCAGCCCCTGATGGGCGACGAGCGAGGCGGCGCCCCGGTCCAGCGCGGCCAGCCAGCCCGGCTCGCCGTCCGTCATCCCCGCGATCATGTCGTGCAGCGCCTGCGGCGCCCGGTTCCCCGGCAGCAGCGCGAAGTAGGCCAGGCTGAGCCACAGCACCAGCCACAACGCCCGCGCGACGGGGGCGCCCACCGCGCGCGCCGCGGCAAACGGCGTGCGCCCGCCGGGGCGGTCGGAAGGCCACAGCAGCACCGCGAGCAGCGCGTAGAGGATCACGGCGCCGGGGGCGCCGTTGACCGGGCTCGCGTCACCGGTCAGCACCATCCCGAGCCCCTCGCCGAACCACCACACGCCCAGCGACCAGGCCACCGAGGCGGCCAGCGCCACGCGCACCGTTGGCCGCCAGGCGATCCCGATCCCCAGCAGCAGCTGAACGGTGGCGAAGAGCGCGTTCAGCAGGACGAGATGATGCTGGATGAGCGTGGCGTTCCAGGTGATCGGGCTGGCCACCGCGCGCGGATTGCCGGACGCGGTGCCCGCCAGCATGTCGCTGAACCCCTTGGAGAACATGAACGCCTGGTACTGCAGCACGCCGTCGAGCAGCCAGATGCCCGCCAGCGTCAGCTGCAGCAGCCGCCTGACGTCGGGTGCTCCCCGCGCCGCCTCGGCCCCGGCGCTCATCCTGCTCCGCCAGGCGGGGCGTACGCCCGCGGCGGCGATCTCGCTCATCCGTTCTCCTTGGCTGCCCGGCCCGGGCGCCTGCGGTCCGGGCTCAAGTCGTGCCTCGATATAGCTATCCGGTCCCGGGCGGCATGTTGCATCCTCGCTGCGGCCCGGGAATACCAAGAAAAAATATAGAGGCCGGTTATCCCGGGTTCAAGGGTTATCGGGAAAAAGGTCGCGAAACTGAATACGCAGATGATGAGTATATGCGGCAGCGCCTCTATTGTGGTGGCCGGAAGAACCCTGCGGCGGTATTCAATAAACCGGGGGAGGGTATTCGGTAAACCCCGTCAGGGTATTCGGTAAACCCCGGCGAGGTATTTACCGGCGTCGCGATGATGACGGCACGGCGCGGCGGGCCCGCGGGGGCCGGCTGCCGCTGTAGGTATTCCCGCGCCGCCCAGTAGCTGGCGCCGATGGTGGGGCCGGCCGGCGCCGCCAAGACGCCCCGGGGGTATGACCCGGCTCAGCCGGCGAACTCGTACCCGGCTTCCTCGACGGCTTCGCGCAGCGGGCCGTCGCCAGGCAGCGGGTCGCCGGAGACGCGGACGGTGCCCGCGGCGACGTCGACGTCGACCCCAGTGACGCCGGGCAGCTTGCTGATCTCGGCCCGGACGGCACTGGCGCAGTGGTCGCAGGTCATGCCGGTTACCGCGATGGAACGAGTGGACACGCTCACCATCGTAACTCGCGGCCCCGGCCGACTCCGACGCCGTGTAGTACATGAGGTACCGTGGGCCGAGCCGGAAGGGCCTCTCAGGGGGCATATCCGTCCTGGTCGGGAGGTGGCATGACATTTGTCTCATGTTCCGGTGGATGCCTCGCCCCTGACGTCACCTCAGGAGCATCCTGTCGTCGTGGCGACCAGCGGGCCCGCGAGGTGATCCGGTGAACCGGGAGCTCAGGCTCGTAGGGTTCGTGATCCTGCTCGCGGCCATCTTCCTCGGCGCCCACGCGGCCGGATCCCACCTCGGCCCGGTGACGACCAGCCATTCCCAGGTCAGCTACCCGGGCCAGAATAGTGGCGGCGCGGGCGGCATGACGATGGGCGGCGGCCGCCCGTGAGCGACACCGCCGTGGTCAGCCCGGCCGAGCTCGTGGTGGGCGGGATGACCTGCGGTTCCTGCGCGGCCCGGATCGAGCGGCGGCTGAACCGGCTCGACGGCGTGGCGGCCACCGTCAACTACGCCACCGGACGGGCCTACTTCGCCAGCACCGGCGGTCGCGGCCCGGCCGAGCTCATCGGCGTGATCGAGTCGGCCGGTTACACCGCCGAGCCGCCCGCCGCTCCCGCGCGGGACAGCCAGCAGCGAGACCCGCAGACCCAGGCGCTGGCCCGGCGGATCGCGGTCTGCGTCCCGCTGGCCGTGGCGGTGACCGTGCTGTCCATGGTGCCGGCCACCCAGTTCTCCGGCTGGCAGTGGGTGAGCATGCTGCTGGCCGGCCCGGTCGCGACCTGGGGCGCGTGGCCGCTGTACCGGGCCGCCTGGTACGGCCTGGGCCACGGCGCCGCCACCATGGACACCCTGGTCAGCGTGGGCGTCGGCGCGTCCTTCTGCTGGTCGGTGTACGCGCTGCTTTTCGGCGGCGCGGGCGCGGCCGGGATGAGGATGTCGTTCGCCTTCACCTTCGGCCAGGCCGGCCCGGACACGTTGTACCTGGAAGCCGCGGCCGGGGTGACCGCGGCGGTGCTGGCCGGGCGGTACCTGGAAGCCCGGGCCCGGGACCGGTCCGGCCTGGCGCTGAGCGCGCTGGCCGCCCTGGGCGCCAAGACGGTCGCGGTCCTGCGCGACGGCCCCGGACAGAAAAGCACCGAACACCGGATCCCGGCCGAGGAACTCCAAGCCGGCGACCTGTTCGTGGTCCGGCCGGGGGAGAAGATCGCCACCGACGGGATCGTGACCGAGGGCCGCTCGGCGGTGGACGCGTCGCTGGTCACCGGCGAGTCGATGCCGGCCGAGGTCGGTCCGGGCGACCCGGTGACCGGGGCCACCGTGAACATGAGCGGCCGGCTGGTCATCAGGGCTACCCAGGTCGGCGCGGACACCCTGCTGGCGCAGATCACCCGGCTGGTCAGCCAGGCCCAGGCCACCAAGGCCAGCGCGCAGCGGCTGGCCGACCGGATCGCCGCGGTGTTCGTCCCGTGCGTGATTGCCGTCGCCGTGGCCACGCTGGGCTTCTGGCTCGGCGCGGGGCTGCCCGCCGCGTCCGCCTGGAGTGCCGCGGTCGCGGTCCTGGTGGTGGCGTGCCCGTGCGTGCTCGGCCTGGCCACCCCGACCGCCCTGCTGGCCGCGGTGGGCCGCGGCGCCGAGCTCGGCATCCTGGTCCGCAGCGCCCAGGCCATCGAGACCGCGGGCCGGATCCGCGTCATGGCCCTGGACAAGACCGGCACCCTGACCACCGGCACCATGACCCTCCGGGACGTCATCACCGACGGCGCCGCCGAAGACGAGGTCCTCGAGCTGGCCGGCGCGGTCGAGGACGCCTCCGAGCACCCCATCGGCCAGGCCATCGCCCGCGCCGCCGCCGAACGCCTGGGTGGCTTGCCCCCGGCCCGCGACTTCACCGCGCTGCCCGGCGCCGGGGTACGCGGCACCGTCGGGGACCGCGAGATCACCATCGCCCGCCCTGACCACCCCGGCCTCGCCGTCCCCGCCCAGCTCCGGCAGGCCGCCGAGGCGGCCGAGGCGCACGGCCGGACCGCGGTGCTGGCCGGCTGGGACGGCCAGGCTCACGCCGTGCTCGTGATCGCCGACCAGCTCAAGCCGCACGCCGCCGAGGCGGTGGCGCGGATCAGGCGGCTCGGCATCCGGCCGCTGCTGGTCACCGGGGACAACGAGCACGCCGCCCGTTCGGTCGCCGACGACCTCGGCCTGCGCGGGCCGGACGTCCTGGCCGGGGTCAAGCCCGAGGGCAAGGTGGAGGCCGTCCGGAGCCTGCAGGCCGACGGGACCGCGGTCGCCCTGGTCGGCGACGGGGTCAACGACGCCGCCGCGCTGGCCCAGGCCGACCTGGGCCTGGCCGTCGGGTCCGGCGCCGATGCCGCCATCGGCGCCGCCGACCTGACCCTGATCGGCGGCGACCCGCTGAGCATCGTCACCGCCGTCGAGCTGGCCCGGGCCACCATGGGCGTAATCCGCGCCAACCTGGCCTGGGCCTCCGGTTACAACCTGGTCGCGATCCCGCTGGCCGCCCTCGGCTACCTCAACCCGCTGTTCGCCGGCGTGGCGATGTCGGCCAGTTCGCTGATCGTCGTCGGCAACAGCCTGCGGCTGCGCCGCTTCCGTCCCCGTCTGGCCCGGGAGCAGGGCCGTGCGTGACGTGCTCCGCGCCATAGCGGGCCCGCTGATCTGCGCGGCCGTGGTCACCGGGCTGCTGGCCGCCTGGACCGGCACCGGCGGAGGCGGCACCCTGACCCGGGTCCGGCTCCAGGTCACCCAGGCCGCCGTCCCGATGCGCGCGTTCACCCCGCAGGCCGCGGCCGCGGTGCACACCGCGACCACGTTCCTGACCATCCAGAACCTCGGCGGCACGCCGGACGAGCTCATCGCCGCGCGCAGTCCCGTGGCCAGGAGCGTCCTGCTGCGTCAGCGCGACCTGGCCCCGGGCGGGGTCCTGGTCATCCCGGCGCACGGCACCCTCACGCTGACCCCGATCGGCGAGGACCTGGTGCTCCAGCAGCCCTCCCCGTACGAGACCCGGGCCACCGTGCCGCTCACGCTGACCTTCCGCCATTCTGGCACCGTCACCATCGACGCGCCGGTCACCGGCCCGGGCACGCCGTGACCACCGCCCCCGAGGCCACCCAGGTCGAGCTGGTCATCGGCGGCATGACCTGCGCCGCCTGTGCTGCCCGGGTCCAGGCCAAGCTGCAAAAGGTGACCGGCGTGACCGCGTCGGTCAACCTTTCTACCGAACGGGCTTATGTCTCCGCCCCGCCCACCGTGTCAGCGGCCGATCTGATCGGCGTAGTCGAGAAGGCCGGCTATACCGCCGGGCTGGCTCCTCTTCCCGAGCCGCAGGCCGCCGAGGCCGCCGGGACTGCCGAGGATGCCGCGGTGCGGCGGCTGCGCCGCCGGCTGATGGTGGCGCTGGTGTTCTTCGTCCCGCTCACCGACGCCTCGATGATGCTGGGGATCTTCCCGTGGACCCGGTTC
>JBEKJP010000180.1:0-13975 GCA_050011155.1 Streptosporangiaceae bacterium
GCCCGTGCCCGTGCCCGATCCCGGTCCGGCGCCCGTGCCCCGCGGCTTAACCCATGCTCCGGACGGCCCACAGGTCGGGAAAGGCCGGCCTGGCGACCGTGGACCGCAGGTAGGCGGAGCCGGCCGAGCCGCCGGTACCCGGCCCGCCGCCGATCGTCCGCTCCACCATCTTGACGTGGTGGTAGCGCCATTCCTGCACGCCTTCGTCGAGGTCGACCAGCAGCTCGCACACCGCGGTGGCGTCGGTGTCGTCGTCGTAGACCTGCTTCAGCGCCTGCTGCATCGCCTCGGTGGCCTCCAGTGGCGCCGTGACGTCGCGGTTCCTGACCTCGGCGGGCACGTCGTAGCCCTGCCCGGCCAGGTAGCGGGCGAAGGAGTCGAACACCGACGGCCGCGACATGGCCGCGGTGATGCGCTCCCGCTCGGCCGCGGTCAGCGCGGGCGCCGAGACCATCTTGGCGTCCCGGCGGCCCAGCACCGCTTCCAGCTCGCGGAACTGCGCCGACTCGAACCCGCTGGAGGTGCCGAGCCAGTCGCGGAACCGGATGAACTGGGTCGGCGTCATGGTCTCGAGCACGTCCAGCTGGGTCACCACGATCTTCAGGATGGCCAGCGTCCGCCGCAGCGTGCGCATGGCGTGCGTGGTGCTGCCGGCCGCGAGTTCGGCCTGGAGCTTGCCGAGTTCGTGCAGCAGCTGCTTGAACCACAGCTCGTAGATCTGGTGGATGACGATGAACAGCATCTCGTCGTGCTCGGCCGACCGGGGCTGCTGGGCCGTGAGCAGCTGATCGAGCCGCAGGTAGCCGGAGTAGGTAACGGGTTCAGTCATGGATCTCTCCGGCCTCGAGGAGGGCGCGGGTGGCGGCGGCCGCGCCCCAGACGTCGGTGAAGCGGGTCGTGAGCGGGGACAGGCCGAACCTGAACCGGTCCGGGGTGCGGTAGTCGGTGACGATGCCCGCATCGCCCAGACGTTCGGTCAGTTGCTTGGCGTGCGGATGGCAGTAGGTGACGTGGCCGCCGCGGCGGGCGCCGTCCCGCGGGGTGGCCAGCGCGCAGCCGAGCGGTTCCAGCCACGCCTGGCCCAGCTCGATGAGGTACCCGGTCAGCCGCAGGCTCTTGGCCCGCATCGGTTCCACGCCCGCCTCGAGCAGCAGCCGCGCGCTCTCCTCCACCGCCGCGGTGCCCGGGATGGACGGCGTGCCGGTGGCGAACTTGGCCATGCCCGCCGCCGGGTCGTACGCCGGGCCCATGGCGAACTGGTCGCGCTGGGAGAACCAGCCCCAGATGGGCTGGCGCAGCGCCTCTTGGTGCCGGGCCGCGACGTACAGGAACGCCGGGGCGCCCGGGCCGGCGTTGAGGTACTTGTAGGTGCAGCCCACGGCCAGGTCCGCCTGGCAGCGGTCGAGTTCGACCGGCACCGCGCCGACCGCGTGGCACAGGTCCCAGAGCATCAGCGCGCCGGCCTGGTGCGCGATCGCGGTGATGGCCGCCATATCGGCCAGGGCGCCGCTGCGGTAGGCCACGTGGGACAGGCTGACCAGCGCGGTATCGTCACCGACGGCGGCCCTGACCTGCTCGGCGTCGAGGCCTTGGTCGATGTCGGTGTCCAGCATGCGCAGCTTGAGCCCGCGCTGGGCGGCGATGCCCTCGAGCACGTAGCGGTCGCTGGGGAAGTTGTCCCGGTCGGTGATGATCACGTTCCGGCCCGGCCTGGTGTCGAGCGCGGCCCAGGCCAGCTTGTACAGGTTCACGGTGGTGTTGTCGGCCACGATGACCTGGCCGGGCGCGGCCCCGGTGAGCTCGCCGACCAGGTCGCCGGCCCGGCCGGGCAGGTCGACCCAGTGGTCCCAGGACCGGGCCAGCGCCGCGCCCCATTCGTCCCTGACCACCGCCTCGATCCGCCGCAGCGTGGCCCGCGGCAGCGCGCCCAGCGAGTTGCCGTTCAGGTAGATCAGGCCCGGGTCGTCGAGCACGAACCGGTCGCGGAACCCGGCCAGCGGATCCGCCGCGTCCAGTTCCTCGGCGTAAGCCCGCTCCAGCACCAGGGACATACCGCTCACCATAACTCCCAGGTCACTGTCCCAGTCACCGGGGAGTTACCGTCGGGCTGGCCCGCTGGCACCGGGGACCAGCCCACTGTAGTATCTCTTAGTGATCAGTCGTGTACGGAGTGTGAAAGTGGCGATTGGTCCCGGCTCGCTTGTTTGACGCACACGCCTGCGCCTACTAGTGTTCCGGATTAGCACTCACTAAGGTAGAGTGCTAACGCGACGAGGCAGTCTGGCACCCGCGACGACAGGCGGCCGCGTCCCTCTCTAGCAACTCACCATTAGCCATTCCGGAGGGGGAGGTCAGATTGTCGACCGCCACCAAGGTAGTTATCAAGCCGCTAGAAGACCGGATCGTGGTCAAGCCGCTCGAGGCTGAGCAGACCACGGCATCCGGCCTCGTTATCCCGGACACAGCCAAGGAGAAGCCCCAGGAGGGCGAAGTCCTGGCCGTGGGTCCGGGCCGATTCGACGACGCGGGCTCCAAGCGCGTGCCCGTCGACGTCAAGGTCGGCGACGTGGTGCTGTACAGCAAGTACGGCGGCACCGAGGTCAAGTACTCGGGCGAGGAGTACCTGGTGCTCTCCGCTCGCGACGTTCTCGCCGTCATCGAGAAGTAATTTTCTTCGCTGTGTGGTCCGGCCCGCGTCGCGGTCCGGACCACACGCGCGAGCACCGAAACATCTTTCCAACCGTAGGTTGAGGTAGTAAATGCCCAAGATCCTGGAGTTCGACGAGGACGCCCGGCGCTCGCTCGAGCGCGGCGTCGACAAGCTCGCCGACACCGTCAAGGTGACGCTGGGGCCGCGCGGCCGCAACGTCGTGATTGACAAGAAATGGGGCGCCCCCACCATCACGAACGACGGTGTGACCGTCGCCAAGGAGGTGGAGCTGGAGAACCCGTACGAGAACCTCGGGGCCCAGCTCGCCAAGGAGGTCGCCACTAAGACCAACGACATCGCCGGGGACGGCACCACGACGGCGACCGTCCTGGCCCAGGCGATGGTGCACCACGGCCTGCGTTCGGTCGCGGCCGGGGCTAACCCGATGGACCTCAAGCGCGGTATCGACGCGGCCGCCGCGGCGGTCTCCGAGCGCCTGCTGGCCGTGGCCCGCGACGTCGAGGAGCAGACCGAGATCGCGCACGTCGCGACCATCTCCGCGCAGGACGCCAAGATCGGCGAGATGATCGCCGAGGCGTTCAGCAAGGTCGGCAAGGACGGCGTCATCACCGTCGAGGAATCGCCGACCATGGGCCTCGAGCTGGAGTTCACCGAAGGCCTCCAGTTCGACAAGGGCTACATCTCGCCGTACTTCATCACCGACGGCGAGCGCCTCGAGGCGGTACTCGAGGACGCCTACGTCCTGATCCACCAGGCCAAGATCTCCTCGATGCAGGACTTCCTGCCCCTCCTGGAGAAGGTCGCGCAGGTCAAGCGGCCGATGCTGGTAATCGCCGAGGACATCGAGGGCGAGGCGCTGGCCACCATCGTGGTCAACAAGATCCGCGGCCTGCTGAACGTGGCGGCCGTGAAGGCGCCCGGTTTCGGTGACCGCCGCAAGGCCATGCTCGCCGACATCGCCACCCTGACCGGCGGCACCGTGATCAGCGACGAGCTCGGCGTCAAGCTGGAGTCGGTCGGCCTGGAGGACCTGGGCCGCGCCCGCCGGATCGTCATCACCAAGGACGACACCACGATCGTGGACGGCGCCGGCGACAAGCAGGAGATCGAGGACCGGATCAGGCAGATCCGGACCGAGATCGAGAACACCGACTCGGACTGGGACCGCGAGAAGCTGCAGGAGCGGCTGGCCAAGCTGTCCGGTGGCGTCTGCGTGCTGCGCGCGGGTGCCGCCACCGAGGTGGAGCTCAAGGAGAAGAAGCACCGCCTCGAGGACGCCATCTCGGCCACCCGGGCGGCCATCGAGGAAGGCATCATCCCCGGCGGCGGCAGTGCCCTGGTGCACGTGGCCCTCACCCTCGATGACCTCGGCCGCAAGGGTGACGAGGCCACCGGCGTGGGCGTGGTCAAGCGGGCGCTCCGCGAGCCGGCCCGCTGGATCGCCCTGAACGCCGGCCAGGAGGGCTCGGTCGTGGTCGCCAAGATCGCCGACCTGCCCCCCGGCCACGGCTACAACGCCGCCACCGGCGAGTACGGCGACCTGGTCGCCCAGGGCGTCATCGACCCGGTGAAGGTGACCAGGTCCGCGGTGCAGAACGCGGCCTCGATCGCCGGCATGCTCCTCACCACCGAAACCCTGGTGGTCGAGAAGCCCGAGGAAGACAAGGCTCCCGCGGCCAGCGGCCACAGCCACCCGCACTAACCCCCGCGGCGCCTCCCGCTCCAGCGGGAGCCCCACCGCAGGCGACAAAAGCCGGGTTCCAGTGCGTCCCACGCACTGGAACCCGGCTTTCGCCTACCTCCCGCCGCACGCGACGTGAAGGTCACCCTTCATGCCGTTTGGCGAAGGTGTCGGCGAGCTCTGGCCAACATCAGTGGCACCACGAGTAGCAAGAGCCGCGCAGCCGACCCCTGGCGTTCCCAGAAAACCGCCGCACAGGTAGTGCTAGGCAATGTGAGGGTGACGGGAGAGTCATAAGAATGTGGCGGCCTCGCACGGCCTTTTGTGGGGACGTCGGGCCTCCAGACGGGAATTGACTCTGTGTGACGGGATGGAACGGCCTCGCGATCGATGACCCAGAAGTGCGGGCGGATCTGCCCGAGATGGCGGCGCAGGGACGGCAGGACGCCATCGAGGCGCTGCTGCGCCAGCTCCGGCCGGCCATCGTCCGCTACTGCCGGGCCCGGCTGGCCCAGACCCGGCTGGCCCACACCGGCAGCCAGGACGAGGACGACCTGGCCCAGGAGGTCTGCCTCGCGCTGCTCTCCGCGCTGCCGTCGTACCAGGACATGGGCAGGCCGTTCGGCGCGTTCGTCTTCGCCATCGCGGCGAACAAGGTGGCCGACGCGGCCCGTGGTGCCGCCCGCTCGCCGCTGCCGGTGCCGGTGCTGCCCGACCTGCCCGACCGGTGCCTGGGGCCGGAGGAGATCGCGCTGGCCGGCGTGGACGCCCGGCGGGTGCGGGTCCTGCTGGCCCGGCTGCCGGCCGGCCAGCGGCGGCTGCTCCTGCTGCGGGTGGTGGCGGGCCTTTCCGCCGAAGACACCGGGTACGTGCTCGACATGTCGCCGGGCGCCGTCCGGGTGGCTCAGCACCGCGCGCTGGTCCGGCTCCGCGCGCTCGCCGCCCGCGATCACGCCGAGCCCGGTTCCTCAATAGGATGGTGAGATCCCCGCTGCCACTTCCGCTGAAGGTGCCATGACTGACCACGTCGCTCCGGAGCCGGACGAGAAGTTCGCGCCTGTCGGCCTGACCTTTGACGATGTGCTCCTGCTGCCCGCCCACTCCGCGATGCTGCCGAGCGAGGCGGACACCTCCGCCCAGATCACGCGGCGCTACCGGCTCCGCGTCCCGCTGGTGTCCGCGTCGATGGACACCGTGACCGAGGCCCGGATGGCGATCGCCATGGCCCGCCAGGGCGGCGTCGGCGTGCTGCACCGCAACCTGTCGGTGGAGGAGCAGGTGCAGCAGGTCGACATGGTCAAGCGGTCCGAGGCCGGCATGATCACCGACCCGGTGACCTGCGGCCCCGACGCCACCATCGCGGACGTCGACAACCTGTGCGGCCGCTACCGCATCTCCGGCGTCCCGGTGACCGATCACGGCGGCGTCCTGGTCGGCATCGTCACCAATCGCGACATCAGGTTCGAGACCGACCACGCCCGCCGGGTGGCCGAGATAATGACCAAGATGCCCCTGGTCACCGCCCCAGTGGGTGTCCATCCGGACGAAGCCCTCAAGCTCCTGCGCCAGCACAAGGTCGAGAAGCTCCCGCTCGTCGATGGCCAGAACCGGCTACGAGGCCTGATCACGGTCAAGGATTTCACCAAGTCCGAGAAGTTCCCCAGCGCGACCAAGGACCCCAAGGGCCGGCTCGTGGTCGGGGCCGCCGTGGGCGTCGGCGAGGACGCCAAGCGCCGGGCCCAGGCGCTGATCGAGGTGGGCGTGGACTTCCTGGTGGTGGACACCGCACACGGGCACGCGCAGGCCGTGCTGGACATGATCGGGCAGATCAAGGCCAACGCCGACATCGAGGTGATCGGCGGCAACGTCGCGACCAAAGCTGGGGCGCAGGCCCTGGTAGACGCCGGCGCGGACGGAATCAAGGTGGGTGTCGGGCCCGGCTCCATCTGCACCACCCGGGTGGTGGCCGGGGTGGGCGTCCCGCAGGTCACCGCGATCTACGAGGCGGCCAAGGCCGCCCGCCCGGCCGGGGTGCCGGTGATCGGCGACGGCGGCCTGCAGTACTCGGGCGACATCGCCAAGGCCATCGCCGCGGGCGCCGACGCCGTCATGCTCGGCAGCCTGCTGGCCGGGTGCGAGGAGAGCCCGGGCGAGGTGGTCTTCATCAACGGCAAGCAGTACAAGCAGTACCGGGGGATGGGCTCGCTCGGCGCCATGCGGAACCGGGAGCGCGGCCGGTCCTACTCCAAGGACCGTTACTTCCAGGACGACGTGCTGCGCGAGGACAAGCTGATCCCGGAGGGCATCGAGGGGCAGGTGCCCTACCGCGGCCCGCTCGCCGCGGTGGCCGGCCAGCTGGTCGGCGGGCTGCGCGCGGGCATGGGCTACTGCGGCGCCCGTACCATCGCCGAGCTCCAGCAGGCCCGGTTCATCCAGATCACCGCGGCCGGCCTGACCGAGAGCCACCCGCACGACGTCCACATGACCGTCGAGGCGCCCAACTACGGCGGCCGCGCGGACCGCGGCAGGACGAAGTAGATGACCGACGTGGAGATCGGCCGGGGCAAGACCGGACGCCGGGCGTACTCGCTGAACGAGATCGGCATCGTGCCCGCCCGCCGGACCCGGGATCCGGAGGAGGTGTCGATCGCCTGGCAGATCGACGCCTACCGGTTCGAGCTGCCGCTGATGGCCTGCCCGATGGACAGCGTGGTCTCGCCGGCTACCGCCATCGCGATCGGCCGGCTCGGCGGCCTGGGCGTGCTGGACCTGGAAGGCCTGTGGACCAGGTACGAGGACCCGGAGCCGCTGCTGGCCGAGGTGACCGAGCTCGACGAGCAAGCGGCCACGAAAAGGCTCCAGGCCATGTACGCCGAACCGATCTCCGAGGACCTCATCGGGCGACGGATCGAGGAGGTCGCCCGGGCCGGCGTGACCACCGCCGCCAGCCTGTCCCCGCAGCGCACCGCGCGGTACGCCAAGGCCGTGGTGGACGCGGGGGTGGACATCTTCGTGATCCGCGGCACCACGGTGTCGGCCGAGCACGTCTCCGGCCGGGCCGAACCGCTCAACCTGAAGCAGTTCATCTACGAGCTCGACGTCCCGGTGGTGGTCGGCGGCTGCGCCACTTACACCGCCGCGCTGCACCTGATGCGCACCGGGGCGGCCGGCGTGCTGGTCGGCTTCGGTGGCGGCTCGGGCCACACCACGGTCAAGGTGCTGGGCGTGGCGGTGCCGATGGCTACCGCGATCGCCGACGTGGCCGCGGCGCGCCGCGACTACCTGGACGAGTCCGGCGGCCGCTACGTCCACGTGATCGCGGACGGGTCCATGACCGCCAGCGGTGACATCGCCAAGGCGCTGGCCATCGGCGCGGACGCGGTCATGGTCGGCTCACCGCTGGCCCGCGCCCAGGAGGCGCCGGGCCGCGGCTACCACTGGGGCAGCGAGGCCAACCACACCGAGCTGCCCCGCGGCGCCCGGGTCCAGGTCGGCACGATCGGCACGCTGGAGCAGATCCTGCACGGCCCGTCGACCGTCCCGGACGGCTCGATGAACCTGATGGGGGCGCTGCGCCGCACCATGGCCACGGCCGGCTACTCCGACCTGAAGGAATTCCAGCGGGTCGAGGTGGTCGTCGCCGACTACGGCCCGTCCGCCGGAAATCGATAGAGTCACCGCTAAACTCCTCCGCATGCGCGTCCTCTCCGGCATCCAGCCCACCGCCGACTCGTTCCACCTCGGCAACTACCTGGGCGCGCTGCGCCAGTGGGTGGCCCTGCAGGACAGCTACGACGCGTTCTACTGCGTGGTCGACCTGCACGCGATCACCGTGCCGCAGGACCCCAAGACGCTGCGCCGGCGGACCCGGGTGGCCGCCGCCCAGCTGCTCGGGGCCGGGCTCGACCCGGACCGGTGCACGCTGTTCGTGCAGAGCCAGGTGCCCGAGCACACCGAGCTCGCCTGGATCCTCGGCTGCCAGACCGGCTTCGGCGAGGCCAGCCGGATGACGCAGTTCAAGGACAAGTCGGCCAAGGAAGGCCACGACCAGGCCTCGGTCGGCCTGTTCACCTACCCGATCCTGCAAGCCGCGGACATCTTGCTGTACCAGGCCGACCAGGTACCTGTGGGCGAGGACCAGCGGCAGCACCTGGAGCTCAGCCGGGTGCTGGCCACCCGGTTCAACCACAGGTACGGGCAGACGTTCGTCCCCCCGCAGCCGTACATCCTGGCCGACGTGGCCAAGATTTACGACCTGCAGGATCCCACGGCCAAGATGAGCAAGTCGTCCTCGTCCGCGCAGGGCATCATCGACGTGCTCGACGACCCGGCCGCCATCCGCAAGAAGATCGCCCGCGCGGTCACCGACACCGGCTCGGAGGTCCGCGTCGACGCCGAGGCCAAGCCGGGCGTGACCAACCTGCTGCGGATCTACTCGGCGCTGTCCGGCGAGCCGGCCGACGCCCTGGAGGCCAGGTACCAGGGCTCGGGCTACGGCGCGTTCAAGAAGGACCTGGCCGAGCTGGTGGTGGCCAGCTTCGCCCAGATCCGGGAGCGGACCGAGCAGTTCCTGGCCGACGAGCCCGGCCTCGACCGCCTGCTCGCGGCCGGAGCGGAGCGGGCGCGCCAGGTGGCCGGCCAGACCATGGCCACCGTCCGCGACCGCCTCGGCCTCCTCCAATCCTGATCACCGAACGTCTTCGGCCGCACGGCCTCCCGCTCTCCGCCGGGGGACGCCCGATCGCTCCGAAGTAACCTGATCACTATGGAACGCACGTCCGAGTCAGGGCTCCCCATCGATCCCGTCTACGACGCAAGCAAGCTTACGGATTTCCGGCCGGAAGAAAAGCTCGGCAGGCCAGGAGAGTATCCATTTACGCGCGGAGTGTATCCGCGGATGTACGTGGACCGTCCGTGGACGATGCGCCAGTACGCCGGGTTCGCCACCGCCCAGGAGTCCAACCGCCGCTACCACGAGCTGATCGAGGCCGGCACCACCGGGCTTTCCGTCGCCTTCGACCTGCCCACCCAGATGGGGTATGACTCCGACGCCCGGATCGCGCACGGCGAGGTGGGCAAGGTCGGCGTGGCCATCGACTCCGCGGCCGACATGCGCATGCTGTTCGACGGCATCCCGCTGGACAAGGTCTCCACGTCGATGACGATCAACGCGCCGGCCGCCGTGCTGCTGCTGATGTACCAGACGGCCGGCGAGGAGCAGGGCGCCCACCCGGCCCAGCTGACCGGCACGATCCAGAACGACGTGCTCAAGGAGTACATCGCGCGGGGCACCTATATCTACCCGCCGCGGCCGTCGCTGCGGCTGGTGGCCGACACCTTCGCCTACTGCCGGACAGAACTGCCCAAGTGGAACACGATCTCCATCTCCGGTTACCACATGGCCGAGGCGGGGGCCACGCCGGTCCAGGAGATCGCGTTCACGCTGGCTAACGCCAAAGAGTACGTCCGCGCCGCGATCAGCTCCGGTCTCGCCGTGGACGACTTCGCGCCGCGGCTGTCGTTCTTCTTCGTCGCGCGGACCACGCTGCTCGAGGAGGTCGCGAAGTTCCGCGCCGTCCGGCGGCTGTGGGCCCGCATCATGAAGGAGGAGTTCAAGGCCGAGGACCCCAAGTCGCAGATGCTGCGCTTCCACACCCAGACGGCCGGCGTGCAGCTCACCGCGCAGCAGCCGGAGGTGAACCTGATCCGGGTCAGCCTGCAGGCGCTCGCGGCCGTGCTGGGCGGGACCCAGTCCCTGCACACGAACTCCTTCGACGAGGCGCTCGCCCTGCCCAGCGCCAAGGCGGCCCGGCTGGCCGTCCGCACCCAGCAGGTCATCGCCAACGAGACCGACCTGACCACGACCGTGGATCCGTTCGCCGGCTCCTACGCGGTCGAGGCGATGACCGACGAGATCGAGGCGGCGGCCGAGGCCCTGATGGACCGCATCGAGGAAATGGGCGGCGCGGCCGCGGCCATCGAGCGTGGATTCCAGAAGGCCGAGATCGAGAACGCGGCCTACCAGGTGGCCAGGGAAATCGACGAAGGCGAGCGCGTTGTCGTGGGCGTGAACAAATTCGTCGCCAAGGGCGAAGAGCCTTATGAGCCGCTGCGCTTCGACCCGGCCATTGAGGCGAACCAGGCGGCGCGGCTGGCCGCGCTGCGCGAGGTGCGGGACTCCGGCGCGGTGAGCGGTGCCATTTCCGCGCTCAAAACGGCGGCGGAAGGTACCGAGAACGTCCTTTACCCGCTCCGCGACGCGCTGCGCGCCGACGCCACGCTCGGTGAGGTATGCGACGCGCTCCGGGATGTCTGGGGCGAGTACCGCCCCAGCGACATTTAGTTTTCCCGCGCACGGAGCACGGCACCAAGGTATCTAGCACGTAGGCATGGAGGGTGGGCATGGCTATCGAGTGGAATCCATCCCGCGGCGCGACGCTCGGCGTCGAATGGGAGGTCCAGCTCATCGACAGCGAGACCAAACTGCTCCGCCAGGAAGCCGGCAAACTGCTCGACGAGCTTCCGGTGAGTGCCGATACCGGGGAGCATCCGCGCATCAGGTACGAGCTGATGCAGTCCACTCTCGAGCTCGTCACCGGAATTTGCAGTACGGTGTCCGAGGCGAAAGACGACCTCACCGTAACGATCACCGAACTCCAGCGGCTGACCACCCAGCACGGTATCCTATTGGCGTGCGCCGGGACGCACCCGGTGAGTGACTGGCGAGACGCGACGATGGCGCCCATACAGCGCTATGCGGAGCTTGTCGAGCAAATGCAGTGGCTTGCCCGCCGGATTCAGACCTTCGGCGTGCATGTTCACGTGGGGATAAGGGACGGGCACAAGGCGATTCCGATCGTCAATGCCCTGTCCGCCTACCTTCCGCATTTTCTCGCCATTACCGCGTCGAGCCCGTTCTGGTGCGGCTACGATACCGGGCTTGCCTCCAGCAGGTCGGTGACCTTCGGTGCATTGCCGACGGCGGGTCCGCCGCACCGCCTAGCCGACTGGAAGCAGTTCGAGGATTACATGGACACCCTGCTGCGCGCGGGGTCCATCCGCAGCATCAAGGAGGTCTGGTGGGACATCCGGCCGCACCCGGACTTCGGCACCGTCGAGATCCGCATGTCCGACGGGGTGCCCACGCTGCGCGAGGTCGGCATGGTCGCCGCGCTATCGCAGTGCCTGGTCCAGCTGTTCGACTCCCAGCTGGACCGCGGCTACACGCTGCCCAGCCCGTCCTCCTGGGTGGTCAGGGACAACAAATGGCGCGCGACGCGCTACGGGCTGGACGCGATCGTGATCACTGACGAGTCCGGTGCCACCGCCCCGCTCCGTGATGAGCTTTATGAGCTCCTCGCGCAGCTGGAGCCGGTAGCCTCGAGACTAGGGTGTCAGGACGAGCTTTCCGTGGCCGCGGAAGTGCTCGAGCACGGCGCCTCTTACGAACGGCAGCGAAGCGTCTACGCACGGACAGGGGATCTTAGCGATGTCGTCGACGCCCTCGTTACCGAGTTCGCCGAAGATAGGTTCTGCACGCACGGGGATGGTGGGCATGGCCGGAAGTGAGCCGCGCAATGATCTGCTCGCGGATCTGGACGCGTTCCTGGCTGATCACGAAGCGGAGCTGATCGAGTTCCGCCGGGACCTGCATATGCATCCGGAGCTGGCTTTCAACGAGCACCGGACCACGCGCCGGGTCGCACTGCGCCTGGCCGCGGCCGGCCTGCGGCCGGTCATCCTGCCCAAGGGGACCGGGCTGCTCGTCGACATCGGCTCGGAGCAGGTCTCCTACACCGAGCGGCCGGTCGTCGCGCTCCGCGCCGACATGGACGCGCTGCCCATGACGGACGTCAAAGACGTCCCCTACCGCTCCACCGTGCCGGGTGCCTGCCACGCCTGCGGTCACGACGTGCACACCACCGTGCTGCTCGGCGCCGGGCTTTTCCTGGCCGAGCAGGCCGCGGCCGGCCTGCTGCCCGGACGGGTCAGGCTCGTCTTCCAGCCCGCCGAGGAGGCGGCCGGCGGCGCGCTCGACGTCCTCGGCGCGGGCGGGATCGCTTCGGTCGGCCGGATCTTCGCCCTGCACTGCGACCCGCGGCTCGATGCCGGCCAGCTCGGCGTGCGCTCCGGCGCGATCACCGCGGCCTGCGACAAGATCGCGGTGCGGGTGTCAGGCCCCGGCGGCCACACCGCCCGCCCGCACCTGACCGCCGACCTGGTCTACGCGCTCGGCAAGATCCTCACCGAGGTCCCCGCCGCCCTGAACCGGCGGGTCGACCCGCGGTCCAGCCTCAGCCTGGTCTGGGGCCGGGTCAACGCCGGCACCGTGGCCAACGCGATCCCCGACGAGGGCATCGCCGAGGGCACCGTCCGCTGCCTCGACGACGAGGCCTGGCACAGCGCCCCCGACCTGCTCAAAGGGCTCATCGACTCGGTCGCCAACTCGTACGGGATCAACGCCGAGCTCAGCTACCAGCGCTACGTCCCGCCCACGGTCAACGACCAGGCCAGCGCGGCCATGATCTCCGCGGCGGCGCTCGACGTGCTCGGCGCCGGCTCGGTCGTGCAGACGCCGCAGAGCCTCGGCGGCGAGGACTTCGCCTGGTACCTGGAGTCCATCCCCGGCGCGCTGGCCCGGCTCGGTACCCGGGTGCCCGGCACGACCACCACGCTCGACATCCACCAGCCGACGTTCGACGTCGACGAGCGCGCCATCAACGTCGGGGTCCGGGTGATGGCGGCCACCGCGATCACCGCCCTGTGGGACGACGGCGCGATCGTGGCCCAGCCCCTGCCCGGCGTGACCGGCGCTTAATCGCGCCCCCGCCACCCCCACCCGCACGGCGGCGCCCGCACCACCCCCCTCCCGCACGGCGGCGCCCGCACCACCCCCCTCCCGCACGGCGTACCCTGATCGGGTGGAAAAGCCGCAGACGTTCCGCTCGCCGACCGCGCTCGTGGTCTGGGTCGTCTGGGTGCTGTTCGCCGTCGGCAACTGGGTCGACCTGGCCGTCCAGGGCCGCGACCACGCGTCCGTGCTTGCCGCGACCATCTTGCTGCTGGCCACCGGCGCCGCCTACGTCACCGCGCTGCGGCCCCGGGTCGTCGTCGACGACGCCGGAGTGACGATCAAGAACCCGGTCCGCGACCACCGGATCGCCTGGGCCGCCGTGACCGACGTAGACCTCATGGACCTGCTCCGCGTGCACTGCACCCTGCCGATCCAAGGCCAGCCGATCCAAGGCCAGCCGATCCAAGGCCAGCCGATCCAAGGCCAGGGAGAGCGCAAAAAAGTCATCAGCGCCTGGGCCGTGCACTACTCCCGCCGCCGCCAGTACAGCGCCGACGTCAAGGCCCGCCGCAACGCCGCCCGGGCCGCCGGCGGCGGCCGCCCGTCCATGCTCGGCGGCCGCCCGTCCATGCTCGGCGGTTTCCAGTCGATGTCCTACGGCGCCCCCGCTGCCTCCTCGCGCGCCGCTTCCACCCACGACTCGAGCAGCGAAGCCGACGCGAAAATGATCGTCCGCCTCCTCAACGAGCGCGCCACCGCCGCCCGAGCCGAAGCCCTCTGGGCCGCCAGCCCCCCCAGCCCCCCCAGCCCCCCCAGCCCCCCCAGCCCC
>JBEKJP010000181.1:0-13784 GCA_050011155.1 Streptosporangiaceae bacterium
TCCGGCCGGGCCAGGAACTCCTCATCCGCCGCCCGCCCCGCCATGATCCGGCCGGCCTCGGCTTCGATCGCGGCCAGGTCCTCATCCCACGGCAGCTCACAGCCGTCCGGGTCCAGGTACCCGTCGCCGTCGGGCGGCGGATCGTCCTCGCCCAGGTCCGCTGCCAGCCACTCCTCAAGTGACAGCGGATCCGGGCGGGTAATGACCGGCTGCCAGTGATCCGGCTCGGGCTGCGCGCCGGGCCGGGATACGTCCCGCCCAGGGTGCGCACGAGCCGGCACTGGAGGCATGCACACCACCCCGTTCGGGAGAAATAATCTTTAGAACATAATACCGAACGCAGTGTCAAAAGGCCAGTTGAAAGATAAGATCAGAAAAAATATACTATTCTGATTACTAAATGGCGGGCCGTCTAAAAGGCGATGAAACCGGGCTTCCGCCGCGTCCTAGCGCGCTGAAAGCCCGGTTCCATCGCGTCCGTCAGCCCGCCTAACCCCGCCGGAAGACGGCTGGATCCAGGTACTGACAGGCAGCGAGCTCGGCGGCGGGAGTGGTCTGCTGTCCGAGGCTGGTCAGGTGAACTGTCCGGGGCTACTCAGGTGAAGTAGTGGCCCTGGTCGATGTCTTCGATGAGGCCGGGGTGGGTGGGCTTCCAGCCTAGGAGTTCCTGGGTGATGGTGCTGGAGGCGGGCATGTCGGTGCTGAGCAGGTGCACGAGCATGCCCTCGAACTCGGCGGCGGACAGAGACTTGGCGGGCAGGTTCAGGTGCCGGCCGATGGCCTCGGCGATCTCGCGGACAGGCACGCCTTCGTCGCCGACGGCGTTGAGCACCGTGCCGGCGTTGAGCACCGTGCCGGCGTTGAGCACCGTGCCGGCGTTGAGCACCGTGCCGGCCGGCGCCTGCTCGATGGCTAGCCGGTACAGGCTCGCGGCGTCCTTCACGTGGACGGCGGGCCAGCGGCTGGTCCCGTCGCCGATGTAGCCGCAGACGCCCTTGGCCCGGGCCCGGGCGATGAGCTGGGGGACGAAGCCGTGGCGTTCTCCCGCGCCGTGCACCGAGCGGGGCAGCATGACCAGGCAGGAGCGGACGCCCCGGTCGGCGGCCGCCAGCGCGGCCCGCATGTTGGTGATGCGGGCGGCGATGGGCCCGGTGGCGATGAGCTCGTCGCGTTCGGTCGCGGGCCGTCCTGGCCGCACCAGCGTTGCGCCCGAGATCACCAGGGGCTGGCCGGAGCCGGCCAGGCTGGCGGCGAACGTCTCGATGGCCCTGGCGTCGGTCCGCGTCGCCGCCTCGCTCACGCTGGGCACCACGAAGGCCAGGTGGATGACGCCGTCGCTGGCCAGAGCCCCGGTGCGCAGCACGTCGGTGTCGTTCAGGTCGCCGCGCAGCACCTCGGCGCCCAGGCCGGCCACGGCTTGGGCGGAGGCGTCCGAGCGGGCGAGCCCGAGGACCTGGTGGCCGGCCCGGATGAGTTCGGGGACGACGGCCGAGCCGATCCAGCCGGAAGCGCCGGTGACGAAGATGCGCATATAAGATCTCCTTGATTGATGCGATCCGGTCGCATCAACTTTAACACGATAATGCGACTAAGTCGCATCGCTCGACGAAGCGATGCGATGCGAAGCGATGCGAAGCGAAGCGAAGCGATGCGATCAGGTCGCTTCGCTTAGGCTGTGACGGTGAGCAGATGGGCACCGGACGCGCGTGAGCGCCTGGAGGCCGCCGCGCTGGGCCTGTTCGCGGAGAACGGGTACGAGGAGACGACCGTCGCGCAGATCGCGGATCGGGCCGGCTTGAACCGCGCCACCTTCTTCCGGCACTTCGCCGATAAGCGGGAGGTCCTGTTCGGCGGGGAAGACGTGCTGGCCTCGCTGTTCGCCGACGCCATCCGGGCGGCCGCCCCGGATGAGACGCTCACCGGGTGCCTGCGGGCGGCGTTCGCGGCCGCCGGGGCCGTGCTGACCCCGCGGCAGCGGGTCAAGGCGGCCCAGCGCGTGCTGGTGGTCGCGGCGAACAGCGAACTGCAGGAGCGGGGACTGCTCAAGCACGCCCGGATCGCCCGGTCGATCAGCGCCGCCCTGCGCGAGCGCGGCGCCGACGAACTGACCGCCCGGCTGGGGGCGGAAGTGGGGATGCTCGCCTTCAGCATCGCCGTCGAGCGCTGGATGGAGGCGGACCAGGACGAGCCGTTCCCGCTCCACGCCGCCGCGGCCCTGAGCGACCTGCAGGTTCGACTCCCGGCCACGCTAGAGAACCCGCCAGAGAACCCGCCAGAGAACCCGCCAGAGAACCCGCTAGAGAAGACTGGCTAGCAGTTCAAGCAGCGCCCGCGGATCCGGCACCGTGACATCCGCCTGCCCGGCCAGCGGCCCGCCGGCCGGCCCCACCGCGACGGTGCTACCGGGCCGCCCGCTGCGCCCGGCCCAGGCTTTCACCTCGTCCATCGCGGCCACGTCGCCGACATCATCGCCCGCGTACAGCGCCGCCGCCGGATCGGAGTCGAGCAGTTCCCGCAGCACCGTGCCCTTGTCGATGCCGGGCACGCAGATCTCCAGCACCTCCCGGCCCGGCCGCACCCCCAGTCCCACGGCGGCGGCGGCTTCCTCGACCGGCCCGCGGAGCCGCTCGAGCACCCGCTCCGGCTGTGCGGTCAGCCGGGCGTGGACGACCAGCGACAGCCCCTTGTCCTCGATCCACAAATCAGGCTCCCGAACGAGGCCGGCCACGAGCCCCGGCACCACGGCCCGCAGTTTCTCCAGGCCGGGCGGGGCCTCGGCCATGCGCAGCGAGCCCGCTTGCCATCGTTCGGCGCCGTGGATGCCGTAGACGACGATGCCGGGGATGTCCCCGAAGCCGCTGACCTCGAGCACCGAGGACACGCTGCGGCCGGTCACGATGGCGAGGGTCGCCCCGGTGGCCCGCACGTCGGTCAGGACCTGAAGCGCGCCCTCCACCGGCCGCGCGTCCTCCGGGTGCGGCGATATGGGCGCGAGGGTGCCGTCGAAATCGAGCGCCACCAGGGACTCGGCGCCCAAAGACAGCCCCCCGGTCACTGTTCGCCGACAGTGACCAGGACCTTCACGTGCTGTCCGGACGAAGCCAGTTCGAACGCCTCGGCCACCGCCTCGAGCGGCCGCGTCGCGGTGACGAAGTCGTCCCGTCTGACCGTACCGGCGCTCAGCAGCGCGGCCGACTCCGCGAAGTCCACCGGCAGGTAGGTGGCGCTGCCCTGGATCCGGATCTGGTGGTCCTGGATGATCGGCAGCGGGACGGTGACCGCCGCGGCCGGCACGCCGACCACGACCACCGTGCCGCCCTTGTCGGCCATCGCGATCGCCTGATCAAGCGAGGACTGGATCGCGACGCAGTCGAAGACGACATCGGCGCTGCCACCCAGCGCCCCGCGAACCTCACTAGTCACATCAGGCCCACGTGCATCGACAACAGCGTCAGCACCGAGCGCCGAAGCCCGCGCCCGTTTTCCCGGGTTCGGATCGGTGACGACGACCTGACCAACTCCGTGCGCGCGCAGCACGGCCAGGGTGAACAGCCCGATCGTGCCCGCCCCGAGCACCGCGACGGACCGGCCGGCCACCTCGCCTGCCAGCCGCACGGCGTGCACCGGCGTGGCCAGCGGCTCGATCAGCGCCGCGGTGTGATCGTCCAGTTCGGCCGGCACCGCGTGCAGCCGGTTCGCGGCCAGGGTGAAGTAGTCCGCCATCCCGCCCTGCGGGTAGCCGCACCCGAAGAACCGCAGGTTCTCGCACAGGTTCTCGCGCCCGGTGGTGCACATCTTGCACGTCCAGCAGGGCAGGTCGGGCTCCACGATGATCCGCTGGCCCGGAGCGAAGCCCGGGGCATCTACCGACACCACGATCCCGACCACCTCGTGACCCGGCCGGTAGGGGAGCGGGACGAACGGGTGGCGTCCGTGCGCCGCGTGCAGATCGGACCCGCACACGCCCGCCGCCAGCGTCCGCACCAGCGCCTCACCCGGACCCGGCGCTGGCACCTCCGCCGCCTCCACCGCGATCCGCCCCGGATGCACGACAACGCGCCGCATCGAACTCACGAAACCTCCACAGCCAAGCGATCAAGGTCAGCCAGGGTCGCGCGCACCCCGCGCTCCCGCAACGAGGCCAGGATCCCCACGTACACCCGGGTGAACCGGGGATCGTCGGCCAGGTCGCCGAAGACCGAGCGGTTGTCCGCCAGGAAGGCACCCGGAAAAAGAGCCTGCCGCGCCGCCGCGGCACGCAGTTGCGGGGCCAGCGCGTCGTCCATCTCGTTCGGCAGGCCGCTTTCGTCGGTTCCTTCGCAGAAGCGGGCCCAGCAGGCCACCACGGCCGCCGCCCGGATGAAGGGACCCCCCGAAGCGAGCTGCTCCCTGATCACGGGCAGCAGGAACTTCGGGATCAGGTCGGAGGCGTTGGCGCACAGCCGGGCCACGGTGTCGCCGACCTCGGGGTTGGAGAACCGCTCGATGAGCTGGTGCGCGTAATCACTCACATCAATTCCAGGCACGGGCCGCAGGGTGGGGACGGCTTCACACAGCATGTAGTCCAGCAGGAACCGCGCGAACAGCGGGTCCGAGGTGACGTCGTGCACGAACCGGTAGCCGACCAGGGCGCCCGGGTAGCACAGGGCCTGGTGGCTGGCGTTGAGCAGGCGCAGCTTCATCAGCTCGTAGGGCTCGACGTCGGAGACGATCTGCACCCCGGCGTCCTCCAGCGGCGGCCGGCCGGCCGTGAAGGAGTCCTCGAGCACCCACTGGGTGAACGGCTCGCACAGCACCGGCCACCGGTCCTCGACGCCGAACCGGCGGCTGAGCGCAGCGCGGTCCGAATCCGTGGTCTGCGGCGTGATGCGATCCACCATGCAGTTGGGAAACGAGACGCGACTGTCGATCCAGTCGGCCAGCGCCGGGTCACGCCGCCGGGCGAAGGCCGTGAAGACGCGCCGGCTCACGTGCCCGTTGCCCTGGATGTTGTCACAGGACAAGACGGTAAAGGCCGGGCTGCCCCGGTCCCGGCGCCGGGCCAGCGCCTCGGTCACCAGCCCGAACACGGTCTGCGGAGTAGCGCCGGGCCGCAGATCGGCCTGCACCAAGGGATCGGAGAAACGGAACTCGCCCGTGACCGAGTCCAGGTTGTACCCGCCCTCGGTGACGGTGAGCGACACGATCCGGATGGCGGGCGACGCCAGCTTCTCGATAACGGCTTCCGGGTCGTCAGGGACGAACAGGTACTCCACCACCGACCCGATCACGCGCGGCGCCCAGGTACCGTCGCCGTGCCGGATGACCAGGGTGTACAGGCCGTCCTGGGCGGCCATCACGTCCCGCATGGCGGCGTTGGACGGCTGCAGGCCGATACCGCAGATGCCCCAGTCCAGCGCCAGGCCGGCGTTCATCAGCGTGTCGAGGTACATCGCCTGGTGCGAGCGGTGGAAGTTGCCGACGCTGATGTGGGCGATGCCGGCCGTGACCTGGCGGCGGTCGTACCGCGGGACGGACACGGCGGCGTCCAGCCGGCCCAGGGTGTCCGCGCTGAGGGCGGTCATGACGCTCCTTCCTGGACGCTCAGGGCCGATACCACGCGCTGGAACCGGCCGTGGCGTTCGGCGTAGCGAGCGGCCCGCACCGGGTCGGGCTCGGCCACGAGAACGGTCGGCGGCGCCAGCGGCCCGGTGCAGTCGTCGAAGCTCAGCCGCCCGGCGGCGATGGCGCCGAGCAGGGCCGCGCCCCGCCCGGACGCCGCGGGCACCTCCACCGCGTACAGCGGCACCCCGAGCACGTCGGCCAGCAGTTGCCGCCAGCCCGCGGCCAGCGTGCCCCCGCCAGCCAGCCGCAGGCCAGCCGGGCGCAGGCCAGCCGGGCGCTCCTCGAGTCCGAGCAGGGCGTCCAGCGCGTCGCGGATGGCGAACGCGGTGCCCTCGAGCGCCGACCGCAGCAGCGACGCCCGGTCGCTGGCCAGCGCCAGCGAGGTCCACGACCCGCGTAGCGCGGGGTCGCAGTACGGCGTCCGCTCCCCGGTCAGGTGCGGCACGAAGACCGGATCGTCGTCTCGCGCACAGGAAGCGCTGGCGTACAGCTCGTCCCAGCTGGCGTTCAGCACCTCGCGCACCCAGTTGAGGCTGAGCCCCGCGCTCAGCGTGGCGCCCATCTGGTACCAGCCGTCCGGCGACGCCAGCCGGAACAGGTGCACCCCCGCCCCGGCCCGGTTGACCGGTATCGCCAGCGGCCGGATGACCTGCGCCCCGGTACCCACGGTGAGCTGAATGGCAGACGCGCCGAGCCCCGCGCCCAGGGCGGCCGCCGCGGTATCGCCGGCCCCGGCCGCGACCACCAGCCCCGCGGGCAGCCCCAGTTCGGCGGCGGCCCCGGCCGTCAGCCGCCCGGCGACCGCGGCCGCCGAGGGCAGCAGCGGCGCCAGCAGGCCGGCCTCCAGGCCCAGCGCCTTGACGACCGGAAGGTCCCAGCGGTCGCCGATCACGTCGTAGAGCAAGGTGGCCGACGCGTCGCTGGGCTCGGCGTGGAACTCGCCGGTGAGCCGGGCCCGCAGCCAGTCCTTGGCCGACAGCGCCCAGCGGGCGGCGGCGTACACCGACGGCTCGTGCGCGGCCACCCACGCCAGCATCGGCCCGGTCATGCCGGGCGTCAGCGGGTTGGCCAGCCGGTCCAAGGCCGGCCGGCCGAGCCGCCGGTAGGCGGCCAGCGACCCGGTGGCGCGGCTGTCGGCCCAGAGCAGCGCCGGGCGCAGCGCGCGGCCGTCGGCGGCCGTCATGACCAGCCCGTGCATCTGCCCCGACAGCCCGATCGCCGCGGGCCGGGCGCCTGCAGACCGCTGAAGTGCCGCGCGGGCCGAGCCGGTCACCGCGCCCCACCACTGCTCTGGGTCGCTCTCCGCCAGGCCGGCCGCGGCCGAGATCACCGGGTATCCCGCCGAAGCCTGCGCCAGCACCCGGCCGCCGGTGTCGAGCACCACCGCCTTGGCCGAGCTCGTCCCCAGGTCGATCCCCAGCGAGCAGGCCGTGCTCACCGCCGAAGTAACACTCATCCCTGCCAGCACTCGATGATGATCTTGTGGACGGTCCGGTCGCCGCGCAGCGCGTCCAGGGCGTCCGGGTACTCGTCGAGCGTGAACCGGTGCGTGATGAGGCCGTCGGTCCGGGCCCGGCCGGACCGCAGGGCCGCGATCGCGGCCGGGAACGAGTCGATCTCCGCGAACGAGCCCTTGATGGTGATCTCGCGCCGGAACACGTCGTACGGGCTGACCGTGACCAGGTCCTCGGGCTCGGTCACGCCGTAGAACAGCACGGTCCCGCCGCTGCGGGTGAGCGGCACGCACTGCTCGGACACGGCCGCCGCGCCGGTCGCGTCGACCACGATGTCGAAGCCGCCGCCGGCCGCCGCCTTCAGCTTGGCCACGTCACCAGCAAGATCCAAACGATCCATAACGAACGTATGATCGATGCCGAATCCCTCCGCCCGCTTCAGCTTGAAGGCCGAAGAAGCCGCCACGGTCACGCTCACCGCGCCGCTCCGTGCGATGAGCTGGGCGAGCAGCAGCCCGGTCGGGCCGGCCCCGAATACCAGCGCCGAACTGCCCGGGCGGGGGCTCAGCGTCTCCACGCCGTGCATGGCGCACGCGGTGGGCTCGGTGAACACCGAGACGTCGGGGTCGATGCCGTCCACCGAGAAGACCAGGTTGGCCGGGACCACGACGTACTCGGCGAACGACCCTGGCCAGTTCGTGCCGAGCCCCTTGAGGTTGGCGCACAGCAGGGTCCGGCCGACCCGGCAGTACGCGCAGTACCCGCAGTTCATGTTGGGGTTGACCGCTACGTACTGGCCGATGCGGAAGCCCCCCGTGCTATCGAACCCCGTGCCATCGAACCCGGTGCCATCGAACCCCGTGCCATCGAACCCGGTGCCCTCGCCCAGGGCGTCCACCGGGCCGACGAGTTCGTGCCCCGGGGTCAGCGGGAACTCGGCGAAGAACTTGCCGTTGTGGATGTGCAGGTCCGTGCCGCAGATCCCGGTCTGCCGGACCCGGACCCTGACCTCTCCGGGCTTCGGCTCCGGGGTCGGGATGTCCTTGATCGCGAAACTGCCCGGGGCATCGTAGACAACGGCCTTCATGCTGCTCCTCACTAGCTGCGCGCCACCCCTGGTCCGGCCGCGCGTCACTCCCGCGCGGGCGCCCGCCTGCTGCTGGTCAGGTGCTCGAGCAGGCTGCTCAGCCGCAGCCCGCCGCCGCCGCGCAGGGCGGCGGCGCGGCGCTGCTGGTCGACGTAGACGGCGGTGATGAGCACGGCTCCGACCACGACCTGCTGCCAGAACGGCTGGATGCCGATGATCACGAACCCGTTCTGCAGCGTGGCCGGGATGAACACCCCGATGACGCTGCCGAGGATGGACCCGTAGCCGCCGAACAGGCTGGTGCCGCCGATGACGACGCCGGCGATCACGCTCAGGTTGGTGGAGCTCTGGCCGCCGATCGTGGTCGACTGGAAGAACGCCAGGTTGAGCCAGCCGGCGAAGCCGGCCAGCAGGCCGGACAGCGCGTAGACCGAGATCAGGTGGCGGTTGACCTTGAGGCCGGCCCGGCGGCCCGCCTCGGGGTTGGAACCGAGCGCGAAGGTATGCAGCCCGAACCGGGTCCGGTGCAGCAGGATGATCCCGAGCACCACGATGACCGCGGCGATGACGGCCAGGTCGGGTATCTGCCAGACCAGGTTGCCGAAGCCGACCGAGTTGACCAGGACGGTCGGCACGTCGCGCAGGTCCACGCCGCCGGTGATGACCTCGGCCAGACCCAGGGCCATGCCCAGGCTGCCCAGCGTCACGATCAGCGGCGGGACCTTGGCCCGGGCGACGAAGAACCCGTTGATCAGCCCCCAGGCCAGCCCGCAGGCGATCGCCACCAGGGCGCCGACGATGGCCGATGTCCAGCCCTGGCCGCCGCCGATGTTCGCCATCGCCTTGTCCGCGACGACGCCGCTGAAGACCAGGACGCTGCCGACCGACAGGTCGATGCCGCCGGTGATGATCACGAACGTCATGCCGACGCCGAGGACGGCCAGGATGGCCGTGTTCTGCACGATCCCGCGGATGTTGAACACGGTCAGGAAGGCGCTGGGCTTGAGGGCCGAGAAGATGACGACGATCACGGCCAGCACGATGATGATCTGCAGCGCCTGCAGCCGGGCCAGCCGCGCGAGCCGGCCGGTCGGCTGATCCTCGGACGGTGCCGCGCCAGCCGGGGCGGCACCGTCAGGGGCAGCGGGCGGCACGGTGGTCTGCTCGGTCATGACTGCGTCTCCGTCGCGCTCTCGTCCAGCGCGGCCTGCTGCGCCGCGTTATCTTGCGTCACGGCGCCGGTCATCGCCCCGACCAGCTCCTCCATCGTCGTATCCTGGGCCCGGAAGGTGGCGACCCGGCGGCCGAGCCGCATGACCTGCACCTCGTCGGCGACCTGGAGCACGGCCGGCATCTGGTGGCTGATGAACACCACGCCGAGGCCGCGGTCGCGGACCCGGCGGATCAGGTCGAGGACGCCCTTGGTCTGCACCACGCCGAGGGCGGCGGTGGGCTCGTCGAGCAGGATGACCCGTTTGGCCCAGGCGGCCGCGCGGGCCACGGCGACGGCCTGTTTCTGGCCGCCGGACATGGCGCCGACGTCGCCGGAGAAGTTCCGCACGGTCGCGCCGAGCTCGTCGAAGGCCTTCTTGCTGCCGATGCGCATGTCCGCGTTGTCCATGAACCCCAGCCGCCCCAGCAGCCCCGGGCGCATGATCTCGCGGCCCAGGTACATGTTCTGCACCGGGTTGAGGTGCGGAGCCAGGGCCAGGTCCTGGTACACGGTCTCGATCCCGTAGCGGCGCGCCGCGAGCGGGCCGTCGATGGTCACTGGCTGACCGTCCACCAAGATCTCGCCCGAGGTCGGCGTCTCGGTGCCCGACAAGATCTTGACCAGCGTGCTCTTGCCCGCGCCGTTGTCGCCGATGAGCGCGGTCACCTCGCCGGCCCTGACCTCGAAGTTGGCGCCCGACAGCGCGCTGACGTGACCGTACACCTTGGTGATGTCGCGTGCCTCCAGCGCAACGCTCATGGAACCACTCCTTAACGGCCGCGGCTCTGACTCAGGCGCGATTCAACGCCGGTCCGCAACGCGGCCGTAACCATGTCGCAATGTTTAGACATGAGGGTCCTCCTTTCATGTCACCGATGTCAATAGTTGGAATCAAACCGATACATGCTGCCTGAAGGCCCTGTTCAGACCGGGTTATAGATCATCAAACCGATGTATTGACATCGGTGACATGGCTGCTGCACTATCAACCCGTATGTTTCCGCGAGGTTGCCAGTAGCTGACCTGAACCCAAAAACAAGAGCAAAGGAGCAGGTATGAAGCGGTCTTTGGCGAAACCAGCCGCGGGGGCGACGGCAGTGCTGCTGCTCTCCCTCACGGCGGCGGCGTGCTCGTCCTCGAGTTCGTCCAGCACGTCTAGTGGCTCCACCGCCACCAGCAGTTCCACCGGTGGCTCGACCAGCGGCAAGACCTACAAGATGACGTTTATCCAGGGCGTGGCCGGTGACGGCTTCTACGTCACGATGGGCTGCGGCATCCAGGCCGAGGCCAAGAAGCTCGGCAACGTCACCGTCAACATCCAGGGCCCGTCGCAGTTCGACGCCACGCTGCAGAACCCGATCATCGAGTCGGTCACCGCGGCCAAGCCCGACGCGATCCTGATCGCGCCGAACGACGTATCCGCCAGCCGGCCCCCGATCGCCGCCGCCATGGCCGCGGGCATCAAGGTCGTCCTCGTCGACACCACGCTGAGCGACCCGTCCGGCGCGGTCTCGCAGATCTCCTCGGACAACGTGGCCGGCGGCGCCGACGCCTTCACCGCCATCAAGCAGCTCGTGCCCGGCGGCGGCCAGGTCCTCGTCGTCAACGTGAAGCCCGGCGTCAGCACCACCGACCAGCGCCAGCAGGGCTTCGCCACCGCGGCCAAGGCCGACTCCAAGTTCGACTACGTGGGCACGCAGTTCGACCAGGACAGCGCGTCCGTGGCCGCCCAGGTCACGCTGGCCGCGCTGCAGAAGAACCCCGGCATCGTCGGCATCTTCGCGGCCAACCTGTTCTCCGCCGAGGGCGCCGCCACCGGTGTCCGCCAGGCCGGCAAGTCGGGCAAGGTCAAGATCGTCGGCTTCGACGCCGAGCCGGACGAGATCACCGCGCTGCAGCAGGGCACCGTGCAGGCGCTCATCGCCCAGTCCCCGTACACGATCGGGACCGACGCGGTGGACCAGGCCTACGCCGCCCTGACCGGCAAGGCGACCACCCCGAAGATCGGCACCAAGTTCACCATCATCACCAAGGCCAACCTCAGCTCCGCCGCCAGCCAGGCGGCGATCTACAAGACCAGCTGCTGATATACCTGACGCACCTCTACCTGACGCACCCGGCGGTTTGCGGAGACCAACCATGACCACCATGCGCGACGTCGCTCGCGTCGCCGGAGTCAGCGCCAAGACCGTGTCCCGGGTCTTCAACGACGACCCTCATGTCGCCGCGGAGACCCGGGACCGGGTCCGCTGGGCCATGCAGAAACTGCACTACGTCCCGAACATGCTGGCCCGCAGCTTCCGGGCCGGCGCCGACGCGGCGGTAGGCCTGGCCATCCCCGACATCGCCGACCCGTTCTTCGCCGCGATGACGGCCAGCATCGAGGTGGACCTGGGCGGGCGCGGGATGGCGGTCGTGGTGACCAGCCTGCGCCAGGGCGCCGAGCACGAGCGGGCGGCGCTTGAGTCGCTGCTCCGGCGCCAGATCAGCGGCCTCGTCGTGGCCGCGGTCAGCCCGGACCAGTCCTACCTGGCCCCGTGGCAGGAGCGGACGCCGGTCGTGTTCGTCGACCGGGCCCCGCGCGGGCTCTCCGGCGTCTACGTGATCGAGGACGACCTGGCCGGCGCGCGCGAGGCCGTCCTGCACCTGGCCCGCCACGGTCACCGGCGGGTGGCCTTCTTCGACATCTCCGCCCCGGTGATGACGACCCGGCGCCGGCTGAAGGGCTACCGGGAGGCGGTGGCCGAGGCCGGCCTGGACAGCCGGCCCGACCTCGTCTGCACGGCCGGCCAGTCGCCCGACGCATCCGCCGCCGACCTGGTGCGGCGGCTGGACGCGCCCGGCGGCCCCACGGCCGTGTTCTCATCGAACGTCCCGTGCACGATGGCGCTGGTGCTGGCCTTGCACCAGGCGGGCCGGACCGACATCGCCGTGGTCGGGTTCGGCGACGTCCCGCTGGCCGCGGCGCTGTCCCCGGCCATCACCGTGGTGGACCAGGACCCGGCCGGCCTGGGCCGCATCGCGGTCGAGCGACTGCTGCAGCGCATCGAGGACCCCGGCGCGGCCGTGCGCCGCCGGACCGTCCTCCCGGTCCGGCTGATCCCGCGGGGCTCAGGCGAGCTTTTCCCAGGAGGAACACCATGACCGTGCCCGGTTCTGTTGTCGTGCCCGGCACCGGCGACTGGCGGAACGCCGAAGCAGCCCGGCTGATCGCCTTCGGGCGGGCGGCCGCCCTGCCCGGCGGGGGATTCGGCTGGCTCGACGGCCGCGGCCAGGTCGACGCCACCCAGCCGCGCCCGCTCTACCTCAGCGCCCGCATGATCCACGTCTTCGCGCTGGCGTTCCTGGCCGGTGACGCGAGCGCGCGGCCGCTGGCCGACTCCGGCCTGGCCGCCCTCGTCAGCAGCTACGCCGACGAGGAAAACGGCGGCTGGTTCGCCAGCCTGGACTTCGCCGGCCGTATCACCGACACCACCAAGGACAACTACGCGCACGCGCACGTCCTGCTGGCCGCCTCCACCGCGATCGCGGCCGGCCTGACCGGCGCCGAGGACATGTTCGCCGCCACCGCGGCCGCCATCAGCCGGCACTTCTGGTCCGACGCCGAAGGCCGCGCGCGCGAGTCCTGGGACGCCGGCTTCACCCAGCTCGAACCGTACCGCGGCGCCAACAGCAACATGCACTCGGTCGAGGCCTACCTGGCCGCGGGCGACGCCAGCGGCGACCGGGCCTGGCACGAACGGGCGCTGTCCATCGCCACCTACCTGATCGACGCCCACGCCCGGGCGAACGCCTGGCGGGTGCCCGAGCACTACGACCAGGACTGGCGCCCCCTCCCGCACTACAACGAAGACCGCCGCGCCGACCAGTTCCGGCCGTACGGCACCACCCCCGGCCACTCCTTCGAGTGGGCCCGCCTGCTCCTCGACCTGGAGGCGGCCCTCAACTCTCAGACGGGGGACGCCCAGATCGGCGCCCAGGCCGGCGGTTCCGCGCCCGCCTGGCTGCTGGAAGCCGCCACCGGCCTGTTCGACGCGGCCGTCGCCGACGCCGAGTCCAGGGACGGCCACCCCGGGCTCCTCTACACCGTCGACCTGGGCCGCCGGCCGGTGATCACCGCCCGGCTGCACTGGGTCGCCTGCGAGGCGGTGCTCGCCGCCGACGCCCTGCACCGGCGCACGGGGGAGGAGCGCTTCGCCGCCGCCGCGGCCCGCTGGTGGTCCGACATCGACCGCTACTTCATCGACCGCCAGAACGGCGGCTGGCACCACGAGCTCACCCCCGAAATGACCCCCGCCGCCGGCACCTGGTCAGGCAAGCCCGACCTCTACCACGCCTACCAGGCCCTCCTGTTCCCCTCCCTCCCCCTAACCCCCACCGCCGCAGCATCCCTAGCCCACCGCTAACACCCCCACCCGCCAAACCA
>JBEKJP010000182.1:0-13772 GCA_050011155.1 Streptosporangiaceae bacterium
GCCGTTACCGTCATATCGGACAGGCCAATAATAATGTCCGGGCCCGGGAATGCATATGGCTGCGGACATTCATGCGCCGAATCCCCGGGGTAATGGCGCCGAGGATTCGGCGTAATGGATCGCCGATGGTCCTGCCGCCCGGTCCTTTCACGCCGCGACGGTAGGCCCGGCCTCGGTTCCATGGCCTTGACCTGCACCGGGCCGTCCTGGTGGTCAAGCGGACCGCGACGGAACAGGACACCGCCGACCGCCGAGAAGCCGGCGAAGCCGATCAGGCCGATCAGGAAGGTGACCTTCCGGCCCAGCAGGTCGCGAGCCGCCCGCCGAGCAGCAGCAAGCGGCCGAAGGCCAGCGTGTAGGCGGTCACCACCCACTGCCGGTCCACCGTGCTGAACTGCAGCGCGCGCTGCGCGGACGGCAGCGCGATGTTCATCACGGTGACGTCGAGGACCACCATGAGCTGCGCGATGCCGATCACGGCGAGGATGAGCCAGCGCCGCCGTTCCGCCGCACCGGCGGGGCGGCGCCGTCCCGGCCGGTGGAGTTGACATCAGACATGAGCTTCACCAATCTGGAGGTGCTTTCTCCACTTAGCTCCACGCTAGCATAAAGCGGAGGAGCTGTCTCCACTTATATCGGGAGGTCTCAGGTGCCGGAGCACGCGACGGATTCCCCGGCCGGCGCGCGGCCGCTGCGGCGCGACGCCGAGCGCAACCGGCAGCGGATCCTCGAGGCGGCCGCGGAGGTCTTCAACGAACGCGGCCTCGACGTCAGCCTGGACGAGATCGCGCGCCACGCCGGGGTCGGCGTGGGTACCGTCTACCGGCGGTTCCGGACCAAGGAGGAACTGGTCGAGGCGCTGTTCATGGACCGCCTGGGCCAGGTCGCGACCATCGCCGACCAGGCTCTCGCGGCACCTGACCCATGGTCGGGCCTGGTGTCATTCATGGAGCGGATGGCCGAGGTCATGGCGGGCGATCTCGGACTGCAGCAGATCTTGATGTTCGCCACCTACGGCCGGGACCTGGTCGCGGTGGCCCGGGAGCACAACGCCCCGCTGGTCGAGCGGCTGGTGGAGCGGGCCCAGTCAGCCGGGCAACTCCGCAGCGACCTGAAGCAGACGGACATCGTGTTCATCGTCTTCGTGCTGACCGAGGCGGCACGGCTCGCGCAGGCGGCCAGCCCCGGCATCTGGCGCCGGTACCTGACCCTGATCCTGGACGGCATGCGGGCCGGCCGCGAGGGCGTCACCCCGCTACCGGTGCCCGCGCTGCTGCCGGGTGAGATGGAGAAGAGCATGCGCCAGGCCTCCCCGCGACGCCGGTGAGGGGCTTTAGGCAGGTACGTCCGCATGGCGTCCGATACGAATTGATTTGCATCTGCACGTGCATGTACGAGGCGTAAACGAATCTATTCGTGCAATCGTTCGCAGTGCCTGTGTGTTATCGTAGCGATATCTGCGTACCGGCTCGCCGCGGCGCTGCGTCGTCCCAGCTAGACGCATACTGAACCATCCACAGGTAACGAGCCGGCAATCGATTCGCCTGTGCAAAAGGAAACCCGCGACGAGGGGCCTGCCGATGCGTGACATACCGGCGGAAACGCCTTAACATGGTCCTCTGCGCTAAACGCGCTACCCCGACGGGAAATCTACCGCCCTTCCCGCCGGACCGCCTTCCCCGCCAGGCAACACCCCAGGAGACACTCCGCATGAACTCCGGCGAAAGCGTGCACGACGCCAGCCCTACCGGGCTGGACGAAGCCAGCGGTCCTGGTGTCGCCGCTGGCGAGGGCAGCCAGCCGCCCGCACGATCGCCGAGAACCTACAAACCCCTGCAGGACATCCAGGATCTCATCGACAAGCTCGCGGCCGTGACCCAGCAGTTGCGGCATCCGCACGGCAGTGTGGCCGGCCGGCCGAACTAGGTCCGCCGTCCCCCGGCCGGCCCGGTACTAGTTGGCCCCGGTACTGGTTGGCAGGGTACCGAGCAGCTTCGTGCTTTCGGCCGGGCTGAGCGCGGCCGACCGCAGGAGCGCGAACGCCCGGATGTAGCGGGTGACGTCCTCCTGGCTTTCCAGGTAGACGCCGCCCGACAGTGCCTCCAGGTAGACGACGCCCAGGCCGGGCGCGTCCGGGAAACGCAAGACGGCCAGTGAGGCGCTGCCCGCGGCCGCGTGCGCGCCGACCGTGAACGGCAGCACCTGGATGGTGAGGCCGGGAACGTGGCCGGCCAGCCAGGCGAGGTGGCTGACCTGCCCGGCCATGACGCCAGGGCCGCCGACCGCCTGGTGCAGCGCGGCCTCGCCGAGGACCACCGACAGGCGCCGTCCGGCGGGCGCGCCGAGGATGACCCGGCGCCGGGCCGCCTGGGCGGCCATCGCTTCCTCGCGCTGGCCGTCCGTCGCGGACCGGGGCTCGGCCGCGGCGATCGCGCGCGCGTAGTCGTCGGTCCGCAGCAGGGCCGGGACGACCTGGGCCTCGTAGATCATGATCTCGGCGGCGGCCGACTCCATGATCACGTAGTCCAGCAGCGGCGCGGGCAGGACGTCCGCGTACGGCTGCCACCAGCCGTGCTGGCCGCCCCGGCTGGAGATGGCCATCAGCGCGGCCTGCTCGCGATCCGGTACGGCGTACTCGGTCAGCAGCTCGCGCAGTTCCTTGGGCCTGATGCCGCGCTGGCCGGTCTCGATCCGGCTGATCTTCGACCGGTCGCATTCCAGCACGCGGGCCGCGTCCTCCAGCGCGTAGCCCATGTTCTCCCGGTACCGGCGCAGCGCGCCTCCGACGAGGCGGCGCCGCACGGGGGGTTCTCCGATCACGGTTCCTGCCTTTCCGCGGCCTTTCGCCGCGTAAGCGAACTTCGTGGGTACTTGATGAGTAACGTAGCACTATATGTAGCCCATAACGGATAACGACACGCCAGTGACGGCGTGGCCGGGGAGGAGAGCCCGGTCCCGGGCTCGGCGTGGTGGCTACAGCCGGCTGAGCGCGGCCAGGATGCGGTTCTCCGACACCGGAGCCTGGGTCCCGAGGGCCTGGGCGAACAGGCTGACCCTGAGTTCCTCGAGCATCCAGCGCACGTCGGCCACGTCGGCCGTGGCGCGCCTGCTAGCCGGCCGGGCGGCTAGCGCCTCGCGGTACGCCTGTTCCGTCCGCTGGGCGACGGCCATGCTGACCGCGTCACGGCCCGGATTTTCCGGCAGCTTGTCCAGCCGGTGCTCCATGCCCCGCAGGTAGCGGGTCAGGTTCGGCAGGCGGCGGTACCCGGTGGCGGTCACGAACCCGGGATAGATGAGCCCGGACAGCTGCCCGCGCAGGTCGGCTACCGCGGCCTGGACCGGGTCGGCCTGCAGGTCGGCGAGGCGGGCGCCGACCGAGTGCGCCAGCCGCAGCGCCGACTCGACCTGGGTCAGCACGTCGGCGGTCACCTCGCGCAGGCGGGGCCGTACCGCCGCCGCCAGCCGCTCGAATCCGTCGGCGTCCCAGGCCGGGCCGCCCGCCTCGGTCATCAGGTAGTCCGCGGCGCAGCTGACGCAGTCGGCGAACATGGCGGCCACGCCGCCGTGCGGGTTATGGCTCAGCGCGAGCTTGGCCCGGGTGGACAGGCCGCCCGCGATCGACTTGAACCCCGAAGCCGGTGACGGCGCGCCGAGCAGGATGAGCCGCCTGGTACCCGCCCACATGGCCGCGCGGGCCGCGTCCTCGGTCTCGAACAGGCGCACGTCGACCGTGTCGCCCGCGTCGGCCAGGGCGGGGTAGGCGACCACGGTGCCCTCCCGGAAGACCCTGGGCAGCGCGCCGAAGTTCCATGAGGTCAGCCCGGTGCGGGTGAGACCGGCCGCGGCCCGGGACAGCACGTCGCGCAGCCGCGGCCTCAGCTCGCGCTGCAGCTCGGCGACGTCCTTGCCCTCGGCCAGGACGCGGTCCCCGTCGGTCACCCGGACGGTGATCCGCAGGTGCCTGGGCAGCTTGCCGAGGTCCCAGGCGTCGTGCGGGACGTTCACCCCCCGCAGCGAACGCAGCTCGCGGGCGACCGCGTCGCGCAGGTCCCCGGCCGGCGAGCCGAGGCGGGCGACGACCTCCCGCGCCACGTCGGGTGCGGGCACCAGGTCGCGGCGCAGCGCCTTGGGCAGCGAGCGGATCATCTCGGTGACGAGCTCGGTGCGCAGCCCGGGTACCTGCCAGGAGAATTCGGCCGCGTTCACCTGGTTGAGCCGGCTCAGCGGGATGTCCGCGGTCACCCCGTCGGCATCGCTGCCGGGCTCGAAGGCATAGGAAAGCGGTGCGGGCGGGAGCCCGGGGGTCTCCGAGGTCCAGACGTCGGGATAGGCATCGGCGCTGACCCCGGCCGCATCCTCGCTGAGCAGGTCGCCGGCCAGATGCGTGAGCAAACCGGGGTCGGCCCGGCGGGCCTGCTTCCACCAGGTGTCGAAGTGCTGGGCCGAGACCACCTCGGCCGGGATCCGCGCGTCGTAGAACGCGAACAGCTCGTCCTCGCTGGCCACCAGGCCGCGGCGGCGGGCCCGGTGCTCGACCTCCTCGGCCTCGGCCAGCAGCTGCCGGTTCTCGGCGAAGAACCGGTGGCTGGTCTGCCAGTCCCCTTCGACCAGCGCGTGCCTGATGAACAGCTCGCGCGCCGCCGCCGGGTCGATGCGCCCGTAGGGCACCTTGCGGTCGGTGACCAGCGGTACCCCGTACAGGGTCACCTTTTCCAGCGCGACCGCCCCGCCCCGCTTCTTTTCCCAGTGCGGCTCGCTGTAGGTGTGCTTGACCAGGTGCCGGGCCAGGGGCTCGACCCACTCGGGCTCGATGCGCGCCACCGTCCGGGCCCACAGCCGGGACGTCTCCACCAGCTCGGCGGCCACGATCCAGTCGGGCGGCTTCCTGGTCAGGGCGGAGCCGGGGAAGATGGCGAACCGGGCGTTGCGGGCACCGAGATAATCGGCCCGCGGCCGCCGTCCCGGAGTCCCCGCAGGGGGCTGGCCAGGCGTGCGGGCCGGCTCGGCCTTCATTCCGATTTGCGACAGCAAGCCGGCCAGCAGGGAGGCGTGCAACCTGGTGCGTTCGGCTGACGACGAATTGACGGTCACGTCGAGATCGCCGGCCAGCCTTTGCAGCTGCCCCTGAAGATCTTGCCACTCGCGGACCCGCAGGTAGTTCAGGAAGTCGGCGCGGCACAGGCGGCGGAAGGCCGAGGAGGACAGCTCGCGCTGCCGCTCGGCCAGGTAATCCCACAGGTTCAGGAAGGTGACGAAATCCGAATCCGGGTCGGCGAACCGGCGGTGCTTGTCGTCGGCCGCCTGCTGGGCTTCGACCGGGCGCTCGCGCGGGTCCTGGATGGACAGCGCCGCCGCGATGATCAGCACCTCGCGGACGCAGCCGTTCCCGTCGGCCTCGAGGATCATCCGGCCGATCCTCGGGTCGACCGGGAGCCGGGCCAGCCTGCGCCCCAGACCCGTGATCCGGCCGTTTTTGAACGCGTTCAGCTCGGCCAGCAGGGTCAGCCCGTCGGCGATGTTCCGCGCGTCGGGCGGGTCGATGAACGGGAACTTCGGCACGTCGCCGAGACCGATCGCCGCCATCTGCAAGATGACCGAGGCCAGGTTGGTGCGCAGGATCTCCGGGTCGGTGAACTCAGGCCGGGACTCGAAGTCCTCCTGCGAGTACAGCCGGACGCAGATGCCGTCCGAGGTACGCCCGCAGCGGCCCTGGCGCTGGTTGGCCGAGGCCTGCGAGATCGGCTCGATCGGCAGCCGCTGCACCTTGGTCCGGTAGCTGTACCGGGAGATGCGGGCGGTCCCCGGGTCGATGACGTACTTGATGCCGGGCACGGTGAGCGAGGTCTCGGCCACGTTGGTGGCCAGCACCACCCGGCGGGTGAGGCTGGAGGCGGGGCGGCGCTCGAAGACCCGGTGCTGCTCGGCGGCGGACAGCCGCGAGTAGAGCGGCAGGATGTCGAGCCGTTCCCGGCCGGCCAGCAGGTCCGCGGTGTCCCGGATCTCGCGTTCCCCGGACAAGAAGACCAAGATGTCGCCGGGGCCGGCGGCGGAGAGCTCGTCGATCGCGTCGCTGATGGCCTGACCCTGGTCGCCATCCTCGTCCAGCGGCCGGTACCGCGTTTCCACCGGGTAGGTCCGGCCGGACACCTCCACGATGGGCGCGCCGCCGAAGGCGGCCGCGAACCGCTCCGGGTCGATGGTCGCCGAGGTGATGATCACCTTCAGGTCCGGCCGGCGGGGCAGCAGCTGCCTGAGGTAGCCGAGGATGAAGTCGATGTTCAGGCTGCGCTCGTGCGCCTCGTCGATGATCAGCGTGTCGTAGCGGCGCAGGTCACGGTCGCGGGCGAGTTCGTTCAGCAAGATGCCGTCGGTCATCAGCTTCACCAGCGTGTCGCGGGCCGACACGTCGGTGAAGCGGACCTGGTAGCCGACCGTCTCGCCGAGGGGACTGCCCAGTTCCTCGGCGATCCGCTCGGCCACCGTCCGGGCGGCCAGCCGCCGCGGCTGGGTGTGCCCGATCTGCCCGTCGACGCCGCGGCCGAGCTCCAGGCAGATCTTGGGGATCTGGGTCGTCTTGCCCGAGCCGGTCTCTCCCGCGATGACCACGACCTGGTGGTCGCGGATGGCCTGGGCGATCTCGTCCCTGCGCTGGCTGACGGGCAGCTCGGCGGGAGAGGTGATCGGCGCCATGGCCGCGCGGCGGGCGGCTCGCGCGGTCGCCCGGGCGGCGGCCCCGTTGTCGGCGCCGCCGGGACGTCCGGGACGCCGGGACCGCCGCCGGGCGGGCGCGGCGGAAGAAGACGTCACTGAACTGGACTCCATACCGGCGGGAAGAATAGATCAGGGTGGTGCACCCTGCATAACAGTTTTTTCGGCCCGGACCTTCCGCGGCCTACTGGTCCAGGCCGAGGGTGAACGTCGGCTTGGGCGAGGTCTCCGGGAGGCGGTGCTCCTCGGACAGGCGGCGGATGGCGGTGCCGGTGGCCAGGAACTCGGTGGCGTGCTCGCCCCAGACATGGTTCTTGACGTCCACCGTCACCCCGACGATGCCGGAGGATTTGGCCGCCGCCGCCTCGGCCTGCATCCGGTTCAGCGCCAGCTCGCGGGCCTCGTAGACACCCTGGGTGAACTGCAGCATCTCCTGGTTCTGGCCGGCCTGCCGCAGGGACTGCATCACGCTCTGGTGGGCGACGTGGTAGACGCAGGTACCGAGCACGAACGACACCGGGACCGCCCCGGCCGCGAGGAGCCGGAAGAAGTCCTGGGCGGACAGGTCCGAGGTGAACGCGCCCCCGTCGGGGGCGCGGTGAGCACCCTGCCCGGCCAGGTGCCGCACCGCGGTGCCGGTGGCGACGAACTCCAGGCAGGACTGGCCCCAGGCGTACATCTGCATCCGCAGCTGCACCCCGACGATGCCGTCGGCGGCCAGGTGGTCGGCCTCGGCCCGCATCCGGACCATGGCCAGCTCCCTGGCGTTGTACATGGCCTGGGTCAGGACCACCAGTTCCTGGTTCTGGCTCCAGCGGCCGACCTGCAGGCCGACGTGGTAGATGGAGGAGCCGACGACGAAGCCGAGCGGCTCGAAGCCGGCCTCGCCCAGCAGGACGTACTCCGAGACCGACAGGTCCGAGGTGAACACGCCGGACGGATTGGCCCCGGCGGTGTGCGCGAGCCGGGTGTCGGCCGCCTTCGGCTCCCACACCGCGGAGCCCTGATTCTGTTGCTGGTTACCGAACAGCGGCATCGTCGCCTCCTGTTGCGCGGGTGAGCGCGCCCCGGTTGCCGCTCACTGGCCCCGAGCCTAGTCGGCCCGGTTCTCCAGCGCGTAGAACCGGGTCGCGGTGCCGCCTAGGACGGCGTCCCGGCCGTGCGGGGGGAGCTGGGCGAAGAGCCGGGAGAGTTCGGTCCGTACCTTGGCGTAGCCGCCGGATAGTTCGGCGACCGGCCAGTCGCTGCCGAACATCAGCCGCTCCGGACCGAATAGGCCGAACGCGAACTCGGCCACCTCGGTAAGGTCGTCCGCGGTCCAGTCCTGGTGCGGCGGGTAGAGCCCGGAGATCTTGGCGAAGACCAGCGGGTTGCGGGCCGCCGCGGTGATCAGCGCGCGCCACTCGCCCGTGTCCGGGCTGCCCGTGTCCGGGCTGCCAGTGTCCGGGCTGCCAGTGTCCGGGCTGCCAGTGTCCGCGCTCCCGAGCGGCGGGTGAGCCAGGTGGTCGAGCACCATCCGCAGCGCGGGGTAGCGCTCGGACAGCGCCGGCACGTGACCCAGGTGCCGCGGCCGCACGGCGATCACGTCGAACGGGATACCCCGCTGCTCGAGGAGCGCGAGTCCTTCGCCGACCTCCGGGCGCAGCAGCCAGTCCGGGTCGGGCTGGTCGTGGATGAGGGTGCGGATGCCGCTGAAGGCCGGACGTTTCGCCAGTTCGTCGAGGCGCAGGGCCGCCTCGGCGGGCCGGTCGAGGGGCACCCAGGCGACCACGCCGGCGATCTCCGGGTGGGCGGCGGCGACCTCGAGCATCGCGTCGGTGTCGGCGTCGGAGTCGTCGGCCTGGACCAAGACGGCGCGGTCTACTTCGGCGGCTTCGGCCCGTCCCTTGAAGTCCTCGAAGCCGAACGTCCGGTTGATGGCGGCGTTCTCCGGGCGCTGCAGCCACTCGTAGCGGAACCGTTCGGTGTTCCACAGGTGCAGGTGCGCGTCGATGACCACGAGGTACACCCTGCCACGCCGGGCCGGTCTGGTTGGATGGCGTCATGAGTTCTCAGCTCGACTTCGCACCCGCCCTGTCCCGGCCCGACCTGCTCGCTACGGCGGTGGCCGCGGCGCTGCGCGACTTCCCTGGCGCCGAGGACGTCGAGGTCGCCGAGATCGACCCGGCGCTGGCGGACACGGCCGCGTTCTGCGAGCGCTACGGCGTCACCCTGGAGGAATCGGCGAACTGCGTGGTCATCGCGGCCAAGCGCGGCGGCGAGACGCGCCACGCGGCCTGCATGGTGGCCGCCACCACCCGGGCGGACGTCAACGGGCTGGTGCGCCGGCACCTCGACGCGCGCAAGGCGTCGTTCGCGCCGGTGGCCGAGGTGACCGCCGCAACCGGCATGGAGTACGGCGGGATCACCCCGGTCGGTCTGCCCGCGGACTGGCCGGTGCTGGTGGACGAGGCGGTGGCCAAGACCTCCTCGGTGATCATCGGCTCCGGTATCCGCGGCTCCAAGCTCCGGCTGCCCGGCCGCCTGCTGGCCGCGCTCCCCGCCGCCCAGGTCCTGCCCGGTCTCGGCGTCCCGGTAGCCCCATAGGTTCCTGTTCGGCCGGTGTGCCCGCCGCCCGAGCTCCCGGTGCGCCATCATTGACGGTGTGTGCTCTTCTCGAAGAGATGACCACAGATAGCAACCGAACGTGTGCGCTTAACGTCTAAGCGAGAAAGCTTGGACACCAAGGGTAACTATAGGAGCACAAATGGGTCGGGGACGTCTGGTATCAGCCACAGCCGGAGCACTCTGCGTGCTAGCCCTCGGGCTCGGGTTGAACGGTGCCGCTTCGGCTACGACGTCTTCCGCCGCCTGGGTGTTCTCCGAGCGCACCGTGGTGCTCAACTGCCTGGGCCAGGCCCAGGTGCGGCCCGGCCGCTTCACGCTGGCGTGCGCCGACGCCAACGATTACCTCACTGGGCTGCACTGGAGGAGCTGGGGCCCGCGACTGGCCAGCGCGAACGGGGCACAGGAGCTCAACGACTGCGTCCCGTACTGCGCGGCCGGGCACTTCCACCGTTACCCGGTGGATGTCGTCTTGTCGCACCCCGCCGCGGCCGGCCCGGGCAGCCAGCGCTACACCTCGATCACGCTGCTCTACCCGGGCGCTCATCCGGCCTACGTGGGCAGCCGGCGGCCGGTCACGACCTCGATGAAGCTGCCCGCTTAACGGGTCCCGGCGGGCGCGTGATGCTCGACACATCATGACGCCTCGGTCAGTCCTGAATTGACACTCAGCGTCGCCACGGGCATCCTGAGTGAGGTTGAAAAAGGGGACACCTCGTTCGGTGAGGCGTCTTCACGGACATAGGCCACTGATCCCAACCGTCGAGAGACGCTCCGGATCAGGACACCTCTCCCCGGCCTAAGGGGTGAGGCCAAGTGGCTCAAGGTCCTGGGCCTAACGGCCCTGGCCAGTACGCCGTGGAGTGCCAAAGCTCTTACGAGAGAGGTGCGGCCGGGGATTTCTCCAGCCCTGGCGTGTGTTTCCTCAGGTGTCACCAGGTGTGGCCTGGCGCCCTCGTGCGTCGCGACGGGAAGGGAGGCACGCGATGGACTCTGATAGTCCGGGCCGAAGTAGGCCCTGCTCGCTGCTGTCCCACTCTGTTCCGGGCACACGCCGCTCTATCTGAGATTTCGCTCTTCAGCTCTCCCTGCCCTGCTCGGGGCAGGTAGTTGCGTGTGCCCCCTGTCTCCGTCCGTTTCGTGACGTGAAAGGGGTGTTCACTATGGCCACCATCACCCGTTCCGCTGCTCTGGATGAAGCGCACGGCGGCGACATCCGCGGCGCGCTGGGCACGATCTCGCTCGACGACACGGCTCCCCGCGCCGGCTTGTCCGCCAAGATGAAGACGCTGCTGGCCATCGTCGGCCCCGGGCTGATCGTGATGTGCGGCGACAACGACGCTGGCGCGTTCTCCACCTACGGGCAGGCCGGGCAGAACTACGGCACCCGGCTGCTGTGGACGCTGCTGCTCCTAGTCCCGGTGCTGTACGTGAACCAGGAGATGGTGCTGCGCCTCGGCGCGGTCACCGGGGTCGGGCACGCCAAGCTGATCATCGAGCGGTTCGGCCGGTCCTGGGCCACGCTGATGGTCGCCGACCTCATCATCCTCAACGCGCTGACCCTCGTCACCGAGTTCATCGGGATCACCATGGCCGCCGGGTACCTCGGCGTACCCAAGCTGGTCGCGGTGCTGCTCGCCGCGGCCGTGATCCTGGCCGCCGCGGCCACCGGCAGCTTCCGCCGGTTCGAGCGGATCGCGGTCGGATTGTGCGTGGGATCGCTGCTCCTCATCCCGTTGTTCCTGGTCAGCCACCCGTCCGGCGCCGCCATGGTCCGCGGGTTCACCGAGCCGAGCCTGCCCGGCGGTTCCGGCGGGATGGCCGCGGTCATGCTGCTGATCATCGGCATCGTCGGCACCACGGTCGCGCCGTGGCAGCTGTTCTTCCAGCAGTCCTACGTGGTCGACAAGCGGATCACGCCGCGGTTTATCCGCTACGAGAAGGCCGACCTGTGGATCGGCATCGTGATCGTGGTGGTCGGCGCGGCCGCGCTGATGGGCGCCACCGCCGCCGCCTTCGCCGGAACGCACGCCGCGGGCCACTTCACCGACGCGGTCGGCCTGGCCCACGGCATCGCGGCCCACGCGGGCCGGATCGCGGGCGCGGTGTTCGCCGTGGCCCTGCTCGACGCCTCCATCATCGGAGCGTTCGCGGTCTCGCTGTCCACCGCGTACGCGGTCGGCGACACACTCGGCCTCAAGCACTCGCTGAACCGAGGGTTCCGCCAGGCCAAGGGGTTCTACGCGATCTACGCCGGGCTGATCGTGGTGGCCGCGACCATCGTGCTCATCCCCCGCGCGCCGCTCGGCCTGATCATCGAGGGCGTCCAGGCGCTGGCCGGCGTGCTGCTCCCGGGGGCCACGGTGTTCCTGCTGCTGCTCTGCAACGACCGCGCCGTCCTGGGCCCCTGGGCCAACGGTCGCCGCACCAACATGTTCACCTCGGTCGTGATCTCGGTGCTGATCTCGCTGTCGGCCGTGCTGACCGCCTCGGTGCTGTTCCCCCACATCACCGGCCGCCAGATCATCCTCATCATCGGCGGCTGCATGATCGCGGCCGTCGCCGTGGGCGGCGCTATCCTGCTCCGGTCGCTCCGGGTGCGGAGCTCGGTCGAGGTGGACCGCCGCGACCGGGAGAACTGGCGGATGCCGGCGCTCAACATGCTGACCAGGCCAGCCATGTCGGCCGGGCGCAAGGTCGCCCTAGGCATCCTGGGCGGCTACATGGTGATCGCGATGGTCCTGGTCATCGTCCGCATCGTCCAGATGGCGGTCGCGAGCTGAACTCGGCTGCAAATCCTGGCCCGCCGTCGAGGCGAGCGCCGCGACGCCATGAAACCCGGGGTGCAGCGCGTCAGAGCGGACTGAACCCCAGGTTTCATGCCGTGATGCCGGACGATCGCGGCCCGCTCCAGCGCTCGGAATCGGGAATGCAGCAGGGTGCACTCCGTAGGGCCACCGCGCAGAGCCTGGTATACCGCGCGGGCCGCCTCGACCGTGTTGAGCACCACGAGGCGCAGTACCGAGCACCACCGGGCAGCCAGGTCCACGGCCTTCGTGGCGGGCAGGACCCGCTGGTGCCTGGTCACGCGGACGGACGGGACGTACCCGGTCGCGGCAAGGCGGCCGATCGCGAGCTGGGGCTGCGCCTCGGCTAGCCGGCCGGTCCTCGATCTCGGGCACGCCGAGCGGGTCTGGCCGCAGGCGCGGCAGGCCTTCCTGTCCCAGTCCGTAGACCCCCGTTTCGAGCAGATCTGCCGCGATTGGGCGCTGCTGGCCGACGACGTGCTCGGCGAGCCGCCGGCCGAGGTCGGGTCCGGCGTGGTGGCCGATCCGGCGAATAAGACGCAGATCGAGCTCGACGTCGCCGTGTTCGCCGCCACCTCGCCGGGCGAGCGCCGCCGCGTGCTGTCCCTGGGCGAGGTGAAGTGGGGTCGCACGATGGGCATACGGGATCTGCGTCGCCTCGAGCGAGCTAGGGAGCTCCTCGCGCAGCACGGGTTCGACACGGCCGCCGCTAGGCTCGCGTGCTACAGCGGATCCGGCTTCGACGACCAACTACGGGAAGCGGCGGCCAACAGTACCGAAGTGCTGCTTGTTGACCCAGATCGGCTATACGGGTGAGTTGTAACGGAGTCCGGCCTATGCGTCGACCGCGCTCACCGCTACCTCGACCCGCGTCCTGGCCCTGCTCAACATGATGAACGCGACGACGCCGCTTGCCACGTGGCGCCTGCGATCCCTGGTCCGGGTCCGGGCGAGTACCAGCGCACCCGATCCCAGGTAACCACGGCAGTGGAGTGAGGCATCATGAGCAGGTGGACGTGGAGGTCACCCAAGCGCTCGACGACGACCGGACCATCGTCCGGCGGCTGCTTCAGCTGTATCACTACGATTTCTCCGAGTTCGATGGCAGTGATGTCAATCCGCACGGGGAGTACCTGCATCGCTACCTCGACGAGTACTGGACTGACTCAGACCGCAAGGCGTTCCTGTTCCGGGTCGAGGGTGCGCTAGCCGGCTTTGCCCTGGTCTTTACCGGAGACCCACGCGACATCGCCGAATTTTTCGTGATGCGTAAATACCGGGGCCGCGGAGTCGGGGCGCGGGCGGCCGCGTCCTTGCTTGATCAGTTTCCGGGGCGTTGGACCGTCCGGCAGCAGCTGACGAATCCTGCCGCCACGGCCTTCTGGCGCAAGGCGATCCGCTACCCATTTCAGGAGCACGAGCAGGACGCGGAAATCGTGCAGTCGTTCACCACAGGTTAGAAGCGGGCCGAACGGGGCCGGGTTCACGCCTTGCGGCCTACGCCAGCGGCGAAATTGTCCTTCCCGCCCAGCAGGTAGTCGTAGACGCGGGAAACGTGCGGCTTCGAGGCGTCGCGTCCTGAATCAGGCACCAGCCGATGGTAGCCGAGGACCCTGGCCGGGGGATGATGACCAGATGGACGCGGATGCGATC
>JBEKJP010000183.1:0-23074 GCA_050011155.1 Streptosporangiaceae bacterium
AGATCCTCCCGCGGCGCCTCCGCGAGGAGCAGCGCATACAGGACCAGGCGCTGATCCTCCCGGCCCACGTCGTACACCCGGCGTCCCGACCAGGCCACATGCAGCGGCAGCTCAACCACGCCTGCAGCAGGCCCTCTCAGGTCTTCCAGAGACGACGGCAGGCGGCGCGCGTAGGAATCCCAGCGCGACGGCAAGCTGCCAGTGTCCATGCGGACGATTATCCCCGTTCTGCACGCCACGAGCAGCAGGCACGCCGCAAACCATCACTCGCCACGCCCTCCACCACGCTGCAGAGTCCCAAGGTATTAGCGCATGGACATTGTTTTCGCAGCTCAGGACCCATAGCTACCAGTGCGGAAACAGCCCGCAGTGCAAGCGATAACTACACACTTGGCCGCACCAGTGCCAAGCTCGGTGTGACAGGCGTGCCGCTAGGGCCAGGCGCGCGCCGACGTCCAGTGCTGTATAATGAGATGTCACGGCGGGACTGCGGTTCGCCCGCTCTGGACGGCGCGTCATCGGCAGAGTCGAGGTCCGCCGTCGTCTATTCCGCCGCGCGGCGGGCGGATTGGTGACGGTAGAGCAATGGCAGCACGCGCAGGTCCTTCGGGCGGCCCGCCGATTCCTTTGACCGGATCACGTCGGCGAGGTCGGCGACGATAACGTCCACTTCGCCCACGCGAAGGCGGTGCGCGTTGACCGCAAGCTGAGCGTAGCCCTCGGCGAAACCCGATGGGTGGAACGAGATGTCGAACTCGCCGTCGGGGCAGATCAGGTTCCACATCTCGGCCGCGGCCAGTGACGTAGCATCGTGGCTGAACGGCAGCCCGCCTGGTACTCCCTCGGTCCGTATCCGCGCGCCGAGTTCGTTCAGCGCCTGTGACAGCCGGGCCAGGTTCTCCGGGCCTGTCTCCGGCGTGAGATCAATGTCTCTAGTTGCTGGTATCGGGGCCTGCTGCGCGATAGCGGCGAAGGCGCCGATGATTACATAGCGGACCTGATGGCGGTTCAGCGCTTCGACTATGGCCGCGGCGTTCAGTTCCGGTTCGCCGGCGTCCTCCAGGTCACTCACGCCACATCCTGTGCAGGAGTGGCCTTCCGCCATGCCTGAAGCTGGCGATCCCGGCGCTGCCGCTCGGCCTCGGGGCGGTCGGCCTCCAGCTCGGCGAGTACGTCGTCATGCGTGTCATAGGCGGACAGATGCAGGCGGAGGTCGAAACCGGCCGCGTGCAGCAGCCTCAGCAGGGTGGCAAGGGTCGGCTGCCGCTGGTCACGTTCATAGGCCGAGATCATGGTGACCGGAACTCCAGCCCGTTCGGCCAGTTCTCGCTGGCTCATATCGGCCTTCAGGCGTGCGAGCTGCAAGAGTGCTGCCGACGGAGATGGCAGCTTGTCGACATCATGCGGTTGTGTCATGACACAATCGTATGATGCGGCGTGCTGCAACCGGAGTCAGCCGCCCGAACGACTGCTGAGGACGACGGCCAAATATCCTCCTGAGGCATGTCGCCAAGACCCCGGCACGCCGTAACGTCGCTCGCCCGTCCACCTGGCGACCCGTGCCGGATCCCGCCGCTTCAGGCGATGCCGTGGCCATCCTCCAGGGCGGAAGAGCCCCGAGGAACCTGAATCCCAGCATCATCGGATGTTTTCCCAGCTCAGCAGCTATATCTGTTAGTGCGGAAACAGTCCCCTATGCCGGCGCCACCACCGCTGCAAGCAAGCCGACGGCTGGCGGCTGGAACAGCCCGAACCGGGCGTCCTGGTCTGGCACACCCCGGCCGGACGCACCTACACCACCACCCCCACCCAGTACGCCATCTAGCCGGGGGTGCCGGTAAACGTCTCGGCCAGCGTGCTCAGGTTGATGTTGCCGCCGGACACGATGCAGACGACCTTGCCCGGTCCGGCGCGGCCGGACAGCGCCGCGGCCAGCGCGAGCGCGCCCGCGCCCTCGGCGATCACCCGGGCGCGCTCGGCGAGCAGCCGGACGGCGGCCGCGACCTCGGCGACCGGAATGGACAGAGCGTCGTCCACGAGGGGCGTGACCAGTGGCCACATGGTGTCGAGCACCCGGCGGCTGCCGGCCCCGTCCACGAACGAGGCCTGGTAGTCGATGTCGGTGGGCTGCCCGGCCGCGAAGGCGGCGGCCAGGGCGGCGCCGGTCGCGGGTTCGGCGGTGAAGATCTTGGTGTCCGGCCGCAGCGCCTTGACCGCGCTGGCGATGCCGACGGTCAGGCCGCCGCCGCCGTAAGGGATCACCACCGCGTCCGGGTCGGGCAGGTCGTCGAGAACCTCCAGCCCGATGGTGCCGTTCCCGGCCATCACGCCCGGGTCCTGCACCGGGTGCACGAACAGCCCCTCGACCCCGTCGACCCGGCTGGTGACGATCACGTTCCACCAGTCGTCGTAGGGCAGCTTGAGGACCCGCCCGCCGAGCCGTTCGATGGCCGCGAGCTTGGCCTGCGGGGCGTGCTCGGGCACCGCGATGGTGGCGGGCACGCCGAGTTCCCGCGCCGCCCACGCGACTCCCTGGGCCATGTTCCCGGCGCTGGCGGTGACCAGCCCATTCGCGCGCTCCCGGGCGGAGGCGAGCATGACCGCGTTGGTCGCGCCGCGGATCTTGAACGAGTTGACCGGCTGGAGGTTCTCCAGTTTGAGGTAGATCTCGGCCGGGGCCTCGACGTGCAGCCGCAGCAGGGGGGTGCGGACCGCCGCGCCGGCGATCCGCTCGCGGGCCGCCTCGATCTCCGCCAGCTTGATCACAGTTCGACCTCCGTGCCGATGCCCTGCTTGGTTGCCGTCGCGACCGCGCACTGGGCCGCCGCCAGGTCCTCGATCGCCAGGCCGAGGGAACGGAACATCGTCAGCTCGCCCGCGTCGCGGCGCCCGGCCGCCGTCCCCGCCAGCACCTCACCCAGTTCGGCCCGGACGTGCTCGTCGCCGGCGATCAGGCCCTCGGTGACCGCGAGCCGGAACTCGCCCGCCTCGTTGCGCAGCGATTCCCGGCTGTCGCAGAACAGCGCGCTCGCGGCCACGGTGGCGGTGTCGATCTCGCGGTTCTGCGGTGAGCTGGCGCCGACCGCGTTAAGGTGAGCGCCCGGCTTCAGCCACTCACGCCGCAGCACCGGCTCGCGCGCGCTGGTCACGGTCACGACCACATCGGCGTCGCGGAGTGCCTCTTGCGCGCTGGCGGCGACGGTGACGTTCGCCAGTTCGGCTGCGCTGGCCGCGGCGGCCGCGTCTTCGGCGTGCGCGATCGTCGGCGCGTATACCCGCACCCGTTCGAAGGCGCGCACGCCGGCGAGCGCCCGCAGGTGCGCCCGCGCCTGGGTGCCCGCGCCGAGCACCGCGAGCGTGGCGGCGTCCGGCCGGGCCAGCGCGCCGGTCGCGACCGCGGTGACCGCGGCCGTCCGGACCGCGGTAATCGCGGAGGCGTCCAGGATCGCGGTCGGCACCCCGGTCTCGCCGTCGAACAGCGTGACCAGGCCCTGGTGCGCGTCGAGCCCACGGGCGGGGTTGCCCGGCATGATGCACACCGCCTTCAGCGCGAACGCTCCGGTGCCGTCGCCGCGGCTCCAGCCGGGCATCAGGCCCATGAAACCGGGCGCGTCCGGCGGCATCATGACCGACCGCAGCGGCAGATGCGTCTCGCCTCGGGCGTGCCCCGCGAGCACCGCCGCCATCGCCTCCGCGCACGGCTGCGGCTGCAGCGCCGCCAGCACGTCGCGGTGGCCGAGTACCAGTACCCGCATCAGCCCAGCGCCCTTTCCACCATCGCCGCTTCCGCACCGGTCAGCGGGTTGCGCAGCGCCTCGCCGACGACCGCCAGGTGCTGCGGCCGACCGGGGCCGACCACGATCTGCCCCACCCGTTCGTCGGCGAGCAGCCAGGCCAGCGCGAGGCCGCCCAGCGAGATGGCGCGATCCGCGGCGATCGCGGCCAGCCGGTCCAGCGCGTCGAAGATCGGCCCGCTGACGAACTCGCCGTACGGCTCGGGCCGCTGGGTCATCCGGGAGCCGGCCGGGAACGGCTCGCCGCGGCGGTACTTGCCGGTGAGCCAGCCGCCGGCCAGCGGGCTGAAAGCCAGGTAGGAGACGCCCCGTTCGGCGCACAGCGCGAGGACGTCCTGCTCCGGCTGCCGCGCAAGCAGCGAGTAGCTGTTCTGGACGGCGCTGGGCGTCCCCGCCGCCAGCGAGGCGTCCAGCTGGGCGGCGGTGAAGTTGCTCACCCCGTAGGCGCCGACGGCACCGCCCGCCCGGGCCTGCTCGAACGCGCCGATGGTCTCGGGCAGCGGCACGTCCGGGTCGAACTCGTGTGCCAGGTACAGCTCGACGTGGTCGACCCCGAGCCGTTCCAGGCTCGCGTGCAGTTGCCGGGCGACGCGTTCCGGTTTCAGGCCGTGGTCCGCGCCGGCCCGCATCGGGTTGTAGGTCTTGGTGGTGAGCTGCGGCCGGACGCCGCGGGAGGCGATCCAGCGGCCGATCGCGGTCTCGCTGCGGCCACCGCCGTAGGCGTCGGCGGTGTCGAAGTGGGTGAGGCCGAACTCCCAGGCCGCGTCCATCAGCTCGAACGCCTGATCCTGGGTCAGGCCCTGGCCGAAGAAGGCCGGCGCCGAGCCGACGCCGCCAAAGTTGCCGCAGCCCAGCGCGACACGGGAAATCATGAGACCGGAGCGCCCGAGTGGCCGACTGGTCTCGCTCAACAGCGAGGGCTGCCACTAGTGATCATTCGGGCATTCAATCAGTTCCCAGATTGTCCGGGCAACGAGCCCCGCGTCACCCGGCGGGCGTCATCTGCTGGTGAAGCGGATACGCTGCGTTGTTCACCGTGGTTACGCACAGGAAGACAAGAGCATGGGAATCTTCTCGATCAAGCCCAGGCAGCTGCCGTCGCGCATCGCCGCGGGCGCTTTCATCCTCAACTCCGGTATCGGCAAGCTGTCGGCCGATGAGGCGACCGCCGCGCACCTGCACGGCTTCGCCGTCGGCGCGTACCCGTTCCTGGCCAAGATCAAGCCGAAGGACTTCGCGCGGCTCCTGGCGGTATCTGAGGTCGCGCTGGGCACGGCACTGCTGATCCCGTTCGTCCCGGACGTGCTGGCCGGCGCGGGGCTGACGGCGTTCTCCGGCGGCCTGCTCGGCCTGTACGCCAGGACGCCCGGCCTGCGCAAGGAGGGCAGCCCGTTCCCGACCCAGGACGGCATCGCCCTAGCCAAGGACGTCTGGATGGCCGGCATCGGCGTCAGCCTGCTCGTCGACGGCATCACCGAGGCTGCCAGCAGCAACCGTTCCGGATAGCGCGCGACAATGGCCGGCGCTTCTGGCCCGGACCTGAAGAGTTCCGCCGACCAGGCCAGGCACGAAACGGATGAGCAGATCAGGGCGCGCATCGACAAACCAGGGCCGATATCACAGCCCGTCAGGACGCTGTCAAGGCGAAGACGGGGCAAGCCGCCGAGCACGCGCAAAGTCAGTGGAAGTCGATGAAAGCCGACATCGCGGCCAAGGCGCAGGACCTGCGCGACCGCATGGACCGCCAGTGCGACGAGCGCGATGCCAAGAAGGCTGAACGGCAAGCCGAGGCCGCTGCCGCAGGTCACGGGAGCCGAGCGAGCCGCCGAGCGAGCCCTAGCGATCTTCAATAGCCAGGGTTATCGCCGCTGCGCCGTACCGTCACGGACTCGGTGTGGCTCTGCTGGAGTGAGGGTTCGTGCGGCGGGTGGGCGCCGCGTCCCGGGGATGGCGGGCGGGCGCGGCCGCGACCGCGCCGCGCGTCTCGTCCGGCGGTGTCTGGAAGACGCCGAGACCGATCGAGGGCATCTCGACGCCGTTGTTCAGGGCGATGTCCGGTACTTCGCGGTCCATGGCAGTGCTCCTCCGAATGCATGCTGTCGCCCGCGGCGAGTCATCGCCGCGGTGTGGTCTTGTCTACCGCCGACGGGCCTGCGGCGTCAGTTCGGCCGCGCCGTAGCTGTTGTCGTCCGCGTTCAGCGTTACGCCTGGCGCTACGATCTCATCGACGCGATCCAGGATCTCGGTGTCCAGCATGACGTGCGCCGCCGGGAGCTGTGACTCGAGTTGTTCCATGGTCCGCGGGCCGATGATCGCCGAGGTGACGCCGGGATGGTTGATCGCCCAGGCCAGTGCGAGCTCGATCATCGTCACGCCCGACTTCTCGGCCAGTAGCGCAAGCTCTTCGACGACGTCCAGCTTGCGCTGGTTCGCCGGGGTGCTCATGTCGAACCGGGCACCCGGACGTGCAGCCGACGTGGGCGTACCGGGGGCGCCCTTGCGCCACCGGCCGGTCAGCCAGCCACCGGACAGCGGGCTGTACACGAGGGTCCCCATGCCGTAACGCTGCACCGTGGGGAGCACGTCCTCCTCGATACCGCGGACCAGGATCGAGTACGGGGGCTGCTCGGTGACGAACCGGGCCAGGTTCCGCTCGCGGGAGACCCATTGCGCCTCGACGATCTGGCTGGCCGGGTACGAGGACGAGCCGATGTAGCGGACCTTTCCCTGGCGCACGAGATCGGTCAGCGCGCCGAGGGTCTCCTCGACATCCGTCGTCGCGCTCGGGCGGTGTACCTGATAGAGGTCGATGTAATCCGTCTTCAGGCGCCGCAGCGAATTCTCGGCTGCCCGCATGATCCACTTCCGGGAACCGCCGCTGTGATTCGGCCGGTCGTCCATCGGCATGAAGAATTTCGTCGCCAGCACCACGTCGTCGCGGCGCCCGGGCAGGGCTTCGCCGGTGATCTCCTCCGACACGCCGCCGGAATACACGTCAGCGGTGTCGATGAAGTTGATCCCGGCGTCGAGTGCGCGGTGAATAACGCGGATCGCGTCGGCGCGGTCGTCGTTGCCCCACGGCCCGAACATCATCGTGCCCAGGCACAGCGGGCTCACCGATACTCCGGTCCGGCCCAGCAGTCGGTATTCCATGTCGTGCTCCTCGTTGTCGGTGGTCAGCTGCCGGTGATGTCGTTGAGCGCGGCGAGGCCGTTGCAGGAGTGAGGGGTTCAGGCGGGGTCGACGCGCAGGGACCAGTTAACGCGCGTGCCCGCGCCTGCGGGAGGGTCTGCTCTTCCAGGTAACGGCGGTACCTCCCTGGCTGCGGCGCGGTCACCTACCGTGGAACCCATGGACAACCGAGTACAGGTCCGCGAGTTCCTCGCCTCCCGGCGGGCACGGATCACTCCCGGGCAGGCCGGCCTGCCCGCCTACGGCGGCAACCGCCGGGTCGAGGGCCTGCGCCGCGAAGAGGTCGCGCTACTCGCGGGGGTCAGCATCGACTACTACATCCGGATGGAACGCGGCGACCTCGCGGGTGCCTCCGAGGCGGTCCTCGACGGTGTTGCGAACGCACTGCAACTCGACGAGGCCGAGCGCGAGCACTTGCGGGCGCTTGCCCGCTCCGCCCGTCCAACCGCGACGCGCCGCCCCCGACCCGGCCCAAACACGGTTCGCCCCGCCATCCAGCAGGTTCTCGACGCGATCACCGAAGCGCCGGCCTGGATCCGCAACGCCCGGCACGACATCCTCGCCATGAACCCGCTCGCCCGCGCGCTCTACTCACCGGTCCTGGACTCCGCCGTCGCCGGCGCGACAGCCAAACGGGCCGCCAACACCACCAGGTTCATATACCTCGACCCGGCCGCCCGGGAGTTCTTCGTCGATTACGACCGCATAGCCACTGACGCCGCCGCGATGCTCCAGCTCGAAGCAGGACGCAACCCTTACGACAAGGCCCTCATCACCCTCGTCGGCGAACTCTCCACCCAAAGTGAGCTGTTCCGCCAGCACTGGGCCTCGCACAACGTCAAATTCCACCGCAGCGGCCGCAAACGACTCCGCCATCCCGCCGTCGGCGAACTCGATCTCAACTTCGAGGCCATGGAGCTCCCCTCCGAACCCGGCTTGCGCCTCAACCTCTATACCGCTGCCCCTGACACCCCTGCCGCCGACGGACTCAAGCTCCTGGCCAGCTGGGCCGCCACCCGCACGGCCGACAACACCGACAACACCGACCCGGCCGTCGCCATGGGCGGACGGAAGGTAAATGAGATGTGGCTGAGCTTGGTCTAGGCACGGCCCGGCGGCCATCACTTGTAACGATTACCGCGCGGAGGACGCTCCGGTTGCAGAACGTATCCACTCGTAAGGGGAACGCCATTGAGCACGTTCCGTGCTTCGGTGTCGGCTGGGGAGTCCGGGCCGGTCATCATGCTGTCCGGTGAGTCAGACCTGTCTTCTGTCGCAGAGCTCAGCGATCTGGTCACCGCCCAACTGTCCGGGGCGACGCGGCACCTGACGATCGACGTGTCGGGAATGACCTTCGCCGATTCGGCCTCGATACGGGTGCTGATGCTCGCCGCCGTGACCTTGCAGAAGCGTGGCGGCGGCCTGGTATTGCTGCGTCCGCAGCGGGCGCTGACCCGGGTGCTGGACATCATGGACACCGAGGAGCTGATCACGATCCGGGGAAAGGAGGAGGCTGAAGCGCCAGACGGCTGCGGGCCGTGACAAGCCAGCGCCATGTCCGGGTAGGCCGAAGTGAATCCTCCGGGCACCACTGGGTGTGGCGGTCCATGGCAGCCGCTGCAGCTCGGTCGCCAGCGGCCCGAGTAAACCCAGCAGAACTGTTTGGCCGCTGCCAACCAGGACAGCTGGCTCAGCGGGATCAAGGCGGATGCGCAGCTCGCCCGCTGTCCACGCACATGCCGTGGACGACGGCGGGGTCGCGGAAGGCGGCCCAAGCGTCGGCATGATTACCTTTCCCCATCTCGGCCGGTGCCAGGGTCTGGTACCAGCGGCCGGGATCCGCGCTGATGAACGCCTCGGCTGGCTTGTCGGTCTGGCCTAGGAACCACCAGTGCCACCAGGCGCGTACGAACGCCTCGTTCAGGCGCTCGAGGTGCTCGATGACCGGCAGGCCGTCCATGACGACCAGCAGCTCGACCTCGTCCGGATAGTCCATGGCCGTGCGGAAGGCTACGAGCGCCCCGCGGTCGTGGCCAACGACAGAAAACCGGTCGTAACCGCGCAGGTCAGGACAGAAGCACCATCGGCTCTCCCTTACCGCCATACCGCACGCGCAGGGTCACCTCTCCGGCCGGTACGTAGGCAAAGAGCCATCCCGTTCGGTCCAAAAGATTTTTCAGGCCGAACGGGGCTAACGATCGATAGCCAGGGTTATCGCCGCTGCGTCGCGCCATCACGGACTCGGTGTGCCCCTGGATACGCTGGTTCTTGCGTACCCGGTGTGCCACCGGTGCTGTTCTAGGTGACCCTATGTGCCATCGGTGCCGTTCTTGCGCACCCCAGGCTCATAGATCGTTGGGTCTTCGTTTCCGCTTGCGGTCTCTACAACGCCATTCCGCGAGCGCCGGAAACCTGCGAACGGTGCGCGGAGCCGGCTACCGCCCCACCCTGACCCCGGCCAGGCGCCAGCCACGGTCCGTTCTCGTCAGGTGTTACAGGGTGACGCCGGTCAGCGCGGCGCAATAGCCGGGGTGTGCCGTGCGGGGCTTCTGGTGATAGAAGTAGCCGCCCGTTACCCTGGCGGCTGGATCCGGGCTGACGGCCAGCCATGCCTGGGTCACCGGGGCGAGTGACATGTCATCGGGTGCGCCGGGGCCGCCCATTTTGGTAGGTACCCAGCCAGGCTCAAGCGCGTTCGATAGGACCCCGGTCCAGAGCCGCGCGACGGCGAAGGCGAGGACGACGTCGAACAGCTTGCCGTCGGAGTATGCCTGCGAGCCGTTCCAGCGACGGTGTTCCCACTGCGGATCGGCCAGGCCGGGATCCCCGCCGCGATGCATGCCCGAGCTGAGGTAGACCAGCCGGCCGGGCCGCTCGATCAGGCCGGTCAGCAGGTACGGGGCGAGCACGTTGATCGCGAAGACGTGCTCCAGGCCGTCGTCGGTGCGGATGCGCCGCGGCTCCCGGTAACCGACCCCGGCATTGTGAACGACCGCGTCGTACGGGCCGCCCGCGTTGGCCTGCTCGGCGACCTGCCGCATGCCCGCGATACTGGACAGGTCGCCGACATCAGTCCCAGGCCCTCGGTGGAGCCAGTGATGAACACGCGTGGCATCAGACGCCAGCCCAGCTTCGGTCATCAGACCTGACAGGGAGCTGACCGACCCCGTCGTGTGGCGCACACTGATGCTATGACGGATGAGGCCACCGGCCGGCTCCTCGGCCGTTTCTTCGATGCCGTCCAGCCGGTCTTGCCGCTGGTCTCGGTGTGGGCACACGGGTCACTGGCCGGAGGTGACTACCAGCCGGGGCGCAGCGACCTCGACCTGATCGCCATCGTGAGCCGACCGTGCACGGCAGCGGAGGAACAGCAGCTCGGGGAGGTGCACGAAAGCCTGGGAAGTGCCGGCGCGCTCGCGTCGGGGCTGCATTGCAGCTATTGCGCGGCAGGGGAGCTGGATGATCCTGCGCGCTTGCACCTCACATGGGCGCACGAGGAGTTCATGCGCCGGCCAGTCACCCCGGTGACCAGGCGCGAACTGCACGACTTCGGGCTCGTCTTGTACGGCGAGGCGCCAGCGGCCCTGCTTCCGCCGGTGACCGGCGGGCAGCTCGCCGGGTTCGTGGTCCAGGACCTGGAAAGCTTCTGGCTGCCGTCCCTGGATCACCCGGAGCGGTGGGATCGTGACATCTGGGTTGACCTTGGCCTGCTGACCCTGGCCAGGGCGACGGTGACGTTGCGGGACGGCAGGCTGATCACCAAGGCCGAGGCTCTGTGCGTGCTGACCGAGCTCGGTGCCCCCGCACAGGTCGTAGACGACATCAGGCAGCGCCGGTACGGCGAGTCCGGTCCGGCCTCACCTCAGTGGATCGCCCGCCGGGCGGAGCTGACGCTCACCTTTCTGCGGCCCGCGATCGAACAGGCCGTAGCACGATGGCCGCCCAGCTCAGGCTGATCATTGGTTCCAGGCTGAGCGCCCCGCGACGGCGAACGAATTCCTTCGCCCGCGATCGCCGGTACTCAGTTAGGGGCGCGGTTATTCCAGTTATGGAATCCCCAGTGCTCTTGCTCCTTGGGCGGGATCAAGAGCATAATCAGTATCCCCACGAGCGAAGTGATGAAGACTCCTAGAATTGCCCCTAGAAGGGGTCTGTCTTTGCGTATGCCGAGCCAGACGCATATCGCCACGTTAATAAGCCAGAGAACGCTAAGTCCTAGATATGTCATTGTCATTGCTCTAACCTTTCCTTGCACAGTGCTCAGTAACTGTAGGTTCGGCATTGCTCAGGCGTTGCGGCCAGTAGCTGACTCAGCAGATCCTCGTAGTGCGCGGGCTGCCGGTGCACGATTCGCTGCCCGGGTCACTGGTAGCGGAGGGCGGTGCCGGGCTGGATCCGTTTGGCGCGGTGCAGTGGACCGCGGATGACGATGAGCGTGAGCACGAGCACACCTGCGAGGGTGATCAGCGGGACGACTGGCTGGAAGTCCTGCGGCAGGAAGAGGTCGGCTTCGTGCCGGACCAGGCTCAGCATGCCTTCGTAGATCAGCCAGCCGAGCAGGATCCCGACCACCCAGCCGACGAGGGTCAGCACGACCGCCTCGGTGGTGAAAATCCGCCGGATGTGGCGGGCCCGGGCGCCGAGGCAGCGGAGGATGCCGATCTCCCGGGTCCGCTCGATGATCCCCATGGACAAGGCGCTGGCCAGGCCCATGAGCATGATGGCCACCACCACGAGGCCCAGGATCTCGACGATGGCGAGGATGGAGTTCTCGGAGGCGGTGTACTGAGCCTCGAGGGCGTAGATCTTGGTGGTGGTGACCGGGTACCCGGCGGCGGCCAGCCGGCCCGCGACGGCGGTGGCCGCCCGGTCGATGGCGGCGTGCGCTGAGCTAGTGGTGCTCACCCACAGGGAGTTGGCCGTGCCGGGCGTGCCGTCCAGCCGTTCCAGGATCGACAATGGGAAGTAGACGATGTCGCCGCTGTTGTTCCGCCCGGTGTCGATCCCGATGACGCGGGCCCTGACCGGCCCGGCGGCCATGTCGAGGGTGAGGTCCTGCCCGACGCGCGCGCCGGAGGCATCCGCCACGACCGGGCCGAGCACCACCGGCGGGGTGACCGCGGCGGCGTCCGCGGCGGAGAGCCAGCGGCCCGCCCTCAGCCGGTAGGAGTAGAGGGGATGCGGGCCGAAGCCCCACGCCGCGTAGGCCTGGCCGTTGTACTGCACGGAGCTCGTCTCGACCGGCTGGACTCCGCTGACGCCCGGTGTCGCGGCGGCCACGGTGAGCGCCTGGCGGCTGAACGACCGTGCGCCGCCTCCCGCTGCCTCCCCGACGCCGATGGTGAAGTGGAGCTTGCCGACTGCCTGGGCGATGGCGCTGTCGATGGACTGGCCGAGCGCGAGGAATGACATCGCGAGCCCGGCCGCGACCGCGACCTGGACGATCACGGCCACGCTGCGCTGCCGTTGCCGCAGCACATCGCGCAATCCCAGGCGCAGGCTACCGGGTACGCGCTCGGCCAGTCGGCCGCGCGCGGCTATCCGGTCAAGCCAGCCGGGGCCGTAGCCCCCGTCCGTGCCGACTCCGGTGAGGGTCTCGGCCACCGGTCTGCTCAGCGCCCGCCGCAGGGCGGGCAGCGACGCGGCGACCGCGAGCAAAGGTCCTGCCACCACGCTGCCCACGACGACAGGGACCGACACGCCGAAGCTGAGCGACACATCGACGAACCGCTCGGCGAAGTAGCGGGCCAGCAGGTACGCGACCGCGACGCCGAGGATGGTGCCGGCGATCGCGCCTGCCAGGCCGAGCATCGCCGCGGTGCGGGCGGTGATGCCGCTGATCTGCCGTCGCCGACCGCCGATCGCCTTGAGGATGGCGATCTCGCGGGCCTGCTCGGCGATGAGCGTGTTCATCGTGGCCGCGATCAGGAAGAGGGCGGAGCCGAACGCCAGAACTGTGATGATGTACAGCACGGCCATGAGGTCGTTGAACCCCGTCTGCCCCGGCCAGTAGCCGGGGGCCCGGGTATAAGGCAGCGAGGTGATGGTGTCCGTCCCGGTTTGCGCGGTCAGGTACGCGCGGGCCTCGGCGATCACCCGGTTCTGCGCCGCCGGGCTGTCGTCGGTGAGCCGGAACCCGAGGTGGTTATAGCCGCGGGTGCCGCTCAGCGCCTGCGCGGTGGCAATAGAGGTGTAGAAGACCGATACGCCGGTGCTGTTCGCACCGGGAGTGTAGGCGAGGTTCAGCCCGGTACCGCTGATGCGCAGCCGCACGGTGGCGCCGCTGGCGGCCGGCACGCTGAGCGTGCCGTCGGCCGGGACGGTGTAGCCGGCGGCCTTGCCGTCGGCCACGTCGGCGAGCGCCTCACCCGGCCCCGGCAGCCGGCCGGACATCAGCAGGAGGGTGTTGACCGTGGCGGAGGCCAGGCCGCCGCCATCGATCACGATGTTCTGGGTGCCCCCTGTCGTCGTGATGGTGGTGACGTAGTTGAGGTCGGCGCTGACCGCGGCGACGCCGGGCAGCCGACCGAGCGCGCCGAGCTGGGCCGGGGTCAGGCCGGTGACGCGGGTGGAGATCGCGACCTCGTTGAGGCGGCCCTGCTGGACCTGACGGTTCATCGCCGCGTTCAGCAGGCCGGGCACGGCGAGGAAGCCCAGGCTGGCGATCGCGATGGCGAGCGTGCCAGCGGCCAGCAGCGTCCGGGTGCGGTGCCTGGCCAGGTCGCCCCAGGACTTCTGGTTTAGGGTGTTCACGACCCCGTCCTCGTGTCGCTGGTGATCAGGCCGTCGCGGACGGACACGATCCGGTGGGCGAGCTGGGCGAGGGCCGGGTCGTGGGTGACGTACACGACCGTGGTGCCCTGCTCGTTGAGGTTCTTGAGCAGCTTGAACATGTCCATGGCCATGCCGGAGTCGAGGTTGCCGGTGGGCTCGTCGCCCAGCAGGATGGGCGGGTGGCAGGCCATCGCCCGGGCGATCGCGGCCCGCTGCTGCTCTCCTCCGGACAGTTCCAGGGGTAGCCGGCTGCCGCGGTCGGCGAGCCCGACGGCGGCGAGGTTGCGGTCGGCGGCGGCCCTGCGCTCGCGGGAGGTGCCGATCCGGGCCAGGTCCAGCGGGAGCGTGGCGTTCTCGGCTGCGGTGAGGGTGGGCATCAGCTGGAAGAACTGGAAGACGATCCCGATCGTGCGGCCGCGCCAGGCCGCGAGCTGCTCCTCGGTCATCTCCTGCAGGCGCCGCCCGGCGACCGTGATGGTGCCGGCCGTGGGCCGGTCGATGCCGGCGATGAGGTTGATGATGGTCGACTTGCCGCTGCCCGACGGGCCGGTGACCGCCACCATCTCGCCCGCCATGATGGTCAGGTCCACCCCGCTCAGCGCGGGAAAGCCGACCTTCCCGCTGCGGTAGACCTTCTCCACCCGCGCCAGTTCGATGACCGGATCCGCCGCTCCCGGCTGGAGGTTCATGCCCGTCACGATCGTCGGCCGCACGCCGGTCGCGCATCGGCCGCGCTGCCCGTTTTCGCAGCCATCCCCGCGGCCGGCCCGGCGGTGCCGTCGACGGCGGGACTCCGCCGCAGGTAGGAGCCGGCGGTTCAGCCGCACGGGGGATGCCCCGGCCTCCGGCCGGGGCCTACGATTGCCGGGTGAGAAGGCTTGCTGCCTGGGCGGCCGGGCTGTCGCCGCAGGCCCAAGACCTCGCGCTGGCGCTGGCGCTGGCCGCCTGCAACGTCGGCGCGATGATTCCGGAGACCGGGCAGCTGCGCCTGCCCGGGGTGACGTTCCCGATGGCCGTGCTGCAGGCGCTGCCGCTGACGTGGCGGCGGCGGTGGCCGGCCGGGGTGCTGCTGGCGGTCTGTCTTTTCCGCACGGTGGAGGACATCATAGGCGGCTTCGAGCCGCTGTACCTGGCCTCGCTCATCGCTTACTACACCGTGATGGACCGCAGTTCCACCAGGGTGCGCGTGGTGATCAGCGTGCTCATGCTGGCCGGGATCCTCACGGTGCTGTCCCTGTCCGGCATCAACATGTCAGCGGGCTTCCCCATCGTCGCGCTGGAGTTCGTGACCGCCGGGATGGCCGGCATCATCAGCCGCACCCGCCGGGCCTACCTGCAGGAGGCACAGGCGCGGGCGGAGCGGGCGGAGGCCGTGGGCGACCGGGAGGTGGCGCTGGCCGCGGCCCAGGAGCGCGCCAGGATCGCCAGGGAGCTGCACGACGTGGTCGCGCACCACGTCAGCCTGATCGCCGTCCAGTCCGACGCGGCGGCCACGCTGCTGCCCGGCCAGCCCGTGCAGGCCGTCAAGCACGTCGAGATCATCGGCCAGACCGCGCGCGAGGCCATGGGAGAACTGCGCCGGCTCCTCGGGGTGCTGCGCACCCCGGCCTCCGCCGACCGCCAGCCGCCTGACACCGCACCGCTGCCGTCGGTCGGCCAGCTTGACACGGTCCTCGGCCAGGTCCGCGAGGCGGGGATCAACGTGGACCTGCGGGTGGAGGGCAGCACGGCCAGGCTGGCACCCGCCGTGGACCTAGCCGCCTACCGCATCGTCCAGGAGGCACTGACCAATACCGTCAGGCATTCCGGAGCGGACAAAGCAGCGGTCACACTCCGCTACGAGCCGGGGTACTTCACCGTCTCGGTGACCGACACCGGCCACGGCCCCGCCGCTGCGGCGGGGCCGCAGGGCGCCGGCAGCACGCTTACCTCACGGAGCAGAGGATTCGGGCTGGCGGGGATGGCCGAACGGGTCGCGTCCTGCGGCGGCAGCCTGACCGTCGGCCCCGGGCAAGCCGGCGGGTTCGTCGTCACCGCGAGGCTCCCGGCGCCATGACCGGACCCAGCCCGATCCGAGTACTCGTCGTCGACGACCAGGAACTGGTCAGGACCGGGTTCTGCGTCATCCTCGAAGGAGACGACGGGATCACCGTGGTCGCCGAGGCTGCCAACGGGGCGGAGGCCGTCCGGGCCGCCGCCGAGCACCAGCCCGACGTGATCTTGATGGACGTGCGAATGCCGGAGATGGACGGCCTCGAGGCCACCCGGCAGATCACCGGCGGGAACCGTGAAGCCGCAGCGAAGGTCGTCATGCTGACCACCTTCGACCTCGACGACTACGTCTACGAGGCACTCCGGTCAGGCGCGAGCGGCTTCCTGCTCAAGGACGCCCCCCGGCACGACCTGATCGCAGCGGTCAAGAACGCCGCCGCGGGGACCGCGCTGCTCGCGCCGTCGGTCACGATCCGGCTCATCGACGCCTTCACCCGCACCCCGGCCCACGCCCAGCCCGCACCGTCTCGGCTGGCATCGCTGACCGCCAGGGAACACGACATCCTGCTGCGGCTCGCCCGCGGCCTCACCAACGCCGAGATCGCCGCCGACCTCGTCATCAGTGAGGCCACCGTCAAATCGCACGTGGGCAACCTGCTCGCCAAGCTCGGCCTCCGCGACCGGGTCCAGGCCGTCATCCTGGCCTACGAAACCGGCATCGTCCAGCCAGGCAGACACGATGCGGCCAGCTAGCATGCCTCGTTCACGCCAGACCCACTCGCCGCCACCGCTACCGACCCCGATGATCACCGACCAGCCGTTCTGGGCCAGCCGCCAGCCGTGACTCCTACCGCAGCCGGGCACAGGGAATAGCCAGGCAGCTCGCAAGCGAAAACGCCACGCTTCCCGTCATCAGGGCACTGGACCGCCTGACCGTATGACGCTCGCAACCCTCTTGCGCCAAGCCTGGAGACGCCGCTGGTGCGGCCCGTCCGTGGCCGTCCGTAAAACAGCCGACGGTGCGCACCCACCGTCCTGAGGCCATATCGGTCATTTCAGTGCGCAGCTCGAGCCGCAAGCCGGAAAGGACGTGACTGGCCTGCGGAGCCAGCAGTTGCTGGCAAGGCAAGGGCGGCTGGCGTCTCGCCGCCGTAGCGCGTGTGGATGGTCCGCGTCCGGTCGGTCCAGCGCAGCCAAGAGGCCACCCCAGACAGCGGGGATCCCAGGCACTCCATGGACCAAGACGGCGGCTATGACTCTCATACTGCCACCGTGCCGGGTGGCCGGGAAGGCTGCCAGCCGAGGCGCGAGAACCGAACAAGGTCAGCCTGGCGCCGTTCCAGTGCGGGATCAGCGGTGCTTCAGCGGCATTCGGCACAGTGAGACGAGAGATACCGTCCCACCGCCGCGCCTAGGCGCGGTCGGCCAAGGAGCAGTCCCGATGACCAGGCATTCTCTTCATAAGACGCGGGTGAGCGAGTGGCCAGGGCCCGGCTCTCGTACCGCGCTCGCGAGGAAGGCATATGCCGGTTCACCGCGGTGGTGGCCTCCGACAACGTGCCGATGGGCATGCTGCTGCGCAGCGTGGACGCCGTGGAATCCGGCCGCGGCTTCGGCACCGTGGAGTACGAGATCGTGCTGGTGCGCGCAGAGGAGTACAGCCTCGATTGGTGGTTCCGCTGCGTGGACGACGGCAGCGTCTTCAGCTAGCGGTAGCTCTGCACCTGGCGGTAACGGGGCGGCCGCTACGCCTCGTGGGGATGGCGGACGAAGTCGCCCTCGCCAGGGCGCGTGACGATCATGCCCTCGCCCTTCAGCATCTCCAGCGCCCGGGCGGCCACGCGGTGCGAGACCTCATGATGCTCGGCGATCGTGTGCACCGAGGGGATCCGGCCGGTCATGGCCCCCTGGGCGATCTCGTCACGCATCATCTTGGCGACTTGCTCATACGGCGGTACCGCCGAGTCTGGGTCGATCACACGGGCCAGCATTCCCGGTGACGGGCCGGTTGGCAAACTCAGCCCGGTCCGGGGACGCCTGGGCGGCCCTGGCCGCGCTGGCGCTCGTCCGGCAAGCGCCGGGCCGGGAAGTTGTCCCGGTCGCGGGGTCCTTACAGTGAGCTGATGGACACCGCGCTACGCGAGCTGAGCGACCAGATCGACCAGGCCACGCAGCGGCTGCTCGACCGGGCCCGGGTCATCACCGAGCCGGACCTGCGGGCGCCGTCGCTGCTGCCGGGGTGGACGCGGGCCCGGGTTCTCGCGCACGTGGCCCTCGGCGCCGACGCGATGCGGAACCTGCTGATCGGGGTGCGGACCGGCCAGGACCGTTCGGGCCACGCCACCGCCGAGGCGCTCGAGCGCAGCGCGGCCCTACGCCCTGAGCAGCTCATGACCGACCTGGCCGACTCGGCCATGGCGCTGCGGACCGTCGCCCGGCAGCTACCCGGGGACCGGTGGCAGGCCCAGGTACGGGTGCCCGGACTGGCTCTGTTTCCCGCGGCCGAACTGCTGACCAGGCGGCTGGTCGAGGTGGAGCTGCATCACTGCGATCTCGGCGCCGGGTACGGCCCGGCTGACTGGACGGCCGCCTTCGCCGTCATGGAACTCGGCGAGCCGATGCGTTCCTGGCGCGCGGACCGGCTCGGCTACCCGGATCAGTCCGAGCCGGGCCTCAGGCCGCCCCGGGCGCCGGCTCCGTGGAATCCAGGCCGGCCGCTGCCGGGGACCTGGCTCGGAACAAGGTGAGAGCCATCGACTTGCCCAGCAGCGGGTCGGCCAGCGGGACGAGGTACCGGTAACGGGCGGGCAGCTGGGCGCGCATGTCCCTGGGCGGCCGCGTGACGGTGGCGGACTGCCTGACCTCGAGCCCGGAACGCTCCAGCGACCGCGGATCGTCGCAGGCCCACGCCCACCGGGCCGCTATGCCCTTGCGGGCCGCTAGCCGGTGCTGCTGGTCGAACGTCCGCTTCGGGTAGGTATCCAGCGCGACCAGGGCGCCGGGGAATCTCCCCGCGATGCGGGCCAGGGTGGCCGTGACCTGGTCTTCCGGCAGGTAGACGAGCACTCCCTCGGCCACGAAGAAGAACGGTCCCTGGCTGCGTGCGACCTCGGGCAGCCAGTCCTCGTCCAGGACGGAGGCGGCTACCATCCGGCGTCGCGCGGTGTCCGCGAAGAACGTCCGCCGCAGCTCGATGGTGTCCGGCAGGTCCAGGTCGAGCCAGTGCACCTGGCCGTTGTCGACCCGCTCGAACCGGGTGTTCAGGCCGGTGCCGAGCTCCACCACCGTCCCAGCCGGATGCGCGGCCAGGAACCGGCGGACCCAGAAGTCGAAAATGGCGGTGCGCAGCACGGTGATGGACCCGCCCGCGCCCCGGCCGTACGTGGCCGCGTCGTAGTCGATCGACTCCAGCAACTCCACCGCCCGCGGATCGCGCAGCACCGGGTGCTTGCGCTTGCTCTCCGCGGCCCGCGCGGCCAGCGTGATGAACAACGTCTCCTGCACCGCACCGAGGCGGGCTTGCAGCTTGTCTGGCATCAGGCGGGCCAGACTACCGGGAACAGCGGGTGGTCCAGGTCCGCGCCGGCCGCCTCATTGAGGATCATGGACTGAGCTTAAATACAATGGGTCCGAGGGGGGACCACAGAGAGGCAGGCCCAGCGTGGCACGCGGAATCCAGGTCGGCGACAAGGCACCCGACTTCACCCTTCCGTCGCAGTCCGGGGAACAGGTCCGGCTGCAGGACCGGATCGGCGAGCGGGTAATCGTCTTGTACTTCTACCCCAAGGACAACACCAGCGGCTGCACCGCCGAGGCGTGCGCGTTCCGCGACAGCCACGAGGCCTTCAGCGACGCGGGCGCCGAGGTGATCGGGGTCAGCTCCGACTCGGCGGACAAGCACGCCGGCTTCGCGAGTAAGCACAAGCTGCCGTTCACGCTGCTGGCCGACCAGGGTGCCAAGATCCGCAAGGCGTACGGGGTGCCGGCCGTGATGGGCCTGATCCCCGGCCGAGTCACCTACGTCATCGACCGCACCGGCACGGTCCGGCACGTCTTCAACTCGATGACCAACATCGACGGGCACGTCGGCGAGGCGCTCGAGGTGGTCAAGAAGCTGCAGGCCGAGCGGCCCGCCTAAAACGGGCCGCCTAGGGCGTCTCGTCCGTCAGCACTTCACGGCGTAGTTGCGGGAAGACCTTGCCCACCTTGCCGAGCAGGTAGTCGCCGTACGTGCCGGTGAACGCGTGCAGGTTCTGCCCGTCCCAGCGCGACTCGCCGCCCGCGCTGACCGCTGCCCGGCCGGGCAGCGGGGGGATCTCGTCGGCGAACCCGGGGTCGAGGAAGAACGGGTAGGACAGCCGGTCCCGGCCGCTGGCGTTGCGCACCCGGTGCGGGGTCGACCGGTACCAGCCGCCGGTCAGCCGGTCCAGCATGTCGCCGATGTTGGCGACGAAGGTGTCCGCCAGCGGCGGCGCGTCGATCCACCCCGCCGGCGTCTTGACCTGCAAGCCGCCGGCGTCGTCCTGGGCCAGCAGGGTGAGCAGGCCGTAGTCGGTGTGCTCACCCACGCCCCAGCCGGCCTCGCCCGGCGGCACGACCGGGTAACGGAACACACGGAACAGGACGGTCGGGCTGGCCGCGTACCCGGCGGCGAAGTACTCCGCGTCCAGGCCCAGGCTCAGCGCGACGCCGCGCAGCACCGCCTGGCCCAGGCCGGTCAGCGCGTCGAGGTAGCCGAGCACGGCGGCGCGCATCCCCGGCACCTGCCGCGGGAACAAGTTGCGGCCGTGCAGCGGGAGCCCGGCCCGGACCCGGGGGTCCTCCTCACCGAGTTCGGTGCCGAAGTAGAGGCCCTCCTTCTGGTCGGGCTGGCCGGAGGTGAGCTCGGCACCGACCGGGAACCAGCCGCGCCAGGCCGGGCCGCCGCGGGCCATGACGATCTCCGCCTTGTCCGCGGCCGGCAGCGCGAAGAACGCGGTACAGGCCGCGGCCAGCCGGGATTGCAGGTCCGGCGGGACGCCGTGGCCGGTCACGTAGAAGAAACCGTGCTCGCGGCAGGCCGCCTCGATCTGCCGCGCCACTGGTGCCAGCCGATCTGGGGCGAGAAGACCGGGAGCGGGCTGGGGAACGCGCAGCGGCGTCACGTCCACGACCGGGAGCATGCCGAACGGGTGTGTCTGTCCCACGCCTCGATTCTGCCTGCTCAAGTACGATGCCGATAATGGGGAGGTGGATACCTTCCGAGGCCGGATCGGGGCGGCCATCTTCGAACGCGTCGCCGGGCCGCAGGGCCGGGACCGGCGGCGGCAGATCCACGGCTCCCCTGGCGAGCGGTGGTTCGCCGAGGACCGGCCGATCCGCCGGGTCCAGGGCGACTCCTCCATGTTCGTCGGCGGGATCAGGGCGCTGCTGCTGCAGTCGCTGCACCCGCTGGCCATGGCCGCCGTCGCGCAGCACTCCGACTACAAGGGCGACCCGTGGGGGCGGCTGCAGCGGACCAGCTATTTCCTGGCCGTCACGACGTTCGGCCGGACCGAGGACGCGACGGCGGCGATCGCCCGGGTGCGCGCGGTCCATGACCGGGTCACCGGGATCGCACCCGACGGGCGGCCCTACGACGCCTCCGACCCGCACCTGCTGACCTGGGTGCACATCGCCGAGGTGGACAGCTTCCTGCAGGCCCACAGCCGGTTCGGCACCCGGCCGCTTGACCAGGCCGGACGCGACGGTTACGTGGCCGACATGGCCCGGATCGGCGCGGCGCTCGGCGTACCTGACCCGCCGCGCACCGAGGCCGGGCTGGCCGAGCGGATCGACCGGTACCGGGCCGAGCTGACCGCCACGGCCGAGGCTCGTGACGCCGCCCGGTTCCTGCTGTTCAACCCGCCCCTGCCCGCGGTCGCCCGGGCGCCCTACGGGGTCCTGGCCGCGGCCGCGGTGTCGTTGCTGCCCGGGTGGGCCCGGCGGCCGCTGCGGCTGCCGCGGCTGCCGGTAACCGAGACCGTGCTGGTCCGGCCGGCCGGCCACGCCATGGTCCGCGCCATCCGCTGGGCCACCAGCGCCCCGCCCTCCGCCCAGGCCAGCTGAGCCCAGGCCAGCCGAGCCCAGGCCAGCCGAGTACCGCGGCCCGGGAATTTGTCATTTTGTGAGACGGGAACGGGCCACTGGGGGTGCGAGGATGTGAGGATGACGATGCCGACCGTTGCCCTCGACGTGCCCTCCGCGCGTGTTCTCGCCGACCAGGCGTCGATCATCGCCGAGCTGCAGTTCGTCATGGACTGCTGCAAGCAGCTGCTGCCCGAGCTGGCCAAGCCGGGGGAAGAGCGGGATCCGCTGATGCCGCTGGCGCTGTGGTCGTCCGCGGTGCTGGCCTACGGCCGCTGTTTCAGCAAGGGCAAGCGGTTCGCCCTGTCCGCCGAGGACGTCAAGAACCTGCCGCTGCATGGGGCCGTGATGAACTTCCACGACTGGGTCATCGAGGAGCGTGACAAGCTCGCCGCGCGGGCCGCGAACCCGTCCGAGGCGGCAAAGGTGGGCGCCGCTCTGTCCCCGCCGGATCAGAAGGACCGGCGGGTGGAGGGCATCGTCATCTTCGCCAGCAGCCACGAGATCGTCAACGACACCGGCGTGCGCCAGCTCGGCGGGCTGGCCTCCGAGCTGGCCAAGCAGACCGCCGAGAAGGCACAGGAACAGCAGGACGTCGTCCTGAAGGACGCGCAGCAGCTGGGCCTGGACAGCCTGGACAAGCTGCCGGTGCTGGGCACCTGGCCTCCCGCGGAAGAGGACGCCGAGCCGGACGCCGGGCACGACGCCTAACCCGGCGGCCGGGGCGGTACGCCCGGCACACCGTGTACCGCGCCTTCTTGGGGAATGGGGTTACCCTCGTTTCCCGGGTGGTAACTCCCCACGATGACGGGGTGTCGTGAAGGAGGCACACCAGCAGCCACACCTGCCCATGGCAGCGACTCGCGTATTGAAACCCGCGGGAAAGAGAAGCGGTTTAGGTGCGAAAAGCGAGTAAGTCGGTGATCGCCTGGCTTTTCCCGTTACCCTGGGCCCTTTCACCCCCTGGGATGGGTGTTCTGGCCCACGATGATCGCGGGCCCTCGTCGCGGGACGGGTGTGGCCACTGATGCGATCCACCGGGTCGCGGCCGTGGTCGCGGATCGAAACCTGCGGGGAAGGGACGGATCCCGAATGGGGAAACGTGCATGAAACCCGGGTTCCACCGCGTTTGAACGCGCTGGAATCCCGGTTTCACCATGTTCAGTCTGGCCTGGTGACGGTCGCAGGAGTCACCTGTATCTCACAGGTCACACAGG
>JBEKJP010000184.1:0-13017 GCA_050011155.1 Streptosporangiaceae bacterium
GTCGAGCGGCCAGGCCAGGTCGAAGGCCGGGCTGGGGTCGGGCAGGTCGTCGCCATCCAGCCACGCGGCCACTTGCGCCTGCCCGTTCGGATGCAGGTCCACGACCAGCCGATCCACCACCCGCCCCACCTCCCCTGGTGACAAAGCGCTGCCTGCTGCCATTCAACCAGGAACGCGGGGACGCGCGCCGCGATGCGCGGCCACCCGCTCCCGCGTGCCGCAGGCGGCTGAGCAGTACCGGCGGGCGGCGCCCCGGCCGGTGTTGACGAAGGGACGACCGCACGACGGCGAGGCGCAGAACCCGCCGGGCGGAGCCTGGCGCTCGGCCAGGAGCACGGCCAGGGCCAGGCAGGAGGAGGTGAGGAACCATTCGGCCCAGGGCGCGTCGTCGCCGCCGTCGACGTGCAGGTGCCAGCCGGACGTACCGCCGTGGCTGGTCAGCCGGGGCGGGTGGGCCTGGCCCGCGAGCAGGCCGTTCAGCCGGTCCGCGGCGGTACCGGCGTCCCCGGCCGCGAACACCTCCCGCAGCGCGATCGCGGCCTGGCGCAGCCCGGCAAGGTCGGCGTCGGACAACCCGATGGGCTCGGGCTCGCCGTACTTCCGCAGCACCTCGGTCACCGCGGTCCGGCCGGGCGGGTGTCCCGGGCCGGGGAGCAGCACGGCGAGCAGGTCCGCGGTCCGCTGCGCGGCGGCGTGCACGCTGCTGCCGAGTACCGGCTCCGGGCTGGCCACGAACGACAATGTAACGTATTTCCATGACTTCCCGTTACACGGACCGGCGCGGGCTGCTCCGGTACCTGGCGGGGGCGTCGGCCGCGCGGGCGGGTGACGAGATGTCGGGACCGGCGCTGCTGCTGCTCGGCTTCGCCGTGACCGGACGGCCGCAGGCCGGCTCCGGCCTGCTGGCCTGCCTGACCATCGCCGGAGCGGCGGGCGGGCCGCTGTTCGGCGCGCTGCTCGACCGCAGCCGCCGCCCGGACCGGCTCCTGGCCGGGACCCTGGCCGCCTACGCCCTGGGGATCGTGGCCCTGCAGGCCGCCGTGGGCCGGGTGCCGGCGGCCGCGCTGGCGGTGATCGCGCTGCTGGCCGGGCTGTTCGGCCCGGCCGTGGCGGGCGGCTGGACCGCGCAGCTGCCCCGCGTCGTGACCGGGCGCGAGCTGGAGCGCGGCTCGGCCCTGGACGGGCTCACCTTCAGCGCGGCCAGCCTGGCCGGCCCGGCCCTCGCGGCCGGAGTGGCGGCCGGGATCGGCAGTCGGGCGGCGGTGCTGGCGGCCGCCGGCCTGGTCGGGCTGGCGGCGCCGTCAGCCTGCTCACTCTCGCGATACCGGCCGACGGCGACCGGCCCGGGAGACCGGACGAGCCTGCGACGGCAGCTGGCCGAAGGGTTCGCGGTGATCGTGGCCCGGCGGCCGCTGCTGCGGGCCACCGTGACCTCGGCCGTGTCCTACACCGGGATCGGCCTGCTCCTGGTCTGCTGCCCGCTGCTCGGGGCGCAGCGGCTCGGCGGCGCGCCCCGCGGCGCGCTGCTGATCAGCGCGATCGCGGTCGTCTCGCTGACGGCCAACGCGATCCTGGCCCGCCGTCGCCAGGCTAACCCGCGGCCGGACATCCGGGTGCTCGTCAGCACGCTGGTGATCGGGGCGAGCATGGCCGCGGCGGCGCTGACGCCCGGCTGGTTCACGCTGGCCGCGGTCGCGCTGGGCGGGGCGGGCGAGGGCCCGCAGCTGACCGCGCTGCTCGCGGTGCGGCACCGGGAGACCCCCGCGCACCTGCGCGGTCAGGTCTACACCACGGCGGCCAGCCTGAAGATCGGCGGCCTGGCGGCCGGGGCCGCGCTGGCCGGGCCGCTGGCCGGGTGGTCCCTGACCGGCTGCCTGCTGATCGCGGCGGGCACCGAGTTGTGCGCCGCCGCGACTTACCTCACGGCCGCGGTCACCGGTCCGGGACGGCGGGGTGCCACCGCGCCGTCCCGCCCGTCCGACGCGGGTAGCGGCACGAGTGCGGACAGCCCGGCCCGTTCGGGATAATGCCTTTTGGTTTTGCTATTATCGGGGACATGCAGTGTTCAGCGCAGATGTGGCAGGCCGTCTAGGACGGCCCCATCCTGCGTTCAGGCCGTCCGGATGGACGGCCTTTTTCGTGCTCCCATCCGGACTCACGGGAGGACGAAAACGATGACGACATCACTGGCTCAGCGGCGCTCGGACGAGCTCGAGGAACTGATCGACCGGGACGCGACGGCGTTCCGCATCCTGACCGGCGACCGGCCGACCGGGCGGCTGCACCTGGGCCATTATTTCGGCACCCTGCGGAACCGGGTCCGGCTGCAGGATCTCGGCGCCGAGGTCTTCGTGCTGATCGCCGACTACCAGGTGCTGACCGACCGGGACACGGCCGAGCACCTGGACGAGTACGTGACCGGCATGCTGCTCGACTACCTGGCCATCGGGCTCGACCCGGCCCGGACGGTCATCTTCGCGCACAGCGCGGTGCCCGGGCTCAACCAGCTGCTGCTGCCCTTTCTCAGCCTGGTCTCGGTACCCGAGCTGAACCGCAACCCGACGGTCAAGGACGAGATCGCGCATTCGCGGCAGGCGTCGGTCAGCGGGCTGATGCTCACCTACCCGGTGCACCAGGCGGCGGACATCTTGTTCTGCAAGGCGAACCTGGTGCCGGTGGGGCAGGATCAGCTGCCGCACCTGGAGATTACCCGGGTGATCGCGCGGCGGTTCGGCGAACGATTCGGCCCCACCTTCCCGGTGCCGGACGCGCTGCTGTCGGCCGCGCCGCTGCTGCTCGGCACCGACGGCACCAAGATGAGCAAGAGCCGCGGAAATACCATCCCGCTCTCGGCCACCGCGGACGAGACCGCCCGGCTCATCCGCGGCGCGCAGACCGACTCCGAACGGCACATCAGCTACGACCCGGAAGGCCGGCCCGCGGTTTCCAGCCTGGTCCTGCTGGCCGCGCTGAGCCTGGATCGCGATCCGCGCGAGGTCGCGGCCGAGATCGGCGGGGGCGGCGCGGCCGCGCTGAAGCAACTGGCCACCACCGCGGTCAACGACCTGCTCGCCCCCATCCGGGCCCGCCGGGCCGAGTACGCGCGTGATCTGGGCTACGTCAGCCGGGTGCTGCGGGACGGCAACGAACGGGCCAACGAGATCGCGGCGGCCACGCTGGCCGAGGTCCGGGCGGCGATGGGCATGACGTACTGACCGGCACCGCCCGGACCGGAGCCCGGCTTCAGCTGATCTCGGCGGGCGTGTCCAGCACCCGGGCCGGGCCGACGGCTCGCTCCGGCCCGGTCAAGGTAATCGAGCCGCGCAGCGGCAGCTGGTCCGCGGCGCCGCCGACGGCGACGCCGATCTCGCCCGGTTCCACGATCCGGACCCCGGCCCGGCCGGTGAACGCGGTGCGGTCGGCGTGCAGCCGGAACGTGATCCGGCGCTCCTCCCCGGGCTCGAGCGGCACCCGGGCGAAGCCGGCCAGCCACCGCTCCGGCCGGACGACCTGGGCCACCGGGTCACTCAGGTACAGCTGCACGACCTCGGCACCGGCCCGGTCACCGGTGTTGCGCACCGTGCAGGAGATCGCGGCCGTGCCGTCCGTGGCGACTTCTTCCGGCTCGATGACCAAAGCGGAGTACGCGAAGTGCGTGTAGGACAGGCCGTGGCCGAACGCGAACAGCGGCACCGGGTCCACCGAGCTGCCCGGGTGCCGCCCGGCTAGCTTCGACCGCAGGTAGCCCGATGGCTGACCCCCCGCGGAGGCCGGCAGCTCGACCGGCAGCCGGCCGCTGGGCACCACCCGGCCGGCCAGCACCCCGGCGATCGCGCCGCCGCCTTCCTCGCCGGGGAAAAACGCCTGCACCACCGCGGCCAGCTGCCCGGCCACGGGCCCGATGGCGTACGGGCGGCCGGTCACGAGCACCAGGACGACCGGCGTGCCCGCGGCCGCGAGAACCCGGAGCAGGTCGTCCTGCACGCCGGGCAGCCGCAGGTCGGCCACGTCGCAGCCCTCGCCCGAGGTGCCCCGGCCGAACAGGCCCGCCTCGTCGCCGAGCACGGCCACCACCACGTCCGCCTCCCGGGCGTGCGCGGCGGCGTGCGCGAGCCCGGAGCGATCCGGGTCGCGGACGGCGCACCCGGCGGCGTACGAGATCTCCGCGTCCGGGAGCTCGGCCCGCAGCGCGGCCAGGACGGTGCTTGAGGCGGGGCCGACGGCGGCTTCCGGGTACCGGTCACCGAGATGGCGGGGCATGCTGTAGCACCCGAAGAAGGCCAGCGGGTCGTCGGCCAGCGGCCCGACCACCGCGACGCGGGCGTCCGGGCGCAGCGGCAGGACGGCGTCCCGGTTGGCCAGCAGCACCACGGATTCCTCGGCCAGGCGCCGGGCCAGCGACCGGTATCCCGGTGGGTCCAGGTCGATGACCGCTCCGTTCGTTCCGGCCGTTGCGGACCAGCCCGGGTCGAGTAGTCCCAGGTCGCACTTCTGGCGCAGCACCCGGGCCGCGGCCCGGTCGACCAGCGGGGTCGCCACCAGGCCGTCCAGCACCGCGCTGACCAGCGCCGGGCCGTAGCAGGCGACGGTGGGCAGCTCCACGTCCAGGCCCGCCTCCAGGGCCAGCGCGGCGGCCTGCGCCGGGGTGGCGGCCACCGCGTGCTGGGTCTGCAGGAACGTGATGGCGTAGTAGTCGGAGACGGCCAGGCCGTCGAAGCCCAGCTCGTCCCGGAGCAGGCCGGTCAGCAGCTCGCGGTCGGCCGACACCGGGACCCCGTCGATGTCGGTGTAGGACGCCATCACCGAGCGCGCGCCGGCCCGCAGCGCCATCTCGAACGGCACCAGGAGCACGTCGGCGAGCTCGCGGCGCCCGATGGCGACCGGGGCCAGGTTGCGGGCGGCCCGGGAGGCCGAGTAGCCGACGAAGTGCTTCAGCGTGGCGTGGATGCCCGCCGACTGCAGGCCGCGGACGTAGGCCGTCCCGACCGAGCCGACGAGGTAAGGGTCCTCTCCGATGGTCTCCTCGGTCCGGCCCCAGCGCGGGTCTCTGGTCACGTCGAGGACGGGCGACAGGCCCTGGTGCACGCCGACCGTCCGCATGCTGGTGCCGATGGCGGCCGCCATCTCGCCCACCAGGTCCGGATCGAAGGACGCGCCCCAGGCCAGCGGGGTGGGGAAGATCGTGGCGGTCCAGGTGGCGAAGCCGGTCAGGCATTCTTCGTGCGCCACCGCCGGGATGCCGAACCGGCTCGCCGCCACGACCTGTGCCTGCAGCCCGCTCAGCGTGCGGGCGGCGTCCGCGGGCGGCACCGGGCGGGTGCCGAACACCCGGGTGAGCTGCCCGAGCCCGTCGCGGATGAGCTCGGCGAACGGAGGCTCCGCGTCGCGCAGTTCGCCCTGCATCGGGGCGACGTTACTGTCCTGGGGCTGGTCTCCCAGCCAGGCGCTGGTCAGCTGGGCGGCCTTCTCCTCCAGGGTCATCCGCGAGAGCAGGTCCGCGACCCGTTCGGCGGCCGGCCGGGACGGATCCCGCCACGGCTGCGTCTCCTCTTCGACCGCCGGCTTTTCGACCACCGGCTTTTCGACCACCGGCCCAGACGGCACAGGTCCAGACGGCACCGCGTCACCTTCCCCGATTATCTTCGAAACAGTTTCGATAACAATAGCGTGAACGATCACCTCCCGCCTAACCTCAGGTTGGCTGCTTTGTGGCTAAGCACAAAGATATAAGGCTGGTTTTAGTGGCTTGCCACGCATCACAGCGACCAGTCTTGACCGCAGAGGGGGCAAATTTTACGATGACGGTCATTCGAAAGTTTTCTAAATATATCGAAATAACTCGGTAACGCGCGGGAGGACTGCCATGGGCAAGACAGGCAACCAGGCCGGCAGCCGAAGATGGCTGACGCTCGCCGCCGCAGCGGCGATGACGGTAGTGCTCGCGGCGTGCGGCTCGGCCGCGGGCAGCGGCAAGGGCTCGCAGGCGAGCGCGAAGGCCGGCGGCACCAACCTGACCATGTGGCTCGTCACCACCGGCCCGAGCCCGGCCAACACCGTGATCAACCAGTCCGTCTCGTCCTTCGAGAAGAAGCATCCCGGCGACACCATCACGGTCAACTACATCGAGAACCAGTCCTACAAGCAGAAGATCCAGCTCGCGATGGGCGCCGGTAACCCGCCGACCATCTTCTGGACCTGGGGCGGCGGCCCGCTCAAGCAGTTCATCGACGCGGGCGACGTGGCCTCGCTCGGCAACCCCAGCTACGCCTCGGAATTCCTGCCGTCGGCGCTCGGCGCGGTGACGTTCGGCGGCAACCTCTACGGCGTGCCGATCCAGGGCACCCAGCCGGTCTACTTCTTCTACAACAAGACGATCTTCAGCAAGCTGCACCTGGCCTTCCCCACGACGTTCTCGGGCCTGCTCTCCACGGTGGCCACGCTGAAGAGCCACGGGTACTCCCCCATCTCCCTGGCCAACGGCGATCAGTGGCCCGGCCTGATGTACCTGGAGTACCTGACCGACCGGATCGGCGGCCCCGGCGTCTTCCAGTCGATCGAGCTCGGCAAGCCGAACGCCTGGTCCAACCCGACGATCGGCAAGGCGCTGGCCGACATCCAGCAGCTGGCCAAGGCCGGGGCGTTCCAGAGCGGCTACGACTCGCTGAAGTTCAGCGGCGGCGGCTCGGACGCGCTGGTATACAGCGGCAAGGCGGCCATGCAACTGATGGGCGACTGGGACGTCTCGTCGATGCTCGGCCTGAACAAGGCCTTCGTGACCGGCGGGAGCCTCGGGCTGGCGGCGTTCCCCACGGTCGAGGGCGGCAGCGGCAACCCGGCCGACCTGGCCGGCAACACCGCCAGCTACGTAGCCATCTCCAGCAAGGCGAGCGCGGCGCAGAAGAACGTCGCCGAGGCCTTCTTCTCCGAGGTACTAGCCTCGTCCTCCTACGCCAAGGCCGCCGTGGGCGCGGGCGAGGTGCCGGTCATCAAGGGCGCGACCGGCCTGTTCGCCGGGCAGCAGCTGGCCACCTACGACCAGACCATCTACACCTCGGTGCAGCAGGCACCCAGCTTCCAGTACTCGTGGGACCAGGCGGTGCCGCCGCAGGAGGCCACGCCCATGCTGGCTGACCTGGCCCAGGTCTTCGAGCTGACGATGACCCCGCAGAAGTTCGCGGCCACGATGGATAGCACACCTACCGGTGCCTAGGCGAGCCGCGTCGCCCCCAGCGTCGTCACAGGGGCCGGCCGGCCAGGGCCGCGTACTCGCGGACCTGGCCGGCCTGGCGCCGGTCATGACGTTGTTCTGCGTCTTCATCGTGGTGCCGATGCTGGGCGCCGTCGTGCTGAGCCTGTTCCGCTGGAACGGGCTGGGCACCCCGCACTGGGCGGGCGGGTCGAACTGGATCCAGTTCGCGCACGATCCGCTGGCCCGGCAGGCGCTGACCGTCACGGCCAAGGTGGTGGTGTTCAGCTGGGTCCTGCAGACGCCGATCTCGATCGCGCTCGGCCTGTTCACCGCGGGCCGCCAGCGCTACCGGTCGGTGTACGCCGCCCTGTACGTGCTGCCCCTGCTGCTGTCCACCGCGGGCATCGCGCTGATGTGGGAGGCCCTGCTCGACCCGAACTTCGGCGGCCTCACCGCCCTGTCCAAGTCCCTCCACCTGGCCTTCCTGCGGCAGAACTGGCTCGGCAACCCGTCGATCACCCTCTACGTGATCATCGGGCTGATCGCCTGGCAGTTCATCCCGTTCCACACCCTGCTCTACCAGATGGGCCGCAGGCACGTGCCCGACGTGCTGTACGAGGCGGCGCGGCTGGACGGGGCCAGCCCGGCCCAGATGTTCTGGCGGGTCACGCTCCCGCAACTGCGGTACACCATCGTCACGTCGAGCACGCTGATCGTCGTCGGATCACTGACGTACTTCGACATCGTCTACATCATGACGAATGGCGGCCCCGGCTACACCACGCGCGTGCTGTCCCTGGACATGTACCAGGCGGCGTTCCAGCAGAACCTGTACGGCTACGCCAGCGTGCTGGCCACGGTGCTCGGCGTGGTCGGCGTGGGCCTGGCCCTCGGCCTGGTCCGGTTCAGTGGCTTCGCCTCCATGTCCAGCCAGCAGGAAGGAGCCGCGTGAGCGGCACGGCTACTGCTCGTCCGGTCCGTTCGCGGTCACAATCCGCCCGTGGCGCCTCACCCCCTCCCCGGAGGCGCCACGGGCTCACACCTGGCCGGGTGGCTGCGTTCGTGCTGGCCACGGTGTGGCTCGTCATCGTGATCGCGCCGATCTACTACATGATCCTGGCCAGCTTCCGGAGCCAGGGGAACTACCTGACCGAGAACCCCTGGCTGCCTTCCGGTGGCCTGACCGTGTCCGAGTACGGCACGGTGTTCGGCGCCGGGCTCGGCCGCTACCTGGTCAACAGCGTGATCATCACGGCGGTCTGCATCGCGCTCACGCTGTCGCTCTGCCTGGCCGCGGCGTTCCGCATCGTGCGGCGCTCGACGCGGGCCGCGGGCGCCTCGTTCCGCATCTTGCTGGTCGGCCTGGCCATCCCGATCCAGGCCATCATCGTGCCGCTCTACCTGCTCATCTACAAGGCGCACCTGTACGACACGCTGTTCGCGCTGATGCTTACCATGAGCGCCGCCGCCGTCCCGGTCACGGTGCTGGTCATGGTGAGCTTCGTCCGGGATATCCCGCGCGAGCTCATCGGCGCGATGCTGGTGGACGGCGGCAGCGAGTGGACGGTCTTCCGCCGGCTGATCGTGCCGCTGGCCAAGCCGGTACTGGCCACGCTGAGCATCTACGACGGTCTCAACGTGTGGAACAACTTCATCTTGCCCCTCGTGCTCACCCAGAGTAACAGCGTGGCGGTGCTGCCGCTGGGCCTGACCAAGCTCGAGGGGCAGTACGCCATCAACGTGCCCGCGGTGATGGCGGCCGTCCTGCTGTCCGTGCTGCCCCTGGTGGCGCTGTTCGTCGTGATGCGCAAACAGGTCATGCGCAGCCTGGGGTCGGTGGTCATGCGCTGAGGTCCGCACCGCTTTTTCTGGCCGAACGGGCCTGGCTATCAGCCCCGGTACCCGCGTCGCGTGGCAAGGTTGCTGGCGTGGCAGATGCGGACCTGGTGGCGTCGCTGCGGCAGGCCGGCGTGAACCGCGGCGACCTCGTCGCGCTGGTCGTCACGCCCGCGCTCGGGTTCGGGCTGGCCGCGGCGGATCGTTCGTGGACGATCCCGGGCGACGCGGCCGAGGTGGGACGGGCCGACGAGGCGCTGCGCCCGCGCTGGGCGACCTGGTCCGGGCAAGCGGCGGCCCGGCTGGCCGCCGACGGGGTGCGGCTGGCTACGTGCTGGGACATCACCGCGGCGCACCGGCTGCTGTTCGGCGGCTGGCGAGCGGATCCCGGCTTGGCCTGGGCCCGGCTGCGCGGGCTCGACCCGGCCGCGCTGCCGGCTTCCGGGCCGCTCGACCTGTTCGGCATGGACGAAGGCGACGGTGCCGACCCGGTGGCGCCGGACGGCCACCTGCGGCCCGCCTGGGTCAACGGCGGCTGGGCGGACCGGACCGACCGGATCGCCCGCTGGGCTGGCCTGGCCCTGGAGATAGCCGGACTCCAGCGTCAGGCGCTGGCCGGGCTCAAGGAGCGGCCGATGGCGCTGCCCACGGCCCACGCCGAGTCCACCGCCGAACTGCTGTGCGCCGAGCTGTCGGCGGACGGGCTGCCCATGGACCGGGCCGTCGCCGAACGGATCCTGACCTCCCTCATCGGCCCCAGGCCGCGCGGCGAGGCCGAGGCCGCGTCGCTGCGGGCCGCGCGGGACGCCGAGGTGCTGCGGCACCTCCCGGCGGGCGTCACCGCCGACCTGCGCAGCCCGGCCCAGCTGCGCACCCTGCTGAGCCGGCTCGGCCTGGACGTGCCGGACACCCGGGCCTCGCGGCTGCGCGAGCTGCGGGACGCGCATCCGATCGTCGGCCCGCTGCTCGACTGGCGCAAGGCGGAACGGATCGCGACCACCTACGGCTACGCCTGGCTGGACCAGTGCCTCGGCCCGGACGACCGGCTCCGCGGCGCGTGGACCGCCTCGGACGGCGCGGCCGGGCGGATGACCGCCTCGGCGGGCCTGCACAACATGCCGGCCGCCCTGCGCCCGGCGGTGGTGGCCGACGACGGGCACGTGTTCGTCCGGGCCGACCTGGGCCAGATCGAGCCGCGGGTGCTGGCGGCGGTCACCGGCGACCCGGCCCTGACCGCCGCGACCAGGGCAGCTGACCTCTACGCGCCGGTCGCGACGCAACTCGGGGTGGACCGGCCCACCGCCAAGGTAGCGGTGCTCGGCGCGATGTACGGCCAGACCACCGGCCACGGCGCCCAGGCCCTGCGCCGCCTCAACGCGGCCTACCCGGTGGCCATGGCCTACCTCGACCGGGCCGACCGGGCCGGGCAGGCCGGCCGCGACCTGCGCACCTACGGCGGCCGGCTGATCGTGCTGACCGCCTCCGAACCCAGGAGCAGCAGCCGGGCCGCCGCCTACGGCCGGTACGCGCGGAACGCGATGATCCAGGGCGCCGCGGCGGAGTTGTTCAAGGTATGGGCGGTCACCGTACGGGCGCGGTGCGCCGCCCTCGGCGCGCGGATCGTGCTCTGCCTGCACGACGAATTGCTGGTCCACTGCCCGGACGAGCAGGCCGGCGCGGTGGCCCGGCTGGTCGACGACTGCCTGCAGGAGGCCGCCCGGCGCTGGGCCCCGGGCTGCGGGGTCCGCTTCATCTCCGCTACCGCTATCGTCCGGAGCTGGTCGGACGCCAAGCACGGGACCTAACGGGTCCGCTTGCCCGCCCGCAGCGACTCGACGGTCCTGACCAGGCGCGTCGCCCGCGTTTCGGGCTTCTTGGCTTCCTCCACCCAGCGCACCCACTCCTTACGGTGGCTGAAGGCCAGCGCCTCGAACGTCGCCCGGGCGGCGTCGTCGCCGGCCAGGGCCTCGGCCAGGTCGGCCGGCACCTCCACCGCACGCGGCGCGGTGTCCGGCTCGATGTCCACGTCGACCTGGTCGCCCGCGGCCACCCCGGCCGCCGTCCGGTTCTCCGCGCTCAGCGGGACCAGGTAACGGCCGCCCATCCGCGCCACCGTGGTCCGGTAGGCGTGACCGCCGATGGTCACGGTCACCGGCGGGCGGCCGGAACCCAGGGCGGTGACGACCTGCGCGGGGACCTCGATGCCGGTCGCGGTCTTGCCGTTGAGCTCTACGGTGGCACGAAATCTCATGGCCCCGAGTTTGACATCCTCCCCAGTCTTAAGGCGGGGGATTCCAGCTGCTCACGCTCGGGCTGGGAGGCAAGCAGGTAAGGTTCGCGGTTTGCGGGCCAACTGCTACGCCTGCGTGCGGGGCATGGGCGGACAGTGCGCCGGCTTGGCGATCATGGCGGTCCTGCATAAGATCATCGTCAAGCCGCGTCTTCTATGTCGGCCCTTCGTATCGCTGCTCGCTCTTCCGTGCTCAGTGGTCCGCGCGACGGTCGCCGCGCTCCCCGTCTGTTAACCTTGCGGGCGCTCATCTCGTCCGTTTCGTCTCGCTCGTGGACTGGTCGATCGTCGGGCATCACCTTCCCGCAAAGCAACTCGCGGGAGCGGCTATGACCCCTTCCGCGACTCTCGAATCCGGCTGGGTCGTAAGGATAGGAATCGGTCAGAGACCAGGGCAATATCACGATGTAATCAATCCATACGGAAACTGGCAATCTTGCCGACGGTGTAGGAGCAGGGTGTCACTGACTCACATCCAGCGACAGGCTGTGACAATCTGGTCACATGAAGGCTGGCAAGGATGCGAGCGCAGCGGGGCACTTTGGTCGGCAGATGAAGAAGGAACGGCTGGCGCACAGCTGGTCTCTGCAGGAGTTGTCTCAGCGGACGGCCTACGACGCGGCCCACCTGAGCCGCATCGAGGACGGGGGGCGCCCGCCGACCAGGGCACTAGCTGTCGCGTGCGACACCGTCTTCCCCGAGCGGCGCGGCTGGTTCACCGAGTACTACGATGAGTCTCGCAAATGGGCCGAGATCCCGCACGGGTTCCGTGACTGGTCTGAGCTAGAGGACAAGGCCGCCACACTGCGCGCCGACATCACTGTCCAGGTCCTCCCGGCCGTCGCCCACCCCGCCAACGCCAGCGGGTTCGTCCTCGCCGACGACGCCGTATGGTGCGAGCACGTGGCAGGCGGGTTCGTCTACACCGACCAAACCGTTAGGACGGTCCTGCGCCTGTTCGATACCCTTCGCTCAGAAAGCTACCGCGCCTCCGAGACGGCAGCACTGCTCGAAAGGATGGCCCAGTCATGGGCGACTGGCGCAAGTCCACTCACTCAGACGCCAACGGCGGAGACTGCGTAGAAGTCGCCTCAACCGATGTCATGATAGTGCGCGACACCACCGACCGCGACGGCACGGTGCTGACCGTGACCGCCGAGGCCTGGCAAAGGTTTACTGCGTCACTGAAGCAGTAGATCGCGCTTATCAAGCAGATGTTAGAGGCTCATTCTTAAATGCTGAAGCACCTCTGGCTTTAGGCTCAGACTTCCAGGCTGGAGGGGGCGACTGATATTTGACTCCAACTTGACCGCATAGCCGCTCGTATCGTTCGGGATCTTCTCTGATAACAGGCGTGAAGCTAACCCAGTAGTGCATCACGTGCTCATGCCCCTTGGCACGCTTCTTGAGTCGAGCACCCATCGCTTGTAGTCCTGGTACGGCTATATCATTTAGGCCGCCGACGCTGCTTCTGACCACAGGCGATAGAGCGGTCGGCACGGAGGAAGCTTTCCAATCGATACTGATCGCAACCTCGACGACCCTTTTCCCCGAACTATTCAAGAGGCACACCCCGAGATCGCTAAACCACTTCTTCTCAATTCCCTTGAGAATCTTATCTGTGCGCTCTCTGGCGATTCCCGATCGCCGGAGAAATTCTTTGATATGGCCCGCAACCTCTTCGGGAGATGGCCGCAGCGCC
>JBEKJP010000185.1:0-12942 GCA_050011155.1 Streptosporangiaceae bacterium
AGGATCCGGCGCGATCACCCCCTGGGTGCCGCTGTTCCTGTTCACGTTCCTGTTCGGCATCTCGATGGACTACCACGTCTTCATCCTGAGCAGGATCAGGGAACTACGGCGGGGCGGCGAGAGCACGGTCGGCGCCATCACGGCCGGCATCGCCAGCAGCGCCGGGGTGGTCACCAGCGCGGCGATCATCATGGTGGCGGTGTTCTCCATCTTCATCGGCATGGGGCTTGTCGAGCTGAAGATGCTCGGCGTCGGCCTGGCTGCCGCCATCCTGCTGGACGCCACGATCGTCCGCGGCATCCTCCTCCCCGCCGCCATGGCCCTGCTCGGCAACCGGTGCTGGTACCTGCCCCGCTGGCTGTCCTGGCTACCCAGCCGCACTACCCCAAGTCCCGACACGACGAAAAGCGAGCGTCCCGCCGGGGCGCTCTGAGCCAAGGAGATAGTGATGAACGGAACGATCAAGCTGGACACAGCCACGGACATCCCCGGCCGCACCGGGAACTGGGCCACCCAGGGCGCGGTCGCGGCCGGGCGGGGCATGGTCCTGTTCGGGTTCACGCTGACCAGCCTCGTGCTGTGGGCGGCGCTCCTGACAGCGGTGGCTCTCATCCCGCTCGGCGTGGGGCTGCCGCTCACCGCTGTCGCCCTGCGGGCCATCCGCGGTCTCGAGGCCAAGGCCTGGCGACACGTAGCCGACTGGTGCGGTTTCGCCGCAGCGGCTCCCCGCCCCGCGGGACCCGCCCGCCAGGAGGAACAGGAGCCGAGTTTCTGGGTCCGGTTCGGTTCCCTGATGGCCGACCCGGACACCTGGCGGAGCCTGCTGTGGAGCACCGTTGACATCCTGGCGGGCTGGCTACTCACGCTCGCCCCGGCGAGCCTGATCGCCTGGGGCCTGTTCGGCGCGGTCATGCCCGCCGTATGGCATCCGATCGTCACCGCACACGGCAACAACTGGTACGCGTTCATCCACGTGACCACCGCTAGCACCGCCTGGCTGTCGGTAGCCCTCGGCATCGCGTTCATCGCCCTGAGCCTGCGATGCGCCTCCTGGCTCCTGCGCCGCTACGCGGCGCTCGCCCGCTCCTTCCAAGATCCCCGCCCAAATACCCGAACTAAGACCAGTCTCCAGTACGGGGCCTGTGAGCCGAAAAAATGGGCCTCTGCTGGGGTGTGCGGCAGCAGCCCTCGCTGGTGAACGCCACCTTCGCGATCCCCGCCACGTCCATGCCCTGTGCGGACAGCAGCACCATCTGCGCCCGCCGCGGGAGCAGGTCACCACTGACCCGCTCCCGCGGCGGATGATCCGCACCAGCCGCCGGCCCTCATCATCATCGATCTCACGAACCCGCACACGCTCGGCCACCGCCCCAGTCCGGACAGCTCAGCCGCCACCGGAAAGCGCACGGGCAGACATGCCGGCAGATTAGCTGGCGATGCGGAATAGCGCAGGTTCGTGTAGGGAGCCGATGTACCTGAGCATTCGGCACCGTACTTGAGCACTACATGAGCAGCGGGCGGGGTACCTGAGCACTGACTGCTTCACGGTCACCGGCCGTCACGACGCGGAGCGTACGGCTGGCATGCCCGCCACCATCCTGGCCGACCTGTCTGCGGATGACCAGTCGAGCCGGCGCGGCCACGGGAGGGGTGCTGGGAGCATCCGGCCTCGTGGGTCAGCTGACTGTGGCGAAGCTGGTGGAGGGTCCAGCCGTACAGCTCGCTAAGTTCGTCTTCGCCGGCGCCCTGCCTTCGGAGATGGCCCGGCGCGGGTTGCGGGCGCCGAGCCGCCGAAGCGGCGGTGAATTCGGCGTTCAAGGCGGTGGCCCGCGTCCCGGCTCAGCGCGCTGGGGCGTGGACAGGGAACGCAGCACGCCGGGGACTAGGCGCTCTCGCGGAAGACCGCGTGGTCCAGGTGCATGCGCAGCTCTTCCCTGTTCGTCAGCATGACGTTGGCGTGGCCGTCGCTGAGGCTGACGATCAGGGACGCGGACGCGCCGGGGCCGCTGCCCTTCTCGTAGGCGAACCCGGCCGACGTGGCGACACGCCAGCCGAGTCCTGGCCGCCCGGCCTGCGGCCGTAGCGCGTCGGCGACGAGATCGCCGGAGAGCAGGGAGGACCAGCCGATGCCGAACGCGATCAGGTCGGCGGCGGTCGTCCACAGTCCGGCGGCGGCCGGCAGCGCGGCGACTTCGTCGAGGTCGGGCACGAACGTGCCTCCGGGTCCCGGCACGTAGCCGGTCACCGCGTCCGGGTCCTCATGCGGCCAGCTGGCCGGGAACGTGGAGCTGGTCATGCCGAGCGGGCGAAGGACGAGCCGGGCGGCGGCGGCGGCGTAATCCGAGCCGGTGACATCAGCGATGAGCTGCCCCAGCGCCGCGTACCCGCCGCCGTGGCGCCCTGGCCTGGCCATGGTGCCGCGCGGGCCGCTGCACGGCAGCACCGGGCCGCCGTACAGCGACGCCAGGGCGGGGACGGTGTCGGCGTACCCGTTGCCCGGGGCGGGATCGTCCACGCCGCCGGAGTGGCTGAGCAGCTCCCGGATGGTGACGGCGTCGTCGGCGAGCCGCACGGTGCGCAGGTGATCGTTGGCGGCGTCGTCGAGCCCTATCCGGTCTTCGGCGACGAGCCGCAGGGCGGCGGTGGCGGTGACGAGCCGGGTGACGCCGTACACGGGGAACCGGTGACCGGGGCGCATTGGCTCGGCCCGGGCCAGGTCTGCCCGGCCCCCTGCGATGACCCAGTTAGCCCCGTCTGGCGTCCTGCCTGCCAGCACGACCCCAGGCAACGCCGGCCCCTGCAGCCCCATCGCCACCAGCTGGGCCGTGGCCGGGACGACGCCGGAGCTGATAGTGGGCGGTTCCGCCGTCCGCGCGTCGGTGACCTGAATCTCCTCCGATGAGCCGCCGACCCGGAAGCCGCTCAGCCGGTGCGGCGGGCCGGGCTCCGCGCTGGCCTCCAGCCGCAGGCCGCCGGCCCGGGCACGCAGCGGCTCGTCCTGGAGGATGACGAGCTCTTCGCGCAGGCGATACGCGATGTGCGGCTCGACGATCTTGCGGGCGGTGACCTGGCGGAGGTAGTCGTCGGTGAAGTGCTCGCGCAGTTCGTCGGCCGACGGCGTCGCCCAGTCCCGCCCGTCGGCGCCGCCGAACCGGGAGACCACCCACTGCAGGTGCGTCAGCGCGGGATGCCCGGGCTGGGCGAGCCGGGTCTCGATGAGCTGTTTGAGCGCGGTCCAGCTCGGCTGCCCGTGCTCGCGGGCGATGGCGAGCTGGGCGTCGTGGAGAGTGCCGAACTCGCCGGCCGCCAGGCGGCGCCTGGCCTCCAGCTTCAGGTAGCGAAGGCTCGGCTGGCCGGGAAGCGGGCGTGGCTGATCAGACATGGCAGTCCTTCCTCAGGCCCGGGGATCCGCGGCATCGGGCGGGAAAGACCACGAAGATCAGTCATGGGGGGTCATCGCCGTGTGCAGCCGGTGAGCTTGAAGCTCTGCCCGCGGATCCAGGGGCGGCCGGAACCACCGCTGCCTACAGTACACCGGTTATCCAGCCGCGACGGCGCCGCCACAGAGGAAAGCCTGCCGCCCGCAGGCCGTGCCTCTCATCAGGAGCTGATAAGGCGATCCCGCCCGTGATGCCAATTGTTGCTTTACGCAGGATGGTCCCGGCACCCCGGGGAAGCGGACTCGAAAGGGGGCCATTCGTGCCGGCCGCTACTGCAGCTGACGGCCTGCGAGGTCGTCGCGGCGGCACCGTGGCGGCCGGCCCGCAGTGCCCGCGGGCAGGCCCACTACCCGGGCTATTACTGGTCGGCGACGTCAGGCGGCCACGTCATCTACGAGAGCCGCCTGGAGCTTGCCCGCTTGCTGCTGGCCGACTTCGCCCCCCGGGTAACGGCGATCGCGGCCCAGCCGTTCCTGCTGCGGGCGCAGGCGGGCGGGCGGCTTCGCCGGATGTGCCGGACTTCCTGCTGGTCCGCGCCGACCACACGGTGCAGGTTGTGAACGAGAGTCTTCTTGAACTGCGCGCCGATGAGCGGGAAGGCCGTGGCGACGTCGAACCAATTCAGCGTGAGCGCGAGGATGCTCAGGCTGATCACGGCGAGCATGCTCCACCGGACATGCCCAGACCCGGTGCCGACCATGGATATCAAGCGGATCCCCTCCGGGAGCGCCACCCGGTTTCGCCAGCTCAGGACTGGCTGACAGGCGCTGGCGGCTACCCGCGGGACCGCAGTATCGTAACGGTAACAAGGTTATTGTCCGCCCAGCTCTGGCCGTCGCTCTAGCGACGGCGATCTTCCGGGCAGTAGCCGTACCCCTTTCACGAGATGGTCGGTCATGGCTATGAACACGCTCTCCGGCGTCAGTCTCCGCCATCCGCAGTAACTTCGTGACGACCCGAACTGGTTTCGTCGGGCGGCACAGCGAACTGCGCATTCTCAATGACAGGCTGGCTGCCGCCACGATGGGCCAGCCGCAGGTGGTCTACCTAGAGGGCGACGCCGGCGCAGGGAAGTCGACGCTGCTGTCGGAGTTCCTCGGCTCGCTGTCAGACGCGGTCGTTCTCGAAGTCGGCGGTGACGAGGACGAGACCTTGCTGTCGTACGGCGTCATCGATCAGCTGCAGCCGGGGACCTCGACGGATCCGGGGACCGACCCGATGGCCGTGGGAGCCTGGCTCCTGGACCTGCTCGACCGGCGGCAAGCCGACGGTCAGGTCGTGGTGCTCGCTATCGACGATCTGCAATGGGCTGACCGGCCGTCATCGCGGGCAGTGCTGTTCGCCCTGCGGCGGCTGCGTGCCGACAAGGTGCTGGCGATCGTGTCAACGCGGGCCGGCACGCTGGCTGATCCGGGTTGGGCGCGATTCGCGGGCGGTGATTCGCGGGTCATCCGGATCTGTCTGGGTGGCCTGAGCCCGGCCGACCTTACCGAGCTGGCGGCCGCACTGGGACTCGGCATCTTGTCGCAGCGCGGAGCGTCCCGGCTGGCCGCTCATACCGAGGGCAACGCGCTCTACTGCCGGGCCCTGCTCGAGGAGATCGGCATCGCCGGGCTGGGCGCGGCGGGAGAGCGCGGTCTGCCGGCGCCGCGGGAGCTGTCCGCGGTGATCCTCGCCCGGGTCGCCGCGCTCCCGGTAACGGCTCAGTCATTCCTGACCGCAGCTGCGGTGCTGGGGCGCCACGCGCCGATGCCAGCGATCGTGTCGGTGGCCCGGTTGCCCGATGCGGAGGACGAGGTTGACGCGGCGGTTGCCGCCGGGCTGCTGACCGAGGGCGCTTCGGCGCTGGAGCTGGCCTTTACCCATCCGCTGTACCGGGCGGCGATCTACGCCGATCTCAGTCCGGCGACCCGGCGGGAACTGCACGCCCGGTCGGCTGAGGTGGTGGCCGGCCGGGCGCGACTGGCGCACCGGGCCGCGGCGTCGCTGGGTCCTGATGAGGCGCTGGCCGGTGAACTTGAAGCCTCCGCCCAGGCCACCTCGGCTGCCGGTGACGCAGTTGCCTCGGCCTGGGCGCTGGAACAGGCAGCTGCCCTGTCACCCGCTGCGGAGGACCGGGAAAGCCGGCTGCTCGACGCCGCCGTGGTCCTACTCAACGCCGCGGACACGCCTGCGGCGGCCCGTGTCTTGGCCTCATGCCAGGTCCCCAGCGCTCGCCGCGACGCGCTGACCGGGCTCCTGGGGGTGTTCACCGGATCGCCCGGCGCGGGGGGTCGCTTGCTCGCCGCATGGCAGGGCCACGATCCGGAGACCGAGCGCGAGATCGGAGCACGCGCAGCGACGTCCCTGGCCAACTGGATGGTCCTGTCTGGTCGTCCCGATGAGGCGCTGACCTGGGCGGACCGAGCGGTAGCGGGCACCGTTCCTGGTTCGGTGCTGCGGGCCATGGCCTGCACCGGGCAGGCCTACGCGCTCGCCGCGGCCCGCCGCGGCCCGGACGGGCTCGCCGCGCTCGGCTTCCTGCCCGCCGCGGCGGGCGAAGCCCCGATAGCTGAAACCGATGCGCTCATCATGCGGGGCATCGTGAAGGTCTACGTCGATGACCTGGCCGGGGCCATCGCGGACCTCGGCGTGGCGGCGGCCCGGCTCCGCAGCGGGCTGCCCTCGACCTACCCGGGCCCGTGCCTGGCTCATCTCAGCGACGCCTGCTTCCGCCGCGGTAACTGGGACGCCGCCGTCACGTACGCCCAGCTAGCAACCTCGCTGGCCCAGGACACCGACCATCCGCTCGACCTCGCGCGGGCGCACGCCCGCGCGACCCAGGTCCTGGCCGGGCGCGGCCAGTGGCCGGCCGCGCAGGCTCACGTCAGCGCGGCCCGGGCCGCGGCCGAGCGGTTCCCGGTGATCCTCGCGGTGGCCTCCGCCGCGGTAGCGGGCGCCTCGCTCGCCGCCGCGCGCGGAGACCTGGCCGGGGTGCTTGCCGCGACCGAACCGATGCGCGCCACCGGACTCCTGGATGCCGGGGGCGCCCCCGGTATCTTCAACTGGCGGGCTATCGAGGCCGATGCGCTGATCGGCCTCGGACGGCTGGACGACGCCGCAATCGCGCTCCGCGAATTCGAGGCCGCGATTCCCGGCGCCGGGCTGGCCTCGGCCTCCCTGGCGCTGGCGCGCTGCCGGGGAAACCTGGCCCTGGCCAGCGGGCTTGCGGCTCAGGCGGAAGCGGCGTTTAGCCAAGGCCACGCCCTCGAAGCGGACGTGCCGATGCCGTTTGAACACGGCTTGCTGAGCCTTGATGACGGCCGCCGTTTGCGCGCGGCCGGTGACCAGCCGGCCGCGGTCGCGCAGCTGGAAAAGGCCCACCGCATCTTCTCCGGCCTCGGTGCGGATCCCTACGTACTGGCCTGCGCCACCGAACTAGCCGCCCTCCAGGTCCCGGCCGAGGCCGGTAGTCCCGCGGCGCTGCTGGGGCTCAGCCGCGCCGAGCTAGCGGTAGCCCGGCTGGTCGCTACCGGGCTGACCAACCGGGAAGTGGCCAGCCAGCTGTACGTGTCGGTGAAGACAGTGGAGTACCACCTCCGCAACAGCTACATCAAGCTCGGCATCACCTCCCGCCGAGCCCTAGCCGCGCTTCTGCGCTAGCCGCACACCCGAAACACAGGGTCGAACCTAGGGTCGCACCCTGGGGACAATGCCGCGCTGCTCGCGTTAGCTATGAGTTATGGACGCCTCACCAGCACCGAGGCAAACGATTCTCCTTCTTCTCGATATCGGCCGGACTCCGGACGGACGGCTCGAAGGACGAATACGCGCCAAAGGCACCGACGCCTGGAGGCCTTTCTCTGGTGTGCTCGAGTTGCTCAAAGCGCTTGAGGAAACATGCACCGACCTGTATTGAGAGCGACGCTCGTAACCTGCGGAAGAGGGAACAGCCATGAACGCCACCCACCAGGAAACCGGCCGGACGGCAGGCTTCTTCGCCGCTCGCTGGACGGGCGGATGCTGGGCGGCGGCTGCGCGGGCGTGCCCCTCTACCTGGCGGCCTGGGTGCTTACTCCCGCGGACGGCTCCGGCATCACGATCGCCGACGAGGTCCTGAATCACGTCGCCAGCCACTTATCGCGACCGGCCGTCGGCTTTCCCTGCCGCGAATTGGCCGAGATATCAAGAATCCCTGTCTTCCGGAACTGAATTGCTGTTGCTGTAAGAAAGGAACGTCATGAGCCAGAGCCCCTTTTTTTCACCCGACGGCGGTTCAGTACTGGCCAGGTGGGGCCGTACCGCTTACCGGCGGCGGCGGCTGATCCTGCTGATCGCCTTGCTCGTCGCGGTGCTCGGCGGCGTGTGGGGAACCACCATCTTCGCCAAGGTGCAGACCGCCGGCGGGTTCAACGCCCCAGACAGCCAGAGCCAGCACGAAGCGGACCTGGCCACGCAGACGTTCGGCCGTGACGCCGGGGACGTGGTGGTGCTGTACTCCAGCCCGACCCTGACCACGGCCTCCCCGGCGTTCCGGTCCGCAGTGACTCACACCTTGGCCAAGCTGCCGCACGGCCAGGCCGAGTCCTACGCCAGCTACTGGTCAACCGGGTCCCGGCAGTTCGTCAGCGCCAGCGGCCACCAGACCTACGCCGTCATCGAGATGACCGGCGCCACCGACACCGCCCGGCAGGCCAGCTACGACGCGATCAAGACCGGCCTGAACGCGCCCGGCCTGCGCACCCAACTCGGCGGGGTCGTCCCCACAGACGAGACGATCGACCAGCAGACCACCACCAGCATCACCCGGGCCGAGGGACTGTCCTTCCCGATCCTGCTCATCCTGCTGCTAGTGATCTTCGGCAGCCTGACCGCGGCCTGCATGCCGCTGGCCATCGGCGGCCTGGGGATCCTCGGCTCGTTCACCGCATTGCGGCTGCTCACCCTGTTCACCGGGGTGTCGGTGTTCTCGCTGAACATCACCACGATCCTGGGCCTGGGACTGGGCATCGACTACGGGCTGTTCCTGGTCACCCGGTTCCGCGAGGAACTGCACCGGCCGGGCACGGTCGAGGACGCGGTCGCCCGCACCGTGGCCACCGCGGGCCGCACCGTCCTGGTCTCCGGCGTCACCGTCGCGATCGTGCTGTCCAGCCTCATGCTCTTCCCCGAGACGATCCTGCGGTCCATCGGCTACGGCGGCGTGGCCACCGTGCTGGTCGACATGCTCGCCGCCCTGACCGTGCTGCCCGCGCTGCTGGCCATGCTGGGACCCAAGGTGAACTCGCTGCGGATCCGCCGCTCGGTGCAGCGCCCGCCCGCCGCCGAGACGAGCGGCGGCTGGTACCGGCTCGCACACAGCGTGATGCGCCGTCCCGTCCTGTACGCGGTCCCGATCGTGCTGATCCTGGTCGGCCTCGGCTCGCCGTTCCTTAAGGTTGTCTGGGGCGGCGTCGACGCCACCGCGCTGCCCGCCAGCGCCGCGCCCCGCCTGGTCACCGACGCGCTGAACACCAGCTTCCCCGGCAACCCCACCGCCCCGATCGAGACCATCGTCCAGTTCCCCGGCGCCATCGCCAGCTCGCCGGCCCATACCGCCGACCTGACCGCGTACGTCAGCCGCCTCGACCACGTTGCCGGCATCACCGCCGCGCAGATCACCGGCGTTCGCGGCGACATCGCCCGGGTCGACCTGACCTACGGGCCCGGCCCATACACCCCGCAGGCCCGAGCCATCGCCGGGACCGTCCGCGACGTGCCGGCACCTCCGGGCGCCACCGTGTCGACCGGCGGGCAGACCGCCGCGCTCGCCGATGAGCTGTCCAGCCTCGGGCAGACCCTGCCGTGGATGGCACTGACCCTCGTCCTGGCCACCTTCCTGCTGCTGTTCCTGGCGTTCGGATCACTGATCCTGCCGGTGCAGGCGATCGTGATGAACGTCTTGTCGCTGTCGGCCATGTACGGCGTGGTGACCTGGATCTTCCAGGACGGGCACCTGTCCGGGCTGCTGGGCTTCACCCCGAACGGCACGATCAGCCCCACCATCCCGATCCTGATGTTCGCGATCATGTTCGGGCTGTCCATGGACTATGAGGTGTTCCTGCTCTCGCGGATCCGCGAGAGCTACGACATCACTAGCGACAACACCACCGCGGTCGCCAGCGGCCTGCAGCGCACCGGCGGCGTCATCACCAGCGCCGCGCTGCTACTGATCATCGTGATCGGCCTATTCTCCCTGTCCAGCATCACCTTCATCAAGATGCTCGGCGTCGGCATGATCGTCGCCCTGATCCTCGACGCTACATTGGTGCGGTTGCTCCTGGTACCCGCGGTCATGCGGCTGGCCGGCGACGCGAACTGGTGGGCACCCGCTCCGCTGCACCGCCTCTACGCCCGGTACGGACTGCACGAAGACGACGGCCCAGGCTCCGGCGCGGTCCCCGAATCCGCGGCCGAGCCGGCCCGCAACTAGCGCCGTGCGCCCCGGCCGCGATCGGCACCCAGCCAGCTAGCAGACGACTCACAATGCACGGAAGGAACTCCAGCGATGAACCTGAACGACACGACCACGGCAGCAGCGCCGACCGGCGACACCAGCTACCTCGACCGTCCCGGTGGCCGCATCGGTTACGACGTAGCGGGCGCCGGCCCGCTGGTGGTGCTCGTGCCCGGCATGGGCGACCTGCGGGCTGCCTACCGGATCCTCGCTCCGGCCCTCCGGGCGGCGGGCTACCGGGTCGCCTGCACAGACCTGCGCGGTCATGGTGACAGCGACGCCACCTTCCCGTCCTACGGCGATGAGGAGACCGCGGACGACGTCGCCGCCTTGATCGGCGAACTCGGCGGCCCCGCAGTCATCGTCGGCAACTCCATGGCGGCCGGATCCGCGGTCCTGGCCGCGGCCGACCAGCCCGGGCTCGTGTCCGGCCTGGTGCTCGTCGGGCCGTTCGTCCGTAACCCCGCGGCGGGCGCCGGGCGGCGCGTACTCCTGCGCGTCGCCATGGCCCCGCTGTGGGCGGCCATCTCCTGGAAGTCCTACCTGCCCAAGCTGTACGCGGGCCGACTCCCAGCTGACTTCGCCGAGTACCGCGACCAGGTCGTGGCGAGCTTGCGCCGGCCGGGCTACGCGCGGGCGTTCTCCCTGACCACGCGCACCAGCCACGCGGTAGCAGAGGCGCGGCTGGCAGACGTCTCGGCACCCGTCCTGGTCGTAATGGGCCAGCAGGACCCCGACTTCCCGGACCCCGCAGAAGAGGCGGCCTGGATCGCGCAGACCACGCACGCGCAGGCCGTCATGGTCCCCGAAGCCGGGCACTATCCCCAGTCGCAGCGGCCCGACATCACCACCGCAGCCGTGCTGCGGTTCCTGGCGACGGCGCATAGCCGTGGCTAACGTCGGCCCACCGAAACCTCGCCCTCGGCCTGATCTGGCTCAGCATTCAGGCACCACGGGACGGCTCACCTGCACAAGAAGGAGCACTGTCTAGGTTCAGGCCATCCAGGACAGTGTGTCTCGAGGCACGCAGGATACTTTCACGTGCGCCTTCGGGAGAAGTGACCGCGCTCGTGGGCCTGCGCCGTGCGGTCCCGGTACCGGGACGAGGGCGAGGCAGCGTTCGAGCCTGGACTCGTCCAAGCGGCCGAAGTCGTCCTGCATCCGGTTCGCGGCCGAGATGCAGAACGAGCGCTGGCAGCCCCGCTTAACCACCCACCCGCCCGGCTGGTCGCTACCCGGTCCGCGAGAGCCATCCCCGCAGGTCAGGGTGCCCGGGTCGTGATCCAGGACCCCGGAAGACGATGAACCCTCGGCGCAAGGTTCGCGGTACCCAGCGGAAACGGGACGTTAGCCCCTGCCGCCACCCCCGTAATACTTAAAGTATTTGATCAGTGACAATCAGCAACATGCCCTCGGAGCAGCCATGACACCCACCTACCCCCGCGGCCGACCGCCCGGCCAGCCCGCCGCCCCCGACCCGCTGCGCGACCTCAAGCTCACCTGCATGAACAACCTGCTGACCGCCTTGGAGGAACGCATCTACTTCAAGGACCGGCTAAGCCAGTTCCTCCTGGTCAGCGCCGGCTGGGCCGCCGCTTACGCCCCGGGCCTCACGCCGGCCGAGCTGACCGGCAAGACCGACTTCGACATCTTCACCTTCACCCACGCCGCCGAGGCCCTCGCCGACGAGAAACAGGTCATCCGCACCGGACAGCCGATCACCGGGAAGGCCGAACGGGAGACCCACAAGGACCGGCCGGACACCTGGGTGTCGACCACCAAGATGCCGCTGCGCGACGAGCGCGGCCAGATCATCGGCACCTTCGGGATCACCCGCGAGATCCTCGCGCAGGCTCCCCGGGTCAGGTAGAGACGGTGCGACGTTTGCTGGTAGCGATCCTTCGCTCGCTCGTAACGGTCGCGGCGGTCGTCATCGGCTTCCTGGGCATCCGGTCGGCCACGTACCAGGGACAGGTGATCGCGGGCGGCGAGCTCGACACCGCGGTGGCCACGAACCAGCTGACCCAGGAGATGGACGCGGCGTACGCCACCGGCGAGGCCGCGCTGCGGGCCGCTGATCCCGCGACGCGGTCCCGGCTCCTCGGCACGCTTTACACCAGCCTGCTCCCCGGGATCGACGCGCGGCTCTTCGCGCTGCAGCAGCTGCACGTCGGCGACCCGCCGGCCGAACGCGCCGACATGGCCCTGTTCGTCCGGCAGTGGGACGCCGTCCGCGATCTGCTCACCCCGCAGGACCTGACGGCCCAGTCGGCCCCGGCGCTCGCGAGCCAGCTGACGGCCGCCTACCAGCCGGTCAGCGCCCACCTCAACCGCCTGATCCTGAAGCAGCTTAACGACGCCCGCGCCGATCACACGGCCGCGGCCGCGGCCGCGGACCGGGCCATCGGTCTCATGGCTGGCACGGCGGCCGCGGGCATCGGGATCGGCTGGCTCTACATGGGGCACGAGATCCGGCGCAGCCGCCGGAGCCGGAAGTCTGCCCGGGAGCAGGCGAAGTTCGCCGATACCCTGCAGCTCGCGAACGACGAGGGCGAGGCGCACCGGCTCCTGCAGCGGCACCTCGAGCGCACGCTGCCCGCGACCGTCGCCGTGGTGCTGAACAGGAACAACAGCGCCGACCGGCTGGAGGCGGTCACGCCCCTGCCGCCCGGCTCGCCGCTGGTGGGGACGCTGCGCGGCGCGGAGCCGCGCTCGTGCCTGGCGGTCCGGTCCGGCCGGCCGCACAGCGAGCGCGGCGGCCGGCCGCCGCTGCTGTCCTGCCCGGTGTGCGCCCCGGTGCCGGGCGCCTCCTCGTGCGCGCCGCTCACGGTCGGCGGCGAGGTGATCGGCTCGGTCCTGGCCAGCCGCCCCGCCCCCTACTCGGCGGCCGAGGAGCAGCGGATCCGCGAGTCGGTCGGCCAGGCCGCGCCGGTCCTGGCGAACCTCCGCAACCTGGCCGTGGCGGAGATCCGCGCCGCGACCGACGGCCTGACCGGGCTGCCCAACAAGCGGGCCGTCACCGACGCC
>JBEKJP010000186.1:0-12891 GCA_050011155.1 Streptosporangiaceae bacterium
CGAGCTCGCCGACATCAACCGGCGCCTGGCCAGCTCGCAGGAGTTCGACCTGACCCACAGCGACCAGCTCGGCCTGTACGTGGTCAGCCAGCTGGCGGTCAGGCACGAGATCGAGGTCTCGCTGCGGCGGTCCGTGTACGGCGGCACCACGGCGGTGGTCCTGCTGCCGTTCGGCGTGGTCGTCCGCGAGGAAGAGGCCCCGCCGGTCCGCGGCGAGCAGGGCGAGTGGGTATCCGACGCCGGCCGCGCCCTGACCGGCCGGCACCGGCTGCCCGCCCCGAACCGCTTCCTGAACCGTGCCCCGGACCGTGCCCCGGACCTGGGCAATGGCCGGACCGGGGAATGGGTCGCGGCCCCCGACATCGCCGGGCCAGTATCCGGGCCAGGCCCGGCGGTCGCCCAGACCGCCCCGCTCGCTCCGTGGGAGATCGGGCCGCCGCCCACACTGCCGACTGCGGCGTCGCCGGCCGGCCGGGTCACGGGGTCCGCGGGGTCCCCGGCCTCCCGGCCTCCGTGGGACGCCGAGACGACGGATTCCTGGACCATGGAAGCCCTCGGGCCGCCGGCTGTCCCGCCCGGGACATTCCGGCGGGAGCCACCGCGGCCGGAGCGGCCGGGCCGCGAGCCCGGCCCGCGCGGGCCGCGTGAACTCGAAGGACCCGGCGCCACGGAAGGCCACAGCCACCTCGGGATGCCCATCCGGGTCCCGCAGGCCAGCCTGGCCCCGCAGCTGCAGTCCCGGCGCGACGCCGGGCGCGCGGCGGAGGACGAGGCGCCCGAGGTCACGGCGCGATCGCCGGAGGTGACCCGCAACATGCTGAGCCTGATGCAGAAGGGCTGGCAGCGCGGACGGATGGACGATCTCGAGGATCCCGAGGGTGCCCCGGGAAACGGAACTGACCGATAGCGAGGCTGGTAATGGCACAGACTGACACGACCGGACAGCTGAGCTGGCTGCTGGACAACCTCGTCAATCAGGTTGAGCACGTCCAGCAGGCGCTGATCCTGTCCAGGGACGGCCTGGTGGTGGCGGCCTCACGGAGCCTGTCCCCCGAGGACAGCGAGCACCTGTCGGCCCTGGCGGCCGGCATGCAGAGCCTGGCCCGGGGCACCGGCAGGCAGTTCCACGCCGGCGAGGTGCGGCAGACCATCATCGAGATGGAGTCCGCCTTCCTGTTCGTCATCGCGGCCGGCAAGGGGACCTGCCTGGCCGTGCTGACGTCGGCCGACCCGAACGTCGGCCTCATCGCCTACGAGATGGCCATGCTGGTGCGGCGGATGGGTAAGTACCTCGACGCCGAGCCGCGATTTCCTGACCACGAAATCGCCGCGGAGTGACTAGCCACGACAACTACGGGGACCGCTGGTTCGACCGGGAGGCCGGACCCGTGGTCCGGCCCTACGCCCTGACCAAGGGGCGGACACTGCCGAGCGGCGGGGCGTCGTTCGGGCTGATTGACGTCGTGGTCGCCACCGGCGAGTGGCCGCCCGCGCACTTCCGCCCCGGCCCGGAGCACCGGCGGATCCTGAACATGTGCCGCCGGCCCACGCCGATCGTCGACCTGACCTCGGAGATCGACCTCCCCCTGGGGGTGGTCCGGGTCCTGCTCGGCGACCTCACCAGCGAGGGTATGCTCCGGGTTCTCTCCGCCCAGAAGCAAGCAGTAACCGACCAGCGGCTGTTGAGGATGGTGCTCGATGGACTTGAATCGCTTTGAGGGCGCGCATCCCGCCGCCGGGCCGGCCAGCGGACTAGGGAGCCCCGTCCCGGCGACCGCCAAGATCCTCATCTCCGGCGGCTTCGGCGTGGGCAAGACCACCCTGGTCGGGGCGATCAGCGAGATCAGGCCGCTGCGGACGGAGGAGCCGCTGAGCGACCGCAGCGTGGGCGTCGACGACACCCGCGGGGTGAGCGCGAAGACCACCACCACCGTGGCCATGGACTTCGGCCGGATCAGCTTCCCTTCCGACCTGGTGCTCTACCTGTTCGGCACGCCCGGCCAGGAGCGTTTCTGGTTCATGTGGGACGAGCTGGCCATCGGCGCGGTGGGCGCCGTGGTGCTGGCCGACACCCGGCGCGTCGCCGACTGCTTCGCCTCGATCGACTACTTCGAGCGGAACGGGATGCCGTTCGTCATCGCGGTCAACTGCTTCGACAGCGCCCCGCGGTTCGAGCCGGACGACATCAGGATCGCGCTGAGCCTGGCCCCCGAGGTACCGATCGTGCTGTGCGACGCGCGTGACCGCGACTCGGTCAAGAAGGTGCTGGTCAGCCTGGTCCGTTACGTGATGACCAGGAACAGCCAGCGAAATCAGGCCACGATTGGATGACCGGTCACAAGCCGGCGGACGATCGAGCACTAAGGCCCGTTGAGCACTAAGGCCCGTTGAGTCAATGATGATCATCCATGCAGGGGCGCTGGTCTCTTTCGAGAAGACCTGAACCTGGCTATAGCCTTCCAGGCCGATCGGATCTTCCCTGTTTTTAATGGAAGTGTCGTACACGAAAGGCGAAGCGATAATGCCGATGTCGGCACTTGACGATGCGACACGTTCCTTGAACGTCGGGGCCTCCAGCAACCGGCAGGCCTGTGTGACCGGACTCCCGGAAACCCCAGCAGAATCCCTACTGACAGGTCCAACATCGACCGCGATACGCAGCCTAATATGACGAGATCCTTTGTAGATACGATTGTGAAGTTCCAAGTTGCGAGGCAAGTCACGATGCAAGTGCCCCATGATCTTTCCGGTAGGAATCGCCGACGGTACTACCACGAGGAGGCCATCTCCGCGATCCTCCCAAAACAGCGACTCCGATAGGTGGCCGAGAGAAGTCTGCACAGTATCGAAAAGCGCCCGGCGAATCATCATCCGATCCACGTCGTTGCGGCGAGACGCGTCGAATTCCAGTACATCTGTGCGTATGACAGTGCAGTTCTCTCCGGCTAGAGCCGGACGATTTCGTCCTGAGATACCTACGTCACGGCCATCGTCGTCGCTGGTGATCTTGGAATAAAATTGCTTTTCTATGCTGCCGAGTATATTCGGATGCGCACCGACGAAGTCCGCGAATTCCTGAGTCCGCACAACCAGCGCCCGGACCGCCTCTGAAGCGATCACCGTGGCGGAACGGATACTCACCTGCAACGCGCTCCGCTCGCCAATCAGGTCACCTGGGCCACGCATAGCGAGTATCCGCTCCTCGCCGTCCTCGTGACCACTGATCATTACATGGCCGCCGAGTATCACCGCCACATGATCTCCTGGCTCACCTTCCCGCATGAGCGTCGCACCGCGGGCGAAAACCCTCCTTTGCCCCAGCGCCGAGAGGTCCCTCTGCTCAACTGCGTTAAGGGAGGTCCAGAAGTTGGCGGCTGAGCGATTCTCCTGGGGATTCCTCGCGCGACCCGTCGAACCAGGGATATTCGTAGCCTCCCGATGATTCGTCGAGATGGCTAGGCTTCGTTCAACAGCTTCTGCGATTTCCCCGGGATCTCTTTCTGTGGCCAGATTCTCGATAATGTTGCGAGTTACCTGGAGAGTATCGCTGCACCGCCTTGTCGCTTCCCGCAGGCTATCTCGATCCACCAGAGCCATTTCGTTCTCTTCGAGGATGACTAGATACACCATAGAAACGCCGGGCACAGTATCGACCTGAGCAATGTCGTAATCCATGACCAGTCCGCGATTCATAACGTCCTGGACGCGTGCCGGGAGCCGCTCGAACCCTCGGACATCTTCCCTGAATCTATCAAGTTGCGTCGATATGCGATTAATCGATTGAAGCATGGAATCATCCGGCTCCCGCGCCTCACGCGGAGTGTTCAATATCGGAGTATCGCGGCCCAGTTCCATATCTGCCGGATCCCATCCATGCTCCTCAAACGCACGATAAATGCATGAAACCCGCTCTGGAGGCGCCTTGGTAGCGACCTGTCGGGAAAGCCACGTCATTTCTCGCATGACCGCCATGGTGTCGGCCTCTTCAGGCTCAGCGAGCATCGCTACGAGCCGTCGCCAGCGAGCCGCTGTCCTAGTGCCGACCTTGGGATCGTCATCCCTGATGGCCAGGATCGCGTGGAGGATCCCACGAACAGCATCAGAGGAGATCACCAGCCGGTCGCTCAGAGAGCTGATGGTCTCCTCGGGAGAAGTACGGGTCAGGGCCAAGGCGTCTCGCACCCGCTGCCACGTCCGTTCGTCGGGGGTGCCCCGGCCAGACTCGAGGTTGAAGATCGTGCCGCGGGAGACATCGGCCAGCCACGCGAGATCAGATTGCGTCAGCTGGAGACCTTCCTCGCGGTAACGCTTAACAAGGTCTCTTACCTGCTCGTACGGGTACACGGTCACCTCTGCGCGTCCTTCCGCCTGGTGCTGCGACACCGATGGGCCCGCACCTTGTACAACGTTAGCAATATTAGGCATCGGCCGACAGCCGGGTGTACCCTGTTGAACACGCTAGATGGCTAGTGCGTGACGGTCCATCGACTAAATGTGGCTGGACCTGCACTTTTCGGTCCCCGGCGTTGCCTGATGTTAGGAGCGTCATGGACCAGCAGGCGGGAGGTTGGGCACGTTGGCGGCTGTCGTAGCGGCGATCGTGGACAGTCGCAACATCTTTCACCAGGCCGGCGACGCAACCGGCATACGGGCGCGCCCGACTGTTCCCGGGGTGCGCGCGGCTCTGGCGCACTACGGATTCGAAGTTTCCGACATCCACGTGGGCCTAGCGCTAGCCCGCCCCGGTGATCTGAAGGAGTTGGCGCGGTATCACGCCGACAATGACGCCTACCGCGGGCAGATCCGCGCAGCTGGCGGAGATGTCCTGCTTGGTGAGCTGCACCGCAAGCCGAGCGGCGCGGTCGAGGAGAAGATGGTCGATTGCGCCTGTTGCGTCAGAATCACGCGCTACGTCGACGAGATCACGGGCAAGCGAACGGCCATCGAGGCGATCATGGTCCTGAGCAAGGACATCGACCTGCGGCCCGCAGTCGACTACGCGATCGAGATGTCGGTGCCGATCATCGTCGGAGCCCATGACGTGGTCCAGCATCGTGGACATCCATACCTCTTGCTTGGTCCGCACGCCTACGCTCAGCTCACCGAGAGCCCGGGCCTGGTGAGCGGTCACGAACTCCGGGAGTTGCTGGTCTGCGCACTCTACGACGGTGCGCCGGTTCAGTGGACCGTGAAAGGAAGTAGTCGGCAGCCTACGCTGGCCCACTCCTCCGGGCTGGTGGCGGTGCCCGCCTCCGGCGTATCCCTGCCTCCCGCGGGTCAGACGATATCCCTCTGCCCGGTCGACGTGACCTGGGAAGATCGCATCCTGGGCTCCTTCCCGGTCCTCGTTTGCGAGACAATGCGCAGCAACTCCCCGTGCTGGCTTGCCGCGACGGTTCGGCGTCGAACGGCGCCAATGACTCTGGAGGTCGAGTATCCCGGCGGAATCCGCCGCCGGGTACCATTCCCGCTGGGCGGAGTGGTACCGGACGAGACCGTTCTGGTACACCGGGCTACCGGAAGGGTGCTAGGCCGCCTCTGCTCAAACCGGGCGCGGAGATTCGATCCTGATGTGCCTCAGGTGCTCAGGATAGTCTCGCGCCCTCCTATGGGCGGCGCGATCGCCGTAGACACCAGCGGCACGCGTGGGCTCTTGACTACGGATCAGGTCCTCAGGGCCGGCGAACGTGTCCCGGCTGTCCAGATTGACCTTAAGCCTCGCGGGCCGGTGTGGGCTGCTATCGGGACGCCGCTACCTGGATAATCACGTGCATGCGAAAGGGGCGGTCGGTGACCGCCCCTTCGTTAAAGCGGGCCTAGTGTCCCGCAGTGAGTCAGTGCATAGGCTACAAGTCAAATACCTCTAAGTCAACCGCTGCGCCGCATCGCCATCACGCTTAGTAACGGACGCCGCTCTACCAGCAGGAACTTACTCGTGTGATGGAGGAACTTGAACCCGGTCTGTTCGGACTAGGTTCTTCCGAATGAGGCGCGTGTCGCGCCTCAGCGCCAGTTCATGCTATATCGGCTGTTCCGCCACCGTGGGGGTGCCCGTGCTGGACCTGCTGGCGTTCATTCTCGCCGCCGTCGCCGTCATCGTCGCGCTGCAGTTCCTGGCCGACCGGACCGGGCTGCCGGCCGCGGCGCTGTTCACGGTGGCCGGGCTGGTCTACGCCGTGCTGCCGGGGCCGAACCTCACGCTCGACCCGCACGTGATCTTGACCTTCGTCATCCCGCCGCTGATCTACAGCGCCGCGCTCAACTCCTCGCTGCTCGCCATCCGGGCCAACCTGCGCACGGTCGTCAGCCTGTCGATCGGGCTGGTGCTGGCCACCGCGCTGGTCACCGGAGCCGGGATGGACCTGCTGGTACCCGGGGTGGGGCTGGCCGCGGGCACCGCGCTCGGCGCCGCGCTGTCCCCGACCGACCCGGTGGCGGCGCTGGCCGTCGGCGGCCGGGCCGGCCTGCCGGCCAAGCTCATCACGATCATCGAGGGCGAGGGCCTGCTCAACGACGCCACCGCCCTGACCACGCTGACGGTCGCGGTCATCGCGGCGACCAGCGGCGGCTTCTCGCTGGGGGACGCGGTGGCGCGCTTCGTGCTGGCCGCCGCGGGCGGCCTGCTGGCCGGCGTCGTCGTGGCGGTCGTCGTCCGCCTGCTGCTGTCCGCCATCCGCGATCCGCTGCTGGTCAACGGCATCTCGCTGGCCACGCCGTTCGCCGCCTACCTACTCGGGGAGGAACTGCACGTCTCCGGGGTGCTGGCGGTGGCGGTGGCCGGCCTGATGGTCGGCCACAACACGCCGCGGTTCACCTCGGGCGCCAGCCGCCTGCAGGCCACCGCGGTCTGGCACCTGGCCGACTTCCTGCTCCAGGGGTTCGTCTTCTTGCTGATCGGGCAGCAGATCGTGCCGGTCTTCCGCGGCCTGAGAGCCTACCCGGCCGCCACGATCGGGGCCGCGGCCGCGGTCAGCCTGGGCGTGGTCCTGCTGCTGCGACCGCTGTGGCTGGTCCTGACCCAGACCCTGCCCCGGGCCCTGCGCCGACGGCGGGGCCTGCCGCCCGCCGAAGGCGACGGCGGCTACCTGTCGGGCCGGGAGATCGCCATCCTGAGCTGGGCCGGCACCCGCGGCGTGATCAGCCTGGCGGCGGTATTCACGATCCCGCTGAGGACCCCGGACGGCCACCCCTTCCCCGGCCGCGACCTCCTGCTGTTCTGCGCTTTCGTGGTCGTGGTGGTCACCCTGATCGGCCAGGGCCTCACGTTCGGGCCGGTCGCGCGGGTCGTCGGCGTCCGCGCCGACCTGGCCGACGCGGCCCTGGTGCGCACCCGGGCCCGGGCCGCCTCGGTCCAGGCCGGCCTGGCCTGCCTGGACCAGCTCGCGGCCGACGACGCCGTCCCCGGCACCGCCGTGACCGCACTGCGGACCAGCCTGGAGACCAAGGCCCGGCGCTACCGGCAGCTCCTTGGCCGGCTCGAGGAGGCCGGCGAGGACGCGGCGCCGGTCACCGCCCCGGAGTACCAGGCCGCGGTGCGGGCCCGGCGAGCCGTCATCGACGCCCAGCGCGAGGAACTCCTGCGCTGGCGCGACGCCGGCCATCTGCCCGACGCCAGCCTGCGCCTGCTGGAACGCGAACTCGACCACGAGGAACGAACGCTCCCCCCGCACGAGGGTCACTGAACGGCGGCGCCCTACACCGCCCGCGATCACGCCCCCGCCGGGACAGGGACCGCGGCACGCGCCGGTGCCACCGGGAGCCGGCCGCTGATCGTGGTGCCCTGGCCCGGCTCGGACCGCACGTCCAGCGTCCCGCCGTGCGCGGCTAGCCGGTCCGCCATGCCCTGCAGCCCGGACCCGGCCCGCAGCCCGGTGGCGGGCAGGCCCGCGCCGTCGTCGCTGATCGAGAACTCCAGGCCGTCCTCGCTGCCCGACAGCCGGATCACTGCCTGCGAGGCCCGGGCGTGCTTGGCCACGTTCTGCAGCGCCTCCAGCGCGCAGAAGTAGACCGCGCTCTCCAAGTCCGGCGAGTACCGCTCGACCCGCTCCGCCTCCAGCACGACCGGCACCGGGACTCGGGTCACCTGCGCGCGCAGCGCCACGACCAGCCCCTGGTCGGCCAGCAGCGGCGGGTAGATGCCGCGGGCCAGCGTCCGCAGGTCGTCCAGCGCGGCGCTGAGCTGCGCCTTCAGCTCGGGGATGGCCTGCCGGATCAGGCCCGGGTCGTCGGCAGCCTCGGCCAGCAGGCCGAGCTGGATGGCCAGCGCGATCAGCTGCTGCTGGGCTCCGTCGTGCAGGTTCCGCTCGATCTTGCGGCGTTCGGCGTCCTGGGCCTCGACCAGCCGCCGCCGCGACGCCCGCAGCTCATCGATACTGGCCCGCAGCTCGGCCGTGAGCTGCGCGTTGCGCATGACCAGCCCGGCCTGGGAGGCCAGGTGCTGCAGCAGGCTGTCCTCGGTGCTGGTCAGCGCCTCCTCGCGCGGCTTGGTCAGCGATATCGCGCCGAGCAGCTCGTCGCCGTGCCGGACCGGTACGACCCGAGCGGCTGGGTCGAGAACCGGTAGGTCCGCCGCGCTATCCAGCCGCGCTGCCGCCGACGGCATCATGCCGCCCGGCCAGACCGCGCTCGGCCGCAGCTCGCCGCCGACCCGGATCCACGCCTCGACCCGGCTGGCTCCGGACGCGCCGGCCAGCAGTGACACCATCCGATCCAGCGCCTCGCCCAGGTCCAGCTGGCCCGCCATGCCGGCCGCGAAGTCGGACAGCACCTGGTACGGCGTGGCCCGGTGGCCGTAGACCAGCCGGTTGGCCAGCAGCCTGGCCCGCTGCCGCAGCGGCTGGAACAGCAGGGCGATGATCACGGCCGCCGCGACGGTGAGCGCAGGATGACTGCCGCTGCCCGCTAGCGTCCCGAAGCCGAGCACGATGGCCGCGTAGACCGCGGTGACCCCGGCCGACAGCAGGGTGAACAACAGCGCCCGGCTGATGATCACGTCGATGTCGAACAGCCGGTACCGCAGGATGGCGATGGCCATCGTCGCCGGGATCCCGAGCAGTACCAGCCACGGCGTGATCGCATACGGCACGGCCTGCAGCAGCTGGCCCTGCTGGCCGGCCGCGATGGCCACGACGGCGACGGCCTGGCAGGCCAGCACGCCCGCCACCACCAGCGACAGCCACTTCATCTGCTGGCGCAGCCGCTGGTCCCCGCGGCGGTACCGGCGCACCATCGCTATCACCGCCAGCACCAGCATCACCGCGAATATCACGCCCAGTCCGGTGAAGTCGCCGAGCCGGGTCGCGGACAGGACAGGCTGGAGCGTCCGGACGGCCAGCGGGTTGGCGAACGCCAGCGAGATACCGCCCGGTGCGGGCAGCGCCACCTTCCGGGTACTGACCACGAACGCGGCCAGCGTCAGGCCGGTCAGCGCCAGGCCGGTCCCGGCGACCGGGCGCCACCGGGCCGACGGCAGTCGTCCGGTCGGGAAGACCAGGAAGAGGGCGGCCAGGTCGGTGGTCACGATGACGAAGGCATCCTCGGCCAGCGCTCCGATCGCAGCCGGGGCGGGGAGCGTACCCGGGTAGGCCTTCAATCCGAAGATCGCGTAGCCCGAGCCGACCGTCATGAGAGCCTCACCGACGCCCTCGACCAGCATGAACCAGCCCACCAGGTTGCCCGTCCGACGCACGATCAGCGCGCCGAGCGCCGCGTAGGCGATGGCCCCGGCTCCGTCGGAGACATTGGCCAGCACGTCCGATGCGGGCATAGCGTCCCAGCTCAGCCCGATCAGCACGATCCCGGCCAGGGACATGAGGACGACCCCGACCCACACGGCGGAGACGACCCGGGGTGCGCCGGCGGGCCGGCTCACCGCCGGCGCACCAGGGCGTACTGCCACCCGGCGCTGGCCGCGATGAGCAGGCCGTCCAGGGCGTGCAGGCCACCGAAGGCGGCGGTGTTGTCGCCCAGGCTGTCGAGCAGGCTCTGCAGCAGGTTGGTCTGGACGGCCAGGGCGACCGCCAGCCACAGCGCCAGCTTGCCGGGCCGGGCCACGATGGCCAGCACCAGCAGCAGAATCGAGGCCCCACCGATGGCGAAGCCGAGGCCCTGGTGGGCGGTGAAGGCGTGGTCGCCGCCGGACCGGTCGCCGTTGCCGTAGCTGAACACGCCAAGCCCCGCCAGGAAGATCTGCACCGCCACCGCCAGCAGGAACACCAGCAGCAGCCACCGGTAGGCCCTCAGGGCGAAAACCCGCACCTAGATCACCTGCCGCAGGGCGGGGGGCGCTGAGCTGGCCGAGCACGGCGAGGACGTCGGCCGCGCACCAGTGCTCGGTGAACCGCCCGTCCGGGCCGGCCCGGAGGATGTGCAGGCAGGCGAACTCGGCCGGACGGCCGGTGGCGGCGTGCGTGCCGTAGGCGGTGATCCGCTGCGCCACCTGGTTGCCCGCGGCGAATTCGTCTTCCACGATGGCGTGGAAATCTGGGAAGATTCGGTGAGTACGGGACAGCCAGTCCCGCAGGCTCGCCAGGCCTGGCGCGAGCTCGCCGCCGGGAATGTGGTGAGTGCAGGTGGGGGACATGAGCTCGCTCGCGACCGCGAGATCGCCCTGGTTGAGGACTTCCTCGATCAGGCGGCGAGCGCGGATCCGCAGATCGTCTGGTGCCATGGCGTCCAGCCTGCGGCCCGGCCCACCCGGCCGACAGGACGAGCGCTCCCCGTTCACTCCCCGTTTGCGCCACCATGCCGTCGTTCGGTGAGCTGCTGCGGCAGTGCCGGCTGGCCGTCGGCCTGACCCAGGAGGCCCTCGCCGAACGGGCCGGCGTGAGCGCCAAGGCCATCAGCGACCTGGAACGCGACCCGGACCGTACTCCGCGGCTCGATACGGTCGGGCTGCTGGCCGACGCCCTGAACCTCGATCCGGCCGAACGGGGCGGCCTGCTTGCCGCCGCTCAGCCCCGCAAGCCCTCCTCGGCGGGCACCAGACCGGCCCTGCCGCGGCCGCTGACGCCGCTGATCGGCCGGGACAGCGTGGCCGCGGCCGTCGTCCACTTGATCCGCCGCGACGGCACCCGGCTGCTGGTCCTCACCGGCCCGGGCGGCGTCGGCAAGACCCGGCTGGCCATCGAGGTGGCCGAACGGGTGGCGGGCGACTTCCCCGACGGGGCGGTGTTCGTCGACCTGACGCCGCTGCGCGATCCGCACCTGGTGCTCGACGCCGTCGCCCGGCAGCTGGGGGTGGACGAACGGGACGCGACCCCGCTGGCCAGCCTGCTGACGCTGGCGCTGCGCAATCGCCGGATGCTGCTGGTGCTGGACAACTTCGAGCATGTGCTCGCGGCCAGGGACGCGGTGCTCGAGCTGCTGCCCGCCTGTCCTGGTGTGGTCATCCTGGTCACTAGCCGGATGGCGCTGCGGGTGCGGGCCGGGCGGGGAGTACCCGGTCGCCCCGCTGGCGCTGCCGGGACCCCTGATGCCCGTCGACGCCGAGGATGCCCCCGCCGTCCAGCTGTTCCTGGACCGGGCGGACGCGGCCGGGGTGAAGCTCACGCCGGACCGGGCCACGAGCGAGGCCGTGGCCGAGATCTGCCGCCGGCTCGACGGCATCCCGCTGGCCCTCGAGCTGGCCGCGGCCCGGCTGCCGCTGCTGCCACCCGGTCACCTGCTGACCCGGCTGACCCGGCGGCTGCCGGTGCTGGTGGACGGCCCGCACGACCTGCCGGACCGGCAGAAGACCATGCGCGACGCGATCGCCTGGAGCTATGAGCTGCTTGACCAGACCGAGCAGCGGCTGTTCCGCCAGCTGTGCGTGTTCACCGGGGGCGGCACCCTCGACGCGGTCGAGGCGGTTTGCGGCGCGGACGCGGTGACCGGCCTCGCCGCCCTGGTCGCCGGGAACCTGGTCCGGACGCCGGCCGGGCCGCGGGTCCGCCTGCTGGAGACGATCCGCGAGTACGGCACCGAGCAGCTGGAGGACCGGGCCGAAGCCGAGGCGACGCGGCGGCGGCACGCCGCCTGGTACCTGGCCCTCGCCGAGCAGGCGGCGCCCGCGCTGACGGCCCGGACGTGGTGTCCTGGCTGGCCCGGCTAGACGCCGAGCACGACAACCTGCGGGCCGCGCTGCGCTGGACCCTGGACCAGGGCGACGCGGCGGGCGCGCTGCGGCTGGCCGGGGCGCTCGGGCGCTACTGGGCGCACCGCGGTCACCTGAGCGAGGGGCGCCAGTGGTGTGCCGAGGCCCTCGCGCTGCCCGGCGGCAGCGGGGCGGGAACCAACCCCGTTCGGATAAATTGCCTGGTCGCCGCCGGTCAGCTGGCGATCGGCCAGGCCGCCTACGGCGAGGCGGAGCAACTGGCGGGCGAGGCGGTGGAGCTGGCCCGTGAGCACGGTGGCCCGGCCGAGCAGGCCGCCGCGCTCAACACCGGTGGGCTGCTGGCCCGCTTCCAGAACGCGTACGCCGGCTCGGCCGCGGCCTACGAGGCCGCGCTGCCGCTGGCCCGGGCGGCCGGGCACCGCGGCGAGGAGGCGAGGGCGCTGCTCGGCCTGGCCTACGTGGCCATGTTCACCGGCGACGCGGCCCGGGCGGGCTCGCTCACCGAGCAGAGCCTGGCCGCCGCGCGGGCGTCGCAGGACCAGTTCGTCCTGGCCCACGCGCTGTTCTTCATGAGCTGGGGCGCCAGCCACGCCGGCGCCTACGAGGCCACCCGGGCCCTGGCCACCGAGGCCAGGAACCTGTTCGCCGAGCTGGGCGAGGGCGGCGAGCACGCCGAGTCCACCTTCGTGCTCGGCACCATCGCCCTGTACACCGACGACTACCGCGGCGCCGAGGGCCTGTTCGAGCAGAGCCTGGCCCAGCGGCGTGCCCGCGGCGACGAGCACACCGCCGCCCGG
>JBEKJP010000187.1:0-12882 GCA_050011155.1 Streptosporangiaceae bacterium
TGCTTGCGGCGCTTGGCGTAGGTCAGCGCGGTGTCGAAACCCGAGACCGCGTGGCCGAGGGCCATCCACGCGCAGGCGCTGCGGGTCCCGGTCAGGACCCCGGCGCAGTCCTTGAACGAATTGGCGCCAGGCAGCCGGTTCTCCGCGGGGACTCGTACGGCGTCGAGCTCGATCTCCGCCTGCCAAACCGCCCGCAGCGATGCCTTGCCCACCATCACCGTAGCGTGGTAGCCAGGGGTGCCTTTCTCGACCAGGAACCCCTTGACCGCGCCGTCCGAGGTGTCCCGCGCCCAGACGACCACGACGTCGGCGATGCTGCCGTTGCCGATCCACTTCTTGTGCCCGCTGATGACGTAGGACTCCCCGTCGGGGCTGGCCGTGGTCTCCAGCGAGACCGAGTCGGACCCGTGCTCAGGCTCGGTCAGGGCGAACGCACCGATCTTCTCCAGCCGGGCCATCGGTCCCAGCCAGCGCTCCTTCTGCTCCTGCGACCCGCACGTCGCGATCGCCTTCATCGCCAGCCCGGCCTGCACCGCCAGGAAAGTGCCCAGGCTGCCATCACCCCGGTTGATCTCCATGTGAATCAGGCCGGCCGCCAGCGGATCCATCGGCGGGCAGCCGTAGCCCTCGATCCCGTCGCCGACGATGCCGAGCGCGGACATCTTCTCGATCAGCGGCCACGGGAACTCCGCCCGTTCCCAGTAGCCGTTGATCACCGGGAGGACCTCGGCATCGACAAACTCACGGGTCCGGACCAGATAGCTCTCCTGCTGAGCGGTGAACGGCTCACGCAGCCCGAAGTAGTCGGTTCCCAGCGCCTCTCCGATGCTGTAGTGCAGATCCATGACGGGACCACCTAGCCCTTCGTGTGCCGATCATCGAGCAGGCCCGGTGCAGTCCTGGACACCAGGTGCGCTAGGGCCGGACGAGACGTCCCGGAACAATGACCCATGCAATAGGGTTCCGCGCGGCATTAGCCTGGGACTCGCTTTTACGCGATCATCCGGGAGTCCAAAGCCCCTCGTCACCTTGCGTCGGCGCGTCTGCGTCCGGTAGGGACAAAGGTCCTGATCTGACAGGACCTCGGACAGGCCCATTTCCCGCCTGCCTGAGAGACAATGGAAGCGGAGTGGCATCTGGTGAGCATGGCGGCCAGCGCGCCGCCCAGGCACAGCCGTTCAGCACCAGTCAGATCCGCTCGAAGATCGCGGCGATGCCCTGGCCGCCGCCGATGCACATCGTGACCAGCGCGTACCTGCCGCCGGTCCGGCGCAGTTCGTAGAGGGCCTTGACGACCAGGATGGCGCCGGTGGCGCCGAGCGGGTGACCGAGGGAGATGCCGCTGCCGTTCGGGTTGGTCCGTTCCGGCGGAAGGCCGAGCTCAGTGGCGACGGCGAGGGCCTGCGCGGCGAACGCCTCGTTCACCTCGAACACGTCGATGTCATCCACCTTCAGGCCGGCGCGCTCAAGGACCTTGCGCACCGCGGGAACCGGCCCGATGCCCATCACGCGCGGCTCGACGCCGGCGTGGCTGTAGGCGACGAGCCTGCCCAGCGGCTGGCAGCCGTGCTGCCCGGCATAGTTCTCATCGGCCAGGATCACGGCCGCCGCGGCGTCGTTGACACCCGAAGCGTTGCCCGCGGTGACCGTGCCTTTCTTGGCGAAGGCCGGCTTCAGCCTGGCTAGGTCAGCTAGGGTCACGCCCGGCCGGATGTGCTCGTCGGCGTCGACGGTCGTGGTGCCCTTCCGGCCGGGCACCTGCACCGACGTGATCTGCTCGGTGAAGTACCCCGCGGCGGCCGCGGCGGCCGCGCGCCGGTGGCTCTCGACAGCCAGCGCATCCTGCTCTTCCCGCGAGACGTGATAATCTTCCGCCACGTTCTCCGCGGTAATAGCCATGTGACAGCCGTCGAACGGGTCTGTCAGCGCGCCGACCATGGCGTCGATGACGGTGCCGTCTCCCATCCGCTGGCCCCAGCGCACGCCAGGCAGCCAGTACTGTGCGCGGCTCATGGACTCGACGCCGCCGGCCACGGCGACGTCGCAGTCCCCGAGCTTGATCGCCTGGGCCGCGGACACGATCGCCTGCAGCCCGCTGCCGCACAGCCGGTTAACGGTGAAGGCCGGGGTTTCGACCGGGAGGCCGCCGTTGACCGCCGCGACCCGGCTGAGGTACATGTCGCGGGGCTCGGTGTGGATCACGTGCCCGAAGACCGCGTGACCGACATCGTCCGGCTGTACGCCCGCTCGCTTGACCGCTTCACGCACCACGGTCGCCGCGAGGTCGCAGGGCGGGACGGCCGCGAGGCCGCTTCCGTATTTGCCGATCGCGGTCCGGGTGGCGGACAGCACCAGTACATTCCTGTCTTGTTCCATGATCATTTCCTCACATGTCCAGTCCGCCGTTGACAGCCCAGATCTGCCCGGTGATGTAGGCGGACGCGTCGGCCGCCAGGAAGGCGACCACCCGCGCGCTCTCTTCCGGCGCGCCGAGGCGGCCGACCGGGATCTGGGCCCGGATCCGGTCCAGCACCTTGTCCGGGATGGTGGCCATCATGTCGGTGGCGGCCGGTGCCGCGCCGGAGCATATGCTCGACGGCGGCCTGGCCATGAAGAAGGCACCGGACAAGTTGACCGCGATGACCTTCTGCCAGTCCTCGTCGGTCATCTTGGCCACGGTCCGGTCGATGGTGATGCCGGCGTTGTTCACCAAGACGTCGACCCGGCCGTGCTGGTCTTCGACCTCGCCACCCGCCCCTCGACGAGGCCCGGCCGGTTCCCTCGTGGTTGCTCATGCCTCTCCAGTGAGGTTGTCATCGAGTGTTTCCTGTCTCCGGCGTGCCACTGAATTCCTTGTCGTCCTGCGCGGTGGCCTGCTGTAGCTGGACCAGCACGGACGCGTCGCGAAGGGTGGTGGCGTCGCCAGGATTGCGGCCCTCCGCGATATCGCGTAGCAGCCTGCGCATGATCTTGCCGGACCGGGTCTTGGGCACGTCCTGCGCCCAGATGATCCGCGTGGGCCGGGCGAGCTTGCCGATCCGCTCGGCCACGTGCTGACGCAGCGCATCCTTGAGCACGGGCTCGGCGGGCACGTCGGCGCACAGCGTGACGTAAGCCACGACCGACTGGCCGGTGAGTTCGTCGCTGACCGCGATGACCGCGGCTTCGGCCACCGCCGGGTGCGCGACGAGCGCCGACTCGATCTCGGCGGTGGACAGCCGGTGGCCGGAGACGTTGATGACGTCGTCGATCCGGCCGGTGATCCAGAAGTAGCCGTCCTCGTCCCGCCGGGCGCCGTCGCCCACGAAGTAGACACGGGGGCCGAACCGGTCGAAGTAGGTCGATACGAACCGGTCGGGATCCTTGTACAGGGTGCGGAGCATGCTAGGCCAGGGCTGGGTCAGTACCAGCAAGCCGCTACCGCGAGCGACCTCACCGCCCGCTTCGTTGAACAGCGCGGCGGACACGCCAGGCAGCGCACGGGTGACCGATCCCGGCTTGGTACTGGTCAGGCCGGGCAGCGGCGAGATCATGATCGCTCCGGTCTCGGTCTGCCACCAGGTATCGACAATCGGGCAGTGCTCGGCGCCGATGACCGCGTGGTACCACAGCCAGGCCTTGGGGTTGATCGGCTCGCCGACGGATCCGAGCAGCCGCAAGCAGGACAGGTCATGCTTGGCGGGGTACTGGGCGCCCCACTTCATGCAGGCGCGGATGGCGGTCGGGGCGGTGTAGAAGATGGACACGCGGTACCGCTCGACGATGCCCCACCAGATGTCCTTGTCCGGGTAATCGGGTGCGCCTTCGAACATTACCGACGTGCAGCCGTTGGCCATCGGGCCGTACACGACGTAGGAGTGGCCGGTGATCCAGCCGACATCGGCCGTGCACCAGAAGACGTCGCGCCCGGGGTCCAGGTCGAACACCATGGCAGTCGTGGTGGCGACACCGGTCAGGTACCCGCCGGTGGTGTGCACGATGCCCTTCGGTTTGGCCGTGGAGCCGGAAGAGTACAGCAGGAACAGCGGGTGCTCGGCCTCCATCGGCTCCGCCGGGCACTGGGAATCCGCGCCGGACAGCAGGTCGTGGTACCACACGTCACGGCCGGACCGCATGGGGCAGGGCGAACCCGTGGAGCGGACCACGATGATGGTCTCAAGCGTGGCGAGGTCGTCTACGGCGCCGTCGACAGCGGTCTTGACCGGGGCGGTCTTGCCCTTGCGGCGGGCCCCGTCGGCGGTGATCAGTACCTTCGCGGACGACACTTCGAGCCGCTCCCGCACCGCGGACGGAGAGAAGCCGCCGAAGACCACGTTGTGCGGGGCACCGATCCTGGCACAGGCCAGCATGGCCACGACGACCTCGGGGATCATCGGCAGATAGATCCCGACCACGTCCCCCTTCTGCACGCCGCGGGCCTTCAGCCCGTTCGCGAGTCGCTGGACATCGGCGAGCAACCCCGCATAGGTCAGGTCACGCTGCTCACCTTCCTCGCCGTGCCAGTGGAAGGCCACCCGATCGCCCTGGCCGGCCTGAACGTGCCGGTCGAGGCAGTTGTACGACGCGTTGAGCGTCCCGTCGGCGAACCACCGGTAGAACGGCGGGTTGCTGTCGTCGAGCACCGTAGCGAACGGGGTATCCCAGTCCAGCCGCTGCCGGGCCTGGCCGGCCCACCAGGCTTGCGGGTCGGCCGCGGCTTGCTCGTACACGGCGGCATCGGCGACCTCGGCCCGCGCGGCGAACTCGGGCGGCGGGACGAAGTCCCTGACCTGAAGCAGAAGTTCCATACGCTTTGCTGCCTCGGCGGGCGGTGTGGACATGGCGACCTCCTTGTCGTTAGATTCGTGACGCTAGATCGCAAATCGTTACCGAACATGTGCTTTTGGTCGTCAATATTGGGGGCTTATGGCTCTACCTGGCCGGACCGGCCAGTCCGGAACCTGCTACCCCCGGTGCAGGGCCGGCTGAAGCTTCCTCCTTGGCCAGCCTCGCCAGCCACCACATCAACGCCGGACGGTTTGTCGCCCACCGCTTCGCGCGCTGGCTGAGTTCGACAAGGCCTACGATGTGGTGGTCCCGAGCCGTGGCGCGGACCCGCTGGAGGTATCCGGCTGCCTGGTCACCAGGGGCGGTGGGCGCCGTTGGCGTCTCGCATGGCGCGGACGTAGCCGGCGCGCTCGTAAGCAGCCTGGTCAGTGGCGGTGGGCACGGCGAGCAATCCGCGCACGTCGTCGACCGACGCGTATCCCTTGCGAGCCATCCAGCCGGCCAGGCCGTCGAGCAGGACGGCGGCGTATCCGGGGCCGTGCCGGATCAGCGCGGACGCCGTCATCACGACATCAGCGCCTGCCAGGAGGTACTTGGCCACGTCGGCTGGTTCCTCGACGCCGGTAGTCGCCGCGAGCGAGGCACGAACCCGCTGGCACAGGATGGAGATCCAGGTCCGCGGCAGCCTGGCCTCGGCCGGGCTGGATAGATCCACAGCGGGCACCACCGCGAGGGTCTCCGGGTCGATATCGGGCTGCAAGAACCGGTTGAACAGCACGAGGCCGTCCGCGCCGGCCTTGTCAAGCCGCAGGGCCATCTCGCCGGGCGAGCTGAAGTACGGGCTCAGCTTGACCGCCACCGGCACGGTCACCGCGTCCTTGACCCGGCCCAGGATGTCGATGTACCGCTGTTCGACCTCGCGGCCGGTAATGTGCGAGTCGCCCGGTATGTAGTAGATGTTCAGCTCGATCGCCGCGGCGCCCGCGTCCTGCATGGCGCGCGCGTAGCTGGTCCAGCCGCCGGGGGTCACCCCGTTGATGCTGCCGATGACCGGTATGTCGACCGCCGCCACGGCCCGCTCGAGCAGGCTCAGGTAGCGGCGCGGGCTCGGTTCGTCCGCGCTGCCATCCTCCGCCGCCTCGGCCTCCGCCTCGGCCGGGAAGTACGACAGGGCCTCGCCGAAGACGTCCGTGCCGGCCTCGGCCAGCCGTGCGTCCTGTTCGGCCTCGCGGCGAAGTTGCTCCTCGAACAGGGAGTAGAGCACCACCGCGCCGACTCCGCCGTCGGCCAGCCGCCGGACGCCGTCGACGCTATTCGAGAGCGGGGACGCGGAGGCGACGAGTGGATTGCGCAGCGTCAGTCCCAGGTAGCCGGTCGAAAGGTTCATCAGTCGTCCTTCCGCGCGTCGGCCGGGAACCGCTGCGCGCCGCGGGTGGCCATCTCCTCGTAGGTGCTCCAGCGCTGGTCGACCGCTTCCTGGGCCAGCGCTCCCAGCCGCTCGGCCTCGGCCGGGTTGGTGTTGCTGAGCGAGCGGTACCGCAGCTCACGCTGGGTATAGCTGGCCAGGGGGATGCGCGGCCGCGGCGAGTCGAGCAGGAACGGGTTGCCACCGGCCGTCCGGACCAGCGGGTCGTACCGGATCAGCGGCCAGTGCCCGCTGGCCACGGCGCGGTATTGCTGGTCGAGGCCGGTGCGGATCTCGATGCCGTGCGCGATGCAGTGGCTGTAGGCGATGATGAGCGACGGCCCGTCGTACGCTTCCGCCTCGCGGAAGGCGCGCAGGGTCTGCTGCGGGTCGGCGCCCATGGCCACCCGGGCCACGTAGACGTTGCCGTAGGCGATGGCCTGCAGCGCGATGTCCTTCTTGGGCACGGCCTTGCCGGCCGAGGCGAACTTGGCGACGGCGCCGAGGGGGGTCGACTTGGACGACTGTCCGCCGGTGTTGGAATAGACCTCGGTGTCGAGCACCAGCACGTTCACGTTGCGCCCGGTGGCCAGCACGTGGTCCAGGCCGGAGGAGCCGATGTCGTAGGCCCAGCCGTCCCCGCCGACGATCCAGACGCTGCGCCGGACCAGGTGATCCGCGACGCTGCGGAGGTCGGCCACGTGCCCGTAGTCCTGGTCCAGGGCCTCCAGCCGCCGCTTCAGCTCGGCCACCCGGTCGTGCTGGGCGCCCAGTTCCGACTCGGTGAGCTGGGGCGCGCCGACGATCTCATCCACCAGGTCGGCGCCGATCGCCTCGCGCAGCTCGGCCAGGCGGTTGCGGGCCAGCTCGACGTGCCGGTCGGCGGCCAGCCGGAATCCGAGGCCGAACTCGGCGTTGTCCTCGAACAGGGAGTTCGACCAGGCCGGCCCGCGCCCGTCGGCGTTGCTCGTCCACGGCGTAGTGGGCAGGTTCCCGCCGTAGATCGAGGAGCAGCCGGTGGCGTTGGCGACCATCAGCCGGTCGCCGAACAGCTGCGACAGGAGCTTGACGTACGGCGTCTCGCCGCAGCCCGCGCAGGCGCCGGAGAACTCGAACAGCGGCTGCAGGAACTGGGCGCCGCGCACCGTGCCGAAGTCCACCCGGGACCGGTCGGCCACCGGCAGCGTCTCGAAGAACGCGACGTTGTCCCGTTCGGCGGCCACCAGCGGCGCCCGGGCCGTGAGGTTGATCGCCTTGCGTTCGGGGTTGTCGGGCGCCCCGACCGGGCAGGCCTGGACGCACAGCTCGCATCCGGTGCAGTCCTCCACGTAGACCTGCAGGGTGAAGCGGGTATCCGGGAGCCCGCGGGCGTCAAGCGGCGCCGACTTGAAATCCGATGGCGCCTCCGTCAGCAGGGACTCGTCGTAGTAGGTGGCCCTGATCACGCTGTGCGGGCAGACGAAGCTGCAGTTGCCGCACTGGATGCACAGGTCCGGATCCCATTCCGCGACCAGTTCCGAGACGTTGCGCTTCTCATACGCCGTGGTGCCGCTCGGGTAGGTGCCGTCCACGGGCAGCGCGCTGACCGGCAGCTCGTCGCCGCGGCCGGCCATCATCATCGCGGTGACGGTGCGGACGAACTCCGGCGCGCTGGCCGGCACCATCGCGGGCGGTTCCCGGTCGGACGTCACCCGGCCGGGCACCTCGATCTGGTGCAGTCCTTCGAGCGTGGCGTCGACGGCGGCGTGGTTCTTCGCCACCACCTCGGCGCCGCGGCGGCCGTAGGTCTTGGCGATCGCCGCCTTGATCTTGGCGATCGCCTCCTCCCGCGGCAGCACGCCGGAGATCGCGAAGAAGCAGGTCTGCAGCACGGTGTTGGTCCGGCCGGCCAGGCCCGCCTCCCGGGCGATCCGGCCGGCATCGATCGCGTAAACCTCGACCCGTTTGGCGAGAATCTTCTCCTGGACCGGGCGGGGCAGCGCATCCCAGACCTCAGCCGGCGGCAGCTTGCAGTCGAGCAGCAGCGTCGCTCCCGGGGCCGCCAGGCCGAGCACGTCGACCCGGTCCAGCAGCCCGAAGTGATGGCAGCCGACGAAGCTGGCCTGCTGCACCAGGTAAGGCGCGCGGATCGGCCGCGGCCCGAACCGCAGGTGCGACACGGTCTGCGAGCCCGACTTCTTCGAGTCGTAGACGAAGTAGCCCTGCGCGTTCAGGTTCTCCTCGGCGCCGAGGATCTTGATCGTGTTCTTGTTCGCGCCGACCGTGCCGTCCGAGCCGAGACCGAAGAAGACCGCGCGGATCGTGCCGGGCGGCTCGATGTCAAGCGACGGGTCATACGGCAGGCTCAGGCCGGACACGTCGTCGTGGATGCCGATCGTGAACCGGGGCCGCGGCCGCTCGCGGGCCAGTTCCGCGAAAATACCGGCCACCATCCCCGGGGTGAGCTCCTTCGACGACAGGCCGTAGCGCCCGCCGGTCATCAGCGGCAGCACCGGGCGGTCACCGCGAGTGTGCGCCTCGGCCAGCGTGGCGACCACGTCGAGGAACAGCGGCTCGCCGTTCGAGCCGGGCTCCTTGGTCCGGTCGAGCACGGCGACCCGGCTGGCGCTCGCGGGCAGCGCGTCGAGCACGGCCTGGGCCGGGAACGGCCGGAACAGCCGGAGCTGCAGCATGCCCACCCGCTCGCCCTGGGCGCACAGGTGGGCCACGGTCTCGCCGATGGTCTCGGCCGCCGAGCCCATCACCACGATCACCCGGTCGGCTTCGGGGTGACCGGTGTAGTCCACGGTGTGATACTGGCGGCCGGTGCGCGCGGCCAGGCCGTCCATCGCGTCCTGGACCGCGCCCGGCACGGCGGCGTAGAACGGGTTCACCGTCTCCCTGGCCTGGAAGTAGACGTCCGGGTTCTGCGCGGTGCCCCGGATGAACGGCCGCTCCGGCGACAGCGCCCGGCCGCGGTGCGCGCGGATCAGCGCCTCGGGCACGAGCGCGCGCAGGTCGTCGTCGGTCAGCAGATCGATCGTGTTCAGCTCGTGCGAGGTGCGGAACCCGTCGAAGAAGTGCACGAACGGGACCCGGGTCGCCAGCGTGGCGGCCTGCGCCACCAGCGCGAGGTCGTGGGCCTCCTGGACCGAGGCGGCGGCGAGCAGCGCGAAGCCGGTCTGCCTGACCGCCATCACGTCGGAGTGGTCACCGAAGATGGACAGCCCCTGCGCGGCCAGCGACCGGGCCGCGACGTGCAGGACGGCCGGAGTCAGCTCGCCGGCGATCTTGTACATGTTCGGGATCATCAGCAGCAGGCCCTGCGACGCGGTGAACGTGGTGGCCAGCGCGCCACTCTGCAGCGCGCCGTGCAACGCGCCCGCGGCCCCGCCCTCGCTCTGCATCTCCACCACGGCGGGCACGCCGCCCCACAGGTTGGGCCGCTGCTGGCTGGACCACTCGTCCGCGAGCTCGGCCATCGGCGACGACGGCGTGATCGGGTAAATGCAGCAGACCTCGTTCAGCCGGTAGGCGACCGACGCCGCGGCTTCATTGCCGTCGACCGTGGCACGCGTCATCAGTCCTCCGCGATCATCTCGATGGAATGCACCGGGCACTGCTCATAGCACGCGCCGCAGCCGGTGCACTTGCCATAGTTGAACTCGTAGCGGTGACCGGGCCCCAGCTTGATCACCGCGTCCTCGGGGCACGCGCCCAGGCAGCCGTCGCACTCGCAGCAGTTGCCGCAGGACAGGCAGCGGCGCGCCTCGTACGTCGCCTCGGTCCCGGACAGGCCGCCGAGCACCTCGCCGAAGTCCGCGATCCGCTCCTGCGGGTCGGCCTCCGGCTGCTGCCGGCGGGTCGCGTCGCCGAAATACCACAGATTAAGATCGCCGAACGAGACCGGCGCGTGCTTGGCCGTATTCGCCGGCGCGGTTCCACGCAGCCAGGTGTCGATGTTCTTGGCCGCCTTCTTGCCGTGCCCCACGCCGACCGTCACGGTGCGCTCGGACGGCACCATGTCGCCGCCCGCGAACACGCCGGCGCAGCCGGTCATCATGGACGCCGACACCTGCACGGTGCCGTCCCGGCTGAATTCCACTCCGGGCACCTGGCGCAGGAACGCGGTGTCGCTCTCCTGGCCCAGAGCGAGGATCACGGTGTCCGCGGCCAGCGTCTCGAACCGCCCGGTCGGCTGCGGGAATCCGTGCTCGTCAAGCTCCATGGCCTCGATGGTCAGCTCCGGGCCGTCGAACGCGGTGATGGTGCGCAGCCAGTTGATCCGCACCCCCTCCCGCTCGGCCTCTTCGGCCTCGTCTTCGTGCGCGGGCATCTGCTCGCGGGTGCGCCGGTAGACGATGAGCGCGTCGTTCGCGCCTAGGCGGCGGGCCACCCGGGCGGCGTCCATCGCGGTGTTGCCGCCGCCGTAGACGGCGACCCGCCGCCCGATCACCGGCCGCTCACCCGAGGCGACGCTGCGCAGGAACGACACCGCGTCCAGGATCGGTCCCGCGTCCTTGGCGGGGATGTCGACCCGTTTGGACAGGTGCGCGCCCACGGCCACGAAGGCCGCGTCGAAGCCGCCCTCAAGCCGCTCCGCGTCCAGGTCCTCCACCTTGTGGCCGAGGGTGATCCGCACGCCCAGGGCGGCGATCCGGTCCAGCTCGCCGTCCAGGACGTCGCGTGGCATCCGGTAGGCCGGGATGCCGTAGCGCATCATCCCGCCGACCTGGTCGCCCGCGTCCCTGATCTCGACCTCGTGGCCGAGCCGGGCCAGGTGGTAGGCGGCGGAAAGCCCGCTCGGCCCGGCCCCGATGACCAGCACCCGGCGGCCGCTGCGGACCGTGGGCGGGTCGAACGACCAGCCCCGCTCGAGCGCGAGGTCGCCGAGGAACCGCTCGACCGAGTGGATCGAGACGGCGCTGTCCAGGCTGGCCCGGTTGCAGACGGTCTCGCACGGGTGGTAGCAGACCCGGCCGTGGATGGCCGGCATCGGGTTGTCCGCGGTCAGCTGCCGCCACGCGCGCTCGTGGTCACCGGTCTCGGCGTGCGCCAGCCACGCCTGGATGTTCTCCCCGGCCGGGCACCCGGCGTTGCACGGCGGCAGCAAGTCGACGTAGACGGGGCGCTGCTGGCGGACCGGGCCGGCCCGGGACTGCCCGTGCAGCAGATCCGGCAGCGGCGTGACATCCCGGCGTTCTGGTCGCAAGGCCATGTGGCTACGCTACTTTCAGGTGACGGCCCGGCATTAGGGCCTTTCGGCCTTAGCTTGCGTGCTTAGCCCGAGGGTCGCGGGCGGTCCAGGCCAGGTGGGTGCCGCCAGTTGCGGGTGTAGTCAGCTGGAAGGTACCGCCGTTGCGTTCGGCGCGGCGGCGCATGCTGGACAGTCCGCTGAAGCGGACGGGCGTGCCGAGGCCGCGGCCGTCGTCGGTGATGTCGAGGGTGATCAGGCCGTCTTGGAGCTCCAAGGCGATGGTGACGGCGGTAGCGTGGGCGTGGCGTGCGCAGTTGGACAGGGCTTCGCGGGTGACGGCGAGAATGTCATACGCCAGCGCCTCGTCCGGACCCGGGTCGAGCGGGCCGGCGAAGCAGATGCCGGCGCTGAAGCCGAGCTGCGCGGTGTGCTCGTCGATGATCTCCATGACCCGGGCGGGCAGCCCGGCGGCAGCCGCGCGGGGATGGCGGAGCCCGAAGATGCTGGTGCGGATCTTCTTGATGATCTCGTCGAGAGTATCCGCGTAGCCATTGACCCGTTCCGCGGCCGCGGGGTCGGCGAGGGCGGCGTGGCCCTGCATCCTCATACCGAGGGCGAACAGTTCCTGGATGACATGGTCGTGCAGGTCGCCCGCGATGCGGTCGTGGTCTTCGGCCTGGGCCAGGCTGATCTGGTCGGCGCGGGCCTCGGCGAGTTCCATCGCCATCGTGGCGTGGCCGGCGAAGCCGGCGGCCATGTCCAGGTCTGTGTCGGTATACCCCGGGCGGGCCGCCAGCCGGCCCAGCATCAGGGCGCCGCGGACCTGCTCGCCGCCCGCCAGCGGCACCACGATCAGCGGGCCGGTACCGGCGCCAAGCGCGGCCGCGACTGGTTCGCGATGCACGCCGGTGACCAGGGTTGGCTTGCCGGTGAGGATCGCCTGCCCGGCTAGTGAGTCCGCCAGCGCCTGGATCTGGTTCATCATCCCGGCGGCGAGTTCCCCGGTGACGCCGGCCACGATGACCTGGTCGGCGCCGTAAGGCACGTCCAGCGTGGCGAAGTCCGCGTCCGCGGCGGCCGCGGCGAGCCTGGTGATCAGCGCATGTGGCCGCACCGCCGCACCGGACAAGAGTGAACGTGTCAGCTCGGCGGAGGCATCCAGCCAGCCAGCTATCCTGTCGGGATCAACAGGGGTATCGATCCGGTTGCTCATAGCCTCTCCGCGGTTACCTAGGCGAGCGGCAGAGGCTAGGTCCGGACCGGTCAGGCCGCGGTCTCAGTTAACGGCATGGGCGAGTCCGGCACAAGTCCACGGGTGCCGGACTCGCCGCCCTATGCTGCCGGGACGGCTCCGTTGGGCGCCGGTGCCGGTGCCGGGACGGGCGTGATGCGGGCGGCCGGGAGCCGGAGATCGGCGGCGGCTTTCTCGCCCGCGATGAAGGAGCCGAGTTCGGTGATGGTGGTCATCAGCGGGGCCGGGAACACGACGGTGGTGTTCTTGTCGACGCCGATCTCGACCAGGCTCTGCAGGTTC
>JBEKJP010000188.1:0-12828 GCA_050011155.1 Streptosporangiaceae bacterium
GCGGGCGCTGATCGCGGCGATCTCCCGCTGTTCCTCGTCGTCCAGGCTGTTAAGCCGTTCGATCATCGAGGCGAGGTCGTGGCGGCGCTGCCGCTGCTGGTCGTCGGGGAACAGCGTCTCCTCCTCACCGCGGATCTCCCGGTCCAGCCGGTCGCGTGACTCCTGCAGGTTGAGCCGGAACGCGGTGAAGATCTCCCGTGCCCGCGCTACGTCGGTGTCGCGCCGCTTGTGCAGTGTGTCGACCACCTTCTCCCGGTGGTTCCTGGCCTTCTGTTCCATGGCGGTCAGCAGCCGGGTGCGCAACGGTGTGCCGTCGGCGTTCCACAGGTCCGCGAGACTTCGGCGGACGTCCTCGGCGGCGAGGACCAGGTCCTGTGCGTCGAGCGTCTGGTCGAGAACCTCCTCGACCTTCGCCTCGGCCATGGCGCTGCCGCGCAGCCGGATGCCGGTGAGGAACACCTCCTCGTGCAGCCGCAGTCCGCCGAGGCCGACCAGTACCAGCCGCGACACCGCCGCCACGCACGACTGCGGCAGACCCTGCGCCACGACTGCGGTCACGCGGTCCACCGGGGAGTCCACGGTGAACAGGGCGGCGCGCAGGATGCGGGCCGAGCGCTGGAGCAGGGCATGCCCGAGGTGGACGTAGACGATGTCGTCCCGCCCCTCAGCCACCTTCTCATCGAACGTGACCGGGCGCAGGACGCCCGGGTTCAGCCGGGTCTCCAGGCCGCGCAGCGCGAACTGCCAGGCCGGGCTGAGCGCGGGGACCTCGAAGACCTCCGTCGGGTGATCGCCCTCCACCGGGCGGAGCGGCGGCTGGGCGGTCAGCTCGAGGGCGGTGTCGACGACGCGCCGCGCGTTCGCGGGTGTCAGGTGCATCTCCGCCTTGCGGTCGTCGTACGTACGGGACAGCTCGGTGAGGGCACGGTTCAGTTCCTGGCCGCCGGCCAGCACGCGGTTGATGATCACGCTGCCGTCGTCCCGCTCGGATAGCTTGACCTTCCGGCCGGCGCCGCCCGGCGTGAAGTGGTCCTGGATGTCGGCGTCGATGACCTCGTTCACCGAGCCCAGGTCGGCGGCGACGGTGCCGATCTTGTCCCGGACCTTGTCCAGCAGGAACCTGACGTCTTTCGCGTACGCGGATCCGCTCTCGGCCGGGGACAGCTGGTAGATCTCCGGTGTCTGCTCCTGGCCGTAGCGGTCGATCCGGCCGATCCGCTGCTCAAGGCGGGAGGGGTTGAACGGGATGTCGAAGTTCACCAGCCGGTGGCAGTAGGTCTGCAGGTCGATGCCTTCGCCCGCGGAGTCGGTGGCGACCAGGACGCGGACCGGTTGCTTGTCCGGCGGGGCGGTGAACTTCGCGCGGATGTCCTCTCGTTCCTCGGCGGGCGTTGAGCCCTGGATGACCGCGAGTTCCCTGCCGTCGCGGTAGCCGTGCTGGCCAAGGACCCGGACGATCCATTCCAGGGTCTCGGCGTACTCGGTGAACACCACGACTCGCTCGTTGGTCCACGATCCGCCGGGACGGCACGTGGCGTCCAGGAACTCGATCAGCGCGGTGAGCCTGGCGTCGGGCTGGTTTTCGTACTCAAGGCCCCAGTCGATCAGCGACTCGATGTCCTTGCCTGTCGCGGCCACCAGCGGGTCCGAGCCCTTGCTGTGCCGCAGGGCGGTGAACTCCGGGTGCTGGGTGTCGCCCTCTTCCTCGTCGGACTGCCCGCTGCCGAGCACCTCCTGGTAGTACTGGTCCTCGTCCTCGGTCTGGAAACCAGATCCGCCGCCGGACTCGGTGTAGTGCCGCAGGGTCTGCGCGAACGACCACGGGCTGGACAGGAACCGCTTCTTGAACAGCATCGCCACGATGCCGCCCGACTTGCCCCTCCCATTACGCTGCGCGCTCTCGGCCAGGATCGTGTCGAGGAGCGCGAACTTCTCCGCTTCGTCCTTGGACGGCGTGAAGGCCAGCGTCTTGAGCTCCCGGGTCCGGAAGCCCTTCACGTCAGCTAGGTCCGCCTTGAGGCGGCGGACCGCGATGTCGCGCAGCGCGCGCTCGTCCAAGTTCGCGCCCCGCTTGAACCGGCGGCCGTCGATCATCTCCATCAGCGCCGTGAACGACTCGGAGTAGCCGTTGTGCGGGGTCGCGGACAGGAACAGCCGGTGCTCGCACCTTTCGGCCAGTTCCCTGGTGGCGACCGTTCGCTGGCTGTCGACCGCGTAGCCGCGGAACCCGGTAGCGGCGGTCGGGCTGGCGGGCGCGACGTGGTGCGCCTCGTCCACGATGAGCACATCGAACGCGTACCGCCGCGCGCTGGTTGCGTCCCGCACGTCGGCGTACACCTGGCGCAGCAGTCGCTGGGCGCGCAGCGACGGCAGCCACGCCATCGACACGATCACCCGGGGGAACAGCCGGAACGGGTTCGCGTTCGGCCCGTGGGTGCGCAGCACCTTCGCCATCAGCTCGCTGTTGACGATCTCGAATTCCAGGCCGAACTTCTCCCGCATCTCGTCCCGCCACTTCAGCGACAGGCTCGGCGGGCACACGATGACGACCGACCGGGCCCGGTGCCGCAGCAGCAGCTCCTGCATGACCAGGCCGGCCTCGATCGTCTTGCCCAGGCCCACGTCGTCGGCGAGCAGCAGGTTGGTCCGGGCCGACTGCAGGGCGCGGCGCAGCGGCTCGAGCTGGTAGGCCTCGACGTTCGCGCCGCTGCGGAACGGCGCCTGGAACGCGTTCCCGTCCGCGGACGTGACCGCGCCCCAGCGCACGGCGTCCACGAACGCGGCGAGCGTGTTCGGGTCGTCGAACCCCCCGGGGCTGATCGTCTCGGGCAGGCCCTGGTCCGGGGCGACGGTCTGGCCTACCTCGAGCTCCCACACGACCGCGAGCTCCTGGCCAAGGCGGTCCTCATCGAGTGACTGCAGCCGGACCACGTGGGTGAGGCCCGCCTCGGCCTCGTCCGCTGGACTACGGGGCAGGCCCTGGGCTCGCACATCGGCGACGGCCCAGGTGGCGCCCCGGACATTGACGATCTGCCCCTGCTCCGGGAGGGGAGGAACGTGCGCGACCGCAGGAACCCGAAGTCGTTCGGAAGAATTATCTTCCGTGGCGGTTGTCAACCGGATCAGCCCCCTCGCCGTCCAACGTGTGTCGCGCTGACCATCATGGCCCTATTTTGCGATTTGCGCAAATCGCAAGTATGGTAGTTCTCATGGAAGGCATCAGCGATCGCGTACTGAGCCTGTTCGAAGCGTCAGGGCAGAATCGCCGCACCTTTGCTCAGGACATCGGGCTCGACGACTCCAAACTATCGAAGTCCCTCAACGGCGCTCGCCGTTTCTCTTCCCTCGACCTGGCGCGCATCGCGGACAAGTGCGGCGTTACCGTCGACTGGCTGGTCACCGGGGAAGAGCCGACGCTGGCGGTCGCGGCGCGGACGACCAGCGGGCAGGCACGCACGGCGCTTGAGGCCGCGAAGCGGTACAGCGCCATGCGGGAGGACCTCACCGTCTTCGGCTGGGAGCAGCCGTGGCGGCCGCTGGAGGCCGAGATCCCGGGCGGCACCTATGCCGAGCAGGGCAAGGCGCTGGCGGCCGCCGCGCTGGCGCGAGCGGCCGAGGCGGGGCTGTCCCTGACCGGCGCCAGCCTGCCTGCCCTGGTGGAGAAGGCATTCGGGGCCGATGTGGCCGTGGTGGCGCTAGACGAAGGTTTCGACGGGCTTGCGGCGTCGTCGGACGAGGCGAAGCTGATCGTCCTGGGCACGTCCCAGGTTCCGGCGCGGCAGCGGTTCACGCTCGCGCACGAACTGGGCCATCTTCTTGCCGGCGACGACCAGGGCGTGCACCTCGATAAGGACGTCTACGACAGGGCGCAGGCCAAGGATCCCAGTGAGATGCGGGCCAACGGCTTCGCTTCCGCGTTCCTGATGCCGGAGGGCATCCTCCGCTCGGCGGCCGGGACGGCCGGCCTGGACGAGAAGACATTTGCGGCTCTGTCCTGTGACCTTCAGGTTTCCCCGTCCGCGCTCGCCATACGGTTGCAGCAGCTCCGGCTGATTGACGCGGGAACGTGCGACCGGTTCAAGAAGGTCACTGCGGCGAGGGCTGCGGCGCTGGCCAGCCGGGGCGAGGAATTTGCCCGGCGTGTCGCGGATGCGGGCACGCCGCGTCCGCCGGGGCTTCTCGTCCGGGATGCCTATCTGGCCTACGAAAGCGGCGCGACCACGCTGCGCCCGTACGCTAGCCTCCTCGGAGTCGACGTGGATGAACTCAGGCAGGCGCTTGAGGCCGAGGAAGGGGTTCCTGGCGCCTTATGACCGACCACCTGTTCCCCGACAACACGGTGTTGTGCAACTTCGCGGCCTTGAACCGCCTCGACCTGCTGAAGTCGGTGCTCAGCGGGCGCGGCAGGTGGACTGAGGCCGTGGCGTACGAAGCCGGCCGGTCCGCGGCGAAGCTGCCGCCGCTCCTGACGCTGCCCTCCGAAGGCTGGCTCGATGATCCGATCGAGATCACCAAAGCATCGGACATCCGGAAGATCAACCAGATCCGGCGCGCGGTCTTCGACGGAACCGACGATGACCCGCTGAAGCATCTCGGCGAGGCGCAGACCTGCTACGTGATCAAGAACTGGGCGTCGTTCGCGGGCTCCTGGTGGATCTCGGATGACCGGGAAGCCCTGCGGTACGCCAAGTTCCAGCACATCACCACGCGCGAGACGATCGACATGATGTGCATCGCCGTCGCGGGCGGGGATATCAGCGCGGGCGGCGCCTTCGACCTGATGAACCAGATGGCGGACTCCGACAGGTACCTGCGGCTCCCGCAGTCCGTCGACGAACTGCGCCGCTGACCGAGGCCTCCCTACCACCTCGGCAATAGCGTTCGGAAGGCCGAGAGCTACGGATTACCCGTGGTCCGCATACGCCGCCGCTGTGTTACGGCTGGAGACGCCAAATGGCGTGATGCGGGTGAAACCGGCGGCTGGCCAGACCCGGAGTGAGCACCCAGCTCCGCTGGGCCAGACGATATGCGCGATAACTGCGCACAACCCTCAAGGTTAGGCCCCCCAGCAAGGAGAACGCTGACATGACCCGGCGCCTCGGCAGTCCAGCCTGCGTGCTTGTGATTCTCAGGCGCTGATGGTGAAGGCGGCTTCGTAGCCGAGGGCAGCTAGGTCCTCGTAGACGATTGTGGGGGCTACACGGTTCCACCGATGGCCGAGGAGGAGCGCGAGGCCCATCGGCGTGGCGAGGAAGAGGTGGACCCGCGGGTGGTGGTGGGCCGCATGGCGCGCGTGATCGCGGAGGCCGACGGCCAGCGCGCATGCCTGTTCTGGCCCGGCGACGGCGTTGTCACGCGGGCACCCGGGCGGTCCGAGAACGACTAGCCGGCCGACAGGAATTTGCCGGTCTTGCAGGAATGCCTGGACGTCGGCGGTCATGGTGGTGGCGATCTCGATGGCGATCGCGATGTCGTCGCCTTGCCCGATGGCGTATTCGGCGGAGGTGGGCGTGATCGGTGTGGTGTAAGGGGCGTCGGAGGTCCAGGGCGTGCCGCGCTGCATGACGGCGATGTCGGTGCTGGTGACCATCCGGAGCGCTGCGCCGACGGTGAAGGCTGACGCGAGGCGGAGGCTGCCGGTGATAGCGACGGGGGATGCTGCGCCGAGCTGGGCGGGGATGTTCTCGATGTCGGCTTGCAGCTGCTGCCAGGTCGCTGGCGGCTTGGGCCGCCGTTTGGCGTAGGCGTCGGTCCCGGCGAAGCGGTCGACCCAGTCGATGGCGTGCGCGGCCTGGACGGCGAGGCGGTCCGGGGCGAGAGTGGCGATGGACACGATCGTGCGGGCCGGCCCGGCGCGCAGCCCGCGGTTGTTGACGGCGTCCTGGATGGCGTCGAGGCCGAACTCGCGCCGACCGGCGACGACCTGCTCGGCTACCCAGTCGGCCCCGGCGGCGAGGGCCAGGTCGTCGCCGCGCAGGCCGGCCACGAACATGGTCAGCTTGACGGTCTCCTCCAGGCGCAGGCGGTCGCGGGCCAGGTCGAAGTCCAGAACGGCCAGCAGGTCCAGCAGCTTAGCTTCGGTCAGGCCCGCGGCCTCGGCCCATGCAGTCCGTGCTTTCCCCCGTGCGGACGCCGGGCCGCCCGCACTGGCCCGGGGCAGGAGGAGGCGGGTGCGGGCGTCTCGGCCGGAGATGAGGGGGTCAGCCGGGTCGGGAGCGCGGTTGGTGATAATCGCCAGCCCCACCGGGTCCCCCGTGGCGGTGAGATCGCACCAGGCCGTGGCGATCTTCGCGAGGATGGACGGGCCGCCAGCCCTGCTTGGTGCGGTCAGGTATCCGCCGTTGACCGGGGTGCGGCTATCGACGGCGTACTTGACCTGCTTGTAGCTGTGCGGGGGCCGACGCCGGCGGATGACTACGTCGTCGAGGTTGCCGGCGTTGTCCGCTTCGACGCCGACGCTGACGGCGGGGTTGCTGGCACCGGTGGCGGCGTCGTGCAGGACGGTGAGGCACGCGTGCCAGGCCACCAGCCACTGGTAGCGGTCGCCGGCGACGCGGGCCCCGCTGGGGCTCGGAACTGGCAGCGGGCCCGTCATGGGGCCTGCCGGAACTCGGGAGTCGGGTCGGTGCTGGCCGCGGCCGCAAGCAGGATGTCGGTGGTGAGCGGCTTGTCCGGGAAGGCGGTGAGAATGGCCGCCGGTGTCAGCCGCTGGGTGAGGTCGGAGTAGGTGAAGCCGGGCCGGTCGCCGTCCGGGCCGGTGATGGCGGCGAGCTTGCTGATCGCCTCGGCGTCGATCCCGGCACCGGCGAGGGCGGCGGCCAGGACGACGTGGCGCTGGGCTTCGTCGGGTCGGCTGAAGCGGAAGATCGCAGCGGCGCGGCGCAGGACCGCCGGGTCGAGTGCTCGTTCCCGGTTGGTGCACAGGATGACGAGCACCGGGACGGCTTCGCCGGCCAGGGTGTCCACGCCGGCCAGCAGAGCGTCGACGCCCGCGCGGTCCTCGTGGTGCATCTGATCGGCGGCGCGGGACTGGGCGAGCGCGTCGGCTTCGTCGATGACCAGGATGAACACCGAGACCGGCCCGTTGGCGCCGCGGGCCTTGCGGCCCCGGGTGAGCAAGTGGGCGAAGGCGTCGCCGATCAGGGTGGTCATCTCCCCGACCAGGCCGCTGCCGCGGGCGGTCAGCTTAAGCCGGTACAGGAAGACCGGGAGATTCAGGGAGTCGGCCAGGTCGCAGCCGAACGATTCGGCCAGCGCGCTCTTGCCGCAGCCGACGTCGCCGGCGAACACGAACAGCGGCGCCCGGTCGGTGAACAGCGCTAGGGCGGGCAGGCCGCCAGCGTGGTGCTCGGCCGCCCACGCGCGCAGCAGCCCGGGGTCGGCGAGCAGCCTGGCCTCCTGGCGGAGCCGGTCCTTGATGTCATCGACGCCGACGAGCCGTCGGTACCGGCCGGCGCGGACCGGCTCGGGCAGCTCGATGACGGGATGGTACAGGTCCTCGACGGTGCTCACGACTCCTCGATCCCGAACGCGATGAACAGGTCGCGGTTCACCCCGGCGCCGTTGCGGCCGTATCCGTGCCCGGACCGGCTGGTGCCGAGCCCGGTCACCGGTTCGTCGGCTCCGACGCGGTGGACGGGCAGGACGTCACGGACTGCGGCCTGCTGCGCCGCGGTGAGGGCGTGGAAGGCCGCGCTGTAGATGAGGTGGCTGCAAAAGGGGTATCCGGCGAGGTCCGCCCTGGTGGGGAGCTTGCCGGGGCGGTCGTCGAGGAGGTGGCCGCCCGTGGTCGCGGTGTAGCGGAGCCGCAGCTTCCACGAGTTCGCGGCTGTGTCCAGGAATCCGTAGTCGACCGTGCCGAGGTAGCGGTCGCGCAACAGCAGCGCGGTTTCCTCGGCGAACTCAGCGATGCTTTTCAGGCTGGGGCGGCCGTACAGGTTGCTCAGGAGCCGGAGGTCGGCGCCGACCTTCGCGCCGACGTAGCGGGCGTCGGTGATGGTGAACGTGGCCGTCCTGGTGGCGGTGACGGTCATTATGCTCCCTCGAATCCAGGGCCGAGAACGGCCCGCCAGGCGTCGTTGGCCTCGCCCTTGGTGCGTGCCACCGCGGCCCAGGTGACCTCCTCCAGCGCGGTGGTCGCCGTCATGGCCAGACGCTGCCGGTCCGATTCGGTGTAGGTCCGCGCGACGTTGTTCGCCGGGTTGACCGGGTCCCAGACCTGAATCGGGTTGCTGTCTGAGATAACCTCGGTTTTCTTGTAGAAGTCGGTGAAGATGACCGGGGTGCGCAGCTCGGTCCGCGCGATGTAGCCGAGCACCTGCTCGAACGCGCGGGGATAGTCATCGACGGCCAGCGGCTCGTCGTTCCAGCCCTGGTCCCACAGATAGGCCACGATGAGCTCGAGCAGGAAGCTCTTGCAGCGCAGGTCGGTGTCATTGCGCTTGGCTTCCCGGATCCACGTCTTCAGCAGCCGGATCAGTTCCCGGTAGTTCGGGCCCGCCGCGGCCCGGCGGGCGCGGATGAAGCCCAGGTGCAAGGTCACCGAGGTGAGGACCCGGTCGCCCTGCCGGGTGATCAGGTAGCCGCGGTCATCCGGCCCCCCCAAGTACAGCACCGGGGCCACGTCGATCTTCAGCCCCGACCCGCGCAGCGTGATCCCGACCGCGTGCTCGGAGATGACGAAGTCCTCGGCGTCCTTGGTCGCCCCGTACACCTCGATGCACCGGTCTCGCGTCCACTCCAGCAGGCCGCGCTCATCGGCATTGACGCCGCCGACGCTGGACGCGCGGACATACGCCGCGACATCGGCATCCGACCCCTCGCCGCGCCGTCGCCGGATCGCCGTATGCTTGGCGGTGCTCCCCGACCCGCGGAGTTTCACCAGGTCATACCCCGGATGGGCGTCGATGTGGCACTCAAGCCGGGCACGCAGGTAGTTGACCTGCCTGCGGCGCTCCCTGGCCGCATCCGCGGGGATGTTGACCTTGTTCTGCGCGTGCGCGGCGAGCACGGCGTGATCGACATGGGGATCGGGCATCGGCTGTCCTTCCTGGGTGAGCGTGTGCGGACGGCCGGCAGCCGCGGCCCCGTTTTGCCTCAAGCACCGCTGGTGCAGCTCACCCCAGGCCTTACCAGTGGAACATCAGAAAGCACTTTAGATTTCCGCATCAACTTCGTCAAACTACTCTGCAGTAGCAATCGCTTTGTTACGTGTCGGCGGCGGATGCCGGGGCAGTGATCAACAAGAATGAGGAAACAACGGACCTGATGGGCGACAGGAACGAGGGCAGCGTGGACACCCTGGCATTCGAACCAGAGCGGCTACGCCTGGCCCGGGAGCTTAAGGAATGGAGCCAGGCCGACCTCGCCGCGCGGCTGGATGTGACGCCCGCCGCGGTCAGCCAGTTCGAGACCGGCGTCACCCGGCCCGGCACCGACGCGCTGGACCGGATGACCAGCGCACTCGACGTTCCTGCCCAGTTTTTCGCGCTGCCGGTCACCGAAACCCATGACGGGTTCTTCCGGTCGCTGCGCCGGACCTCGGTCACCCACCGGCGCCGCGCCCGGGCACTCGCCTACATCGCCCACGACCTGGCGGTGACCGCACGGGCACCGGGGCTGCCGCCGGTCCGCCTGCCCCAGGTACCCGTCACCGGCCTGGCGGCCCCCGACGGCGAACTCGAGGAAGCAGCCCGGCAGGTGCGGCAAGCGTTCGGCATGCCCAGCGGCCCGGTACCCAGCGTCGCCCAGACCCTCGAAAAGCACGGCATCCTGGTCATCCGCCTCCCGCTGGACACCGCTGACGTCGACGCCTTCTCACTCCCGTTCCACGACCGGCCCGTGGTCGTACTCGGTACCGACAAGAACGACCGGGCACGATCCCGGTTCGACGGCGCTCACGAACTCGGCCATCTCGTCGTTCACGGCGACCAGATCTGGGGCGTCAAAGAAGTCGAGCACCAGGCCCACGCCTTCGCCGCCGCCTTCCTTATGCCCGCCGACGACATCCGCGGCGAACTACCCGACCGCGCCGACTGGCCCGTCCTGTTCCAGCTGAAACAAAAATGGCAGGTATCACTAGCCGCCCTCCTGATGCGGGCCCGGACCCTAGGCTCCATGAGCCCGAGCAATTACCTGACCGCAGTCAAGGCAGCCTCAGCCCGCGGATGGCGACGCATGGAGCCGGTACCGCTAGGAAGACCCGAACAACCCACCTGCCTGAAACGTCTCCTGGCAACACCGGCCGGATACCAGGCACTCGAATTGCTCCCCCACGACGTCGTCAACGCGCTCGTGACCGCCACCGTCACCTAGCCGCTCTCGCCTCATATAGGTCCCGGACCCTGCATCCGCGATCGGTCTGAGTCACCCGGGGGTCCCACCGACGCCAAGGGCCGTGTTGCGGTCTTGGCGCAGGAGCGTTCTGGTCCCGCCTCGGTGACCGGTCCCGGGCGGCCTGCGGTCGCCTTCGGTCTGGCCCGTCCTGGTCCTCGAAGGACCAGGACAGGGACCGCTGGGTGGCTGGCGGTCCGGTCCCGCTGTCCGGCACCTCCGTGTCCCTAGCGTCGGCCCGCAACATGTTCGCTAGCGCGGGCCCCATGGCCAGGACCGGCAGGCAGGACACGACGGTGGTGACTGGCCACGGCGCCCGTGCCATCCCCGCCTGGCCATCAGGTGGTAGGCGACTTGCCCGGCCACCCCGAGCGAAGAAGCAGATCGCCGACCACTTGGCGAAACCTCGGGTCCGGTCACTGATCGAGCGGACAGCCAGGTGCGCGGGGCATAGGCGGTGTAGGTTTCGACGTCGGCCGGGAGGGTGATGGCGGTGTCCAGGTGCGGCGTGGGCCAGATGCCTGGCAGCGGGAGACCAGACCGAACCCAGTCTTCTGCGCGACGCCGACCCAGCCCGACCAGACTTCGGCCGCAGCCGGGGCCGCCAGGACTAGTATCGGCCAGGGCCGGGTCGTCCGGCCGGGCCAGACCAACGCCGGGGACCGGCCCGCGGCGGGCGGTCCGGCGGTCCGTACCGAGACCGGACCACGCAGGCCCGGGTCCGTGGCTCGGGAGGCGCCGGCGGTGATAGCAGCCATGCCGGTCACCACCCCTCGGTGGTGGCGAGCGGGTGGGGCTCGCCGGTTAGCGTGGCCAGCGCGGCGGCCACTTCAGACAGGCTGGCGCGGACGTAGGTCGCCGTGGCGCCGGCCTCGCCGCTGTCGGTGTGGCCGGCGTAGGCATGGGCGACGGCGTACCCGAAGTTCCGCTCGACCCAGGTCAGGACGCTGTGACGGATCCAGTGGGTGCTGATGCCCTGGGTCGCTACCCAGGGCAGGTGCCGGCCGACCCGGGTCCACAGGTGGTCATAGCGGCGGCGGGTGATCGGCCGCCCGTTCGCGTACCGCAGCAGCTGCCCGTCCGGCGGGGCGTGCCGCTCCCGGCCGTGCTCGGTCAGGCGGCCCATCAAGGTGGGAGAGACCGGCTGCCAGCGGACCGTCTCGCCCTTCTCCCGGAGCAGGATCAGGCACTGGTCCGGGTCCAGGTCCCGCGGCCGCAGCGCCAGAGCGCCGCCGCGCCGGCAGGCGGTCTCGGTGTGCAGCCGCAGGATCAGAGTGTCCAGCTCCGGGTCATCGCCCGTGGTCGCGGCGACCTGGTTGATCTGCGCCAGCCGGGTATCGGGCAGGGCCCGGCGGGTGGTCGGCAGGCGGCGTGGCTTGGTCACCTTCCGCGCCGGATTGTCAGTCTCGCCAATCAGCCCGTCATCCACAGCGCGCTGGTACAGGCAGCGCAGTGCCGCTACCAGGTGCTCCTCCGCGCTGCGCCCACCCCGGGCGTTACGGCGGGCCACCACGTGGGTCTTGACGTAGCTCATCAGCTGCCGGATCTCCGATGGGGAGGGTTCGTCCAGGCGGCGGTCACCCCAGTGCTCGAGGACCCGGTTCCAGTACGAGCCGTACGCCCGGCGGGTCCCGGCGCTGACCGCCGCGGACACGACCGGGACGTACTCGGCGAACGTCGGCACCGCTGGGCGGTCCTGCGGGACGGCGGCCAGGTCGGCGGGGGTCAGGCCCATCCGCTCCAGCAGCACCAGCGCCGCCTGAACGGCAGCCTGTTGGGAGGTATCCGGGTTTGTGGCGGTCATGGCCGCCTCCCGTCGCCGGAGGCCGGGGCGTGGGCCTGCAGCGCCTGGTCCACCACCGCGAAGGAGTAGGCGGCCAGCATGTCCTGGCCGGGAGAGGCGGCCAGCAGCACGTGGTCACCGGCCCGCAGCCCGCAGCGGCGGCGCAGCGCGGCCGGGATCACGACGTAAGGCCGGGACGGCACTGTGACCATGCCGCCCGGATCGCGGCGCGCCACCATCACCCCCGCCTCAGCAGTCACGGTCAGCCGGTCACCGCCCCGCCAGCCCAGCGCGGCCATGGTGACCCGGTCCGCGACCCGGCCAGAGGCGTCGATCCGGCCGAACCCGTACACCACCTCCGGGCGGCCCGGCGGGCTGGCCAATGGCATCGGACGGCCTGCGCCAGGTTTGCCCGGCCGACGGTAACCGGGGCTGGCGCCAGGGATAACAGGGGCGACGGGACGGGCAGTCATGGCTGCCTCCCGGACAGGAGGCGGCGGCGTGGCCGGGAGCCGGGGCGGCCGAGATGACCGGCCGCCCGGGCACGAGTGTTCAAGCGGTGTCTGTTTTGGGGAGATCGCACCGGTTTGTGTGTCCGAGGGGGGACTTGAACCCCCATGCCCTATACGGGCACTAGCACCTCAAGCTAGCGCGTCTGCCTATTCCGCCACCCGGACGTGGGATGCGCAGTACGTACGCATCGGCTGGCCTAC
>JBEKJP010000189.1:0-12829 GCA_050011155.1 Streptosporangiaceae bacterium
TCGCCAGCCAGATCCAGGCACGCGAGAACCAGCTGACATCCGCTGATGCCGCATCCGAGCAATCCCGGTATCAGCAGGCTGTCGCGGACCTGCCCACCGCGCGGCATCAGCTCGCAGCCGCGGCCGACAGCGAGGACACGCTGCAGAGCAGTTTCAATGCCACGAACGAGGCAACGAACGGCCTGCTGATCAGACTGCAGGCACTTAGCCAACTGTCCGCCGGCAACTCCACTCTTAGCACCGCGCGCTTCCTGTTGTTCCTGTTGTTCCTGGTTATCGAATGCCTGCCGATAACGGTCAAGCTACTGCAGCGGTCAGGGAACTACGAGTTGATCCTCCAGGTAGTGGCCAGGCGGGAACTCGACGATGCTCGCCGAGCCCTCCGGAATCACTGGCCACCACCTGAAGATTGACCACAGCATGACAGCGAGCGGGCCGGATGGACCGTCAACAGGCCGATTTATCTGGCACGGGACAGCTACTCGAGAGCGCGTGGCGAGAAGAGGCCTTCGCCGTCGCTTTCGTCGAGCAGGAACGTGAAGCGGGCGAGCTCGTCGCGGAGCGCTTCGACGCCCTAGGTGTCGAAGCCGACGTAACGGGTGCTTGCCAAGCTCCATGGCGTCGGCGGCGGCCAGGCCGAGGTTCACTGCCGCTGCCCGGCGGCGTGGCGGACGGCAGTGGCGACCAGCCCTAGGTTGCGCTGGTCGAGGCCGGGGATGGCGTCGCGGAGGCTGAGAGGGTGGCCGGCGGCGAGGCTGGCCACGATGCGCTGCTCCCCGCCGGAGGCTGGCAGGTGCCCGTTGTCGAGCGCGGTGATGACGGCGTCCCAGTCGATCCATGCCATCGGGGTGCCGTCGTTGATGCAGGCACCGGTCTCGACGTGGCAGGTGAAGTCGTCGCGGTGCAGGAATACGCCGTGGCTGATGATCAGTGCCGTCCCGGCCTCGTCGGGGTGGATGCCCGCGGCTGCGGTGCGCAGCGCGACGCTCTTGAAGATAACAGCAAGAAGCGGGCTAGGGGAGCGGACAGGAGATTGACCCCGGGGGAGCCTGATCAGCTCGAGCGCTATCGGTCAGCCGGCCTGCGGCGCGCATACCGCGGTTGCCCGATCCGAGACGCGATAATTGGCCCCGTGGATGACAGTCACTACAGCCTGGTCATCGCCGCTGCCCAGGCGGCAGGGCCGTGTCCTCCTGGCGGGGAGGCGGCCTGGGGCCGCCGGGTACACGGCCTGACCGTGGACCTGCACCTGATCGCTCAGCAGGCCAAGCAGGACATCGAGCGGCTGGAGTCGTCCCGGACCTTCATCGCGTTCCTGGAGAAGGTCGAGATCGAGGAATCGAGCCGCCGCGGGCTGCTCACGCTGCGCCTGCCATCGGGTGAGAGCGAGCCGATCCGCACGGAGCAGAAAGACACCGACCGCGGCCAGGCGCTCATCGACCGGGCCCGTTCCCTCGAAGGCCGCTGGGTCCTGGTCTACCGGTACAACGAGCGCAAGACCGGGCAGCGGAACCAGTCGGTCCGGATGCTGGCGCACCTGATGGACCTCGGGATGGACGGGGCCGTACCGAGCACTACGGCGAAGAAGATGGTCCTGCAGGAAGCGGGCGGGGACGTGATCCGGGCACAGCAGGCGTGGACGGAAACGGGCCTGCCAGGAAACGGCCCGGTCAGCATCGAGCAGCTAGAACTGGCCCGCCTGGCGGCCCGGCCAGCCAGGTAGCGGCACTAGTAAGCGGGTCGACAGCGTTACCTCTCCTGACTTCATCGCTGATAACAGCAAGAAGCGAGTAACTCTCCCTGATCGGCTCTCAGTGCGGGGGAGTGGATAGGTCCGGGCCGATCCGGTTCGGTCCGGGTCGGTCCGGTTTGGACCGACCCGGACCTCAAATCAATCCAGCAGTTAGACACAGGGGTTAAGTTTCTGACGCTTCTTGCTGTTATCGCTTCGGATTGGATATCCTTCTGGCATGTCATCAGGGGAGGCGGACCAGCCGGCGCGTGATGCCATCGACGCTTTCATCCGTCACCTGAACGGGCGCCAGCTGGCGCCGACCACGGTGCGGATCCGCAGGCACTTCCTCGAGGAGTACCTGCGGCACGTCGAGGAGGCGGCCGGGACCGTCGACGTGCCGCTCGGCGACCTGATGAATCCCGCGCGAGCTGGCACCTGGCTTGCCGACGCGTCCGCCGGGAAAACCCGTACCCGCAACAGCCTCTACGGACCTGAGGCCGCGGCCTACTCCAACTCGATGCGCGTTCGCACCGACTCCTACAACGCCTTCGCCGAGTTCCTCGGCCTGCCCGACCGCCTGGACAGCCAGGCACCCGCCAGCGGCTTCTACCTGACTCCCGCCGACACCGATCGCCTCCTGCACGACCTGGCCGTGCGCAGGCCCGTTCACGCCAACGCCGCGACCGCACTGCGCACCGCCGCCGTGGCCGCGCTCGTCGCCGATACCGGGCGCAACGTCCCCGAGCTGGCCCGGCTCAAGGTCAGTGCCCTGCACCTCGACGGCGAGCCGCATGTCGAGCTCGGCGACGAATCGTGCCCGCTCGGCGACGCGACCGTGCAGATCATGAACCGCTGGCTTCTCGCCCGGGCCGAGATCATCGCCGAGCTCGAGGGCAGCGACCCCGGGCACCTGTGGATCCCGACCAAGCCCGGTCGCCCTCGAGGCGGCCAGCCGCCGGTCAAGCCAGGGCTCACCCGGGCGGCTGTCCGCACCCTCCATGCCGCTCACCGCACCCTCGTCAGCCAGGTGCTCGGCACACCGCTCCGGCCGGGTGCCTTCCGCGCGTCAGCGCAGTCGCGTTCCCGCGAGGGAGCGGAATGACGCCTCTCGCCTACCGCGCGGGCAACGTGAAGACCGCTACCTGCCGGTTCAGCGCCGGGGCAACCGGCCCTATGCCGGTCACTGCTTCTTGCGATACCGCGAGCGCGGTCACCTCGGGCGTCTTTCCCGTCCCCGGACCGGTGATACCGCTCACCTTCGCCTGAGCCCACCTGCTCGCACCGGGCGCCAGCTTCCACACAACGACTCGCGGCCGGGCTGGCGTACCGTACCGTCCGGCCGCGATCCATCCCTGCGTCCCGCCGGCAAGCGCGGTGACGACCGTACCGGGCGCCGGCAACTGGAGGTCCGCCTGCTGCCAGGTGGCGCCGCCGTCAGGTGAAGACACGGCGAAAGCCGCCGAGCCGGTGCCCTGCCCATCGGAGCCGCCCGTGGCCACCACGCGCTTCCCGATGACCGCGATCTGGTTGAGCTGGGCATTCGCCGGGCCGGACAGGAAGATGGTCCGCCAGGTGGTGCCGTTCGAGGTGACCCATGCCGCCGGCTTGCCGTTGTGCGAGCCCACGGAGACGAAGCCGTCCGTCAGCGCGGCGACCGCGAGAGTCTGGCTGGAGCCGGTAGTGCCGTTGACGTCATGGGCTTGTTTCCAGCTCGCCAGGTCCGGCGACCACCAGACGTCCGCCACGCAGGCACCCCCCGGGACCGCCAGCCTGCCAAGGATGACGTACCCGCGCGGCCCGGCGGCGGCCGAGACAGCGGTGATCTTCCCCAGGTCAGCCGTGATGTTCCCGGCTGCTGGCCGCCATGTCGTGCCGTTCGCTGAGGTGAGGACCACCGGGCCCGGTACACCGACGGCGATCCATCCCGCCGGGCCGTGCGCGACGGTCGTCAGCGTCTCCGGAGCCGACTGCGCCGGGAGGTCACCCGGCTTGGTGACCAAGATCCAGGACCCGGCGGGGGCCTGCTTCCAGATCGCCGGATAGCCGTCGGCGCTGCCGACCGCGAGCCGTTCGCCCCCCGCTGAGGCGATGGCCTTGACCGCCAGCCTGGATGCCCCGGGCAGCGCCGGGGCGCCGGCGTACCCGGCGAACGACGTCAGGGCCAGGGCAGGCGGCGACGCCTTGGCGACCCCAGAGGGCTGGACGGGGCGGGACGCGGTTCCGGAGTTGACCACGAGCGAGATCGTGACGCCCGCGACGGCCAGCACCAGCACCGCGATGGCCAGGAAGCGGTCCCGGATGCCGAGGCCGCCGGCCTGTGTTCGTTCGAGCTGCATGTCTACCTGCCATTCCCACGGTCATTCGGTCAGGCGGCGCTCATTCACGGTGATATTACTATATGTCACTGAATGATTACAAGATGTCATAACAGGCCGATCCGAGCCGGTAAGCGGAGAACCGGTGCCTTCAGGCGAGGCGGACGGGGGAGGGACGCCCGGGCTTGCCGCCGGTACGGTAAGAAGCATGTGCTGCTGCGCTGCCATGACGACCCGGACCGCCGCTTAGCGGCGGTCCGGAGGCTGCGGTAACCGCAGCCTCAACGCCCGGTCAGAGCCAGGGCGTACCGCCGGATCAGTGTCCCGCCGGCCGCCACTCGCATGCCCGTTCCTGCGCTGCCGGATCATCCTGCCTGATCAGGGGAGTCATGTCTCAGCCGCAGCGATCCGGTTCACGTCCACCGTACGAAGATCCATTCCCGCACCCGGCCGCAGCCACGATGCTGCTGATGGTCGGGCTCCCCGGGGCTGGGAAGACCACCCGGGCCGGGGAGCTCGCCGCAGCGCACCGGGCGCTGCGGCTGACCCCGGATCACTGGATGATCCCGCTGTTCGGCGACTCGATGGCCGACGGCAAGCGCTTCGCGCTCGAAGGACGGCTCATCTCGGTGGCCCTGCAGGCGCTGCGGCTGGGCACCAGCGTCGTGCTGGACTACGGGCTCTGGGGCCGCGACGAACGGTCGGCACTGCGCTGGCTGGCCCGATCGGCCGGGTCAGCCAGCCAGGTGGTCTACCTGCCCGTGGACAAGGACACCCAGCTCGCCCGGATCGCGCACCGCCAGGCAACGGCACCGCACCGGACGTTCCCGATGAGCGAGGCCGACGTCGACCAGTGGCGCGAGCAGTTCCAGGTACCCGACGCCGCCGAGCTTTCCGGCGGTGAAATCCCCAGCCCGCCACCAGGATGGCTGGGCTGGGAGCAATGGGCAGCGGACCACTGGCCCACGAGCACCGACAGCTGAGGTCCGGCGGGGAAGGCCCCTAAGATCTAACTTTACATAATGTACATTATCGGCACTCGTTAGAGAGTCTCGTGAGAAGGGGTAGGCGGCCGATTGTCCCGTCTCACGGAAGATGTCGAATCTCACTCATCTTGTCGGAAGTCATGTCGGGTGGCGACTCGTGCGACATGACCTTGTGACTACGCCGCAGCCCGACGGCGGGCCCTGGACCTGTCGCTGCAAGCGCCGTGACAACTAGGTGCCAGCTCTTCTCAGCCACTGAAATCACTCGCATGTCTACTCGTAACGACCTATGAGCTCACTGTGGCGTGTCGCATGAGATTTCGATCCGCGATGGCCATCATCGAGGCGTGATACCGAATCGGTTGGTTACAGCAGATGCCAACGCGCATCCGCCCATTACCACCGTCGAGCTGCCGGTTGGCATCCAGCTTGCGTATGCCGACGAGCGGGACCGACGGCATGTCGTAGACCTTGAGAACGCGAACGCGGTCGACTTCGGCCGGGTGCGCTCATTCCGAAAGGTGCCTGCTTACCGCGGGCAGCGAAACTTTCCTGGGTGGTGGTGGTCAGCGACCATGAGGTCCCATGTTGTCTACAAGTCATGGCTAGAGCGCCATCACCTCGTGGAGGCCGACCGTGACGCCCGCGTGACAAGCATTGCGGGACAGCCGTTCGAGCTGACCTGGCCACGTGGAAACAGGAAGCCATCGGCCAGGCATGTACCCGACTTCCTGTTCCGGACACTCGATGGCAAGGCAGTCGTCACCGACTGCCGTCCCGTGAAGAGGGCCGACGAGGACTTCAGATACAAAGTCGCGGTCACGGCAGCGGCGTGCAGCGCGGTCGGCTGGGACTTCCGACTGGTTGGTGAGCCAGACCCGGTGTGGGCCGCGAACCTCCGGTGGCTCGCCGGTTACCGGCATCCCCGGTTCGGCGACGAGCACCTGGAGGCCGTGCTGCTCGAACTGTTCGCTGCGGGAAGGCCGCTTGGCGAGACTACGCGTCAGGCTGGCGATCCGATCCGGGTCCGGCCAGTGCTGTTTCACCTGATGTGGCGTGGTCGCCTGACTACTGACCTCAGCCGCCCGCTAGGTGAGGCAACCGTCCTGGCGGCCTGCGCGGATCCGCTGGAGGAGCCATGAGCGCCCTGGACGCGCGGGTGCTACGTCCGGGGCACCGGATAGCGGTCGGTCATGACACCTACACCGTGATTCAGCTCAGCGGAACTACGGTGACCTTGCAGGACCAGAACGGTGAACTGTCTGCGATTCTGCTCGTGCACCTACTAACGGCACCCGGCTTCGAGGCGCTTGATGCCGCGCGGCCCAGGAGGGCACCGCAGGACGGCAGGCTCTCAGTCCTCGATGAGACTGAACGGCAACGCATCCGCCGGCTCGAAGGGCACCTCATCGAGCTCGAGACGGGACACTCCCCCGAGGGCTCCCCCCGCCCGGAGTACGACCCTGACTTGCACACTATGGACGAACGGGAGCAGGCAAAGCTCGCCGAACTCAGGGCAGCAGGTACCGAGATGACCCAGCGGCATCTCCAGAGGCTGCGCCAGGCATATAGGGACCATGGCCTAATCGGGCTCGCAGACAAGCGTGTACTGCGATCGCATACGCCTGGTGCCGCCACTGACCCGCGAGTCATCGTCGCCCTCGAGGAACTGCTCAGCGAACCACGTGGACGGTCGACGGTCGCACGGTCAGTCATGCTCACGCAACTCAAGCGTAAGCTCGAAGATACGCACGGACCTGGCGTGGTGCGGATGCCCAGCAGGGCGACCTTCTACCGTCTGATAAATCACATGGACCGCGGACGCCAGAACTTCGTCAGCGAGGCGTCCCGCCGGGTGTCGGTGAACCGCCCAAGTCGCCCGTTCACGCCTGTCACAGCGCTCCGGCCAGGCGAAGACGTTCCCATCGACACCAACAAGCTCGACATCATGTGCCGGTACGCCGACGGCGTCATCCGCAGGGCCGAACTCACCATTGCCGTCGATGCGGCGACCAGGACCATCGCCGCGGGCATCATCGCACCGACGACCAAGGCCGTTGACGCCGCTGCCGTGCTGGCGCGGATGTTGGTGCCCGAGCCGATGCGGCCAGGCTGGGCGGAGTCCCTGCACCACGCGCACTCGGTGATCCCGCACGAGCGACTGCTGAGCATCGACGAGCGGTTCGCGAACGCCGCCGCCAAGCCCGTCATAATTCCCGAGACCGTCAACTGCGATCGAGGCCGCGTCTATCTGTCGGAGACGTTCCTGACACAGCACATCCTCGGGCACTTCATGCAAGACGGCACATGGGTAGCGCCAGCCTCTGTGGACTCAGGCTACGCTTCGACGCGCCTGGCGTATCAGATCCCGAATTGCCAGGACATGCCGCCCTGACGGGTTGATGAATGAGCCGCAGACCTCAGTGGCCTCCGCATGGACCTCATCTCGCAGCCGCGCAACCTGGCTTGGGAGAGCAGTTCCGGAAACGACATGATGGATGAGACAGACCCAGGGTTCAGCGTCTCGCGGACGTGCCATTCCGCAGGGCCCAGTCGACATGATGGCTGAGACGGGACAGTCGCTGTCCCGTCTCACGGAAGTTGGCGAATCACCATCTTGGCGAACGGCTTGGCGAAACGAAGTTTGCTCGCCGAGAACATGAGACAAGCCTATGAGGAAGCCCCGGCCGGTTACATCCGGGAGCATGCCCGCGCCGGAAACGACATGAAGGCTGGCATGGGAGAATGAGGAAGCGAATCTTCCGGACTATGGCGGTGCATTCGGTTGGCTGAGCTTCCCGACTTTCCTGAGGTCAGGATCAGCGCGGACCGGCTGGATATCCGGGAGTTCAGTCCTGCCGACGCCACCCTTGTCCGGGAAGTCCTGCAGTGCGGCGAGTGGCTTCCGCTGTCGACCGCGCTGGTGGAAACAACCGAGTACCCAGCCGATGTGGACTGGTGGCTGGCTGACGCCGTGCATGAGCCTCGCCGCGACCGGACCGGGCTCAATCTCATGATGCTCGCCCGGGAAGCTGACCAGATCGTCGGCTGGATCTACCTCACCGATGTCGATGAGTACGCACGGTCGGCCGAGATCGGCTACGGCGTCCGCCCGCACGCCCACGGCCAGGGCTTCGCCACGGAGGCCTTGGTTGCCGCCAGCAGGTGGGCGCTGACCACTGGCGGCCTGCAGCGCATGTGGCTGAGCGTCAACACCGACAATCTCGCGTCCCTGCGGGTCGCGCAGAAAGCTGCCTTCACCCTGGAAGGCACCTTGCGCCGCGCATCCCTGGAGGAAGACGGCCTGCACGATGTCGCCGTTCTCGCTCTGCTCGACGACGAGATTTAGCGGCGAACTTCTGAAGCTGGCCGCTGCGCTCCGGAAGCGGCTGCTCCCCCAGGCCGCCGCAGCTCATGGCGCGGGGCCGTCAGATCGCTGCTGCAGCACGTGCCTGAAATCGCCGGAATCGAGCGGGCCGGCGATCACGCGGGTCATGCTGCCGATGCCGGGATCGCGGACGACCAGGCCATCGGAGCACCAGAAATAACGGCCGTCCAGGGCCTCGCCGGTGCGGGAATCCTTTCCATCAGCCGTCCGACCTCGGCGAGAGTGAATATGATCGCTCCCCCGCCCTCGGCAACGACCACAGGGTTGCCGAGGGCGGGGGAGCCTGGGCGATCGGGTCCCGCCAGTGATGGACGGTACTGACAGCCATCGCGGCATCGAAGACCTGATCCTCGAAAGGAAGGCTCTACGCAGCGCCAGCGTGCGCCGAACATTTTCAGCTGTTCCTCTGGCGTCGTCCCGATCCCCATCGCCCGTGCCTCCAGTCGGTTGGTTACAGCAGATGCCGCGGTTCTCGGACGAGACGGGCGCTTCCGTACGATTCCCCTGCCCCGGGAATTACGCGGGCGGGCGCAGCCAGAGCACGCCGCCCCGGCGGGCCGTCTCATGCCCGGCCGCGGCGTCGGCGAGCGCCGCCGCGAGCCTGGAGATGTACGCTTTCGTCCGCGGGAACGTGAGGTCGGACGTGTAGATGAGGCCAGGAACCTTGTTTCCGGCCGCCTCGTGTGCCCGCCGGAGGCTCTCGAAGTCCGGGACGTTGTTCGTCACAAGAACCCGGCCCTGGGTCTGTGCCGCCTGGAAGATCTCCAGGTCCGACAGAGCGCGCAGGACAGGATCGGCAACGACCGCATGGCAGTCGACGCCGCGGGCAGCGAGACCGGTGGCGATCGCGGGCGAGAACATCTCGTCGAGGAGCAACGCGTCGGGCACGTTGCTGGGTACCCCGCTCACAATCCGAGCAGTTCCTGCTGCCGTTCCCATGCCGCCTGTGCGTGCGCGGCCTCGGTACGTGCCCTGTGCAGGAAGTCGTCGACTTCCTCCGAGTAGTCGCTCCAGTAGGCCAGGGCCGCACGTATGAACGGCTCGGGCGTCCCTGACGTCTCGGCGACGACCGCGAGAACCTCGTCGCCCTCCAGCGCCGGCTCGGCTTCGCGGACCGAGCGGATGGCGCCGATGACCTCCCAGACGTCGGGACCGCCGACCAGCCGAGCCCTGCGTCCGGCCGGGCCATCCTTAAATGTGATAAGCGGGTGCTCACGCATCCGCAGCGCCTCATCGACGAGCCTGCTGGTGGCGCTGGAAAGGGTTAGATCCCGGTGCGCTGCAACGAACGCGGACAGCCGCTCGAACACGCGCGGCTCGAACCGGATCGACGATGGGCTGGGAGTAGCTACCATGTAATACAATGTAGGTTAACGTAGGTGGCAGTGCAAGCGTGCACGCTCCCGGGGTGCCGGTAGTAATGGACAGGAAAAACAACGCATATGGCTGACCTGCACTAAACGCTGGGGCCGGTGTCGGCTCCTCATGAACCTGACACGTCAGCGATATTGAGTCTGGGAGACCGAAACCTCCTCGACAGAGGTGACAGCCCCGTGAACCTCCCTTACCCGCTTCCCGCACGTTGCCCGGCCGGTTGTTGCAAGGTTCGGGGGCGGCCGAGCAGCGACGCGCATGTGCTGGCGGCCACCCGGCCTGCTTGAGATGGTCAGGCAGCAGTTCCGCAGACCTGATAGGCCACGCACAGTGGCAAGAGGGCAGGCAGTCGGGAAATGCGCGACCTGACCTGCCGGATACTTGCAAGGCCGGATGGGCGATGAGCAGCGAGTCCGGCAGCCACTGAGCCGCGTTGGTGTGGTACCAGCCGTTGCCGGCACGTACTGCGGCATCCGGGCAGACGTCGGGCATAAAGGAGGTCTACCCGCCTGCGGCTTGTCCCGGGGGATCGGTCACGGTGGCGATCCGGGTCCGGGTCGTGACATCCCTCAGGGAGGTGCTGTCATGATCCAGTCGCAGGTAGGTGCCCTGGACGACGAGCACGGAGGTCACGCGGCCGTCAGCGTGACGCTGGAAGATCACGTTCTCACCGGAGAAGTCAGATCCCGGTCCGGCGATGAACACGTCGGAGTTAGTAGTCGGCTCCAGTGCCAGCTGCCAGGAGGAGATCTCCGGGATGAGGAAGACCAGCTTCCCGGCTCGCCACTGAAGGCTCAGCACCCCGCCGCCCAGGCCGGTCCGCGCGTAAAGGCCCAGCAGCGGCCGGTACTGCGCTGGCGCCGGGGCAGGCACCGCTGCCGCTGACGGTGCGGACCCGGCCAGGCGGCGAGCGGTCACAGCTAGCTCGCGGGCAGTTTCTGTGGTGAAGCTGGGTCCGTTGTGCAGGACGATGGCGCCGACTTGCTGCCCGGGATCGAAGCACACGCTGGTGGTGAAACCGGGAAGACCGCCAGAGTGCCGGATCCAGCTGACGTCGTCCCGCCGGTCCGCGTACCAGGAAATGCCCCATGCGCTCGTCCAGTCATCGTCAGCCAGGTACCGGGGCTTGTGCATCTCCCGCAGTGAGGCTGCTGCCAGGACCGGCGAGTCCGCGGCCGGCCCGGTGTAGGCGCGCAGCTGGAAGGAGATCCACCGGGCCAGGTCTTGCACGCATGACCACAGGCCGCCCTCGGCCCACACCGGCGGGAACGCCGGCTCCAGGTCCAGCTCATCAGAGAAAGGCCGCCTGCTGTAGCCGGCGGCGCGGCGGCTCAGCAGCGGCCCGTCGAGCGGCTCGAAGCCGGTCGCTGACATGCCGAGCGGGTCCAGGATCAGGTCACGGACGTACCGGGGATACGGGATCCCGCTCACCCGGGTCACGATCTCGCCGAGCAGCTGATACGCCAGATCGGAGTACTTGTGCTGAACGTCCGGCGGGAGCATCAGGACGATGCCGCCCGGTCGCGCCAGGGTCAGCTGCGGGTCGCCCTGGTAGACCGGAACCGACCAGTCTGTGCCTGGCGGGTCATAGGCCAGCCCCGATTCGTGCGAGAGCATCCGCCGGATGGTCACGGCCTCGATCGCCGCGAACGGGCTGACGGCGCCGCGCAGCTCAGGAAGGTACTTCACCGCCGGGTCATCCAGGTCCAGCCGTCCCGCATCACGTAGCTGCATGACAGCCGTACCGGTGAACGTCTTGGTGATAGAGGCGATCCGGTAAAGCGTCCCCGGATCACTGGTCACCTGCGCGCCCGCATCAGCGAACCCCGCGCCTGCCGCCCAGGCAAGCTCGTCCCCGTGAACGACACCCGCCGCCGCGCCCGGCAGCCCATCCTGGGTGACGAACCTGTTCAGCGTCGCGTCCAGCTCTGCGGCGCCTGCCGCTGCGATTCCGGCCATCCGCGGATCATGACAGAACCCCGGCAAGGACCACCAGGCGATTTCAGCAGAGCAGAGCATTCGCCGGCCTGACACCACGGACAGGCGACGCGGACCGCTCGCACGCCGGACGCCGGCTTCAACCTGCTTTGCTGCGCACTGGAAATGCCCGAGGCACGCCGCTTGCTCGTGTCTCGCAAGCATGGATGTGACACCCGCCACTGGTGTCACAACGACGTGTCAGAATCCTCGCCACAGTGTCAATTCCGGGATGGTAGCCGTGCCGAGCTAGCCCCGAAGACAAGCCCGCAGCCGTCCCCGGCACTACGCGAACGTCAGGCCGGGAACTGCGGGGCACGCTGGAGGTGATGCTCGGCCAGGCTGCGGAACCACTCATGCTCGGGGTGGCTGGTGCCCGCGATCCGCAGCGGTCCCGCCACCAGGTCCAGGTGCATGCACAGCTGATAGAACCGGAGACGGTCCTCATCGAGGCCGCCCCGGCTCAGCTTCGCGTAATGCTCGCCGAACCTCATGCGCATCCAGACATGCTCTATCTCGACGTCGAAGTACATCGCGCCTTCGATGTCGATCAGCACCGGCTCACCGCGGCGGTCGAGCAGGACGTGGTCCGGGCCGAGTTCGCCGTGGACGAGCGCGGCAGCCGCACGCGGCCCGACCGGCTCGGCCGCACGCTGGTCACGCCCCGCGATCTCCGTAAGCTGGGCCAGCGCCCGGTCGAGCGTGATCCTCTCGCACGCGTCAAGCGGTAGGCGCCCTTCTTCGAACCGTGGGCAAGCCGCTCTACCCGGAGCAGGGACCGGTCCCGGCCGAAGACCGCACGGAACACCGGGCGCATGCTCTCGACATCCGCGAACCTCCGTTCGTCGGCCATGGCAGTCCCTCTCTTTGACCAGGCATCACGGAGAGGCCAGCCTGGCACGCCCGACGCCGCGTCACAAACGAGCTGGCCGTAGTACCGTTCCCTCCCCCCGGGAATCACGCGGGCGGGCGCAGCCAGAGCACACCGCCCCGGCGGGCCGTCTCATGCCCGGTCGCGGCGTCGGCGAGTGCCGCCGCGAGCCTGGAAATGTAC
>JBEKJP010000190.1:0-12397 GCA_050011155.1 Streptosporangiaceae bacterium
GGCGTCAACGCCGTCAATCGCATGATCGAAGAGGGGCTCAAGGGCGTCGAGTTCATCGCGATCAACACTGACGCGCAGGCGCTGCTCATGAGCGACGCCGACGTCAAGCTCGATGTCGGCCGCGAGCTCACCCGGGGACTGGGTGCCGGGGCCAACCCGGATGTCGGCTGCAAGGCTGCCGAGGACCATCGCGAGGAGATCGAGGAGGTCCTCAAGGGCGCCGATATGGTTTTCGTCACGGCCGGCGAGGGCGGTGGCACGGGTACCGGCGGTGCTCCGGTAGTAGCGAACGTGGCGCGGTCGCTCGGCGCCCTCACCATCGGCGTGGTGACCAGGCCGTTCGGTTTCGAGGGCAAGCGCCGCGTGGTCCAGGCCGACGTCGGCATCGAGAAGCTGCGCACCGAGGTCGACACGCTGATCGTCATTCCCAACGACCGGCTGCTGTCCATCTCGGACCGGCATGTCAGCGTCCTGGACGCGTTCAAGGCGGCCGACCAGGTGCTGCTCTCCGGTGTGCAGGGCATCACCGACCTGATCACCACGCCGGGCCTGATCAACCTCGACTTCGCCGACGTCAAGTCGGTCATGTCCGGCGCGGGCTCGGCGCTGATGGGCACCGGCTCCTCGCGCGGCGACGACCGCGCGGTGGCGGCGGCCGAGATGGCCATCTCCAGCCCGCTGCTCGAGGCGAGCATCGACGGCGCGCACGGCGTCCTCCTTTCCATCCAGGGCGGTTCCGACCTCGGCCTGTTCGAGATCAACGAGGCGGCCCAGCTCGTCTCCAACTCGGCCGCGGTGGACGCGAACATCATCTTCGGCGCCGTCATCGACGACGCCCTCGGCGACGAGGTCCGGGTGACGGTCATCGCGGCCGGGCTGGACGACAACCGGACCGCCGGCCGTCCGCCGGCCGGCGGCAGCGCCAGCGGCGCCGACTCCGGCGGCGGCTTCAGCGGCGGCAGCTCGGTCATCTCCGGCGGGTTCACCCCGCCCGCGGAACCGGCGCCGGCCCCCGTGCTGCGGCCCGCGCCCGTCGTCAGCGAACCAGCGCCGGCCGCGTCAGAGGCCGTCCACGAGCCCGTCCCGCCGGTCCCTGCCGACACCGGCGTCGCGGTGTCCGCTGGCTCTATTTTCAGTGCCCCGGTACCGGAAGACGTGGGGCCGGCCGAGGACGTACCGCCGGCCTACGAGCGACCGGTCCAGGAACCGCCCCGCCTGGAGCGAACCGCGTTTGACGCTGACTCCTCTTCCTACCGCCCCGTGCACGCCGAGGTGCCGGCGAAGACCTTCGACGTCGCCGCCACGCGCCGCCGTCCCGTCGTCTTCGAGGAAGACGACGACCTGGATGTCCCTGACTTCCTCAAGTGAGTGACCCCGAGCGCCGCGAAGAACTGGCCCGCCGGCTGGCCGACGTCCAGGACCGCATGGCCAAGGCGTGCAAGGTGGCCGGGCGGGATGTCAGCGAGCTGACGCTGATCGCGGTGACCAAGACTAGGCCCGCGTCTGACGTGCGCCTGCTGGCCGGGCTCGGCGTCGCCAACGTGGGGGAGAACCGCGACGACGAGGCGGCGGCCAAGGCCGCCGATTGTGCCGACCTAGATCTTACCTGGCACTTCGTCGGCCAGCTGCAGACGAACAAGGCCGCCAGCGTGGTGCGCTACGCCAGCGTGGTCCACTCGGTGGACCGGCCGCGGCTCATCCGCGCCCTCGGCCGCGCCGCGCGCGGCGCCGGGCGGGTCGTGGAGTGCCTGGTCGAGGTGAGCCTGGACGGCGACCCGGCCCGCGGCGGGGCGGTCGCGGGTGACGTTCCCGCCCTGGCCGAGGCGCTCGCCGCCGAGGAAGGGCTCATCCTGGGCGGCGTGATGGCGGTCGCGCCGTTGTCCATGAACCCCGCCGACGCGTTCGCGCGGCTGCGGGCTAGTGCGGCCGCCGTGCGTGCGGTCCGGCCTGCCGCCACGGTAGTGTCGGCCGGGATGAGCGGTGATCTCGAGGCCGCCGTCGAAGCCGGCGCGACACACCTCCGAATCGGTACGGCGTTGCTCGGCGATCGCGGGCCGCGTGTCAGGTAATGTCCCACGCGTGGGGCCTGATCGGCCGGCGAAGACGGGTAGACGCTGGGAGGACTGAAGGATGGCCAGTGCCATGCGGAAGATGGCGGTCTACCTCGGCCTCGTCGAGGATGACCACCGTTACCAGGACAATTCCTACGGTGAGTACGAGGACTACGACGACCAGGCGGACCAGTCCGATCAGACCGAGGAGACCGAGGCGCGTGTCATGGGCCGGGATGGGGACGTCGGCGGGGGATACGCCGGCTACCAGGCTCCCGAGTGGCGGGCCGAGCCCGGGCCGCAGACGACCGATCTCGCCCGCATCACGACACTGCATCCCCGCACCTACAATGAAGCGCGTACTATTGGTGAACACTTCCGCGAAGGCACCCCGGTGATCATGAATCTGACCGAGATGGTCGACAGCGACGCAAAACGTGTCGTCGACTTCGCGGCCGGCTTGGTCTTCGGCCTGCGCGGGAGCTTTGAGCGCGTGACGAACAAGGTCTTCCTGCTGTCGCCCGCGAACGTCGAGGTGACGGCGGAGGACAAGGCTCGTATCGCCGAGCGTGGCTTCTTCAACCAGAGCTAGCCAGCGGGCAGTGATGACGTGACACCGATCAGCGACGCAGTCGCTGGCGAGGGCAGGGTGGATTTGTGCAGTACCTGAAGGAAGTCCTCGTTTATGTACTGACGATCTACCTCGTGGTCCTGGTCGGCAGGATGATCTTCAGCTGGGTCCAGGTGTTCGCCCGTGACTGGCGCCCGTCCGGCATCCTGCTGATTCTCGCTGAGGGTATCTTCACGATTACAGATCCGCCACTGAAATTGCTACGCCGCTTCATACCGACCCTCCGGCTCGGTATGGTAGCCATGGACCTCAGCTTCATGGTTCTGTTTATCGTGGTTCTGATCCTGCTGGAAGTGGTCGTGCCGCGCCTTTGATTCGGGTACCGTCGTGAGGAACACGGTCCATGTGCGCCGAGGAGACGAGATGCCGCTGACGCCCGCGGATGTGCGGAACAAGCAGTTCAGTACGACCAGGCTCAGGCCGGGCTATGACGAGGAAGAGGTTGACGCCTTCCTCGATGAGGTCGAGTCTGAGCTCGACCGGCTGATCCAGGAGAACGAAGAACTCCGGGCCAAGCTGGCAGAGTGCCTGCGCGGTGGTAAGTCTGCTGTACCCGCGCTGAGCTCTCCGCTGTCGGACCCGAAGCAAGATATGATGTCGCCGCCCGAGCGGATGGAGCCGGAGCGCAGGCAGCCGGAGCCGGTCATGATGGGCGGGATGCCGCACATCGAGGACAACATGGATACGGCCGCGCGCGTGCTCTCTCTCGCGCAGCAGACGGCCGACCAGGCCATTGCCGACGCCCGCCGTGAGGCTGACGAGACCCTGGGCCGTGCCCGCCGCGAAGCGGACGAGGTGCTGACCAAGGCTCGCCGTCAGGCGGAGCAGATCACCGGCGACGCCCGAGCGCGGGCCGAGAGCCTGGAGCGCGACGCGCAGGAGCGGCACCGCCAGGCCATGGGCTCGCTGGTGCAGACCCGCGAGGAGCTCGAGCGCCGGGTCGACGACCTGCGCGCGTTCGAGCGCGAGTACCGCAGCAGGCTGAAGGCTTACCTGGAAGGCCAGCTCCGCGACCTCGAGGCAGGCGTCACCGACAGCGGTACCTTCCCAGCGATGGGTTCGGGTACGCAACCCTCGATGGCACCGCCCGCGCTCGCGCCCAGCGGCGCGCGTAGCGGCGGCCAGGGGGTCGGCCAGTACGGTGTCCCCGAGATAGCGCAGCACTCCGGTGGTTTCCGCACCACTGAGGGAGCACCCTCGCGCGAGCGCCGGTAGTCGGCGGGCAGGGCAAGCAGGTACTCAAGGACCTTGTGAGCAGCGGGGAGCGCGGGGAGAACGCGTGTGATTCGCTTCAGTGCGTTCCTCGTTGTCGCCGCGATCGGTACGCTGGTCGCCGGTGTAGTCACGAGCGAGCTAACGCTCGTCTACATCGCGATCGGCGTGAGCGGGGTGGCCCTCCTGACGCTGGGTGCGGGAGCGGCCGCCAACTGGCGAGAGCTCACCGGTAAGCCCGAGGCGGCTGAGGCCAGGGCACAAGAGGCCGTCGCCTCCCAGCCCGCGGTGGCCAAGGCAACGCCCGTCCAGACAGCACCGGCGCAGGTCGCGACGCCGGAACCGGCAACCGCCGTCGACACGCCTGCCTGGTCCGGGGCCGTACCGGTTGGCTCGTCCCGGTCGGGTTACCCGCCCGCCGAACCGTCAGCGGCTACCCGGCCCACGTCCCCGAGCAGCTGGAATTGGCGCGACGACCCGGCGCCCCCGCCGATCGCGCCCTGGGGGGCAACGGCCGAGGAGCCGCCCGCCGCGGACGATGACCCGGTGGTTCAGGATCAGACCATGATCTTCCGCGTGCCGGATCAGACCATGATCTTCCGCGCCCAGCCCAGCCCCGCCGAGTCCGTGGCACCGCCCGCGGAACCCGCCGCACCTGCCGATGACACCGTGGTCGATGACACCGTGGTCGATGACACCGTGCCAGCCACGGACACCACGCCAGCCGATGACGCCACGTCGGCAAGTGATAACGAGCCCGCCGTCGGCACCGAGCCCGCCGTCGGCACCGAGCCCGCGGCAGAAGCGGCTGCCGTGGATGACACCACTGCCACGGACGACCCCGCGCCCACCGACGACACCACCGACGTACCCGCTGAAGACCCCGCGCCGGCCGGCGAAATCGAGCCGGCGGACGACGCCACCACCGTCACCAAGGCCGCCGCCCCCGCGCTCGACCTTGAAGTCACCGTGGTCCCCGGCGTTCCCAGGTATCACAAAGCCCAGTGCATCCTCATCCGCTTCATGGGCGACAGCGACCTGGACAAGATGACCGTAGCCGCGGCTACGGAAGCGGGCTGCACTCCCTGCCGGGCCTGCCTGCCGGATCAGCCGGAGTTACCGGATCAGCCGGAGTTATCAGGCGCGCCTGAGCCAGAACCGCAGGCCCGGCTCGGCCACGGCGTGCTCCCGCCCGCCCGCCACGCCCTGGCCCGGCCCGAACTCCACTGCCAGCACCTCACCGGCGATCAGCGCCGCGTGCTCGCTCAGCGCCGCGCTCAGCTCAGCGTCGCTGGCCGACCAGCGCACCACGATCCGGTCGGTGACGTCGAGCCCGTCGTTCTTGCGGGCCTCCTGGACCAGCCGGATGACCTCGCGGGCGAGCCCTTCGCGCCGCAGTTCCGGCGTGATGGCGGTGTCGATGGCCACGGTCTCGCCCGCGTCGGTGGCCACCGCCCAGCCCGCCCGCGGCGTCTGCGTCACCACCACGTCGTCCGCGCCCACCGTAACGCCCGGCAGGCCGGGTACCGCCACCGGGACCGAGCCGCCCGCCAGCACCGCGGTCGCGATCTCCGCGGCCGGGACGGCGGTGATCGCGGCTGCCACCGCGGGCGTGCCCGCTCCGAACCGCCGGCCCAGTGACCGGAAGTTCGGCTTGACCGCGTAGTCGACGAGCTCACCAGCCTCGTAGCCCAGCGGCTCCAGCGAGCCCACGTTGAGTTCCGCCGCGACCAGCGACCGCAGTTCAGCGGGGAGCGCGTCGAATCCGGCCGCCCCGATCAGGGCCTGCCGCAGCGGCTGCCTGGTGCGGACCGAAGCCCCCGAGCGCGCCGAGCGACCCAGCTCGACCAGCCGCCGGACGAGCGCCATCTGCTCCGACAGCTCCGGATCGATCAGCGTGGCGTCGAAGGCCGGCCACGACGCCAGGTGCACGGACTCCGGCGCCCCGGGACGCCGCAGCACTCCCCAGACGTAATCCGTCACGAACGGGACGAACGGCGCCATCAGCAACGTCAGCGTACCGACGCACTCGTACAGCGTGGCGAACGCCGATGCCCCGTCGGCCGATGCGGGCCCGTCCCAGAACCGCCGCCGTGACCGGCGCACATACCAGTTGGACAGGTCGTCGATGAACGTCGCGAGCCGCCGGCCGGCTGACGCGGTGTCGAACACCTCCAGCGAGGCGGTGACGTCCCGCGTCACGGCGTGCAGTTCGCTCCGCATCCACCGGTCGAGCAGTGGGCTCCCATGAGGCACCTCACCAGGCGTCCAGTTGCCCGCGTTGGCGTACAGCACCAGGAACGACGCCGTGTTCCAGTAGGTGAGCAGGACCTTCCTGACGATCTCGCTGAGCACGTCGTGCCCCACCCGCCGCGCGCCCCAGGGCGAGCCGGAGGCGGCGAAGAACCAGCGCAGCGCGTCGGCGCCGTGCCGGTCCATCAGAGGAATGGGCTCGAGCACGTTGCCCAGGTGCTTGCTCATCTTGCGGCCGGTCTCGTCGACGAGCAGCCCTACGCACACCACATTCTCGTAGGCCGAACGCCCGAACACCATCGTCCCCACGGCCATCAGGGAGTAGAACCAGCCCCTGGTCTGGTCCAGCGCCTCGCAGATGAACTGAGCCGGATACGCGGCCTCGAACTCGGCCTGCCCCTGCCACGGCGCGCCGAACTGGGCGAACGGCATCGAGCCGGAGTCGTACCAGACGTCGATGACCTCGGGTACCCGCCGGGCCACGCCATCGCACGACGGGCAGCCGAACGTGATCTCGTCCACGAACGGCCGGTGCGGGTCGAGCCCGGTCAGGTCCCTCCCCGCCAGCCCGGACAGTTCGGCCAGCGAGCCGACCGGGGTCACGTGCGACTCCGCGCACGCCCACAGCGGCAGCGGAGTGCCCCAGTACCTCGTCCTGGACAGCGCCCAGTCCACGTTGTTCCGCAGCCACTCGCCGTACCGGCCGGTCTTGACCGTCGCCGGGTACCAGTTCGTCCGCTCGTTCTCGGCCAGCAGCTTGTCCTTGACCGCGGTCGTCCTGATGTACCACGACGGCACGGCGTAGTAGAGCAGCAAGGTGCCGCACCGCCAGCAGTGCGGATAGCTGTGCTCGTGCCGCTCGGACCGGAACAGCAGGCCGCGATCGTCGAGGTCCTCGATCAGCCGCCGGTCCGCGTCCTTGAAGAACAGCCCGCCGACCAGCGGCACGCCGTCCTCGAAATGGCCATCCGGCTTGACCGGGTTGACCACCGGCAGCCCGTGGGCGCGCGACGCCGCCATGTCGTCGGCGCCGAACGCCGGCGCCAGGTGGACCAGACCGGTGCCATCCTCCGTCGTCACGAATGACCCTGGAATCACCACATGCGCGTCAGGGATATCAATGATGCCGAACGGCCTTATGTATCCCGCCCCGATCAGCGCACTGCCCTGGAATCTGGTCGCCACGTGCCATCCGTCGCCCAGGACCCGGGCGAACAGATCCTCGGCCACGACGACCCGGTCGCCATCGCGGGACCGGCGCGCCAGCACGTAGGTCGCGTCCGGGTGCACCGCCACCGCGGTGTTGGACACCAGCGTCCACGGCGTGGTCGTCCAGACGAGCAGGTCGGCGCCCTCGAGCTCGGCTGGCGCCCCCTCCTTTAGCCTGAACCTGACCGTGACGGCCGGATCGGAGACCGTCTGGTAGACATCCGGCTGGCCCATCTCGTGGTCGGACAGCGGGGTGCCGCAGCGCGGGCAGTACGGGCTGATCCGGTGGTCGCGAACCAGCAGTCCTTGCTCGTAGATCTGCTTCAGCGACCACCAGACCGATTCGACGTAGCCGGGATCCATCGTCCGGTAGGCGTGGTCGGTGTCGGCCCAGTAACCCATCCGCCGGGACATCTCCAGCCACGCGTCGACGTGCCTGAGCACCGACTCGCGGCAGCGGGCGTTGAACGCGGCCACCCCGTACGCCTCGATGTCCCGCTTGCCGGTCAGGCCGAGTTCCTTCTCCACCGCGACCTCGACCGGCAGGCCGTGGCAGTCCCAGCCGGCTTTGCGCGGGACGTGGTACCCCTGCATGGTCTTGAACCGGGGAAACAGGTCCTTGAAGGTGCGCGCCTCCACGTGATGCGCACCCGGCATGCCGTTGGCGGTCGGCGGTCCCTCGTAGAAGACCCAGGCGGGGCCGTCCGCGGTCTGCTTCAGCGACCGTTCGAATACCCCCGCTTCCTGCCAGCGGACGAGTATCTCTTGCTCGAGCGCGGGCAGGTCCACCTGCGCTGGGAGCGGCTGGAATCCCGGCACCGGCCCAGCGTAGCTGAAAGCGCGGATAGTCTCTTTCACCATGGACGATGGGACGCCCGCGCGGCCGCGCCGAGTTGGCCTGCTGCTCGCGGTGGCCGTCTTCGTCCTCGCCGCGGACATCATTTCCAAGGCCATCGTGGTGGCTAAGATGCCCGGTCACGCGCCGATCCGGCTGCTCGGCGGGGCGCTGACGATCACGCTGACCCGCAACGGCGGCGCCGCGTTCAGCATCGGCACGTCGATGACGATCGTGTTCACCGTCATCGCCCTCGGGGTGGTCGTCTACATCCTGCGCACGGCCAGGAACCTGCGCAGCATCGGCTGGGCCGTGACCCTCGGCTTGCTGCTCGGCGGGGCCGCCGGGAACCTGACGGACCGGATCTTCCGCGCCCCCGGTGTCTTCCAGGGGCACGTGGTCGACTGGATCCAGCTGCCGGACTGGCCGGTCTTCAACCTCGCCGACTCCGCCATCGTCTGCGCCGGCGTGCTGGTGGTCCTGCTCGCCCTGCGCGGGATCCGGATGGACGGCACCCGGGCCGCGGAGGAAACCGCATGACCGCCTCCGACGAACGCCAGGTCGAGGTGCCCGACGGCCTGGACGGGGAACGGCTCGACGCCGCCATGGCCCGGATGTTCGGCCTGTCCCGGTCCCGCGCGGCCGAGCTGATCGCCGAGGGCCTGGTACTTCTCGGCGGGCGCACCGCGTCGAAATCGGACCGGGTCCTGGCCGGGGACCCACTGCAGGTCACGATGCCCGCGCCGCGGCCCGCCGAACCGCCCCGCCCGGTCGAGGGCATGATCGTCCTGTACGAGGACGACGACATCATCGTGATCGACAAGCCCCGGGGCGTGGCCGCGCACCCGACGCCGGGCTGGACCGGGCCGACCGTTACCGGCGGCCTGATCGCGGCCGGGCACACCGTGGCCACCAGCGGTGCCGCCGAACGGCAGGGCATCGTGCACCGCCTGGACGCCAACACGACCGGCGTGATGGTGGTGGCCAAGAGCGAGCGGGCCTACAGCGCGCTCAAGCGGGCCTTCCGTGAGCGCACCGTGGACAAGCGCTACCACGCGCTCGTGCAGGGTCACCCGGATCCGCTGCGCGGCACGGTGGACGCGCCGATCGGCCGGCACCCGTCCGGCGACGGCCGGTTCGCCGTGGTCAGCGACGGCCGCCCGAGCGTGACCCACTACGACACGCTGGAAGCCTTCCGGGCCGCCAGCCTGGTCTCGGTGCACCTGGAAACCGGCCGAACCCACCAGATCCGGGTGCACATGGCCGCCATGAGGCACCCGTGCGTAGGTGACCTGCTCTACGGCGCCGACCCGGTGCTGGCCGCCCATCTCGGCCTGACCCGCCAGTGGCTGCACGCGGTCAGCCTGACGTTCGCGCACCCCGCCGACGGCCGCGAGGTCACGTTCACCAGCGAGTACCCGCCAGATCTGGCCCGGGCCCTGGACATCTTGCGCGCCGAGAGCTAGAGCAGGTCCCGGCAGGCGCTCGGCGTGTGCCCGGTGACGGCGCGAACCGTCCTGGTCAGGTGCGCATGGTCGGCGAAGCCGAGTTCCTCGGCCAGCAGGATCTCGCGTGCCTGCCCGGCCAGCCGCTCACTCCCGGCGGACCCGCGGCTCCCGGCCCCGCCGCCGGCCCCGCCCGGCCGGGTCCGCGCGACCAGCCCCCAGGTACGCGACCGTACTGTCGAGCAGCACCTCCCGGCCCCCGGCCCGCCGCACGAACGCTCCCCGCCGCACGAACACCAGCGCATGACCCGCCGTTTGTTCCAGCGGGTCGAACCCCCGGCGCGCGTCGGCGCAGCGAACGGCGTTCACATCGAAACCGTCGCCGGCGGCGAGCAGCGACCCGGCACGCATGTCCTCACGCTAGCCGGAACCGGACACCGATGTTCAAGCCCGGTCATGTCGGCGGGGAGCAGAATGGGGCCGTGGAGATCGCCGAGCACCTAGACATACTGCACCGCCAAGGCGGCTTGATGGCGGCTGCGGCCGCCCGCGCCGGTCTGGCCGCAGCCGTCCCGTCCTGCCCGTCATGGCAGGTCAAGGACCTGTTGCGGCATACCGGCTACATCCACCGGTGGGCGGCCAGGCACATCGCGGAAGGTCCCAGCGAGGTCATCGACGGCCCGCCGGAGGCGGAGATCCTGCGCGGCGGGGCCGCCGATGAGGGCTTGCTCGACTGGTTCGGCGCGGGCCACGCCGCGCTCGTCGAGACCCTGACCGCGGCCGATCCGGCCGTCGTGTGCGCCACGTTCTTGCCCGCCCCGTCCTCGCTGGCCTTCTGGACGCGGCGCCAGGCCCACGAGACCGCCATCCACCGGGCCGACGCGGAGTTCGCGGCCGGCCTCGCGCCGGAATACCCAGCCGTCTTCGCCGCCGACGGCATCGACGAGCTGATCATGGGCTTCGGCCAGCGCCGCAAGTACCAGCCCCAGGCCGCCCCGGCCGCCGGCGGCGGCCTGCTCCGCGTGGTCGCCGAGGATACCGGCGACGCCTGGACCATCGCGGCCCGCCAGGGCCGCCTCCAGCCGAGCCGCGAGACCGACGCCGACGCTGCAGGCGGCGCCGCATGCACGGTCAGCGGCCCCGCCTCCGGTCTCTACCTATACCTGTGGAACCGTGCCGACCCCACCGCGGCGGGCATCACCATCACCGGAGACCTCAGCCCGCTGAGGTCCTGGCAGGCCAGCGTCAAGGTCCGCTGGAGCTGACAGGTTCACGATTTCTACGCGGACCGCTCCCGGCCGGACTCGGCCAGCAACTCCGCGACCGCGGCGCGCACCTGGCGCTCGCCCGCACCGAGCCTGGTCAGTACCTGAGCAGCGGCGTTGTCGTCGTCACAGAACAGCGCGAACAGGAAGTGCTCGGTGCCGATATAGTCGTCCCCGCGCGCGAACGCTTCATCTACCATCGCGTGCCAGACCCTCCGTATCTGCCGGGTTTCCGGGCCCGGCGGATAGTCTGCCTGCTGGTCTGTGACCTGCTCGACCTCCTCACGCACCACCTCTGGCCCGACTCCGAGCCGCTCCAGGGCCTTGACCGCGAGGCCATCGCCGACGTCGGCCAGGCCCAGCAGGATGTGCTCGGGGCCGCGAGGCCGGCCCAGCCGGGAGGATTCCTGCCTGGCTAGCACGATGGCCTTGCTGGCGTGACCAGTAAAGGCCATGGGCCCGGTGAGCATCGTGGTGATGCCCCCGGGCATGTCGCCTGAGCCGACGTGGATAAGGAAGGGGCTCGGGCGTGTCCGCCGTCGGAACCGTCGGCGGACGGCGCGCGCGAGCGGCATAGCTGGCCGGTGTCCCTGCCCGGCGGGCCGGCCGGAATCCGGAAACAAGTGGATCACCAGCCAGGAGGCGGCCTGCGCCGGCGCGAACTGGCCCGAGGCAAGGCGGTCGATGACGATGGCCGCGGCCCTGGGCACGTCGAGGTAGGCCTGCCAGCCGTGACGGCCAGGAACTGCAGTCCGGCCGCGGCCGCGACCTGCTGGCGGTGAGCGGGGAACGGGGGATGCCGTAGCAGGGCGTCCATCAGGATGGTGGCGGCCTCCGCGGCGTCGGCGGGATGCGGCCACGCCGCGCCTGCTGCCTGAGCGGGAATCTCGCCTGGCGACCTGCCCTTGCCTGCCACGCCCGCCTGCGCCAGGGCGTCGTCCGCGGCCGTGACGTCCGCCTGTGCCAGCGCCGTCCCGGTGTCGCAGCCCAGCACCTCGCTGGCGATCACCACCAGGTCCGCCACGTCGAGCCCGATCATGACCCGTCCTCCCGGAGCAGGCCGAGCAGCCGGCGGTGCCGGGCCAGGTTGTCCTCCAGCAGGCGGCGGAAACGCTTGTCGTTGCTGCGTGCCTCCACGAGCGAGGCGATCGCCTCGCGGGCAACGTCGGTCACTGTCCGGTCCTCCACCTCGGCGGCGGCTGCCAGCTGGCCGCCACCCGCTCGCGTCGATTCGGTTCCGCTCATAATGATATCAAGATATCACGATGTCTCGGCTCTGGCGAAGGCCTGCGGCGACTGGCCGGAAATGTCGGACCCTGGTGTTAGTGTCAAATGTATGTTCGATATCAAGGTGCCTGGTCAACTTGGTGGTGACACCGTTCCTGGGGCGGGTCCGGATCTGGCGGCGGTGCCGCTGGAGCGGCTGGAGGCGCGGATCTGCGAGGTGGCTGGTCATCTGGCCGCGGCGACGTGCCGGTTCCTGGTGCTGCTGGGCG
>JBEKJP010000191.1:0-12368 GCA_050011155.1 Streptosporangiaceae bacterium
GACGCGGGCACCCGCATCAAGCCCGTGCTGGCCCAGGCCGCCTGGGCCGCCGTCAAGGGACGAGGCCGGCTCCAGGATCGCTGCAACCGCCTGGTCCGCCGCTCCGGCGGCCCGGAGAACCCCGGCGCGGACAAGAAGGCCATCGTCGCGATCGCGCACACCCTGCTCAAGATCGCCTGCGCCGTCCTCAAGACCGGAACCCCCTGCCAGGACCCGGGAGCCGGCTCCTGCACCCGGCGCGAATCACCCTCCCAGCGCCAGGCCTGGCCAGAGCACCAGCTCCGCAAGCTCCACCCCGGCTGCACCGCCACCGTCACCATCGCCCCGCCCCCCGGTCACGTCCCGGAGGCCGCCTTACCCCGGCCGTGACCCGCCAGCCCTGACCCAGCCCCCGGAGCCGCCGCCGGACCCGGCACCCCGGCAGCCATCCCGCCGGACAAACCCACGAAGCCACCAGCCCTCGCCAGCTGCACAGGCCAGGGTTCGCTGCCGCGCGCCCAGCAAGACCCAGTTTTCGTGTCAAGCCAAGCGGCATTGGGCCTTTGAGGGAGGCGCGGCGATGAAGGAGGGACCTTGGTCCCTGGTGCTCAGCCGGTGCGGCCGTAGAACAGTTCCTGGGTGAGGCGGTTCAGCTTCATGCCGGGGCGCTCGCCGTAGGTCAGCACCGAGTTGATCCGCGGCCGCGGGCCGCTGACCGGGGTGACCCGGTGCAGGGCGTGCTGGCCGCGGAAGACCGCGAGCGTGCCCGGGCTGGTGGGCAGCCTGACCACGGCGCCGCATTGGCCTGGGCCTTCGGCCGCGGCGCCGCATTGGCCTGGGCCTTCGGCCGCGGCGCTGCATTGGCCTGGGCCTTCGGCCGCGGCGCCCGGATCGCCCAGCAGGACCTTGCGCACGGCCGGGTAGTTCTCGTCGTACTCGTCGCGCAGGCCGGGGCGGTAGTCGAAGTGGCCGCCCGCCTCGGATTCGGTGTACATCACGGTGACCGAGAACTCGCTGTTGTCGAAGTGCCAGCCGAGTTCGTCGCCGTCCTCGAAGACCGCGATCGACACGGCGTCGAACGGGTCGGCGCTGCGGTAGAGCACCGGCTTGCCCAGCACCGCGGCGATGAAGGCGGTCAGGTCGTCCGACTCGTACAGCCGCCGGATCGGCGCGCTCGCCGGGATCAGGTCGCAGGCGATGCCCTTCTTGGCCGAATGCTGCATGAGCGCCCGGGGATGATCAGGGCCGGCCGACTCATCCGGCGGCCGGAAGTAGACGGTATGGGACTGGTCGCTGGACCACGCGCGGTCCGCCAGCCGACCGGACTCGGCGATCATCTCGCTGACGGCGGCCGGGGCGAGGAATCCGCTGAGCTGGGCGACCCCGCGGTCACGAAGCTGATCCCGGCACGCCTGGACCAGGGAGCGGTATTCCGCGCCATCCGGCTCGCCGATCGGGTAACGCCGCAGGTCGACAACGTCCTCGTAGGCACTCGTGGTCGTCATGACTTCGAGCATCGCAGCTCAGCCATCTATTAGGCCAATTCCATTTGCTGGTAGCTTCCATCAGGGTTGCTTATGCTTGGCGAGTGCGGGATCGCTGGAGCGGGCTCGAACTGCGCTACCTGGTCACGCTGGCCGAGGTGGGCCGCCAGGCGTCCTTCAGCAAGGCCGCGGCTCAGCGAGACCCATTCATCAGGCTCACCCAGCGGGCCGCCGAGCGCGAGCAGCAGGCCGCCCGGCTCCTAGACTAGCCGATCCTGCCGACAGTGGGCCGGGCCGCGGGAATCCCGGCGGCGGACTCCGGGTTGACCGACGCGATGAGCGAGGAACTTGAGCTAGTCAGCTGGCGGCGGGCCACCGCCGGGCTGTACGCGGCGGTGCGCGCCGAAGCCGAAGACGACCCGCGGCGCGCGCACGAGCTGTGGCGCCACGGCCGGGACGAGCTGTTCCTTGAGCACCCGCAGAGCCCGCTTCCGCCCGGGGATCCGCTGCGCGCGACGGGCCTGCCGTACTGGCCCTACGACCCGGAACTGCGCTTCGAGCTGCCGCTTGTCCCGGCCGCGGACCGGCTCACGCTGGACCTGCCGACCAGCGAGGGCGTGACCGCGATGGACCGGGTCGGCAGCGTGCGGCTACCGCCGCCGCTGGACGCGGTGGTTGGCGTGTGGTGGCTGCGGCAGTACGCGGGCGGCCTGCTCCTGCCGCTGCGCGACAGCACCGCCGGGCAGTCCAGCTACGGCGGCGGGCGGTACGCGCTCGACACCGCCAAGGGCGCCGACCTCGGCGGCCGGGACGGGCAGCTGGTCGTCGACCTGAACTTCCTGTACCACCCGTCCTGCCGGTACAACGACGCGTGGCAGTGCCCGCTGGCGCCGCCGGGCAACACGATCGGCGCCCCGGTCAACGCCGGCGAGCGGCTGTGACCCGACGGCCGGCGCATGACGGCCGGCGCATCAGGCGGCGCGGCGGCGGACCAGCCAGATGGTCACGGCGACGAGCAGCGCCGACAGCGCGAGCAGCCAGCCCCCCTCGATCCACTGGAAGGGCCAGAACCGGCTGGCCGGCTGATAGCTGGTCCACTGCGTGTAACCATGCTGGGCGAGGCACTGGACGAAGGTTTGCTGCGATGTCTTGCCGAAGGGCCCCGACGGCAGAGAAGAGCAGAACTGGTTGATGAGGCTGTCGGGGGGTGAGCCGGTGAAGGCGAGCTTGCCGTTCTTGGTCCACCACTGGCTCATGATCCAGGCGGAAGCGGGCACATTCGGGTTGCCGGCGACCAGCGGCGTCAGGTAGTGCTGGCGCAGGAGTCCCCCGGCCGCGAAGGCGAGCCCGGCATAGGCGGCCAGGGTGGCGGCAATCGCGGGGACGACCCGGCGGGCGATCATGCCGGCCAGGGCGCCGATCGCGAAGGCGGCCAGCGTCCAGGCGGCGAACGCGACCCCGCGCAGGTCGAACAGGCCGGGAAAGAACGGAGTCACCTCGGCCAGGCCCAGGCTCTGGTTGCCCGGGGCGAAGTACGGCCGGTAGTACCAGGACAGCAGCACGCTGAGAGCTCCGGTGGCGGCGGCCACCGCGACCGCGAGCGGCACCAGCTTGGCGAGCGCCCAGCGCCACCGCCCGAAGCCCAGGGTCCAGGCGTACCGGAAGGTGCCGGTCTCGAACTCGCGGGCCAGCACCGGCGCGCCGGCGAACGCCCCGATCAGCGCGGGCACCGCCTGCAGGATGAGGCCATTGGCCAGGAAGCCGTTCGTTCCGATGAAACTGGTGCTCATACCGCCGCAGGCGGCTGAGGCTACCGGACGGCAGGCGGCGACCGTGGCGGCGTAGGCGTGGTGCGTCTTAAGACCGGCGAGCCACAGGCACACCGCCAGCGCGCCGAGGAACGCGGCCACCCCGGCCAGCGCGATCCGGTGCTGCCGCCAGGTGACCCAGGCCATCCGCCGCCACGGCACCGGCCGCGGGCTCGCATCCTCCTCCGGACGGGCAGGCATAGCCAGCGTGGTCATTGCGTCACCTCGCGCAGGTAGGCCAGGGCGAGTTCCTCCAGGCCAACCGGATTTCCGGCCCCGGCGGCGTGGCCGGCCGCCACGCGGTGGGAGGCGAGCAGGTCCTCGACCTTCCCGGCCAGTTGCACCCGGCCCCGGGACAGCAGGATCAGGTAGTCGGCCACCCGTTCCAGGTCGGCCAGCACGTGCGAGGACAATACGACCGACACGCCGTCGGCGGCCGCCGACGCCAGTACGGTAGCCATGAAGTCGTGCCGGGCGATCGGGTCCAGCATCGCCACCGGCTCATCCAGCACCAGCAGCCGCGGCCGGCGAGCAAGCGCCACGGTCAGCGCGAGCTGCGCCTGCTGCCCGCCGGACAGCTTCCCGGCCTTCCGCTTCAGCGGGATGCTCAGCTCGCCCAGCCGGGTTTCCGCGTAACCCTGGTCGAAGCCTCGGGTCAGGTTGCGGGTCAGGTGCAGCATGTCCGCCGCCGACAAGTTCTTGTACAGCGGGGTGTCCTGGGCGACGAACGCGACGCCGTCCAGCGCCGCCGGCGACCCGGCGGGCCGGCCACCGAGCACGGTGACGGCGCCCGCGGACGCCGCCGCCAGGCCGACCGCCAGGTTCAGCAGCGTGCTCTTGCCCGCGCCGTTCGGGCCGACCAGCGCGGCCACACACCCGGCCGGGATGGCCAGCGAGCAGTCACGCAGCGCCCACGTGCTGCCGTACCGTTTCCCCAGGCCGCTGGCCTCGATCACGTTCATGCTCACAGTGGTCATGCACCCGTCCTCGTTGGTAGCTGGCTGATGCCACTGTCCCTGGGGCCTGGGCAGGCTGTCTGCGGCCATGGGACCGAACCGGTTCATCCGCAAGAGTGAATCCAGGCCACCTCAGGGATGATGTGCATGATCTGGCCAGGCGCTACCTTCGGAGCATGCGGGCAGTCCGGCGCCTCACGGACGGCGACCCGGCCTTCATCGCCGATGCTGGGCTCGGGATCGGCGCGGCCGGGCTCACCGCCATTGCCGCCTGGGGGCCGGCCGGCCTGGTCGGCACCGCGATAGTCGGGCCGCCCTGGCTGCTGGGGCTGCTGCCCCTGCTGATGGGCGCGCCGCTGCTGCTGCGCCGCCGCGCGCCGCTGCTGATGTGGGCCGTGATCTGGGCCGGCCTCGGGCTGCAGGACCTGATCACCGACAAGCCGCCGCGGGGCCTGGAGTTCATGTTCGTGCTGTTCACTGCCGCCTACTCGCTGGGCGCGTACGCCGGCTTGGCCCGCGCGGCCACTGGCCTGGTCGTCGCGTTCCCGGCCATGGCCGAGATCACCGATAAGGGCGGGCTGCTGAACTTCACGCGGCATCGCGGCGGGGAGGCTGTGGCCTTGTCGTCGCTCCAGCTGCTGGCCTTCTGGCTGACCGGCGTGGTCGTCCGCGCTCGCAGGCAGGCCGCCGTGGACGTCGCGCGGAGCGCGGCGCTGCAGCGCCAGGCCGAGCAGGCCGCGGCGGCCGAGCGCGCCCGGATCGCCTGGGAGCTGCACGACATCGTCGCCCATCACCTCAGCGTGATCGTGCTGCAGGCGGCCGGCGCCCGGGCGTCGGGAAAGCCAGCGGCGGGTGACCCAAAGACCCTGGAGAAGATCGAGAACAGCGGGCGGCAGGCGCTGACCGAGACCCGCCGCCTGCTCGGCGTCCTGCGCGACCCGGACGAGGAGACCGGGTTCGCCCCGCAGCCGCGCCTGGGCGAGCTGGACGGACTGGCCGCCAGCGTCCGGGCCGCCGGCCTGCCGGTGAACCTGGCTGTCAGCGGCGACCTCGGTGCGCTGCCCGCGGCGGTGGAGGTGTCGGCCTACCGCATTGTCCAGGAGGCGCTGACCAACGTCCTCAAGCACGCCGGCCCGGCCCGCGCCGACGTGACGGTCGGCTGTGCGGAGAACAGCGTCACGATCGAGGTCACCGACAACGGAACCGGGGAACCGGGTCACCTGACATCAGCCGGCGGCCACGGGCTGGCCGGAATGCGCGAGCGGGCCGCGCTGCTGGGCGGTGAGCTGGCCGCCGGGCCGCGGGCCGACGGCGGTTTCGCCGTGCGAGCCCGGCTGCCGCTCAGCGGCGAACCGCCGGACCAGCCGTCGTGATCAGCGTCCTGATCGTCGATGACCAGGACCTCGTCCGCGAGGGCCTGCGGATGCTGCTGGAAGCCGAGCCGGACCTGGCCGTCGCCGGGGAAGCCGCCGACGGCGGCCAGGCGCTGGCCCAGGCACGGCACCTGGACCCCGACGTGATCTTGATGGACGTCCGCATGCCCGGCATGAACGGCATCGAGGCCACCACCCGGCTGGTCCAGGCCGGGTCCCGGGCGCGGATCTTGATGCTGACCACCTTCAACCTGGACGAGTACGTCTACCACGCGCTGAAGGCAGGCGCGAGCGGCTTCCTGCTCAAGGACGCCAGCCGTGACCAGCTGACCGGCGGCGTGCGCGCGGTAGCCGCCGGCGAGACCCTCCTGGCCCCGGCCATCACCCGGCGGCTGATCGAGGACTTCTGCGGCGGCCCCGCCCCGAGGACCCCCGGCACCCCAGGGGCCGGCGCGGCCGGGAGCCTCAGCGACCGGGAACTCGGCGTCGTGCGGCTCGTGGCCCAGGGCCTGTCGAACGCCGAGATCGCCGCCCGGCTCTACCTCAGCGAAGCCACCGTCAAGAGCCACGTCGCCCGCATCCTGGCCAAGCTCGGCCTGCGGGACCGGGTGCAGGTCGCCGTCTACGCCTACGAACACGGCATCGTCCGGCCCGGCCGGCCGGGCTCAGGGCGCTAGACGGTGAAGCCGATCGCGCGCAGCTGCTCGCGGCCGCTTTCTGTGATGTCGGCCGGCCGCCAGGCCGGCACCCACTGCCAGTCGACGCGGAAGCCGTCGACGCCGTCGAGCGGGGCGAGCACCGCGCGGATCTGATCCTCGAGAATCCCCGTGAGCCCAGGTCGACGATGCCAGGATCTCCAGGGTCGGGCCGCCCTGCTGGGAGTGCCGGGCCTCGTCGGTCTGGATCGAGGAGATCATGTTGGCGAAGTTGACGTCGCCGGACGCCAGCGCGTCCGCCGCCAGCGCCACGAACTGCAGGTTGGTGAAGCCGGTCTCAAAGGTCAGCGGCAGCTCGATGGCGATGTCGACGACGTTGGAGGAGATCATCATGGCGTCGAACAGGTTGCGCAGCGAGATCGTCACCCAGTCGTTGGTGTGGAACGCCTTCTGGGTCCAGTCGTACTGCGCGTCCTTGCCGACGAACTCGTGCCCGAAGAACGTGGTGACCGCGGCGTGCCGCAGCTCGTCGAGCTGGCCGAAGGTGGCCATGTTGCGCCAGGAGCCGTTCAGCCCGAAACGGGCCGCCTGGGTCCCCTCGGCCTTGAACAGCGCGGTGACGACGTCGCCGGTGGTGATGACCCGGCTGACGCTGATCATCAGGTCGGGGAAGGCCCGTAGCAGGTCGGCCAGGACGGACCGGAGCACGTCCGCACCCCGATCATTTATAACGAACGGGTGGATGGTCACCGCCATCGGCGAACCGGTGACAGCCATCGCGGCATCGACGTCGTGCCGGGGTCCGTCGTCGAAGACGGCGCCCGCGTTCTTCAGCGCCACGTCGAGCAGCCAGGCCAGGCCGAGCAGGCCGGGCTCGGTCTGGTCCTCCTCCTCGTCGGTGAAGGAGGTCAGCCGGTAGCCGTCGAACAGCCACAGCCCGTCGGCCCGTTCCGGCGCCGCCAGCAGCATGGCCGGGCCGTGGCACAGCGCGGCGATGGGCGCGCGCCTGGCCTGCAGCGCCGCCAGCAGCCGCCCGACGTCGGGGTTCTCCGCCAGGTCGACCATCGGGCCGTGGCCGCCCGGCGCGAAGACCGCGTCGAACTCGCCCAGTTCCGCATCGGTCAGCGCGGACAACGCCACCAGGGCGGCGACGCGGCGGGCGGCGGCCAGGCCGAGCTCGGTGTTCTGGTGCAGGGTGAGGCGGATGTCATCCACGTCGCGGGCGAAGGTCCGCACCACCGAGGCGAGGTAGTCCTTGTCCTCGTCGGGATAGTGGAAGAACCACGAGAGCCCGTACGGGTCCGCGTACCGCTCGTAGGGCTTGAGCGCCTCCTCGGCGAAGTAGCCGGTCGGGGAGATACGCAGACGTCATTGTGCTGTCCCCTCCTGGTGCATCCGCTACCCCACCAGCATGCGCTGTCCCGCCTGGCTGACGCTATGGTCAGATTGGCGCAGGAGGTGATGCTCGTATGACCAGCCGTCAGGTTTTCACGTCCCGGCTCAGAGGCCGTCCGCTGCTCGACAGCGACGGCCTGACCATCGGCCGGGTCAGGGACGTCGTGATCCTGCCCGCGGCCGGGCACGAGCCGCCCCGCGCGCTCGGCCTGGTCGTGACGCTGCAACGGCGCCGTATCTTCGTGAACCTCGGCGCGATCGGGGAGATATCCATCGACGGCGCGCATCTGAGCGGCGGCACCGTCGACCTGGACCGGTTCACCCGGCGCACCGGCGAGCTCCTGGCGACCGAGCTGTACGGCAAGCCGACCGAGGACGGCGTCGTCGCCGACGTCGCGATCGCGCCCCGCGAGCAGGGGCGGGTCGGCTGGGAGGTCAGCGCGCTGGCCGTCGCGCACGGCCGGGGCCTGCGGCACCGGCGCACGACGGTGGTGCCGTGGGACAAGTACCCGGACCTGTTCCGGTCCGGGCCGATGGCCGACCAGCTGGCCAGCCTGCGCGAGCTGCAGCCCGCCGACCTGGCCGCCGCCGTCGAGGGCATGTCGGCGAGCCGCCGCAGCCAGCTCGCCGCCGCCCTGGACGACGAGGAACTGGCCGACCTGCTCGAGGAGATGCCCGAGCAGGATCAGATCCGGCTGCTGGACAGCCTGGAGCTCGAGCGCAGCGCCGACGTGGTCGAGGAGATGCAGCCCGACGACGCCGCCGACCTGCTGGCCGAGATGCCGACCGAGCAGCGGGAGCGGCTGCTGACCGCGATGGAGGCCGTCCCGGCGGCGGAACTGCGGCGGCTGCTGCTCTACGACGCCACCACGGCGGGCGGCCTGATGACCTCCCAGCCGCTGATCGTCACCCCGGACGTGTCGGTCGCCGAGGTGCTGGCCCGGATCAGGGACCCGGAAATGCCCGCCACCACGGCCGTGCAGGTCTACGTGTGCGAGCCGCCGATCATCACGCCGACCGGCCGTTTCCTGGGCATCGTCGGGTTTCAGCGGCTGCTGCGGCGGGCGCCCGCGACCAAGGTCGGCGAGTGCGTCCAGTCGAGCTTCTTCGTCCGCCCGGACCTGCCCGAGCGCGAGCTCGCGGCCCGGCTGGCGGCCTACAACCTGGTCAGCGTGGCCGTGTGCGACGAGGACGGCCGTTTGCTTGGCGCGGTTACCGTGGATGACGTACTGGACCACCTCCTGCCCACGGGCTGGCGGAAGACGGGAGGCTGAGGTGGCAAAGCTCACTGCCCGTCTCGGCGAGCGTAACGACCTGTCCGTCCCACGCGGCGCCACTCCCCGGATGGGTGCCCGCTACGACGCCGACGCGTTCGGCCGGTTCTCCGAGGCGATCGCCCGGTTCCTGGGCACCGGGCGTTTCCTGGTCGGCCAGACGGTACTGGTGATCGCCTGGATCGTGCTCAACGTCGCCGGCCTGGTCAAGCACTGGGATCCGTATCCGTTCATCCTGCTCAACCTGGCCTTCTCGACCCAGGCGGCCTACGCCGCGCCGCTCATCCTGCTGGCCCAGAACCGGCAGGACGACCGGGACCGGGCCAACATCGACCGCGACCGCGAGGTGGCGGCCCGGACCCAGGCCGACACCGAGTTCCTGGCCCGCGAGCTCGCCGCGGTCCGGCTGGCGCTGGAGAAGATGGTCACCACCGAAGACCTCGAGGACTCGCTGGAGCGGATGGCCAAGCTGATCACCGAGCAGCTGCGGGAGAGCCCCGGGGTGGCGTCGTCAGGTAACGGGCTGCGACCGGGCGATGCGCTCGGCCCGCAGCGCTGACCGGCGGACCTTGCCCGCGTCGTCGCGCAGCGGCTCGGCCGCGCGCTCGATGACGCGGGGCAGCTTGTACGGGGCGAGCCGCTGGCGCAGGTGCGCCAGCAGGTCCTCGTCGGTGGCCGGGCTCAAGAGCTCGACGATGACGTAGGGGATGTTGCCCAGGTCCTCGTCGGGCAGGCCGAACACGCAGCAGGACCGCACGGCCGGATGCTCGTCCAGGGCGGCCTCGATCTCCGCCGGGTACACGTTGGCCCCGCCGACCAGGATCATGTCCGCGAGGCGGTCGGTGATGTAGACGTACCCGTCCGCGTCGAGCTTGCCGATGTCGCCGAGGGATTCCCAGCCCTCGGAGGCGCTGCGCGCGGTGGCGCCGACGTAGCGGTACGGCGACGGGACCTGCGGGCCGCGGCGCATCCAGATCTCGCCTTCCTCGCCGACCTGGACCGGGCGCCCGCCCGGGTCCCGGATCTCGATCTCGCCGAGCACCGTCCGGCCGACAGAACCGCGATGCCCGAGCCATTCGGTCCCGCTGATCAGCGTCACGGCCTGGAGTTCGGTGCCGCCGTAGAGCTCGACGACCTTCTGCGGGCCGAGCCAGTCGATCCAGGCCTGCTTCAGCCAGGCCGGGCACGGGGCGGCCAGGTGGAACGCGACCTCGAGCGAGGACACGTCGGCGGCCAGCCGGACCTCCTGCGGCAGCCGCCAGATGCGCAGCATCATCGTCGGCACCAGGAGCAGGTAGGTCACCCGGTGTTTCTCGATCAGGCGCAGCGTCTCGGCCGGGTCGAACCTGGGCATCAGCACGAGGTGATTGCCGAGCAGGACGGCGGTCGCGGCGACCGAGAACGGCCCGTTGTGGGCGAGCGGCCCGGTGATCAGGACGCAGCCGTCGGGCCGCACGCAGATCAGGGGGCCGGCCGAGCCGACGTTCTCGAACACGGCCGGCTGGCTGGCGGCGATCAGCTTCGGCCGGCCGGTGCTGCCGCCGCTGGTCATCAGCTTCCAGTCGGGCGAGACACCTGGCGTGAACTCCCCCGGCGGCAGCTGTTCGGGCACCGTCTCGAGGACCGGCCGCGAGCCGCTCTCGGCCGCCGGCACCCCGACGACCAGGTCCGGGTCGGCCAGGTCGACGATGGCCGCGCGCTCAAGCGCCGGGAGCCGGTGGGAAATGGGGTTCGGTACCGCCCCCACGGCCCACGTCGCGAACATGCTCAGCACGAACCCGACCGAGTTCGGCAGCCCGATCGTCACCGTCGAGCCCTCCGTGACCCCGCGCTCCGCGAACAGCGCGGCCAGTCCTTCGACCCGCTGCACGAACTCGGCCCGGCTCAGCGTCTCGTCGCCGTAGGTCAGCGCCGGGCGCCCCGGGTCGGCGGCGGCGAGCTGACGCAGCACGGAAAGAAAGCTAGTCCCCTGCTCCACAGACCGAACGTACACCGGGCCGGGTTCAAGGCGGCAGGGGTGGGGGTGGGTGGGTGGCTAAAAAAAGGTGTGCACCACGTCGATGACGTGGTCTTTCTCGTCGAGGACCGGGATCAGGCGCCACTTGTCGAGGGTGGTGCAGGGGTGGGAGATGCCGAGGCAGACCAGGTCGCCGGGCGCCAGCGCGGTGCCGGGATCCAGCCGCAGGTAGGCGTGCTGGTCGTTGACCGCGATTACCTCCCCGGCCAGGTCGGCTGGTTCCCCGTCGCGGCGGATCGTCCGCAGCGGCACCGGCAGGCCGGCGTCGAAGCCGGCGTCGCGGCGGCCCGCGCTGAGCAGGGCCAGACCGGGCTCGGGGCGCGACACGACCTGCGCCCACAGCTCCAGGGCGGGCTGGAGGACGGGTGCCCCCGGCACGCCCCGGGCGGCGGGCGTGACCTGAGCGTAGAGCCCGTGGTCATGGAACAGGTACCCGCCGCTGCGCAGGATGACGGTCATCCCGGTCGTGGCCAGCTCGCGGGCGACGATGTCGAAGGACACGCTGCCGCCGGCCGTGACGATGAACTCGTCTCCCGCCTTGACCAGGCTCGCCACCGGCCCGGATAGGTGGGCCAGGCGCTGGCAGAACGACGTGATCAGGTCGTTGGTCTGCGCCTGGCTGCCGGCGTGGATGCTGCCCTCGTAGCCGGCCACGCCCGCGACCGTCAGGGTGCCGGTCGCGGCCGCCGCCCGGGCCACGGCGAGCGCCTCCTCGTCGGACCGGCAGCCGGTGCGGCCGGCCTCCGCCCCGATCTCCACCAGCACCGGGAGCCTGCGGCCGGCCGGGTGGTCGGCCAGGACCCGGTCCAGGATGGCCACCCCGTCGGTGCTGTCGACGTAGCAGTAGGCCGCGAAGCCGGGATCGGCGGCGAGCTCGGCCGCCAGCCAGGCGATGCCCGCCTCGTCCACCAGCTCGTTCGCCAGCAGCAGACGGGGGAAGCCGAACGCGCGGTAGGTCCGCAGCTGCCCGATGGTGGCCACGGTGATCCCCCAGGCGCCGCTGGCCAGCTGGCGGGCGGCGAGCTCGGGTGACATCGCGGTCTTGCCGTGCGGAGCCAGCTGAACCCCGGCCCGGGCGCAGAAGGCCGCCATCGCCTCCAGGTTGCCCGCCAGCGCGGACTCGCGCAGCGTCAGCACCGGGTAGCTGAAGCCCGCCGCGCGCAGGGCCGGGCTGGACCGGGCCAGGCCGGCCGGGGTCGGCCCGTCCGTATCGGAGGCCAGCAAGCCGAGGCCCTTGTCGACCGGCTCGGCCGGGCGCTCGCGCAGCGCCCGGATTCGCTCGGTGACCAGCGGCGGCAGCGGATGGGTCACGGGGGTGTCTGGCAGGCTCGTGGTCACATCTCTATGATATGTAAAACAACCGTTTGATAGGATTCGGTGTTAGGGGGACTTGCGCATGACCGGCTACGACGTGGTGGTGATCGGG
>JBEKJP010000192.1:0-34309 GCA_050011155.1 Streptosporangiaceae bacterium
AAGCGCCCCACAAACCCAGCTCAGGGCGCACGTCGAGCCGGAACACGCTGCTGGCGCGCCCCGTCCGTTATGGGCGCGGGGTTACACCTGGCAACGAACCTGACCAGGTATACGGAAGGTCCACGACAGGTACGTCCCCGAGTCCATCCGCCCGCGGCCTAAAGCCACCGGCCGACCCGCCCTCCAGCCCGGAAGCCCCCGCGCCACCTAGTCACACATGCCCGACTACGCCCGTGCCTCCAACATAAATTCCGCGCGTTCACGGACCTAAGAAGCGATTGGTCTAAACCAATTCTCGATTGGTCTAGACCATAGCCCTTCAGGTATCAGCACGGATTCAGCACGGGGTCCGGAAACGACGGGAAATAACCGGGACCATTCGGACAAACGGTACGCGAGAAGGGGCCTCTCACTCTGCGGCGGAACGGCCCGCACCACCCGCGATACCCCGATAAAACCGCAGGTCAGGCTACCGAACGTCCAGCCCGGTGACCGCCCGCCCGATCAGCATCCGCTGGATCTCCGACGTCCCCTCGAAGATGGTGAAGATCTTCGCGTCGCGGTGCCAGCGTTCCACCGGGTACTCCCGGGTGTAGCCGTTCCCGCCCAGTATCTGGATGGCCTGCTCGGTGACCCGGACCGCGGTCTCCCCCGCGACCAGCTTGGACATCGACCCCTCGGCGCCGGTGAAGGGCTGGCCCTGCCGGGCCATCCAGGCCGCGCGCCAGGTCAGCAGGCGGGCCGCGTCCACCGAGGCGCGCATGTCGGCCAGCATGAACGCCACCGCCTGGTTCTGCCCGATGGGGCGGCCGAACTGCACCCGGGTCCGCGCGTACTCGGTCGCGTACTCGGCCGCGGCGCGGGCTACGCCGACCGCCATCGCGGCCACGCCGGGCCGGGAGGCCTCGAACGTCTTCATCGCGGCCTGCTCGCCGCCGCGGCCGCCCTCGCGGATCCGGGCCAGCCTCTCCTCGAGCCGCTCCCGCCCGCCGACCACGCACCGGCTGGGCACCCGGACGTCGGACAGCACCACCTCGGCCGTGTGCGAGGCCCTGATCCCGTGCTTGCGGAACTTCTGTCCCATGGACAGACCCGCGGTGCCGGGCGGGATGATGAAGCTCGCCTGTCCGCGCGAACCCAGGGCCGGGTCGACCGAGGCCACGACGACGTGCACGTTCGCGATGCCGCCGTTGGTGACCCAGGTCTTCACCCCGTTCAGCACCCATTCGTCGCGCCCGCCGTCATAGGTCGCGCGGGTCTTGATCGCGCCGACGTCGCTGCCCGCGTCCGGCTCCGAGGAGCAGAACGCGCCCAGCTTCACCTCACCCGGGGCGCCGAACATCTGCGGGCACCACTCCCCGATCTGCTCGGGCGTCCCGTTGGCCACCACCGCGACCGCGGCCAGCGAGCTGCCGACCAGGGAGAGCCCGATCCCCGCGTCGCCCCAGAACAGTTCCTCGAACGCGACCGGGATGCCGAGCCCTGACCCCTCCATGTACTGCTGCCCGTAGAAGTCCAGCGAGTACAGCCCGATCTTGGCCGCCTCCTCGAGCACCGGCCACGGGGTTTCCTCGCGCTCGTCCCACTCCGCGCCGGCCGGGCGGATGACCGACTCGGCGAACTCGTGCACCCAGCCGCGCATCTCCGTCAGGTCATCCCCGAGTTCCAGCGAGAACGCCGCGGGGCTACCATCGCTCATGCTTCCTCCGGTCCCTAGTTACTCGAGAGTAACATCGCGGTTCCGGCCGCGGGTAGCTGACCATCCGTAGTCCCTATTTTATCTCCCGAACGGGGTGGCTACCAGCCCTCCTTCCGCTGTCAGGGGGCCGCGGGGCCAGGCCTTCAGGGCCGGTAGAAGTTCCGCTCCCAGCGGTGCTTGGCCACGACGGCTCGCTGCTCGGCGCTCAGCCCCCGGCCGTCGCCCACGGCGGCGTTCCGCTCCGCGTTCCTGACCGTCCGCATGCCCGGGATCACGGTCGAGACGGCATCGTGGCTGAGTACGTAGCGCAGCGCGACCTCGGCCAGCTGGCCATCGTCGATGCCGAGGTCGGCGATCAGGGCGTCGGCGTGCTGCTTGACCTGCGCCTTCCGGTCGCCGCCGAAGTAGGTGTTGCGGAAGTCCCCGGCCGGGAACGTGCTGTCGGGGGTGATCTGGCCGGTCAGGCCGCCCTCGTCCAGCGCGACCCGGACGATGACGCCGACGCCGTGCTCGGCGCAGGCGGGCAGTAGCCGCTCCTCCGGCTCCTGGTGGAACGCGTTGTAGATGACCTGGATGGCGTCGAGATGACCGCTGCGGACCAGTTCGAGAACGTTTTCCGGCTGGTAGTCGTTGACCGACACGCCGAAGAACCGGATCTTCCCCTCCCGCTTGAGGTCCTCGATGGTCTCCAGCCAGTCGCCGCGGCCCATCCACTCGTCGCTCCAGACGTGGAACTGGAGCAGGTCGAACGCCTCCAGGCCGGAGGCGCGCAGGCTCTTCTCCAGGATGGCCCGGATGTGGTCGCCGGGAAACGTCTCGGCCGGGTCGACGCCGTCCGGCGCGGGCCAGATCCGGTTCTTCGGCGGGACCTTGGTCGCCACGTAGAGCGGGTCGCCGCGGTGCTCGCGGACGACCTGCCCGACGATGCGCTCGCTCTCCCCGTAGCCCCGGGCGGTGTCGATGAAGTTCACGCCGAGCTCGATCGCCCGGTGCAGGGCGCGGACGGATTCGTCCTCCTGCGCGCCGATCCACCCGGATCCGCCGATCCCCCATGCTCCGAAGCCGATCTCCGATACCGACAGGCCCGTCTGGCCAAGCGGACGATACTGCACGTTGCCTCCAATGAAAACGTTTTCCTCATCGTTATCTTACTGAGAGCCCTGGGACAGGCGAGCTTGACATACATAGGAACCGAACGGGTAGCTCGCCTCTGGCTGCCAGCGGGCGGTCCATCGAGCACGATCGAAAGGACTCCGATCATGGGCTTGTTCAAGAGATCGAAGCAGACCGCGCGGACCAGTCGGAAGCCGACCTGGCGCGAGCGCAAGGCCGCCGAGCGGACCGCGCGGGCCGAGGCCAGCCTGGTCGAGACCGAACAGAAGATCCACCAGATCGCCGACGAGGCCCGGCAGGACCTGCGCGGCTCCGCTTAGACCAGAGTGGCCAGCGCGACGTGACGTGGGGCCCGGCCGCTTCCCGCCGGGGCGCCGCCAAACGGCACCGGTGTGCCACTTCGATGCCGCTCCAGGTGACCCGATGTGCCACCGGTGTACCTCTAGGTGACCCGATGTGCCACCGGTGCGGTTCCGCGACGGCCGCAGCAGCCGCGGGAGCACCACCCGCCACATGATGCGCAAACTTGCCAGAGCAGCTGTAAGTTAACGGGGTGGATCCGGGTTACCGGTCCGATCCGGGACCCTGGGGGGTACCAAATCCACCCCGTAACCCGAATCCACCCCGTTGCGCGGCCGGGAACGGCGCTTCACGTGACTCCCGCGCACCGCGATGCCCGGGAGTCACGCTGGTGCCCGCCCGGCCCCGGGATCGTCACGCTGGTGCCCGCCCGGCCCCGGGATCGTCACGCTGGTGCCCGCCCGGCCCCGGGATCGTCACGCTGGTGCCCGCCCGGCCCCGGGATCGTCACGCTGGTGCCCGCCCGCCCCGGGATCTACGTGTCCCGCCGGCCCTCCTATACGTAGTCTGTGTCCCCCGGGCCACCCTCTTGCGTGGGTTGCGGGCCACGGGCCACGGAACCTGATGTGTGTCGTGGGGCGGAAGTGACAGTCAGTCGCGGGCGTGCCGGTCGAGGAACTCGTAGATGTCGGCGTCGTCGACGCCGGGGAAGCTGCCGGCGGGCAGGGCGGACAGGATGTGCGAGTGGGCCCGGGCTGACGGCCAGGCCTGGCCTTCCCAGCGCTCGGCCAGCGCGGCCGGAGGGCGGCTGCAGCACTCCCCGTCGGGGCAGGCCGACCGCGTTCTGGTGGTCGCCTCGCGGCCGCGGAACCAGCGCGAGTGCTCGAACGGCACGCCCAGCGTGATGGCGAAGCCGCGGTCGGCCCGCGGATCGACCTGGGCCACGCAGAAGTAGGTTCCCGACGGGGTGTCGGAGTACTGGCAGTACGGGGAGAAGCGGTCGGCCGCCCCGAACACCTGCCGCCCCGACCACTGCCGGCACAGCCGCTGCCCCTCGATCGCACCCGACGGGTCGGCCGGGAACACCACGCCGTCGTTCTCGTAGGCCTTGTAGATGACGCCGCTCGCGTCGTTCTTCACGAAGTGGCACGGCAGGCCCAGGTGATGGGTGGCCAGGTTGGTGAAGCGGTGCGCGGCCATCTCATACGACACCGAGAACAGGTCGACCAGGTCCTCGACCGCGAGGTCCCGGTTCTGCTTCGCCCGTTCCAGGAGCGGCGCGGCCGCGGTCTCGGGCATCAGGACGGCGGCGGCGAAGTAGTTCGCCTCCACCCGCTGCCGCAGGAAGTCGGCGAAGTCACGCGGCACCTGGTGGTCGAGCAGGAAGTGGCCGAGGGCCTGGAGCACGATCGCCCGCGGCGAGTGCGCGCCGACCGGCTCCTGCTTGACGTAGATCCGCCGGTTCCTCAGGTCGGTCAGCGACCGCACCGAACGCGGCAGGTCCTGCACGTACCGGATGGCGAAGCCGTGACGGCTCACTACCGAGACCAGCATGCCCTGGGACAGCGGACCGCCCGCGTAGTCGCCGGCCCGCAGGGCGCCGGCCGCTTCGGCCTCGATGACCTCGAAGTAGTTGCCCCGCTCGCGCATGGCTTCGCGCAGCGCCGCGTTGGCCGCGCGGGCCTCTTCCGGGGTGGCGGCGGGCTTGGACTGCTGGGCGCGCAACTCCACCGCCACCGCGACCAGGTGCTCGAGCACGTCGGTGGGGACGCGCGCGCCGATCTTCAGCTGCGGCAGGCCGAGCCGCCGGTACGAGGGATCCTGCTGCGCGTCGGCCAGGGCGATCTCGAGCTGAGCCCGGCGGCTGGGCGGCTGCCGGCTCAGCAGCTCGGTCACCGGCACGGAGAGGGCCGATGCCAGCTGCTCGATCATCGAGAGCTTCGGCTCGCGGCGGCCATTCTCCATGAGGGACAGGACCGAGGGCGCGCGGTCGATCCGCTCCCCGAGCTCGGCGAGGGTGAGCCCGCGCGTCCGGCGCAGGTGCCGAAGCCGTTGACCGAAGGTCACAAGGTCTATACCATCGGTATAGACCAAACTTTGCGAATCTTTCATGATGAAGCTCAGTATAACTTGCCAATCTGTAAAGAAGTGAAGAACTTTAGGACTTTTGTCCCTATCCAGACCAGGACCTGGCGAAACAACCTGTGGTGAAGGACCGGACGACCTGAGGAAGGCACCACAGTGGAGACGATCAGCCAGCAAGCGGCCCGCCTGCAGAACGAATGGGACACCAACCCCCGTTGGAACGACACCAAGCGGACCTACTCGGCTGAGGACGTCGTGCGGCTGCGCGGCTCGATCACGGAAGAGTTCACGCTGGCCCGGCTCGGCGCCGAGCGGTTGCGCCAGCTGCTGGCCGAGGAGGACGCCGTGACCGCGCTCGGCGCGCTGACCGGCAACCAGGCCGTCCAGCAGGTCAAGGCCGGCCTGCAGGCCATCTACCTGTCCGGCTGGCAGGTGGCGGCGGACGCCAACCTGGCCGGGCAGACCTACCCGGACCAGAGCCTCTACCCGGTCAACTCGGTGCCTCAGGTGGTCCGCCGGATCAACAACGCGTTGCTGCGTGCCGACCAGATCGCCTGGTCGGAGTCGGAAGATGGCGACCAGCCCGGCTCTCCCCACTGGCTGGCCCCGATCGTGGCCGACGCCGAGGCCGGGTTCGGCGGCGTGCTGAACGCCTTCGAGCTGATGAAGGCCATGATCGCGGCCGGCGCCGCGGGCGTGCACTGGGAGGACCAGCTGGCGTCCGAGAAGAAGTGCGGCCACCTGGGCGGGAAAGTCCTCATCCCGACCGGCCAGCACATCAAGACGCTGACCGCGGCCCGGCTGGCCGCCGACGTGTGCGACGTGCCGACGCTGGTCATCGCCCGTACCGACGCGCAGGCGGCGACGCTGCTGACCACCGATGTCGACGAGCGTGACCAGCCCTTCGTGACCGGCTCACGGACCGCGGAGGGCTTCTACCGGGTGCGGAACGGGATCGAGCCGTGCATCGCCCGGGGTCTCGCCTACGCGCCGTACTCCGACCTGCTCTGGATGGAGACGTCCAAGCCCGACCTCGACGTGGCCCGCGAGTTCGCCGAGGCCATCAAGCACGAGTACCCCGACCAGCTGCTCACCTACAACTGCTCGCCCTCGTTCAACTGGCGCGCGCACCTGGACGAGTCGACGATCGCGAAGTTCGGCAAGGAGCTGGCCGCCATGGGTTACCGGTTCCAGTTCATCACGCTGGCCGGCTTCCACGCGCTCAACCACTCGATGTTCGACCTGGCCAAGGGCTTCGCCGCCGAGGGTATGCCCGCCTACGTGCGACTCCAGGAGGCCGAGTTCGCCGCGGAGAAGGCCGGCTACACCGCCACCCGGCACCAGCGCGAGGTGGGCACCGGCTACTTCGACCGGGTGACCTCGGCGATCTCACCCAACGCCGAGACCGTGGCGCTGTCCGGCTCGACCGAAGCCGAGCAGTTCCACACCGCGTAAGACGGCCGCGCAGCCCCGTCAGGCCCGTGAATCGTAAAACCGGCAAAGTGCGGAATATACCGGTCACGGGTTCTGGCGGGGTTGCAGCTCGGTAGCGCCGGTCACTGGAGCACCTGGCCGGCCTGTCCTCCTCGGCATCCGCTAGACCGAGAACCAGGCTCAGCGGTAGTCGGCTGGCCCCCAGGGGGCCTGCGGCGGACCGGAAGATCCCGGGTCCCCGAGATCGCCCTGAGGCTGCGGCCTGGTCTGGGGCCAGTCCGAGAGCAGGCCGCTGTCGGCCTGCATCGTCTGGGTCGCCTGCAGGTCAGGGAAGCTAGCGGTGGACCCCGCGTACGGCGCCGAACCGACCATATCGCGCCTGCTCCGCCAGCGCGACGGCACGAACAGCGGGATGATCATGGCCAGGCCGGCCAGGGCCAGCACCCCGTCGAACAGCAAGGCCTCGAAGCCCGCGCCGTACGGCTTCGACTTCAGCGGAATGTACTGGACCGCATGCCGCACGCTGAACAAGTACAGACCGGTCCAGGCGAGCAGGGCCAGGCCAGGGAGTCCCGCCGCGAGCGGGGAAATCCGCGGCACCGCGATCAGCAGCCCGGCGACCAGGCCCACGCCGAGAAGCGCGCCGAAGCCCTCGAGCACGGCGTGGTTGTGCAGCAGCGAGCCGCCCGCGGCGGGCAGGCTACCGCTGCCGGGCCCGGCGGGTCCGATGAGCAGCTTCAGGTATCCCCAGGAACCCGCGAAGAAGAGCACAGCGGCCATGACGATCGCCAGTACGACACCCATGAGATGACGCATGTCGCTCACCCCTTAGTCATCCATGCACGGAAGCTTACGGCGGCGGCGCGGTACCCGTCACGAATCGGCCCAAGCCCGTCACTTCCTACCGCGCAGGCCCACGCGCAGCCGGTTCACCGGGTCGAGCAGCGCGTAGGCGCCGTAGGCGCCGCGCGCCACCAGCCGGAACTTCGCGCCGCGGGGGCCGGGCGGGAACTGGTAGCCGGCCGGACGCCAGCGCCGGAAGTCGGCGGACATCCGGCGGAAGAACTCCCGGCGGCGGCGGCGCGGTACCAGCGGCAGCAGCGTGGTGTAGTGCCAGATGGCCCGCTCGAATACCGCGGTGTAGACGCCGGGCGCGATAGCCGGGGCGCGCAGGCCGGCCCGTTCGGTAAAAAAATCAAAGATTCGCTGGTAAGAACCGAAGATGTTGAAGTTCGCGGCACTGGCGGCGGCCAGGTAGGAGCCGCGGCGCGCCCGCCGGTAGCGGTAGCACACCCGGTCGAGCACGCCGATCCGCTCCGCGGTCAGCAGGGCCAGCGCGGTGACCGGGACGTCCTCATGCGGAGCCGGTCCCGCGGAGCCGAACGAGATGCCCAGGCCGGCCAGGAAGTCACGGCGGAACACCTTGCTCCACGCGGTCATCGTCAGGTGGATCAGGCCGGGATGGGCGGCGAGCGGCCCGGCGTCCCCGCCACCGCTCAGGTAGCGCGCGCCGTCGCTCGGGCTGGTCGTGCCGTCCGGGTAGAGGTTCTCGTAGTCGATGATCAGCACGTCGGGCCGCAGCCGCGTCAGCGCTTCCGCCACCGCGGCCAGGGCGCCCTCGGCCAGTTCGTCGTCCCCGTCGACGAACCAGACGTACTCCCCCGTCGCCTCCTTGGCGCCCAGGTCCCTGGCCGGCCCGGGACCGCCCGCGGCGGAGGTGGTGAGGACCCGCAGCCGCGGGTCCGGCCGGGCGGCCAGGATGGCACCGCAGCGGTCGGGAGACGCGTCGTCGACCGCGATCACCTCGACCGGGGCGGCGGCGTCGCTGAGCACCGAGTCCAGGCACCGGCCGAGGTACTCCTCGACCCCGTGCACCGGGATGACCACACTGATCAGCGGCATGGCTCCGAACCATATCCCCGATGACGCAGAAGTTAGTCGGCCTGAGCGTCGATCGAGGTGGTCAGGTCACGCAAGGCCGGGGCGGCGTCGCGCAGGGCGGCCCGGTCCCGGTCGGGCAGGTCGGCCAGCGCCGCCTGGATGACGTCCTCGTTGACCCGGTGCCACCGGCTGACCGCCTCCGTGCCGGCCTGCGACAGGTCCAGGCTGACGGTGCGGCGATCGCCCGCGTTGTCGGCACCGGGCGTCCGCGTCACGTACCCCGCGGACTGGAGCCCGCCGAGCAAGGTGGCCACCGAGCTCGGCGCCAGCCGGAGCAACCGGGCGAGCTGGCTCGGCCTGATGCCGGGGTGCTCGGTGATGCAGGAGAGCAGCTCGAGCTGGGCCACGGAAAGACCGAGGGCGGGATCGGCCGCGCGGGCCGCCCGGCGCATGGCCCGGCGCAGCCGGGATACGATGTCCGCCAGCTCGGGGCCGATCTGCTCCTGGCCTACCTGTTCCTGGGCTACGCCGCCCTCAGTGGAATGCACCTGACGGGTCCGCCTCCCCTGAGCCGATCGGCTGGCCCCGGGCCTTCGCGCGGGTGGCCTCCACGATCGCCGCCGCCGTCGCGGCGGCGGCGGCAAGCAGACCGAACGCGGGCCGTGCCTGTTCCGTCCCAGCGTACCCGGTATTGCCGGCCTGATAACTCTGGCTACCGAAGTGCCACGCCAGGGCCATCAGCGAGATGCCGAGCGTGGTACCCATACCCCGGGCCATGCTAACCAGGCCGCCGATCAGGGAGGCGGACGAGTCGGCCACGCTCCGCATGATCACCGTGTTGTTCGCGGGCACGAAGATGCCGAGCCCGACGCCGGCTACGGCCAGCTGCGGGACGACGGTCGCCGGAGTCAGCGGGATGACGGTCGCCGCGGCCATGGCGGCGCAGGCCAGCAGCGCCCCGGCCAGGCCGCGCCGCCGGTCGCCCCAGCCCTTCGGCAGGACCGGGTCGCCGAGCAGCGCGGCGAACCCGAAGCCGAGCGGCAGGGCGGACAGCAGCAGGCCGGTCCGCGCCACGCTGCCCGGATCGCGCAGGAGGACCTGCGGGATCAGCACCAGCGGACCGAACAGCGCGAGGTAGCCGCACCCGGCGGCGGCCAGCCCGAGCGCCAGCGGCCTGGACCGGAGCAGCCAGACCGGTATCAGCGGGTGCAAGACGCGGATCTCCCGGCGGATGAACGCGACCGCGCCGGCCAGGGCGACACGGCCAGCGAGACCCACTGGACGGCGGCGACGGGCGCGCCGAAGTCGTGCTCCATGGCCGGGAAGGTGATCGTCACGATGCTCGCGTCCAGCTGGCCCATGAAGGCGCCGAAGCACACCACGCTCACGGCGAGCCACGGTGCCCGGCGGCTCTCCCGGACGATGGCGGGGCGGGCTTGCTCGCGCAAAATACTTCTGTAAGCGAACATTGTGAAAGACAGCGTAGCAAAGTACTTCTGTAAGCGAACAATCAGTTGGCGTTCGCCTGGATTAACTCCGGACATGCCGCGTGTGGTGCTGGCCTTGGCGTTCAGGACCAGACAAACTCAGGGGGTGGAGCGGCCCAGGGTCTGCGGGCCCGCCGCTCGGCTAGAGTACGCCGGGATAGTGCCAGCGAGGCTAGTGCCAGGTAGAGCACGGGGCCAGCGCAGCGCGACACCCGGCGGCGGCAGGACCGGCACTCGAACGAGCCGGAGCGGAAGGGACGACGATGCAGGAACTGCGCTTCGTCGCGGTGAGTGAGGACGGCCGATACGCTGTCCTCGCGGTACCGGGGCGTAGCGCACGCTTCACGTTGCCGATTGACGAGCGGCTCAGGGCAGTTGCCCTCGGCCAGACCTCCCGGCTCGCCCAGTACGAGATCGAAGTGGAGAGCCCGTTGCGACCCAAGGAGATCCAGGCACGAATCCGGGCCGGGGAAACGGTAGAGGAAATCGCGGACGCGGCCGGCATCGCGGTCGAGCGCGTCCGCTGGTTCGAGGGCCCGGTCCTGGCCGAGCGTGCCTACATGGCAGATCAGGCTCAGCGGGCGTCGGTAAGACGCCCGGGGGATGCCATCCCCACGTCCCCTGGTCCGCGCCTGGGCGAGATCGTGACCGAGCGGCTGAAGGCCTTCGGCTCCGATCCGGAAGAGGCGCAGTGGGACGCGAGAAAGCTCGGTGACGGGAGCTGGCAGGTCCAGCTGACGTTCATCTCCGACGGCCGCTTGCACACGGCCGAGTGGACCTTCGACCCGCGCCGCCGGCACGTGATGCCGGCCGACGACAACGCCAGCCGGATGTCGCTGCCAGGCGGTGAGCCGCCGCATCCGGCCGCGCCCGCGCCGGGCGAGGCGACCGTGACCCACCTGGCCCCGCGGCTGAGCAGCGCCGCCGGTTTCGGCGCCGGCGCGATGGCCGGCGGCGGTAACGGGATGGGCAGTGGGCTCGCTAACGGCGGCCTCGCTAACGGCGGCCTCGCTAACGGCGGGCGCGCCCGGCACGAGCGTCCGGCGCCGATGCGCCCCACCGCGCCCGAGCCCTGGATCGCTGAGCCCAGGATCTCCGAACCGCAGGCTCCGGAACCGAGAACCGCCGAGCCCTGGGCGACCGAGCCCTGGGCGACCGAGCCCCAGGTGACCGAGCTCCAGGCTCCTGAGCCTGAGGTGACCGAACCTCAGGCGCCCGAGCCGCGCGAGGCCGAAGCGCCGGCCGCCGTCGCCCCTGCTGTGCCCAGCGCTCCCCCGGTCGTCAGCCCGGCCGCGGTGGCCGCGCAGGTCTCCCCGCCCGCTCCGGCCCGCACCGCGGACGCCGGCACCGCGGACGCCGGCACCGCGGACGCCGGCACCGCGGACTCCGGCACCGCGGACTCCGGCACCGCGGCCACGACGCCTGCGGCTGCTCCCGAGGCTCCGGCAGCGTCGGCGGCCGAGGCACCGTCTGTCTCACCGGCTGCAGCACAGGCCGCGAGCGAGCAGGCCGCACGGCAAGGCCGTAAGACGGCACGCGGCCGGAGATCCTCGGTGCCGTCCTGGGACGAGATCATGTTCGGGAACTCGCGCCAGCGGGAGTGAGTCTCAGCTCCAGACGGGGGCTGGCAAGCCCGTAACAGAATTGTGACTTTCATTGCCGCCCGGGCGGCCAGGTTCACAGCGAGGCCAGCTACCCGGTCATCGTCCATCACCATCTCGTGATCCTCGGCCGACCCTGGTGGTGAGGTCAATTCGCCGATCCCTTCGTTCGATCCGCTGAGCTGTTGGCTCCGCTCTTCAGCACGGGCATCGGCCACCAGGCGCGTTCCCCGATGATGAGCAGGCTGGCGGGAACCAGCACGGTGCGCACGAGCAGGGTGTCGAGCAGGACGCCGAGAGCGACAGCGATGCCGACCTCGGCGACAGAAACGTCCGGGAGCTGGGCGAGAGCGGCGAAGGTGCCCGCCATGACGACGCCGGCGGCGGTGATGACGCCGCCGGTGGCGCCGAGCCCGCGCAGGATGCCGGGCCGGGTGCCGATCTGCCTGGCCTCTTCCCGGATGCGGGCGCTCATGAAGATGGTGTAGTCCACTCCGAGCGCGACCAGGAAGATGAAGATGTACAGGGGAAGCTGCGCCTCGATGCCGGAGTAGCCGAAGCCGTAACGCCATAGCAGGCTCGACAGGCCGAAGGCGGCGGCGAAGCGCGATGATCACGCCGATTACGACGAGGACCAGCGGGATGAGCAGCAGGGCGTCGCGGTTGGCCGCCTGGGTGATGTCATCCTGAATGGCCGGGGCCCCGCCTACCAGCGAGCCGGGCGCGTCGACGCCGAGCCGCGTGCGCAGGTTCCCCACTGCGGCGTAGCCGCTCGCGCTGTAGGGCGGTACGGACAAGACGACCGAGTAGCTGGCGTAGCCGTGAACCTGGGCGCCCGGCGACACCGCGGCGACGTCCGGAATGGCCCGGGCCGCCGCGACGGCCGCGCCCGCCTCGCGCGGCGGAGCCAGGATAGTCAGGGGCGCGTTCACCCCTGCCCCGTAGTGTTCACTGAGCAGCTGCGCACCGGTGACGCTGCCGGGGTGCCCCTTCACTTCGGCCACGGGATCGTTGTCGATATGCAGGACAGCCAGGCCGGCCGCGGCGGCGCATAGGAGCACCACAGCGGCCAGGAAGACCGGCGCGGGACGGCGGGCGATCCGGACGCCGATGCCCGACCAGAACCGGGAGTCCTCGCGCCCGGGCTGGAGGTGGCGGGGGATGCGCGGCCAGAATGCCGCCCGCCCGGCCACCAGGAGCAGCGCGGGCAGGAGGGTGGTCTGGGCGAGCAGGGCGGTGACGATGCTGACGGCGCCGACCGGGCCCAGGCCGTGGAGAGCGGCCGACTGCGCCGCCAGCAGGCAGATCATGGCACAGGTGACGGTGCCGGCGGAGGCTAGCAAGGTGGGCAGGGTCGCTCGCAGCGCGGCGGCCATCGCATCCTCGGCGGCGGCATGGCGGCGGAGCTCCTCCCGGTAACGGTGGATGAGCAGCAGCGCGTAGTCCGTGGCCGCGCCCAGGACCAGCACCCGCAGGATCGAAGCCGACAGCGTGCTCACGGTGAGCCCCGCGTCAGCGAGCCCGTGTGCGGCGGCCTCGGCGACGACAATGGCCCCGAGCGCGCCGAACAGGGGCAGCAGCCACAGGAAGGGGCTGCGGTAGACAACGATGAGGATGACCATGATGATCACGAGGGCAGTGAGCAGCAGGGTGTCCTGGGCATTTCCGCTAACACCACTGTCGGCGTTCACTGCGGCCGATCCGGTGACGGCGACCTGCAGGCGGTCAGCGGGTCGGCTAGCCGACCCGCTGACCGCCTGGCGGATGGCCTGCACGGCGGCGGTGTCGGTGCCGGTCTCGCTGGAGGCCGAAGCGGTGACGTCCGCGGTGAATTCGTCGGCCTGCCCGTCGGCCGACCGCTGCGGGCGGCCGGGAGAGCCGAGCCCTTGGACATGGCCGGCGAGCTGTGCCATCGCGCTACGGGCCGCGGCGACCGCCGTCAGGTCCGCTGCCGTCAGGCCACGGCCGCGGGCGAACACCACTGTCACCGTATCGACATCGGGCTGGCCCGGTGCCTGCTCGAGCCGGACAACCCGGGTAGAAGGCGCCGAGGCCGGCAGGTTCGCCGCGGCGGAGCCGTCGGTCACGCCGGATAGGCCCCGGGCCAGCGGGTAGATGGCCACGAGGACGAGTACCCAGGCGATCAGCACCGGCCAGCGCAGCCGGCGCAGCGCGCGCGCGAAACGGCCGGCCGGGGCCGGTCGGCGAGGCAGCCGGGAATCCGGAAGCGGCTGATCCGCGCGATGGCCTTTATGATCGCCGATTCCTGTTCGGGGCATGTCGGCAGTCTGCTGTGGGCGCCGTCGGCATTACATCACCCAGATATGTGATTACTTAGCCCGTGCCGCAACTCGGCGGGCATGACCTGAATCGACCCCGGCAGCCCCGGCGTGTCACCAGCGGGCCGTACGGACAGGCGCTGCCGCCCTTCACCGGCGCGCCCGTTCAGCCGCGAGCCGGGCCAAATCCACCCGGGACCGGATGCCGAGCTTGCCGAAGGCATGCCGCAGGTGAGTGTTAACGGTATCCGGCGACAGAAACAGCTCAGCGGCGGCTTCCCGGTTAGTCAGCCCGCGGGCCACCAGGTCGACCACGGTCAGCTCCGAGGCGGTAAGGCTGCCCCACCCCCGTTGTGGACGGCCGGAGCTCGGCTGCCGTTTCCGCACCCCGTGTCCGCGCAGCGCGGCGCGAACCCGCGCAGTGTCGTGGTGCGCACCGGCCCGCACGTAGAAGGCGTAGGCCCGCTCCAGCTGCTCGACGGCCGCCGCGCTGGGCAGAACCCCGGCGAGGTCCTCGCGGGCGGCCGCCTCGATAAGCGGAGCCTCGCTACGCTCCGCCCGCCGCACCGCTTCGAGAAGGAGCGCCTGATCACGCTCGAGCAAGCCCCTCGCGTGGCAGCCAGCGGCGACGAGCGAGTCGGCCTGCGGGTTCCGGTGGGCCAGATCCTGGGCCCCGGCCGCGAGGATGGCCGCCGCAGCGGTTTCCCCGCCGCGCAGTGCGATCTGCAGAAGCTGCGGCAGCCGATGATGTTGCGTGATCCCGATGGCGTAGCAGCCCGCCTGGACCTGGCCGCAGATCGGCTGCAAAGCCTGGCAGGCGGTAGCAGTGTCGCCGCGTGAGTCCGCGGCCAGGGCCGCGACCCAGTACCTGTCAAAGAGCAGTCCAGTCTCCTCCTGCGAGCCGAACTGGCTGAGTGCTGAGTACGCAGCCTTCGCGTCGCCTCGGCGTAGCGCTGCCTCGGCGAGAACCGTCAGAGCGTGCGAGCGGTGCCCGACGTAGTTGAGCTGCTCCGCCGTCGCGACCGCGGTGCGAGCCTCGCCGCGGGCGTCGTCGAGCTGGCCCTGTTGCAGCAGAAACGAGGCCCGCAACCACTGGCAGTGCACCAGGAAGTCCGCCCGCCCGGCCGCTTCGGCCGCCGCCACGGCCGTCTGCAACATCGCCAAGGCCTCCCGGTACCGGCCGTTCACCCCGAGCGCCACGGCGACGATGGTCTCGTGGATACCGGAACTGCGCGGCTGCTCGCGCTGCCGGGCCACCGCGATCCCGGCTTCGGCCCGCTGCAGTGCCTCGGCCATGCGTCCGCGGAGCATGGAGTTGAGCACCCGAAGGTAGGTGATGGTGGTAAAATCGAACGAACGGCCTTCAGTGCCCAGTGATTGAATAGCAAAATCGAATGCCCTGTCGGCATCGTCGCCGTGACCCTCCCAGATCGCGTTAACCTGCTCGCAGGCCACCGCGGTCGCGAGGACGGCCGGGGCGACCCTCGGATCGGTCCGCACGTGCAGGGGCAGCGCGGAGGGGTAGGCCTGCTGGCGGTCGAACGCCCACGCCTCGCGCAGCTCGAGCTGCAGCTCAGCCTCGACCTGGATAGGCAGCGTGCGCTCGGCGAGATGGTGTTCCGCCAAGGCGAATGCGTCAGCCCCGCATCCGGAAAGCGACAGCGCGTGTACCGCTGTGAGCAGGGCGTCAGGCCGACGATCGTCGGCGTCGTCCAGCATGTTCAGGGCGGTCAGCGACATGTCCGCGGCTGCCTTGGGAGAGGAGCCGAGTAGCTGAGTCGCCGCTGCCAGCAGAGCGGTAACCGCCTCTTCGTCCCCCGGCCGGGCCCCGATTGCCAGCTGGCCCGCGATTCGGATGACCGGCGCACCGGTTCGGCGCAGCGCGTCGGCCGCATCCCGGTGCAGCGCTACCCGCGCCGAGGCGGGCAAGTTTTCGTACACCGCCTGACGGAGCAGATCATGGCGGAAAGCCAACCCACCGGAGGCCTCCACCAGGAACTCAGCCTGCAGTGTTTCCTCGACCGGAGCCAGCAGCTGGCTCGCGGGCTGGCCAGTCATGGCCGCCAGCTCGGCCACCGAGAACTCCCGGCCGAGCACCGAGGCCACGTCGAGCAATTGCCGCCCAGCGCGGGACAGCGGTCGCAGATGCTGTCGCAGCGCGCTGCGCACGTCGGACGGCACCTCGGCCTGCACGGCGCTTGTGTCCGCAGCTCGCGGAAAGACACTGGCTTTCATCAGCTCGATGAGGTAAAACGGGTTTCCCTCAGCCTGGGCGAGCAGCCGACTGAGATCTGCCGTGCGGTCGGTCTCAGCAAGGTCACGGACGAGCGCAGTCGCCTCCGCTCCGCTCAGCGGGCCCAGGTGCACCCGGTTAGCGCCGGCCTCGACGAGCCGCTCAAGCACTCGGTCCAACGGCGCGGGCACCGGCCAGGGACGTCGCGCGAGCAGCCAGGCGACCGGGTAGGAGAACAGGGCCAAAGGCAGCGACCCCAGCGCCAGCAGCGTCGACAGGTCCGCCCATTGGAGATCGTCAAGAGCGATGAAGACCGGCTGCCGGGAACTGGCTGCCTCCAGCGCCGCCCGCATCTCGTCCACCGCGGACAACCGCTGATCGGCAAGACCCGCCAGCTTGGTGAAGTCAGATCCCGGGAGCAGCGGCGGCTCAGTGGCACCAAATGCCCGGAGCAATGCCCGCCAGGGCGTCACCTGGTCAAGCTCATCGGCTGAGCCGCTCGCCACGAGCAGGCCGGCGGCGCGAGCTCTGGCGCACCCTTCCGCCAGCACCCGCGTCTTGCCGATCCCGGCCGCGCCCTCGACTATGACCATCCCGCCAGCGCCGGCTGCGGCGCTCGCGATCAAATCGCCCACACGTGACATCTCGCTGACGCGTCCGCGCAGCAACGTGACCGCCGGGGCGGCTGCATCACGAGAAGACGGGATCCCCATGGGGTCGCTCCTGCCCAGAGATAGCCGGAAGCCTACGGCCTCGACCACTAGCCGCTGCCAGGCCGAAGCTGCGCCGCCCGGCTCCCAATGCTAACCAGATAATAGGGGCGTCAGGGAGCTCCCGATTCGAAGCCATTACCGGCGGCTGGTCCTTTGCTGTGCCGAATATCCGTGTTTTGCCGCACCGGCTCCCCGCCGGGCGGAACCATGGGTACCGGGGCGGCCCAGGAACGGGTGGAGGCATTGGTGATCCAGGACCCGCCGGAGTATCGCGGTGATCCGGCAGCCGTCCTCAGGCTGGGATCCCGGGTAGCGGGTTACCGGCTGGAAGAGCAGATTGGTGCCGGCGGGATGGCCGTGGTGTACCGGGCTCGTGATGAGCGCCTAGGCCGCCTGGCGGCGCTGAAGGTCATGGCTCCCGCGATGGCCACCGATGCGCTGTTCCGCCAGCGCTTCACCCGGGAGTCACGGGCGGCGGCCGCGGTCGACCATCCGCACATCATCCCGGTCTACGAAGCCGGCGAGGCCGACGGCGTGCTCTTCATCGCGATGCGGTTCGTGGGCGGCGGAGACGTCGGCTCCCTGCTGCGCCGGGAGGGCCCGCTGCCGGCGGCCAGGGCCGCGTCGTTCATCTCCCCGGTGGCGTCCGCGCTCGATGCCGCGCACGCCGCCGGACTGGTGCACCGGGACGTCAAGCCAGCGAACATGCTGCTGGACACCCATCCTGGCCGGCCTGATCACGTCTACCTGTCGGACTTCGGGCTCAGCAAGGGAGTGCAGTCGGGCCGGATGACCGCCTCTGGCCAGTTCCTGGGCACACCGGATTACATCGCACCGGAGCAGATCGAGGGGCTGCCCGTTGACGGCCGGGCGGATCAGTACGCGCTGGCGTGCGCAGCTTTCGAGTTGCTGACCGGCACGGTGATCTTCGCCCGCGACGAGGGCTGGGCGACGGTCTGGGCCCACCTGAACAGCCCGCCCCCACCGGTGACCGCTGTCCGGCCGGACCTGCCCCCGGCCGTGAACCAGGTGCTGGCCAGGGCGCTGGCGAAGGCACCGCAGGACCGGTACGCGAGCTGCCAGCAGTTCGCTGACGCGCTCCGGGAAGCGCTCGGCCTGGCCCCTTATCATCTGGGCTCCGGTGCCACGCCCGCGGCAGGCGGCGGGAACGGAGCGGTCCGGCCGGCCACCCCGGATATGGCGAACGGCCCGACCCCCACGGCCAGCATGGCTGCTCTGGTTCACGGGGCAACCGAGCCCGCCCGCGAGGCGGCCATGTCCCGCATCGCCGCGGTGACCGCGAACACGGTCCGGGGAACCCGGGGACACCGGGCCGGGCGAAGGAAGCCGCGCCGCCGGTACATCCCGATCGCGCTGGCCGGATTCGTCGGCGCGGCCGCCGCCGTGACGGCCGCCGCGCTGGCAGCCCCGGCTCATCATGCCCGGCCCGCGCCCGCCGTCCCGCCGCTGTTCAGCCGCATCGCCGCAGTCACCGCACCCAGGACGCCGGGACACTGGCAGTACGTGTCCGCTGCCATGTTCAGCCCGGACGGCCGGACGCTCGTCACCGGGATGACGACCGGTACCGGAGGCTCCCAGACTGGTTCGGTAACCGCATCGGAATTGTCCGGTACGACCTACCTGTGGAACGTGGCCACCCGTAACCGGACCCTCACCCTGGCCGGGGTCGGCGGCAGCGGCGAGGCGTTCAGCCCGGACGGCAAGGTACTGGCCGCGGCCAGCGGCACCGGCGAGAGCAGCCTCTACTTCTGGAATGCGACCACCGGGAAACGGGGCGCCGACCTGGGCAACATTCATGCGACGATCGCTGCCGTGGTCTTCAGTCCGGACGGGAAAGTGCTCGCCGCCGAGGACACCACAGGCGTCGTCTACCTATGGAACTTGATCACCAGGCAACAGACCAACGACATCGGCAAATCAGCAGACCCGTATAGCTACGGTCTGGCCATCAGCCCCGACAGCCGCACCCTCGTCACGCTCCTGAACAGCGGGGCCAGGGACGAGGTCTACCTGTGGAGCCTGGCCGCCAACCGGATTTACGCCACCCTTGCCAACCCCGGCCGTTCGCCTGTCCTCTCGGTGACTTTCAGCCCGGACGGCAAGATGATCGCGATCAGCGGACTGAACGGGAAAACCTCCCTATGGGACACCGCCACCAGGAAACGCCTCACCACCACGTTCACTGACCCAGACAGCTCCGGAGTCACAGACGCGGCGTTCAGCCCGGACGGCGAGATGCTGGCCACCGGGGACTACAACGGCAAGACCTACCTGTGGAATCTCCACACCAGGACGCTGGTCGCCGTCCTGGCCAATCCGGGAGGAACGCTCGCTCCGGCGTTCGGCGGGAAAGACCGCAACCCGGTCACCTCCATCGCGTTCAGCCCGGACGGCAAGACGCTGGCCACCAGCGGCACCAACGGCAGCGCCTACCTGTGGCGTATCCGCTGACCGACCGGGACCGGGCGTCCCGTCTCGTCTCGTACCTGCGGCGGGCCAAGTAGCCCGATACGCAGCGCGTTAGGCATCTGCCCGCGCTGATAGCCGTGTCCGGAGCCAGCCGCTCGGTGGTCATTCAACTCGCCGCTTCACCCTACGCTTCCTAACGGGCAGGCTCTAATATCAACCGTCGGCAAAGAGAGGCGAGAAGGTGACGGCAGGCTACCGGATCCGCCGCGGGAGGTCGCGCCCGCGGCGCGGGCGCGGGGCCCTTGGGGTCTTCGGGACCGGAGCGGTGGTGGCGGCGGTCCTGGCCATGGCCGGCTGCGGCACCGCCGGCTACGGTGCGCCGGTGGCACCGAGCTCGATGCCGGTGAAAAGCGAGGCGTTCATCTCGGGAACGCTGGCCCAGCGCTATACCTGCCATGGCGAGAAAATCAACCCGCCGCTTAACTGGTCGGCGGAGCCGACGGGCACCAAGAGCCTCGCGCTAATTGTCGACGACTCCTCGGCGCCGATCACGCCGTTCATTTACTGGCTGGTTTTCGATATCAATCCCAGCGCCACTGACATCCAGGAAGACTCGCTGCCCACCGGCGCGCGCCAGGCGATGAACAGCGCCGGTACCTCGAAGTATGATGCCCCGTGCCCCGGGTCCGGCCGGCACTCGTACCGCTTTACCGTTTACGCGCTGAGCAAGACGCTCAACCTGCCGAACGGGGCTCCGCTCGAGTCCGTATGGCGTGCCATCGCCGCGGCCACAATCGGACGCGGGAGAATAGTGGTATCCACTGGTCCGTGATCAGGTGGATACGTTTCGTAATCGACGATCCTGCAACTTTTTCAAACCTGTGACAGGCCACCCGCCGGTAAGCAACAATCGATGATCAAGCGGGTTCACGGCGCTCGCGACACGAGGGAAGGCGCGCGTCACTGACCGCGTGCGCCTCGCTGGGCGTCGTCCACCAGGCCCGGGCATCTGGATGGAGACCATGTTTCTGGTCGCGGGACTGGCCGTTGCCGTAATTGCCGGCATCCTGGCCGCCTTCTATTTCGTCCGCTCAGGTAAGCGTGGCGGTAAGCGGCTCAGACCGGCAGGAGCGGGCCGTGTCGGCGCCGCGTCCGGCCGCGCGGGAGCCGTCAGGCATCCGTCGGGCCGCCCCGGCGGGGCGGCCAGGTCCGGTCAGACGGAGTTCTCCCTCCGGGCCTCGGGTCCCGCCCGCACCACCACGAGCAGCCGTCCGGCCGCGGCGCGGACCACTCCGCTGACCGAATCATGGCCCGCTGCCCCGAGCGACCCCGACGACCCGCAGCCCGGCGAACCGCAGCCCGGCGACGCCTGGCCCCGCGACGGATGGCCAGGCGACGCCACGGCCATCGACCCGGGACTGCGCGCGGACCACACCAATGCGGCCCGGGCCGGCGCGGCTGGGCCAGCCTGGGCCGAGCCTGGCCTGGACACGTTCAGGGACGCCAAGCAGCGCCGGCGGGTGGGCTTCCGCAAGGGCGCGGACATCGACGAGGAACTGTGGCCGGCCGAGACGTTCGGCGGGGTGAGCGACGAGCAGTTCTGGGATGACATGGCGTCGGACAAGCCCCTCGCCACGACCGCGCGAACCGCCCAGCAGGAAGCCGGCCCCAGGAGCCGCCTTCTCGACACCGGGTCAGCGGCGGCCTCGCCGGGCGCTCAGGCCCCCGGTGCCCGCGACGGCGCTGACCAGAACCGCCCGGACCAGGCTCGGGCCGACCGCGGGCGGGGCGACCGGGGCGCCGGCCAGGGCCGGCGGTCCGCGGGGTACGGAGCGTATCCCGGCCCCCGGACCGGGCCTGACCCGGCGTCGGCCGAACGTACCGTGGTCCAGCCCGCGTACGCGGCGACCCAGCCGGTCAAGAGCATGGCGCCGCCCGCCGCCGCGCCACCCGCCGCCCCGCCGCCCCCGGGCCAGCCGCGAGCAGCCTCCACCCCGCCCGCCCCGCCCGCCCCGCCCAGCGAGACGGCGCGCCGACCGCGGCCGGCCAGCACCAACGAGGATCCGCTGACGAGCGCGTCCTACTCGCTGCGGTCACGCGGGCCGGTCGACGGCCGGTCCTCCCTGCGGCCACGGGACCAGCAAGACGTGCCCAGGAGCCGCCATGACGCCGGCAGCGGGGCGGGCCGGGGACCGGCTAACCCGCCGCCGTACGGCCAGGCCGGCCCTTATCCGCCGGCGGCCCCGCCGGCGGGGCCGCCCGCCGGGACCTCCTACGACGACGCGGCCTCGGCGACCCAGATGATGAACACCCCGGCGTACGGGGAGAACTACGGATACGGCGGCGGGAGCCAGGCGGACCAGGCGGACCAGCCGAGACGGCCGGGCGCCCGCAGCCATGCCCGGCCCGGCGGCACCGGCGAGCGCCCCCAGCCACCCCGTCCGTCCTTCTCGCCGGACACGCGCCAGCCGAGCGGGAGCTATCCGGCCGGCGCGTACACGGGGAACGGCCAGCAGGGCCGCGGGCACCAGCCCGGCGGTTACCAAAGCTCCGGTGGCACCCAGAACGGGGGGCAGCCGGGCGGTGGCCACCAGGGCGGGGGTCACCAGGGCGGTGTTCACCAGGGCGGGGGGTCCCGCGGCAACGGCCACCGCGCCCCGTACGACCCCAGGGACGACTACCAACGGTTAACGCATCAGCGTTAACCGAGCAGACTGGGGCCATGCCCGAAGGAGACGTCGTCTGGCAGACTGCCCGCCGCCTGCACGAGGCGCTGGCGGGACGGGTGCTGACCCGCAGTGACTTCCGGGTCCCCCGGCTGGCCACCGCCAGCCTGGCCGGCGACGTGGTGACCGAGACCGCCTCCCGCGGCAAGCACCTGCTGACCAGGACCAAGAACGGCCTCACCGTTCACACCCACCTGCGGATGGACGGCAGCTGGCGGGTCCGGCCGGCCGCGGAGCGGGTCCGGGACAGCCATCAGATAAGGCTGCTGCTGGCCAACGAGGAGTGGCAGGCGATCGGATACCAGCTCGGCGTGGTCGAGCTGATCCGTACCAGCGAGGAGTCGCGGGTCGTCGGTCACCTGGGGCCCGATCTCCTCGGCCCGGACTGGGACGGCGCCGAGGCGGTGCGGCGACTGGCCGGCACTCCGGACCGGCCCATCGGCGAGGCCCTGCTCGACCAGCGGAACCTGGCCGGGGCAGGGCTAATTTTTGCTACAGAAATGCTGTTCCTGCGCGGGATCGACCCGTGGCGGACGACTGCTCGACGCCAACAAAGAGCGGCCTGGACACGTCACCACTGGGGACACACGACCAGGGCAGGAGAATTGGGCCTACGGTCGCGCTGGACGACCATGCCGACGCTGCGGGACACCCATCCGGAAGGGCCAGCAAGGCCCATCCGGCCAAGAACGGCCGAGGTTCTGGTGCCCCAACTGCCAGAGATAACCGCTGCCGTCGACATACCAGGGCCACCACCGGCAGGCCATCGCCGACTACCAGACCCCGGATCAGCCGCCCATCGCGCTCATGGACGCGGACGGGGACGCGGACGGGGACGTGCCCGGCAGCTGCATGTTCATCGGCGAGCCGCCGATGCCGATGTTGTGGTGGACCGCGACCCACCAGTTCCACACGTCGGTGTGCACCGGGCCGGCCACGTAGCCCAGCAGGTGGCCGTCGTTCTGGGTCCAGACCATGTACTCCAGGCCCTGGGTGTAGTTGCAGAACACGCGGCCCGCGGCCTGGTCGTCGGTGATGCTCCCGGTGATCATCTGGGCGACGGTGTACTTGCTGGTGTGCTGGAACTGGTGGTTCCAGCCGATCTCGCCGTAGGTGTCCTGGGATTCGCAGTCTTTGAAGTTCTGCTTGAACTGGTTCCCGGTGTTGAGCGAGGCGACCTTGGCCATGTACGCGGTGTACAGCGCCCGCTGGTTCTGGAAGGTCTGGAAGACGGCCCCGGTGATGCCGGGCGCCGGGGCGGTGCAGGTCACCACGGTGGAGACGCCTTGCTTGCAGGTGGAGGGCGGCAGCTTGCCCGTCGCTTCGGCGCTCGTGTTCGCCAGCGTGAGCGCGGCCATCAAGGCGCTCGTCTTCGGCTTGGGCTTCGGGGACATGGACGGCGCCGCGACGTTCTTGTGCGACCCGGACCCGCTCAGCCCGGCCCAGGTACCGACCCCGGCCAGGATCAGGACCACGGCGGCCAGCGCGGCGATCCAGCGCGGCTGGCGGTACCAGCGCGGTTCCCCCGGCCCGGCCGACGGCGGTGGCGTGGCGCCAGCCGGCTGGTCACGGGGCCCGGGGCCACCCTGATCCGGTGCGCTCTGCTCGCGCCGGTGCGAGGTGAGGGTGCCGTGCGGTCGCGCGCCTGGCGCCACCGGGTCGGGAGCGGACGGCTGGCTGATCCGGCCGCTCCAGGAGAACTGGTCCGGCGGGACGCTGGGCCGGGAGACGGGCGTAATGCCCCGGGGCCTGGTCCGCGGGTCGGCCGTGACGCCGTAGGCATACGACGATTCGGTGCCCGGCCCGAGGATGCCCAGGGCCATCCGGGCGGCCTCGACGAACTCCCGGCAGCTGCCGTAGCGCTCGTCGGGGCGCTTGGCCAGCACCCGGCCGAAGACCTCGTCGATCTCGGGCGGCAGTTCGGGCCGCAGGACCGTGGGCATCGTGGGCGTCTCCTCGACATGCGCCCAGATGATCGCGGCGTCCAGGTCCTTCTCGAACGGGACCCGGCCGGTCAGGCACTCGTACAGCACGCAGCCCAGCGAGTACTGGTCGGCCAGGCCCAGCACCGAGGTGCCCCGGATCTGCTCCGGCGCCACGTAGTCGATCGTGCCCAGGAACTGGCCGGTCGAGGTCAGCCCGCTGCGGGACATGGCGTGCTTGGTGATGCCGAAGTCCGCCAGGTACACGTGGTCCGGATCGGCGTCGTCGGAACCCCGCTCGATCAGCAGGTTTCCCGGCTTCACGTCCCGGTGCACCAGGCCCTTGCGGTGCGCCGCGTCGAGCGCCCGCGCGGCCTGCCCGACCAGGAACAGGGCGGAGGCGGGCAGGATCCGGCCGCGCTTCTTGATCATCTGCCGCATGTCGGTGCCCGAGACGTACCGCATCGCGATGTACAGCAGGTCGTCCTGGGAGCCCATGTCGTAGATGGGGATCACGTTCGGGTGGTTCAGCGAGGCGGCGATCCGCGATTCCTCCAGGAACCGGGCCCGGAAGACGTCGTCGGAGGCAAGCTCCGGGGCCAGCACCTTCAGCGCGATGACGCTGCTCAGGCGGAGGTTCTCCGCCTGGTAGACGACGCTCATCCCGCCGCGGCCGAGCACCGCGCGCACCCGGTAACCGGCAAACTCGTCACCGACGAGCGGCAGCCCCGCCATCGCGTACTCCCTCCCCACCGCCCTGCCGCAGCCGGATCCCGGTGGCGATTCCCCGTCCTTGCCCCGTCCCAGAGAATATCGGTCTTCCAGCAAGAAATACTGGGAAAACGGGCGGCCGTCAACGCTTGGCGGAAAACCGAAATACGACCTTGATTGTGGAACACAAGGGACCGGAATGGAACGCCTTGTGCTCGGCGGAACGCGCCGAGAGTATCGCCCGGCCAGGCGGGGTGTGGGAGGCGGGGCGGGGACCGCGGCACGTTCGGTATGAAAATGATTTAAATCATGCCGAACGGGTGGCGTGTTACTCAGCGTGACACGAAATTGCAATCCTGGGCCGGGCGGGTGACGTTTATGTCAGCTTCCGCCTTCCGCGCTAGCCGGCGCAAATGGGCGGCGTATCCGGCCGTCCACAGCGCGAGCCCGGCGATGATCGCGGTCAGCGCGGTGAACGCGCCTGCTTTCCCGGCCGCCGCGCCGAGCCCGGCGGCGAGGTACGGCGCCGCGAAGCCCAGGTAGGCCAGGACGTAGTAGCAGGCGATGACCGCGCCCCGCTCGTCCGGGGCCGCGAACGACTGGCTGGACCGCCACCCCGGCCGCGAACGACAGCGCCGTCATCAGCCCGGCGAACCCGGCGGACAGCGACCCGGCGGTGGTGACCTCCTCCGGCAGGACCACGATGGCCAGCGCCACCGAGCCGAACACCAGCGGGCTGGCGGGCGCGACCGCCAGCCAGAACCGCGCGGTGCGGACCGCGGCCGGCGGCCACCGCCGGCGCGCGGCCGGGTGCCCGGGCTCCCGCGGCCCGCCCGGCGGGCACTGCTTCCTTCGCCGGGTGACACTTCCTGCACCCACGCGGTGGCGGAGCCGAACACCACGCCCGAGCACAGGCCGCCCAGGGCCCGTCCGGCGGCGATCATGGGCAGCGACCGCGGCCCGAGCACCAGCAGCAGCGTGGCCAGCGGGGACAGCGCCACGAAGGGCATGATCCGCGAGCAGGACGGCGGCTACGTGCTGGGACCGCGCGGGGCGGCCGAGTTCGGCCGCTTCGGCATCGAGGTGGACCAGCTCGACCGGCGGACCCGGCCGCTGCTGCGGCCCTGCCGGGACTGGAGCGAGCGCCGCTTCCACCTGGCCGGCAGCCTGGGTGCGGCGCTGACCGGACCCTGCTCGAGCGAGGCTGGATCGCCACCAGGGAAGCCAGCCGCATCGTCACCGTGACCGAGGCGGGCCAGGCCGGCCTGCTGGACTGGCCCGGCGTGGACCTGGCCGCCCTCCGGTCAGCCGCCTGATTCCTTATTCTCCGGATCCGGGGCCGCCGCGTTGTCGCGGAGCCGGGTCAGCAGGGTTTCGAGCTGGCCGAGCTCGTTATCGGCCAGTCCGGCCCGCAGCCGCCGGTCGAAGGCCGTGGCGGCGGCGCGCAGCCGGAGGAAGAGCGCGTCGCCCGCCGGGGTCAGCTCGACCAGGTGCAGCCGGCGGTTAGCCGGGTCGCGACGCCGCGTCACCAGGCCGGCCGATTCCATCGCGTTCAGGTGGTGGGTGAGCGTGGCGCCCTGCACCCCGACCGCCTCGGCCAGCTCACGCTGGCTGGCCCGCTGTCCGCTCTTCAGCGAGATCAGCACCAGCCAGACCGGCAACGACCCGCCCGCCTCGGCCAGGACCTCGTCGAAGGCACGGCTGACAACCCGGGAGACGCTGGCCAGGTGCCGGCCCAGCGGCGGCCTCAGCGGCGGGCCCGGTAGCGGGCTCAGCGGCGGACGGGACATGAGCGCAGGTTAGCACCCTGTGGTAACCATCTAATCGTTAGATATCGTATGCTTTGATATCTAACAATCTACGGGGAAGGTGTTTTATGAACGATCACGATCGGCCGATGGACGGGCGGGTAGCACTGGTGGCCGGGGCGAGCAAGGGCATCGGCGCGGCCACGGCCGAGGAGTTCGCCGCGGCGGGGGCCGCGGTCGTGCTCGCCGCGCGCGACACGGCCGCGCTGCGAGCGGTGGCCGGCCGTATCGAGGCGCGCGGCGGGCGGGCGCTCGCGGTCGGCACCGACGTCACCGACGCCGGGTCGGTGCGCCGCCTGGTCGAGCAGACCGTGGCGGCGTTCGGCCGGCTCGACGCGGCGTTCAACAACGCCAACGCGGGCCCGCTGCCGGCGCCGCTGGCGGACATCGACCCGGACGAGTTCGACCTGGGCATCGTCACCACCGTCCGCGGCACCTTCCTGGGCATGAAGTACCAGGTCCCGGCCATGCTGGCCAGCGGCGGAGGCGCCATCGTGAACATGGCCTCGCTGGCCGGGCTGACCGGCGTCGCCAACCTGGCGGCCTACGTCGCGGGCAAGGCCGCGATCATCGGGCTGACCAAGGTCGCCGCCCTCGACTACGCCGACCAGGGCATCCGGGTCAACGTGGTGGCGCCGGGCCCGATCCTGACCCACCACCTCGAGGCGGCCGGTCCGCAGGCCCAGCGCGGGGCGGCGCTGGCCACGCCGATGCGGCGCGTCGGCAGCGTTGCCGAGGTCGCCCGGGTTGTGCTGTGGCTGTGCTCGAGCCAGTCCTCGTTCGTCACCGGGACCGTGCTGCCGATCGACGGCGGGCAGGCCGCGGGCATCAAGCCGCCGCAGATGTACCGCCCCGGCCAGCCCATGCCCGAGCCCGCGACCTCCCCGGGCTAGCCGTCCTGGCTTGCCCCGGCTCCGTGGCGCCCCACCGCGATCCTTCCGTTCTCCCGCATGACGATCTGCCCGGCAGCCACCGGTGCAGTACCGCCGGCTGCCAGGGCGGGATGGTGAGGCCAGCGGCATGGCGTTCTAGCCGTAGTCGTGGCCGAGGTCGACGATGCAGAAGCGGTTGCCTTCGGTGTCGGCGAGCACGATGAAGTCGGGGTCGTGGGGGAAGCGGTCCCAGTCGACTCGCCGGGCGCCCAGGGACACCAGGCGACGGGCTTCGGCCTCCTGCTCAGCAGCGCTGGCGACGTGCAGGTCCAAGTGGTGCCGCGGGTACTCGTCGGGCGGCGTCTCGCTGGTCTGCAGCGCGATCATCGTGCCGGTTCCGCCGGGGGGCACCAGCAGCCTGGCCCACCCGCCGAGCCCGTCGTCGCGGACCCGGTAGCCGAAGATCAGCATCGAGCACCGCCCTTTCCTTCTCCTCAGCACTCGCACAAGTTTCCCAGCGGGCACACAAACAAAAGCCCTGGTTACTCAGGCTCGCCGGATACCCTCGCCCTCCGTGCCTGACGCTGTGGCCGGATCAGCACCACCATCGCAACCAGCCCCTCAGCGGCTCGCCTGGCTGGACGCGCTGCGCGGGATCGCCGCCTTGTGCGTGGTCTTCGACCACCTGACCTACTCCGTGCTGCAGCCGGTCAGGGACTCGGTCTACCAGTGGTTCGATCCCGGCCAGTACGGCGTCTTCGTCTTCTTCCTCGTCAGCGGTTATATCGTGCCCGCGTCGCTGGAGCGCAAGGGCACCGTGCGCGGTTTCTGGGTGGGCCGCGTCTTCCGCCTCTACCCGCTCTACCTGTTCGCGGTCGGGGCCATGATCGTGCTGTGGGCCAGCGGCATCGGCTCGCTGTCCGGCATGGACACCGATACCGTCACCGCGTCGTTCGCGGACGTGTTCATGCTGCAGAGCGTGCTGTGGGCACCGACGCTCCCCAACGTGGTCTGGTCGCTGGCCTACGAGATGGTCTTCTACCTGCTGCTGACCGCGCTGTTCCTGGGCGGCGTGCACCGGCGCAGCAGCCGGTACGCGCTGGTATTCGCGGTGGCCGCGCTGGCGCTCGGCCGGGTCCTGAAGCCCGGGTCGCTGTCCTTCGACCTGTCCACCCCGGGCGTGGTGGTGACGATCACCGACAGCCTGATCCTGCTCGGGCTGGTGCTCGTGCTGGCGGGCCGGGGACGGTCGAGGACCGCGGGCGCCGCCCTGGCCGCGGCGGCCGGCCTGGTGGTCGTCATGTTCAACAGCGGGTACGCGGCGCCCTGGGAGAGCTTCGCCATCTTCGCGCTGATGTTCACCGGCACCATGCTGTACCGGGCCGAGACGGGCGCGTACCCCTGGCGCCGCGCCCGCTACGTAGTGATCCTGGTGTTCGGCTTCGTACTGGTGGCCGCGCAGCTGCATACTTCACCGCAGGCGGAGAACCCGGCGGCCATCGCCAAGTCGCTGAACTCGCTCGAACTCGCCGGGCTGACGTTCGCGGTGGCCATGCTGTGCCGCCACCGGAAGGTACCGCGCGCGCTGGCCTGGCTCGGCCTGGTCAGCTACTCGGTGTACCTGCTGCACCCGGCGCTGATCGAGGCCTACGCCAGCGTGCCGTTTACCCAGAACGAGAACTTCGTGCCGATGGAACTACTGCTGGTCGCGGTGTTCGTCACGGTCCTGCTGGTCTGCTGCGGCCTGACCCACCGCTTCATCGAGGCGCCCATGCAGCGACTCGGCCGCCGAGTCGCCGCCCGGCTCGACGCCGGGTTCGGCCCGGATACACCGCCCCCGGCGCCTTCGGTCACCATGGATCCTGTCGCTTCCGGTACACCACGTGATGGCGGAGCGGGCTTTCCTCCACGTCCGGGTCGTCGAAGTCCTCGGCGGGATCGCGGCTCATCCCGATCCGCTCCATCACGGCCCGCGAGCGCAGGTTCTCGGCCATGGTGACGGCGACGATCTCCAGCAGCCCCAGCGGACCGAAGCTGTACTCCAGCACCGCGCGCGCGGCCTCGGTGGCGTAACCGTTTCCCCAGGCCGGGCGAGCCAGCCGCCAGGCGACCTCGACACTGCCCGCGACCGGCATCTCGTCGTCCAGGATGCCCAGCCCGGTGAAGCCGATGAACTCACCGGACGAGCGGACCTCCACGGCCCAGAAGCCGAAGCCACGGCGGACCAGGTCATCCTGGAAGTTCAGGACCCAGGCCTCGGCCTGCTCCGGGGTCAGCAGCGGGCCGAGGTACCGCCGCACTTCCGGATCGGCGTTCATCGCCGCCCACGGCTGGAGATCGGACTCCCGCCAGCCCCGCAAGATCAGTCGCCCGGTGCCGATCTCCATCACCCGGCTAGTCTATTCGGGCTGCGGCCGGGAGGTTTCCGAGGTGCTCAGCCGGTGGCCGGGATCTGCCTGCTCAAGACCGGACCCGTAAGCATTCAGATCCCCATGCGACGTGCTCATTGGGCACGGGGCCGCCTGGCCTTGCTTGGCGGTGGGCGGATGAGTCGCGCCGCGGCGGTACGTCTACCCTGCGAGGGGCGCTCGCCGGGAGCGCTGATACGAGAGGACGCGGACCGATGCCTGTACTCGCAATTTTTGAACAACCGGACCTCGACGCGGGGACTTATGCCTCGATGCTGGAGCAGCTGATGCCGGTGTTGCGTTCGGCGGACGGCTTCATGTCCCACGCCGGAGGTCCGAGTCCAGCCGGCGGGACGCGCATCATCGAGATCTGGGAGTCCGAGGCGGACAGCCGGAGGTTTTTCAACGAGATCCTGAAGCCGAATCTCCCGCCTGGAGTTGTACCTGACAGCACGTACTACGAGCTTCACGCCGCATTCACTCGATAGGCGTCCGCGCCTGGCTGGCAGAGGGTGCCGGTTCGCTTACCTGGGCCGGCCGTGATGTAGTACCGGTGTGCCCGGTACGGCTGATGGGCCTGAGGCCGCTGAGCTGCGCGCGGAGAACGCGCGGCTGCGGGAGGCGGTTGAGCGGCCCGGGCTGCTGAACGAGGACAAGGACGCGGTGATCGCCGGCCTGCGGGCTCAGCTTGCCGGGCAGGCGGAGCAGGTCGCCCGGCTGGAGCGGCTGATCTCCCGCAACAGCGGCAACTCCTCGATGCCGCCGGGCAGCGATGACCAGCCCGGGAGGAAACGGCACCGTGATCGTGCACGACCGGTACGTCAACTACGACCACTTCACCGGCGTCAGCCACCAGTTGTGCACAGCGCACCTGCTCAGGGACATCGAGGACGCCGCCCAGTCCTACCCGGACGCGATCTGGCCCGGCCAGATCGCAGAGGCCCTGCGGCCATCCAGGACCCAGCAGAAGATCAGCGGCCGTCTTCACCGCCATCCGCGACGCGCTCGCCGGAAATCCCTGGATACCACCTATCCCGGCAACCGCCTGAACTACGCCCGGAACCAATCACGCAACGCAGCTCACCGGTAACTCAACCCAAGACCTGAATGCTTACCCGGACCCGGCTTTGCGCCCGGGCCGGGGAATGCCCTATCCGCGATCACACCCGACCAGGTTCCCCCTGAAGCAAGTGCGTTATCTCTATGCGCACATTTAGTAGCCATAGTGCTTATGATCGGCCATTGTATTTTCTTTTCCGGCTGTATACAGCAGTTGCCAGGGCGTCTACTACATGATCACCGGCATGGCCGGACGGGTCGCCCGGCTTCCCCGCGGCCCTCGGCGGCCGCCTAGCAGACCCGGCGCGCGCCGGGTCACCCAACTCGGACATTGGTCACTGAAAGTAGTATATACATCACCATTAGTGAACAGTACCTCTCGGTCCGGCGGAGCGGATGACGGCCGCCCGGGCAGGCCTGTCTAGCCGCCTGGGACGCCGGCTCGCTCGCATGCATCCCAGGTTCGAATCGGCTATCACGAGCCACTATGAAGGCATTTTTGCAGCTCAGAGGCTATAAAAATTACCGATCGCCAATGTTTGATAGGCATCCATGCCGGGTAATCAATACGCTGTGTAACGACCCTGTGATACTGAAGTAACTATCGTGTTATCTGCTGTGAAAGTTGATAAGCATGTAGCATGCGCATAGCTAAATGTTCCATAAGCTGGAACATTTTCCCGATTTTCAAGACTTTCCGGCCATCATGCCGCATGCTGAATCCGCACCAGGGATCTTATCCATAACGTAATGAGGCGTTTTCCCTGTGTCACGCGGGTCAGTCGCGCGCTCAACGCGCCGTCATGGCGACCACGAAGCGGCCCGCGGCACCAGCCGACTGGCATGGTGCATTTCAGAACCCACAAATCGTAAGGAGCGGGCCTGTGTCCATGCGACATAAGGTAGGCACCATCGCCGGAACGATGGCAATATCTCTGGCGTTTTTTCCGGGAATGGCCAGCGCGCATACGCTGTCATTCAATCAGCTGACATCCTCATACGTGAAATCATTCGTAGGGGCAGTCCCTTACGTTTACGGCGGCAGCTCGCCCAGCACGGGCTTCGACTGCAGCGGGCTCGCCCGCTACGTATACGGCCGCTACGGCAAGTCGATCCCGCGTATCGCGGAAGACCAGTTCCTGTACTTCCGCCGCGAGAGCAGGAGCCACGCCTGGGGCGGTGACCTCGTGTTCTTCCACGTGAACTCCGACCCGAACAGCTACGTGTACCACGTGGGCATCTACGAAGGCGGCAACCACATGGTCGCGGCCACCGACCCCGCGGGGGGCATCCAGTGGCAGGCGATCTATTCGTCCGACGTAACGTTCGGGACAATCACCCACTGAGCCTGTGGCCGAGAACGCGCCCGTTAGCCAGCGCGCCGGCCAGCACGGCAGAGCCCGCCAGGAAGCGGGCGCGGCCCGAGAAACTGCCGCGCGGCAGCCTGCGTTCCGGTACCCAACCCCCCACCGGGACGACGTGGCTGCCGCGCGGTATCTCGTCTCTAGCTCGGTACGGTCCTAGCTCGGTACGGTCCACTCGACCATCGGGCCGAAGCCGCTGAGCGCGGTCCACTGGATCGTCGAGACCGACACGCCGTCCGGCACCTGGAACGCGACCGCGCCGGTCGTCGTCTGGCCCGCGGACAGGTGGATCACGCCGTCGTCGAAGTGGCCGTATCCGGCGAAGCCTTTCAGATCCGACGCGTAGTCTTGCCCGTTGGCACCGACCAAGACGGCGTCCCTGTCGGCGTCCTCATCCTGCAGCGCACCGCCCGTACCCGTGATCCTGAAGACGAGCCCGACGAACCGCTTCCCGCTGTCCGGCGGGCCGGCCTGGTTCGCGCCCCGGGCCGGGTCGATCACCTTCACCAGCGTCACCTGATACCTGGCCCCGCCGCCGTCGTCCAGGCTGAAGGACGCGCCGACCGTACCCGCCGGGGCCTGGAGCCCGGTATGCAGCCCGACGCTGGCCGGGGGCGGCGTGATCGTGGCGGCCTTATGGTGGCTGGTGAGGCCGCGCACCGCGAACCCGAAGGCGATGAGGAGGGCGAGCACGATGACGGCACGAATCGGGAACCGCCTGCGGAAGCGCGGCGAGCGCCGGCTGTAGCCGTAGGTGGCGTCCGGACTGGACAGCGGCGGCTGGCCTTCGGGCGCCCAAGCCGGAGGCGATTGGCCCTGGCCTGACGAGGGCCAGGCGGGTGGCTGGTCACCCGACGGCCAGGACGGCTGCTGGCCCTGGCTCAGTCCGGATGGCCAGGCCGGAGGCTCGTTACCTGAAGACCCGCGCGGCTTACCTGAAGACCCGCGCGGCGCCTGGTTACCTGACGGCCAGGACGGTTCCTGGCCGACCGGCGGCCAAGCCGGGGGCTCGTCACCGGAGGGCCAAATCGATGGCCGGTCCTGGTCCGACGGCGGCTGGCTCATGGCGTCCTCTCGAGGCGGCCCGAACGGTCCGCGCTGCTCCCCCTACGCAGAGGCACGTCACAGGCCGTTATGGTGCACGGTAATGCATCCTCGCCTGGTCCGCTTGTGAGACCGTCTGACCATGGCCGATGCCGCTCCGAACGTCCCAGGCGATGACGGCACGCCGGAACGCGCGGGTTACCGGCGGTCGGCCGGATCGCCGCGGGGCGAGGCCAGGCGCCGCGAACTGCTCGGCCGGGTGACCGACGATCTCGCGGTCAACGGCCTGGTGGATTTCTCGCTGCGGCGCGCGGCGCGGGCCGCGGGCACTACTCACAAGGTGCTGCTTTACCATTTCGACGGAGCCGACGACCTGCTCGCGCAGGCCATCTTCCAGCTGCGCCAAAGGCGCATCGGCAACGCGCTGGCCGCTATCGCCGCCGGACCGGAAGGGCAGACGCTGGCGGAGCGGGTCCGCGCCGTCTGGGCCGCCCTGGTGGGCGAGGAGTCGCGGGTGCTCGACCAGGCCATCGGGCTGATGATGTACGACCCGGTGCGCTACGCCGACCTCGGCCGGGGCGCATCACAGCAGTACCTGCCGCACCTGCTGGCCATCTGCCCGCCGCACTGGCCGGAGCGGCGCAAGCTCGAGGTCTCCGAGATGATCCTCGCGGCCTTGCGCGGTTTCCTCATCGACTGGCTGGTCAGCGGCACCATGACAGGCACCGAGGCTGGCTTCGGGGCGCTGGCGCGCGCGCTCGAACGGGAGGAGGCCGCCCGCGACTAGGAGCCTGTCTTGTGGCGGACCGGCGCGATGTGAAGGCGTCCCAGTTAGGTGCAAATGCCGGTCAGCTTGATGCTGGCGGTCGGCGTGGCGGGGCCCAGAAACCGGACTTCAGTCACGCAAATACCGCCAGCACCACAGCCCGGGCCGCCAGAACGAGATGAAACCCCGGATCGATCGCGTTCCAGCGCACTGAAAGTCCAGTTTCATCTCGTACGACGCAAGGCCAAGGCCACGCTACGTGGCCCGGGGCACACGGAGCACGGGCGGCGGGGCCGCTGCGGCCGCCGGGAGTGCACCAGGCACAGCACCGGCACCGCGAGCACCACCGGCACCGCCGGCACCGCCGGCACCGC